>NZ_LFNG01000005.1 GCF_001045435.1 Chryseobacterium koreense CCUG 49689 | reverse complement strand
ACGACATCCTGAACTACTTCAACCACAGGAGTACAAACGCTTCTGCGGAATCGTTCAACGCCAAAATCAAAAACTTCAGAATGCAGCTCAGGGGAGTGAAGGACAGGTCGTTTTTCCTGTTCAGATTATCGAAACTTTTTGCCTAATCCCCCAAGTTTTGTACTTGATCCAAAAAACTCCCGAAATAAAAATTTCGAGAGTTTGATTTTAGGACGAAGGGTCATTAATCATCCAGATTATATTTTGCTTCCTCAGTTTGAATAACTTGCCAGTTCCTCCTTCTTGGAGTTGATAATTTTATATTCTAAATATTTGAACGAGTCTCTTGGAATGATGGTCACCCATTTTTTGTATTTCAGATACCATTTTGTTTGAATGCTCACGATTCCCTTTGTGAGGTATGCTTCCACGAATGGATGCGCATGCAGGAAGATTTTCCCTTTGTGCTGCTGAATGATATTTCGGATTCTTTCCTCCATTCTCTCTACCACCACGATTGGAGGCAGGATTTCGCCTTCCGCATTTGGATTGACTTCCGCGGTTTCGATTTGTTTTTCTGGCCGCGTTCTTTGTCGCGTAATTTGGATGAGCCCGAATTTGCTCGGAGGTAGGATTTTGTGTCTTGCCTTGTCACGTTTCATTTCCTCTTTGAGGTGCTCATAGAGTTCTTTTCGGTGATCAGGATTAATCATGTCAATAAAGTCTATGACGATGATTCCACCCATGTCGCGAAGACGCAATTGGCGCGCGATTTCCGTTGCGGCCATTTTGTTTACGTTCAGCGCGTGTTCTTTGTTGGATGGCGCCGAATTGATGTTCGGTCCGGAATTCACATCCACCACGTGCAGCGCCTCAGTGTGCTCGATGACCAGATACGCACCTTTCGAACTCGGAATATTCACGTGTTTTCCGAAGCTCTGCTTCATTTGTTTCTCCACATTGTAATATTCCATCAGTGGAGTTGGTTTGTCGTAGAAATGTACGATGTTTTTCTTTTCCGGAGCAATCACTTCCAGGTAGTTTCGCATTTCCCGAACCATATTTTCATCATCGCAAATGATGGACACGAAATCGGAATTGAACTTGTCCCGCAGGATTTCGGAAGCTTTATCTTCTTCGCTCAGAATCTTGCTCGGAACTTTATTTTTCTGGATGTTTTTAAAGGCGGTTTCCCATTTTTGAACCAATTGATTCATGTCATTGTGGAGTTCCGCAACTTTTTTTCCTTCAGCTACGGTTCTGATGATCACCCCGAAACCTTCCGGTTTGATGCTTTCAATCAAAGTTTTCAATCGTTCCCTTTCTTCGCTGCTTGCGATTTTTTTCGATATGGAAACACTTTTGTCAAACGGGATCAAAACCAAAAACCGCCCGGTCAATGAAATTTGGGTGGAAATTCTCGGTCCTTTAGTGGAAATCGGTTCTTTCGTAATTTGAAGAAGCACGCTCTCGTCTTTTGCCAGAACTTTTTCGATGGTTCCGTTTTTCGGAATTTCCTTCTGAATGTCGAAGTTCTTCAGTGAAGAGGAAGTTTGCTTTTTGGAAACCGTGTCTTGGAGGAATTTTTTATAAGTCAAAAATTGCGGGCCCAAATCCTGGTAGTGCAGAAATGCGTCTTTTTCGTATCCGATGTTCACGAACGAAGCGTTCAGGTTTGGTGCCAGTTTTCTTACTTTACCTATAAATAGGTCGCCCACCACGAATTCGCTTTTGTCCTCCTGTTCATGGAGTTCAAAAAGCCTTCCGTCTTCAAGCAGGGCAATTTTGGATTGCTCATCTTCATGTGATATGATCAGTTCTTTCTTCATTGCGTATGTTAATCATTAAGTATTTTCAGTAAAAGCTGGGCCAAAAGTCTCAGCTTTTGTCGGTGAATTCTTAATTGCAGTTGTAATTAAGGTGTAATTAAGAAATTGACATTTTTTTTCTATCGATCAGATATTCAATTTCTTATACAGTATTTTTGTTTTTAAGAAAAAATTTTGTGCGTTGGAAAGGATCCGCTTAAAAACAAAAATATAGTCGGCGAAATTTTAAAAAATTAAAAACACCAACTATATTGTATATTGAAAACCGCGGAGCGATTATTTTTTCTTGTGTCTGTTTGCTCTCCTTCTTTTCTTTCTCTTGTGGGTCGCTACCTTGTGTCTTTTTCTTTTCTTTCCGCTTGGCATAATTTAAAGATTTTATTAATAGATTAATTATTTTACTGCAACTTTGGTTTTTACTTTCTCCACAAAAGTTTTTGAAGGTTTGAAAGCCGGGATATTGTGTGCTGGAATTTCGATCGCGGTGTTCTTGGAGATGTTTCTTCCCGTCTTTGCCGCTCTGGTTTTGATGATGAAAGATCCGAAACCTCTTAAATAAACATTGTCACCATTGTACATCGAAGTTCTGATTTCCTGCATGAACGCCTCGATAACTTTCTGAGTTTCATTCTTTTCCGTTCCCAACTTATTTGAGATGGTATTTACCAATTCTGCCTTTGTCATTTCCTGTATTTATTTATATTTTTGGTGTGCAAATATATGAACATTTTTTGAAAACAAAAAAACAAACCGCTGATTTTCTTCACATTGGTGCAAAACTATTGGCTTGGTACAAAATCCATGGCAGAGACCTGCCTTTCCGAAAGACCAAAGATCCCTACAAGATTTGGATTTGCGAAATCATTTTCCAGCAGACCAGAATCGAACAAGGCCTTAATCACTATGAAAATTTCATCCAGAGATTTCCGGATGTGCAAACTCTGGCAAATGCCGATAACGACGAAGTTTTGCTGTATTGGAAGGGACTCGGTTATTATTCCCGCGCCTTGAATCTGCATCATGCTTCCCAACAAATCGTGAATGATTTTAATGGAAAATTTCCCAAAAAATATGAGGACATTTTAAAATTAAAAGGTGTCGGGAAATATACCGCAGCTGCCATTTCTAGCATTTGCTTTAATGAAAAGATTCCTGCGGTGGATGGAAATTTCTATCGGGTTTTGTCCCGGGTTTTTGCTGATGATTTTGATATTTCGGATTCCAAAGCGTTCTCCTACTTTTCAGATTTGGCTTTAATGATGATGCCGGAAAAGAATCCCGGACATTATAACGAAGCGATGATGGATTTGGGCTCGGAAATCTGTAAACCTAAAAATCCAAAATGTGAAACCTGCCCTTTAAATTTTGATTGTCTCGCCTTTAATTCTGGAAAGGTTCAGGATTTTCCGCAGAAGTCGAAAAAAGTCAAAATCACCGATTTGGAATTGGAGTATTTTTTTGTGGAATTTGGAAAATCTTTTCTAATCCGGCAAAGAAAAGACGATTTCATCTGGAAAAGGCTGTATGAATTTCCGACGGAAATACCGAAAAGTTTTGAAAAGTATATCGGCGCTCAAAAAACGATTTCGCATAAACTCACCCACAAAAATTTGACGATTCATATTTATAAGGTGAAATTGAATTCAAAAAGGGAGTTTCAAAAGTTTGGGGAAGAAAACGGTTTTTTGGTTTCAGATTTTGAGGATTTTCACTACAAATCATTTCCGAAACCATTGGAGAATTATTTGAACTCGTTAATTTGAGGATTTGCAGATTTTTGCAATCGATTTAATCAACTGAAAAAGAATCATTTTTTCCTTTAACCTAAAGGTGTTTTCTTCATCTAAAAGATAGAATTCCAGTTCTAATGGAAATTTGTTTTACAGGGATTTAGGAATCTTTCCAGAATTAAATGATTGATAATGCAAAAAAATCGGAAGGTTCCTAAATCTTTTTCTTTTCAATAATTCAAGTTTTTGGTCAAATTATTGAGATTTCCTTTGACCTTTATGGTAAAACTTCCGACATTGTACTTCCAACTTCGGACAAAAAAAACTATTTTTGCCCAATGTTTAAAAAACTCATATTCATCTTTTTAACCATCATGATAGTTTCTTGCGGCAAAGAGACAAAACCTAAACCATCTGGCGAACTGCGTCTAGAATATCCGCAGCCGAAATATGTGAGTTTTTCGTCGCCCTGCAATTTCACTTTTGAATATTCCGATTTTGCCAAAATTGACAATGCTAAAGAAAACTGTTGGTATTATATCAACTACCCGAAAATGAAGGCAAAAGTGTTTCTGACCTATTTCCCGATAAAGAATGACTTCGCACTCCACGTGAAGGAGTCTGAGAAAATGGTTTATGAGCACACGATCAAAGCCACATCCATCGATACAAAATCTTTCAGCTATCCAGAAAAAAAGGTTTTTGGAAATTTCTATGAATTGAAAGGTCCGTCTGCATCGAATCTGCAGTTTTTTGTGACGGATTCCACCAGGCATTATGTGACTGCGAATTTGTATTTCAATTCTCGGCCAAAACCGGATTCAATAGGACCCGCCGTGGAATATATCAAAAAGGACTTGCTGCATTTGATCGACACTTTTCAGTGGAAATAGGTGAGAAAAAGCGGGGTTTATAATTGAATGGGCAAGATGTGCTTCACTTGGATTTCATTCCTTGCAAGATGCATATCCGCTGCTAAAGATGAAGTCAGGTAGGACCATGTGTGACTTCATCAAAAAAATGAAACAAAAAATATATTTATAAATGAAACTATTAGTCGTCGGTTCGGTTGCTTTCGATGCAATTGAAACCCCATTTGGAAAAACGGATAAGATTTTGGGCGGTGCCGCAACATATATTACGCTCGCTTCGTCTGTGTTGAAAATCCCTTCGGGAATCGTTTCTGTAGTTGGAGGAGATTTCCCGAAATCTGATTTGGAAATGCTTCATAACAGAGGAATCAACATTGAGGGAATTGAAGTGATTTCAGATGGGAAAACATTCTTCTGGAGTGGGAAGTATCGAAATGACCTGAACACCCGTGATACTTTGGTGACCGAGGTAAACGTGTTGGAAAACTTTGACCCAAAAATTCCGGATTCCATGCAGGATGCACAAATCCTCCTGTTGGGAAATCTGCATCCCGGAGTTCAGCTTTCCGTTTTGGAAAAAATGAACAGACGCCCGGATTTGGTTATTTTGGACACCATGAATTTCTGGATGGATACGGCATGGGATACTTTGATGCAGATGATTGCAAGGACGGATGTAATCACCATTAACGATGAAGAAGCACGGCAACTTTCCGGAGAATATTCCCTGGTGAAGGCGGCAAAAAAAATCCAGGAAATGGGTCCGGATATCGTCATCATCAAAAAAGGGGAACACGGCGCACTGCTTTTCAATGAAGGAAGAATTTTCGCGATTCCGGCGCTTCCTTTGGAAGAAGTCTTTGATCCAACTGGAGCTGGAGACACTTTTGCAGGCGGCTTTGCATCTTATTTGGCTAAAAAAGAAGATTTTGGCTTTGAAACCATGAAATCTGCCTTGATCTATGGCTCTGCGATGGCTTCATTCACCGTGGAAAAGTTCGGTACCGAAAAATTACAGGAAGTCACTGAAGGCGAAATGATTGCCAGAATCAAAAACTTTAAGGAATTGACCACTTTTGAAGTGGAAGTGTAGAAATATAAAATTCAGGAAAATCTTCGAAAATTAGAAGAACAAAAAAATGAGAAAACTATTTGGTTTTGTGCTGGTATTGGGATTCGGCACATTTTTGGAGGCACAGTATTTAATCATAGGCAAAGACAGCATCTCGCTCGAAAAGTTTAAGACCGAGTACAAATACGGCCTGGAAAACAACGGGATTGAGAAAACAATTGCTTCTGCCGAAGACTTCCATTTGCTGCAACAGTTTGCCGCTGATAAAAAAGTAGATACCACCGCCGCTTTTCGCGAAAAAATGATGGATAAAGAAGGAGAGCTCCGCAGTAAATTTTTCTTCCCAAAACAAGTGATAGATCCTGTGCTGAATGACTATATGAAGGATTTGCAGACGGAAAAAAAGGTGCTCCTTTTCATCGTGCAGAAAACCGATGGCGATACCAATAATTATCGGCAAATCTATGATGATGTGAAATCCGGGAAAATCACCATGGAAGAGGCGGTTTCCAAATACACCAAATCTAGTGCGGTCCCTTTCTACATCAAGCCCGGAAGCGTAGACAACTCGCTCTATTCCGAACTGAAAAATTTGCCGAATAATGCTTTGACGAAATTTCAGGACACGCCCAGATATGTGGGATTTGCGAAAGTTTATGATTCCCGCCCGAGTTTGGGATATATGGTTTTTGGAACGATTTCTTATCCGAAAGATGACAATTCCGAATCCATTAGAACAAAGATTTACAGCGATTTAAAAGCAGGAAAAACCTTTCCGGAAGTGGCAAAACTTTACGGAGCTACTGACCATGAAAAAAATAACGGTGGAGTAGTGATGGGTTCGCCAACACTTCCAGATGAGATTTACGCCCAGTTTCAAGGAAAAAAGGCAGGATTCTATGTTCCGGAACCGATTCTTTTTGGTGATAAATATTTTGTCTTCTATATCTATAATGTGGAACCTTATGCTTTAACCGAAAAAAACAGGGATTTCTACATCCGTGAATTGAATGGTTCTCTGTACGGAGAGCTTTTGCAGGATAAAATGATCGCTTTTCTGAAATCTGATCCTAGCTATAAAGAGTATCCCGAATTACAAAACGTGAAAAAATCTTACCAGAATTTTAATTCGGCAAATGATAACACGGTTCTTTATCAATACAGAGGACATAAAACCACGGTTGGCGACATCAGAAAGTTGATTGGCGATAAGAAAAGTGAGATAGAAAAGCTCTCGCCGGCAATTTGGACAGAATCTATTACCGGAGTGAATAGCCAGGATTTGATTAAGTTTTACAGCGAGGATTTCACCAGTCAACCGTCCATTAAGATAGAATTGAATGAATTTAAAAAAGGACTTTATTCCGAGTATATTTTTTCAAATTACCTGAATGGCGAAATCGATAAGAATCCACAACTGCTCACAGATTATTACAACCAACATAAATCCAAATACATGTGGGGAAACCGTGCTGAAGGACGAGTGGCGATTATTTCCGATGAAAAATTGGTGGCTGAAATTTCAAAAAACAGTAAAGATGAAAAATCTTGGGAGGGCCTTAAAACCAAATATTACGGGAAACTAAATGATAAGAAACAGATTCTGGTCAACTTCGAAAAAGGCGAAATGTCCGAAGATGCTGAAGTCTTTACGAAATACAAAGTGCCGTTCAAACCCGGAATCCACCAAACCAAAATGGGCGACAGATTTTTGGTCATCGCGATTGACAAGATTTTGCCACCTTCACAGATGAGCCAGGAAGAAGCTGCAGAACTCCTAAGGGACGCTGTGCTGGACGAAAAAATGAAGGAAACCATCGCCGCCCAAAAAGCCAAGACCAAAATCGTGATCGAACCTGGTTTCCTGAAAGGTCTTGAGCAGAATTTTAAGAAATAATTATCAAAAAAATTGCAGGTTATTTGGTTTAGAATGATAATTTTGCAAATCGTTTAAAAAATGAATATGAAGAGACAGATAAAATTCATCCTAGTTTTAACCTTTGTTCTTAGTTTCTTTGGAATTAAGACCAATGCCCAATTGAAACCGGGAGATTTGGTCGATGGAATCGCCGCGGTGGTAGGAGATGAGATCGTTTTGGAATCCGATGTACAGGATCAGGCAAATTACGCAAAACAGCAAGGAGCCGATGTTTCCAATAAATGTGAGTTTATGGAGGGAATTATCAGTAACAAACTCCTGATCTATGAAGCAAAACGCGATACATTGATTGAAAACCGTTCTGCAGCGATCAAGGAAAATGCTACTGCAAAATATAACCAGATTTTGGGTCAGTTCCCCAACGAAAAAACAATGCTGGATGCCTACAAGTTCAGAACACCATCTGAAATGAAAACTGCTATTGAGAAGATTGATACAGACAATTATTATGGACAGATGAAATACGGGAGAATCACTGATAAAGCGGATGTGACTCCGAACGAAGTGACTGATTTCTTTAACACTTACAGATTTCAGCTTCCGCAAGTGAAAGACGAAGTAAGTCTCTCTCAAATCGTAATGTATCCGAAACTTACCAATGAGCATAAGGATGAAATCATCGCCAAGCTGAAAAAAATTAAAGAGGATATCCAAAATGGAGAATCGTTTGAAAGTCAGGCACGGATTTATTCGGAAGATCCAGGTTCAGCCGCAAATGGCGGACTTTACAAAAACATTGCGCGCGGAAAAATGGTGAAACCCTTTGAAGCAGCGGCATTAAATCTTCAGGAAGGTGAAATTTCCGATCCGGTAGAATCTGAATTTGGATACCACCTGATTCAGCTCGTGAAAAAAAGTGGGAAAATGTATGACGCAAGACATATACTGTTAAAAGCAGTACCAAACGCTGCAGAAATTGCAACGGCAAAAAAGGAATTAGATAGCATCAGAAGCCTGATTATCAATGAAAGAATGACTTTCAAAGAGGCGGCCTTCAGATTTTCTGACGACAAACAAACAAAGTTCAATGCCGGAGTAATTACAGGAGAAGATGGTTCAGACAAAATTGAAAAGCTGAATTTGCCACCCACCATTTCTTACCAGATTGCGGGACACCACAAAGGAGAAATTACCAATGTCTTTGAAGAAACCGTGCAGGACCGGAAAATGGTCGCTATCGTGAAAATAAATGATATCATTGATGCACACCAACTAGACATCACCACCGATTACAGCAGAATCAAACAGATGGCGCTCAACAAACGGAAAAATGAAATGGTGGAAAAATACGTGAAAGAAAAATTACCGCATATTTTCGTGTCAATTAATGACCGATACAAAGACTGCACCTTCAGAACCGACTGGCGAAAAGCAGACACCGGAAATTAGTACATAAAATCTCTGCGATAGTGGAGATTTTTTCGTTTAGCCCATTTTCCGCCGCAAACATAATTTACCATCCCAAAAAAGTTTTCAGTCCAGGCGAACCTATTGTCTATTTCCCCGCATTTCTTTATTTTTACTTCATGAGCAACTTTATCCATTTCGGCATCGCTGAAAAGATCTATAATGAGAATCAGAACAAAATCTGCAACTTGTTTGAAATCAAATATCCCATCATTCAAGGCGGCATGATTTGGCATTCCGGATGGCGGCTTGCTTCTGCGGTTTCCAATTGTGGCGGATTGGGATTGATTGGTGCAGGCAGCATGTATCCCGATATTTTGAGAGAAAATATTCAAAAGTGCAAACAGGCAACCGACAAACCTTTCGGGGTCAATGTCCCGATGCTGTACCCAAATTTGGATGAAATCATTCAAATCATTTTGGAAGAAGACGTGAAGATCGTTTTCACTTCAGCGGGAAATCCAAAAACTTACACAGAAACCTTGCAGAAAGAAGGTCTGAAAGTCGCACACGTGGTTTCTTCCACGAAGTTTGCCATGAAATGTGAAGATGCCGGAGTTGATGCCATTGTTGCCGAAGGTTTTGAAGCAGGTGGTCACAATGGAAGGGACGAAACCACCACGTTTTGCCTGATCCCCAATGTGAAAAGACATATTTCGAAACCATTGATTGCTGCGGGTGGAATCGGGCTCGGTTCACAAATGAAGGCGGCAATGATTCTGGGTGCAGACGGCGTTCAGATCGGTTCCAGATTCGCAGCCACCGTGGAGGCGAGTTCTCATGAAAACTTTAAGAAAAAGGTCATTTCCCTCAATGAAGGCGATACACACGTTACCCTGAAAGAACTTGCCCCGGTCCGTCTGGTGAAAAACAAATTCTATTACGAAATTGAAAAACTGTACGATTCCGGACGAAATGTGGAGGCTTTAAAGGAAACTTTAGGCAGAGCAAGAGCAAAACACGGCATGTTTGAAGGAGATCTGGAGGAAGGAGAACTCGAAATCGGGCAGGTTTCTGCACTCATTGACGAGATTCTTCCTGTGGAAAAAGTCTTTGAAAAACTGCTGAAGGAATTTGATGCAACGCCGAAAAATTTCGGTTTTTAAATCAAAACAGATTGCCACAAATCCGCAGGCTTTGGCAGTGAATTTGCGGCAATTTTTTTATCCCATTGAAAATGCCCTTTTCAGCAAGCTTTCCACTTTTGGTTCGCTTCCGCGGAAGGCTTTGTAGAGTTCCATCGGGTCTTTTGTTCCGCCGGAAGAGAGCAGAATCTTATATTTGGCGGCTATTTCAGGATTGAAGATTCCATTTTCCTTGAAATATTGAAAGGCATCCGCATCCAAAACTTCTGCCCATTTGTAGGAATAATATCCCGCCGAATATCCACCCTGGAAAATATGCGAAAAACTTGTGCTCATCACCGTTTCCGGATTTGATGGATAAAGATTCGTGGCTTTGGTTTCGTCCACTTCAAAGGTTTTGATGTCGCCCACTTTTTCAGGTTGGGAATGATATGCCAAGTCTAAAATCCCAAAACCAAGTTGCCTCATCGTTTGGTAACCTTCCATAAAGTTTTTGGAATCTGAAATTTTATGGATTTTCTCATCCGGCAAAATTGCCCCGGTTTGATAATGTTTCGCGAAGGTTTTCAGGAATTCCGGTTCGTAGCAATAGTTTTCCAAAAACTGCGACGGAAGTTCCACAAAATCCCATTTCACCGAAGTTCCCGAAAGATTAGGATAGGTGGTATCGGCCAAAATTCCGTGCAAAGCGTGTCCGAACTCATGGAATAGCGTGGTCACTTCCTGGAAAGTCAGCAAACTTAGCGCATCGGAAGTAGGTTTCGAAAAATTGCACACCACAGAAATATGCGGCCTGGAATTTTCGCCATTTTTCTTGAACTGATTTTTGAAGCTCGTCATCCAAGCTCCCGCTCTTTTTCCTTTTCTTGGAAAATAATCCACATAAAGGACTGCTTTTAATTCATCCTGCCGTTCTTTCACCAAATAGGTTTTCACTTCCGGATGATATTTCTGGATGTTTTGGACCTCCACAAATTCCAATCCGAAAAGTTTTTTTGCTAGTCCGAAAACGGCTTCTTCTACTTTTTCCAGTTGAAAGTAAGGTTTCAATTCCTCGTCATTCAAATCGAATTTCTGTTTTCGCAATTTTTCGGCGTAGAAAGCGTGGTCATAACTTTGGATTTCGTCAATTCCATCGGCTTTTGCTAAAGATTTCAGTTCCGCGATTTCTTTTTCTGCAAAAGGTTTTGCTTTTTGGAGAAGTTCATTCAAAAACGCATTGACTTTTTCCGGCGATTTTGCCATCCGCTCTTCCAAAACATAATCCGCAAAAGACTTGTAACCAAGCAGCTTTGCTTTTTCCTGTCTTAATGAAATGATTTCTTTGATTAGATTTTGATTGTCGAATTCATTATTCTGAAATCCTTTTTTCCCGCTGGCTAAAGCGAGTTCCTTCCTCAATTCGCGGTTTTCGGCATAGGTCATCAAAGGGATATAACTCGGATATTGCAAAGTCACCACAAAACCTTCCAGTCCTCTTTCTTTAGCTTCTTCGCGGTATTGCTGAAGAATTGCTTCGGGAATTCCTATCAGTTCCTTTTCGTTGGTGAGGTGTTTGAAATAATTGTTGGTTTCCGCCAAAACATTTTGCCCAAATTGCAGCGATTTTTTGGAAAGTTCAATCGAGATATTCTTGAATTTCTCTTTATCTTCATTGTTTAAAAGTGCGCCACTTCTGACAAATCCTTTGTAGGTTTCATTCAGAAGCATTTGCTGCTCTTCATTCAGCTCGTATTTTTCCTTTTCGTCAAAGACTTTCTTGATTTTCATGAAAAGTTTTTCATTTTGTGAAATCTTTGCTGAAAATTCAGTTAAAAGTGGCGAAACTTCCTGTGCGATTTTCTGGATTTCGTCATTCGTTTCGGCTGAATTTAGATTAAAAAAGATATTGGAAACCACATCTAGTTTTTCACCTGAAAAAGCAAGCGGTTCAATCAGGTTGGCAAAAGTGGGATCCGTTTGGTTTTCAACGAGATCGTCTATTTCCTTTTCCGAAATCTTGATCAATTCCTGAAAAGCAGGAAGGAAATGTTCCTCCTTGATTTCGTGAAAAGGTGCGGTTTGATAAGGAGTTTGAAAGTTTTCTAAAAGTGGGTTTTTCATTGATTTATTTTTGATGTGATCTGGGTTCACAATGTTTTGTGTCCCATTTGTTTTTAAGAATAAGGTGCATTAACGTTGAGTGCTGCCCGAATTCTGCGCAAAAATTTTATTGAATGTCAACAAATTTACTTAAAATTTAATTTTACCTTTGTTTTCAAAATTAAACTATTATGAAAAAATTCCTAAAAATTTTATTGGCAATAGTGGTTTTGCTGGTAATCATCATGTTTCTGATGGGTAAAAAGTACCATTTTGAGACTTCCACCGTAATCAATGCTCCTGCCGAAAAAGTGTACCAGCACATGAATTCCATGAAATCGTTTAACGAATGGAATCCGTGGATGCATCTGGATCCAAACCTGAAATTGGAATATTCTGGAACAACCGGAGAAGTGGGTGATAAATATTGCTGGTCCGGAAACGACAAAGTGGGAAAAGGTTGCCATGAAATCACCGCGCTCGTTCCAAATCAAAAACAGTCCACCAAAATGCTTTTCAAGGAACCTTTTGAAAGTGATGCGACTTCTGATTTGATTCTCAGTCCGGAAGGAAACAGTACCAATGTAACCTGGACCATGGATTGCGAGCTGGATTATCCCATGAATCTGATGAAACTTTTCATGGATAAAGAGATGGAAAAATCTTATGGCGGTGGACTGAAAACTTTGAAAGAATTGTCTGAAAAGTAAATTTTCCCCGGTAAAATAACTACGAAATCCTTTCAGCGAACAAGTTGGAGGGGTTTTTCTTTCGGCAAACATTAAAAAAAGTTAAAATTTCAGCATTTGGAAAAGGGGGTGGAATAATTACCTTAAATTTGTCGCTAATTCCAAATAAATCCGGAATTTTTTGATCAAAAATTTTAGACATTAATGAAAAAACTCACTGCAATTGCGCTCCTTTCAATAGCCTTGGTTTCATGTAAAAAAGAAACAAAAACCGTCACAAAAGTTGACCCAAAAACCGGAAAAACCATCACTGTGGAAGTTCCGGCAGATTCCACAAAATTGGTAAATCCCGAAACAACTGCTGCTCCGGTTCTTGCAATCAAAGATTCAGCGGGAGTTTTTCGTCAAACTTTTGTCCTGGAAAAAGGAAAGTCTTACCCTTTGATTACGGTCCAGAAAGATGTGCAGACTCTTACCGCTCCGAACGGACAATCCCAAAGCGGAACCAATGAAACCACCGATGAAATGTCTTTCCTGGTAAATGGTTTTGAAAATGGAATTTATGACATCACCATCAATTTGTTGCGGAAAAAGAATTCACAGTCTGCCAATGGAAAATCGATCTCCACCGATACCAAAGCTGCAGAGCCGACTGAAGAGCAGTTTAAAATGATGTGGAAAGTGAATAAGGCGTTGGTAGGCAACACCCTAAATCTGAAGATGGATTCCAAAGGAAATGTGAAATCAATCACTGGTTTTGATCCGGTTTACAGCAAGGTTGCCGCATCTGTAAACACCTTATTGAAGGACGCAAAAGAGAGGGAAGAGTTTTTGAAAAGCTTTAAGGCAAGTTTTAATGAAAAAGTTCTGAAGGAACAGTTTACCAAAAATCTGGTACTTTTTCCCGCAAAAGGCGTGAAAGTGGGCGAAAGCTGGAGTGAACATGAAAACGCGACTCCGGACGGAAAAGTGAAACTCATTACAACTTACGTTTTTAAAGGTGTGCAAAATGGAGATGCAGAAATCGCGGTTTCCGGTGGAATTCCAAAGAAATCTGATAAGCAGACCCAGCAACAAATGAGCAGAACAATGAGTTCCGAGCTCACCCAAAGCGGTAAAATCCTTTTGGATCAGCACACAGGTTGGATCAAGAATCAGACGATGCACGTGAAAACTTCACAGGTTGAAACGCTTTCAGATGGGAAACAGTCCCAAACGATGAAAAGTGTTTCCAACTCGACCGTCACCGTAAATCCATAATCGAAACCATGGACAATCCAAAGATTTCTTTGTCCATCATTCAGAAAAAATGAAGTATATATTTGAATTAGTTCTCACGGTAATCATCATATTCTTTCTTTGGAATATGCTCAAGAGATTGTTTTTCAATACTTTCTACAGATTCCCACAGCAGAGAAAAGAGGACGATACCACCACCCAAAAAGCAAAAAAGAATCTGGATTCCAAACTAAACTGGGATGCGGAAACGGTGGATTATGAAGAAGTGAAAGAAGACGAGAAATAAAAACAACCCTTTCGCTATTTTAATGCTGAAAGGGTTTTCCAAATAAGTTAACTCTATAACCCCAATTTTCAACTGAGCAATTGTAGCGCAACAATTGTAAGTCTATTATCTTTGCTCTTTCTTCTATTATCAAATTAAATATGGCAAAAAATAAAAAACTCATTTTCATTGTCGGGTGTTTGATGCTGTTCGTGATTTTGGCTTTGGTTTACGCAAATCCAGTTTTGACCGGGAAACAGCTTTTTCAACATGACATTGTGCAATACAAAGGCGGTGCAAAGGAATTACTAGATTACCGAGCCCAAAACGGTGAGGAAACTTATTGGAGCGATTCCATGTTTGGCGGAATGCCGACTTATCAAATGGGGGCGCAGTTTCGCGGAGATGTCATCAAGAGTATTGATGGTGTTTTAAACTTTTTGCCCAAACCGGCGAACTATATTTTTCTGCTTTTTTCCGGATTTTTTCTGCTTGGATTGGTCGCGGTCAGAAACTGGAAATATGCACTTTTGGGAGCTACCTTTTTCGGCCTTTCCACTTATTTTTATATCGCATTAGCTGCAGGTCACAACGGTAAGATCCACACGGTTGCTTATTTTGCGCCACTTTTGGCGGGAGTTCTTTTGGTTTATATTCGAAAGAAATATATCCTGGGATTCATTGTTACCGCCTTGTTCATGGGACTTCAGGTTTCGGCGAACCATCCACAGATGACGTATTATCTTTTCATTGCGCTTGGATTTTTGTTCTTGTCAGAACTTTTCAGGGCGTTTAAAGGGAAGATTACCTGGAAACATTTTGGAATTTCCAATGGGATCCTAGCTTTGGCAATGATTCTTGGAGTCGGCATGAATTCCCAAAGAATGATGGCGAATTCTGAATACATCACCGAAACCGTTCGCGGAAAGCAGATCCTAAACAATGATCGACATTCCTCTGACAAATCGGGAATGGACAAAGAATCGATGCTGATGTGGAGCTATGGTAAATTGGAAACCTTAAACCTTTTCATTCCCAGATTAATGGGAGGTGCAAGCAACGAGGAAGGTTCTGAAAAAATGATGGCGCAGATTCAGGAATTGGTGCAGCAAAACGTGACCTCACAAGCTGAAATGGACCGGATTTCCAAGGGATTCTCATCGCTCACTTATTGGGGAGAACAACCTGGAACTTCTGGACCGGCTTACCAAGGTGCAGTGGTGATTTTTCTGGCGATTCTAGGATTTTTCTTTGCCTGGAAAAAATACCGGTACTGGATTTTGGCAGCTTCCATTCTCACGATATTTTTGGCTTGGGGAAGCAATTTCATGGCATTGTCGGATTTCTTCATCGATTTTGTGCCGTTTTACAGCAAATTCCGGGCGCCGAGTTCTATTTTGGTGGTGGTGGAATTGCTATTTCCGCTTGTAGCAATGGTAGGTCTATACCGATTTTTTAATTCAAATGAAAACACCGAAACTTCACCGGAAAATATTTTAACAGATGACTACAAAAAGAAAATCTTAACTTATGTAAGTTCTGCCGTTCTAGGGATTACATTCCTGCTGCTGATCTTCGGAAAATCAATCTTAGGATTTTATACCGGAACCGAAAAAACTTATCTGCCACCATATCTGCTTGATTTTTTGGTGGACGAAAGATTTAAGATGTTTCGGGTGGATGCCATCAAAGCCATTATTTATGTAGGAATTACCGCAGCTCTTTTATTTTTGAGTTTAAAGAAAAAATTGAATCAAAATATAGTGATTATCGTGATTGGTTTGGTGAGTCTCTTCGACTTGTGGAGCGTGAACAAGCGTTACCTGAACAATCAAAATTTTGTGGACAAAGCATTTGCCGAAAATCCTTTCCAAACTGAAAATTCAGATCTGTTGATGCAAAAAGTAGGGGACAATCCGAATCTTGCATCACTTTTGAATCAAGCAAAAGTCAACCAAACTTTGGAAGCGATTTCCGAAAAAGACAAAACGCATTACCGCATCTACAACCAGGTTTTGGGAACGTTCAGTGAGACCAACACTTCTTACTTCAAATCCTCGATCGGCGGTTATCATGCCGTGAAACTGAGAAGATATGACGATTTGATCAATGAGTATTTCGGCAAAATGGACACCGCAAAAGTTCCGCGAATCCTGAATATGCTAAACACAAAGTACATGATTTTTGGTGATCAGGAAAAACCCGATGCGGTCTTAAATCCAAATGCGAACGGAAATGCATGGTTTGTTTCAGAAGTGAAATTTGTGGACAATCCGAATGAGGAAATCCGGCAGATTGGCGAAATCGATTCCAAGAAAACGGCCATCATTTCGAAAGACGACCGGAAGTATTTTGATGGTAAACCAATCGCAGCGGACTCTACGGCTTTTTTAAGTTTAACAAAATATCAACCCAACGAACTCGAATTCAAATCACAATCGAAAACTCCGCAATTAGCCGTTTTTTCAGAGATCTATTATCCAAAAGGTTGGAAAATGTTGATCGACGGAAACGAAGTTCCTTATATTAAAGCCGATTACTTGTTGAGGGCGGTTCATGTTCCTGCAGGAAATCACGTGATAAAGATGGTTTTCGAGCCTGCAGTAATTGCAAAAGGCAAAATGATTTCGATGTTGGCTTTCGGGGTGTTTTTGCTGCTGAGTTTGGGTGGAATTTATTGGCTGTACAGAAAGAAAACGGTTTCTGTTGCAACGAAGGAGGAGTCTGTTTGACAGAGGACTCAATTCATTTGTTGCTGATTCCTTTTGCCAAACATCAGTCTAGAAATCTTAAATTTTAAACTGGAAATTTGAAGCCAAACAAAATTTTAATCATTACCTATTACTGGCCGCCTTCCGGTGGACCGGGAGTACAGCGTTGGTTGAAGTTTGTGAAATATCTTCCGGAATTTGGCTGGAAACCGACCGTATTTATTCCGGAAAATCCAAGTTACCCGATTATTGACAAAACATTGGCGGAGGAAGTACCAAAGGATTTGGAAATCATTAAGACAAAAATCTGGGAACCTTATCAATTGGCTGAAATTTTTGGAAGAGACAATAAAAAATTCAAAGCGGGACAGTTCGATGTCGGCAAAAACCAATCGTGGAAATCCAGAATTTCCATTTGGATTCGTGGAAATTTCTTCA
The DNA here is from genome assembly GCF_001045435.1 of Chryseobacterium koreense CCUG 49689. Classification (GTDB taxonomy): domain Bacteria; phylum Bacteroidota; class Bacteroidia; order Flavobacteriales; family Weeksellaceae; genus Kaistella; species Kaistella koreensis. The sequence continues at coordinate 117,221 of NZ_LFNG01000005.1, read as the reverse complement.
TTCCTGATGCTAGAATTTTCTGGGTGAAACCTTCTGTAAGGTTTCTGAAGAAGTATTTAAAGGAAAACCATTTCGATGCTTTGGTGACCACGGGACCGCCACATTCTCTCCATTTAATAGGGCTTGAATTGAAAAAGGATTTCCCGAATTTGAAGTGGATTGCCGATTTCCGGGATCCATGGACGGAAATTTCTTATTACAAGCACCTGAAGCTCAGCAAATCATCGGATGAAAAACACCGTGTTTTAGAACAGAAAGTTTTTGAAAACGCAGACATCACTTTGGCCACAAGTTTTACCGATGCCGAGAATTTCAGGAAAAGGGGAGCGCGCGCTTTTTGCATCACCAATGGATTTGACGACGAGGAAAAAATGGGTGAAAAAACTTTCAGTCCGAAATTTACCTTAAGCTATATCGGCGTTTTGGAACAGCTTAGAAATCCGGAAATTTTGTGGAAAGTTTTAAATGATATTATTATTGAAAATGAGGATTTTAGAAATGGTTTTGAGCTCAAATTCGCAGGAAGAATTGATGGCAAGATTTTAGAAAATATCGAAAATACTGCGCTAAAGAATTCAGTTAAAAACCTCGGTTATCTTTCCCATGGCGAAGCCAATGCAGAAATGCAGAATTCTGATTTGTTGGTGATTACGAATTTTCCGGATGAAAGTTCGAAAGGAATTATTCCCGGAAAAATTTTTGAATACCTCGCCACAGGAAACCCAATCCTTTCTTTCGGTCCGAAAGATGCCGATGTAGAGAAAATCCTTGATGAAACGAATGCGGGAAAACACTTTTCCTATGATGATTTCACCGGTTTGAAATCATTTATCCTTGATAAGTTCAATGACTGGAAAAACGGAAGCCGTTCTTCAAAGCCCCAAGAAATCGAGCGGTTTTCAAGAAAAAATCTCACCCAAAAATTGGCTGAGATTCTAAGTAGTTCGATAGACTGACGGCTGATTACAACCAACCCATTTCCTTCATCCATTCATCGTTGTAGATTTTTCCCACATATCTGGAACCGTGGTCGTGAAGTAAAACCACGATTACATCATCTTTGGTAAACTGGTCTTTCATCTGAACCAGGGCCGAAATGGCGCTTCCTGCGGAATATCCGCAAAAAATACCTTCTTCTTTCGCTAATTTTCTGGCATAGATGGCGCCGTCTTTGTCGGTCACTTTTTCAAAATGATCGATCAATGCCATATCGTAATTTTCAGGAATAATGTCTTCACCGATTCCTTCTGTGACATAAGAATAGGCGTGTTCCGGATGAATTTCTCCCGTATCGTGGTATTCTTTCAAGATCGACCCAAAAGTATCCACTCCGATGACTTGTATTTTTTCATTCTTTTCTTTCAGGAATTTCCCCACGCCGCAAATTGTGCCGCCTGTTCCGGCTCCGGCCACGAAATGGGTGAGTTTTCCTTCGGTTTGCTCCCAAATTTCTGGAGCAGTGGACTCATAATGTGCTTGCCGGTTAGACAGATTATCATATTGATTCACATACCATCCGTTTTCGGTTTCTTCTCCCAATCGCTTCGAAACACTGTAATAAGAACGCGGATCTTCCGGCGTAACATCTGTTGGACAAACGATTACTTCTGCACCTACCGCTCTCAAAATGTCGCATTTTTCTTTCGATTGTTTGGAGTTCGTCACGAAGATACAGTGGTAACCTTTCACAATGGCTGCCAAAGCGAGACCCATTCCGGTATTTCCGGAAGTCCCTTCAATGATGGTTCCGCCTGGTTTTAATCTGCCGTCTTTTTCGGCGTCTTCGATCATTTTCAGCGCCATTCTATCTTTCACCGAATTACCCGGGTTGAAGGTTTCCACTTTAGCCAAAACCAATGCCGGGAAATCTTCTCCCAAAACTTTGTTCAGTTTCACAAGTGGCGTATTTCCAATGGTTTCTAATATGTTTTCTGCGTATTTCATATAAAGTTTTTCTGAAATTATTTTACTTATTTCAGGCTTGCAAAGGTAGTTTTTTAAGTTTAATTGTATTTTATGGCTTTCACCGGCGAAATTTTGCTGATCAAATAACTCGGAAGGATGAGTGCAACAGCTGAAACCAGCAATATTCCTAAGGAAATCGCCATAATGTAGATAGGATTTAAATCAACCGGTACAACTTCCACGTAATAGTTTTCGGGATTGAGCTTAATGATTCCGAAATATTTTTGAAGCAGCAGGAAACTATACCCGATCAAATTCCCGAAAACCAGTCCCGGAATCATGATCAGCAAAGTATAATTGATGAAAATCGCGCGGATTTGCCCATTGCTTGCGCCGAGGGTTTTCAACATTCCGATGGAGTTGGTCCTTTCAATGATCAAAATCAGCAAAACCATCACAATATTGATAATCACTACCACAAGCATGATGATGATGATCAATGCGATATTGGTGTCAAAAATCGCAATAAAGTCCATGATTTGCGGATATTGGTCGGTAGCCTTCACCGTGTAATTTTTGTACCCCACCAATTGGTCTATTTTCGGGGCATCTTCATCGATGTCGTTGATGTTTTTCAAGAAAACATCGACGCCTCCGATTTCATCGTTTTTCAATCCCTGAATTTTCCGTGCATGGTTGATTCCGCCAATGACGTAGAGTTCGTCGATCATTTTGATGTCGGTCTTGTAAATTCCCACCACTTCAAATTTGCGGTAAAGCGGCTTATCGTCTTGCTTAGAAAAAATGGCCACGATGCTGTCTTTGATTTTGAGATGAAGATCAGAGGCCAATTTTTGGGAAATCGTGATGCCATTGTTGAAGAAACCTTCCTTTACGTGCGGGGTATTGCCTGCGATGAGGAATTTTTTAAAACGCTCGTGGTCAAAATCGGGACCGATTCCTTTAAAGATAATTCCGGCAAAATTATGCTCATTTCTGAGGATTCCGCTTGCCGTAACATATTGCTGGGTACTTGCTACATCCGGTAATTCCTTGATTTTTTGAAGTTGAAATCCCTCTTTGCTCAGTGGCGAAGAGTTGTAGGAATTATTGGACTGTTTTGACTTTATGGAAAGGTGGCCGGAGAAATCCGCCATCCTCTCCTTAATTGCGGTTTTGGATCCGAGCCCCGTGGAAACCGTGATCAGCGAAACAATCACTCCCAAAGCTACCGAAAGCCGACCGATAAAGACAATAATCCGTGAGAGATTATTTTTGTTATCTTTGGAAAAAGCAATTTTTTTGGAAAAATATAACGGAAACTTCAAGCGGATGAATTTAAGCCTCAAAATTAAAAATTTATTTCTGATTGCACTCATTTATTTTGGTTTTTGCCAGCTGCACTTTGCGCAGAAAAATCAGGAAAACTGCTTTAAAACAGGTGCGGACCGGCCGGAATTGTATCTGCCGCTCATTCAAAACAAGACCATTGCCGTGGTGACCAATCAAACGGGATTACTGAAGGATAAGACCTTTTTGGTGGATTTCTTGGTTAAAAATAAAGTTAAGATCAAGACCATTTTCGCACCTGAACATGGTTTCCGTGGAGATGCCGATGCCGGTGAGCATGTTAAAAACGGGGTGGATTCCAAAACCGGAATTCCGATTGTTTCGCTATATGGAAGCAACAAAAAGCCCACTCCGGAACAATTGAAGGGAATCGATCTGGTTCTATTTGATATTCAGGATGTTGGAGTTCGGTTCTATACCTATATTTCTACTTTGACTTATGTGATGGAAGCAGGTGCAGAAAATAATGTGGAAATTATTGTGCTGGATCGGCCCAATCCGCATGACGGCTATTTGGACGGACCCGTTTTAAAAGATCCGTGGAAAAGTTTTGTGGGAATGCACAATGTTCCGGTGGTTTATGGGTTAACCATTGGCGAATACGGGAAAATGGTGAATGGCGAAAAATGGTTGAAAAACGGAATCCAGGCAAGATACACCCTGATTCCAATGCTTGGCTATCATAAAAAGCAGCGCTACGAAATTTCAGAAAAGCCGTCGCCAAACCTGCCGAATGACAATGCGATTAACCTGTATCCAAGTTTGTGCTTTTTCGAGGGAACCCAGGTTTCTGTGGGTCGGGGAACGGATTTGCCTTTCCAGATTTACGGATCCCCATGGACCAGAGGACTTCCGTATCACTTTACGCCAAAGCCAACTCCGGGAGCAAAAGATCCATTCTTGAACGGAAAACTATGTTTTGGCGAAAACCTTTCAAAAGATACCCATGATTTGCGCGAACTCAATTTAGAATGGCTTTTAAATGCCTATAAAAACTACAAGAATCCTCAACAGGATTTTTTTCTGAAAAATCTCTTTTTTGATAAACTGGCCGGAACCGATGAATTAAGGAGGCAGATTGCTTCCGGAAAAACGTCGGAAGAAATTAAGGAATCCTGGAAGGACGACTTAGAGAAGTTCCAAAAAATTCGAAAAAAATATTTGATTTATGAAAACTGAACCTTGATAAAAGTAAATTTTGACTGTTTTATTTTAGTGATTTCTGGACTTTAACTATCATGTTCTTATGGTATAGCAATAATTTTTAGGTGACGGATTGTGTGTTCATCAATGATTTTTTGTTTTTTATTGATTTTTCGTCACAGCTAAAAATTTTTCTTGCGTACTTGATAACAAAATATTATGTTTGTTCCAAAATATCATAAAAACAGTTAAACTTATGAATCAATTTTACAGTGATCCTGAAAGAGTGATGAAAAAATCAAATTTCAGAAGACAGGTAACGAAAGGGGTTTCTCTTTTACTACTTGGTGCGGCAATGAGCTTTTCCTATGCCCAAAACGTGAGAGGAAATACTGATCCAAACGCTCCGGCGAAGATCAGCTATGATGTGCAGATCAATGCTGCGGCATCAAAAATTTACGGAAGCACGTTTCCGGCAGCCATTTCCAAGAAAGCGGTTGCTTTGAGTGGAACCTATACTGTTGGAATCGGGGGAGATTATGCCACACTATCTGCAGCAGTAGCCGATTTCAACTCTGCGGCGATTACAGGTCCGGTGACATTTAACCTTACAGATGCCACATACCCTTCAGAAACATTCCCCATCAAGATTGAGGAAAATGCTGGATCAAGTGCGACCAATACTTTAACGATCAAACCTGCAGCAGGAGTGGATGCCATGATTTCCGGAAATGCTGCTATTTTGTTCCAAATCAATGCCGCAGATTATGTGACTTTTGATGGAAGTAACAATGGTTCCACTTCACAGAACCTTACACTAAACAGCACAGCCGCAACAGGAACTACTTCGATTGTGTGGGTTTCCAGTACCTCAAGCGCAGGTGCAGATTATGTTACTTTCAAAAACCTTAAATTTTTAGGAAATACTCCTTCCACAACGGTGGGGCATATTTTGGTTTCAGGACCAACTTTAGGTTCGCCAGGAACAATTCCCAATAACTTCCTCACTATTGAAAACAATATTTTCAACCGTGGTCAAAACGCAATTTTTGCGGTTGGGTTTGCAACAAACCAGGATGATGGTGCGGTGATTAAGAATAATACTATTGGTTCTACCACGCTTGCTGAAGGATTCGCGTTCAGAGGACTTGCTGTTCAGAATGCGAAAAATGTGCTGATCACCGGAAATAAAATTGATGGGGTCACCATTAGCTCTTCTGGAACATCCAGTGGTATGCTGATAGGTGCAGCAGTGAACAACATTACGGTAACTGCGAATAAGATCAATGAAGTGAGTAATACGAGCACCGTTGGTTGGGGTTCAAACGGGATTTGGCTCAATGCAGGAACAGGATCGGCCGATATTTTGTTGGCTAACAACTTTGTGACCAATGTTCACAGTTATGGATACGCTTCAGGAGGTACAGAAACTGATAATGGAAATGGTATCGTTATTGGCGGGGTAGCTACAGGAGTGAAAATATATCATAATTCGGTTGCACTGACTGCCAACCAAAACGTTGGAGGAAGGCCCTCTGCTTTGAATATCCTTTCTTCAGTAACGGCAGGCACTTTAGACATTAGAAATAACATCCTGGTCAACAACCAAACACAAACTGGTGCGCGATACGCCATTTATTGTGGAGCGACAAATGCCGTTTTTTCAAACATTAACTATAATGATTATTTCACCACAGGTACCAGCTTAGGGTTTCTGGGTTCTGCCCGCACAGACCTGGCCGCTTGGCAGGCTGCTACTGGTAAAGATGCTAATTCATTAAATATTGCTCCGGTTTTTGTTTCAACTACCGACTTGCACATGACTTCTGCAAATGCATCTCTAGACAACAAAGGAACTGTTCTTGTAGAAGTGACTAAGGATATCGATGGAACTATGAGAAGCACCACAAAACCAGATATGGGTGCACATGAATTTAAGGCTTCTTTGAATGGAACATACACCGTGGGTTCAACAGGGGATTTTGCTTCACTGACCAATTCAGGGGGTGCATTTGAATATTTGAATACCACTGGTGCATTAGGAAATGTAACCTTTAACATCATTGAAGACCTGACTGGTGAAACCGGTATAAATCCGATCAATGCAATTACAGGCGGATATTCGCTAACCATCAAGCCAAGCGGAGCAGCTCGCGCTATTTCTGGAACTATGGCTTCTAATGCATTAATCAGAACAGTTGGTGCAAGTAATATAACGATTGACGGCTCGCTTTCAGGAGGTACAGACAGAAGTTTGTCTATTACCAACTTAAGTACAACGGGACCACAGGTGGTAAGATTCGGTAGCGTGGGTACAACACCAATGACCAACAATACGCTTAAGAACACAATCATTACCAATGGTCTGAATACTTCAACTGCAGTTGTGATTCACGATGATGCTCTTGCTACTACAGCTGGATACTTTAATAACATTACTATTCAGAACAATGAAATTAAGAAAGCTTACATGGGTATCTACACAGCGTCAGCTGTAGGTGCAGGAAACGGAGGAATTACCATAAAAGAAAATAATATGACTGCTTCTGGTGCAGATGCTGTAACTCTTGCAGGAATTTATGTACAAGGTACTGATGGTGCAGTGATACAAAACAATACTATTAGTAATATTACTTCAACTGGTGCGTATGCCAGAAGAGGTATATGGTTGGCAACAGGCACTGTGAACAGTACTGTTAGTGGAAATACAATCTCTAACATTACGTCCGGATCTAGTGCTGGTTCTGCTGCGGTAGGAATATTTATATCCAGTACTAATAACGGTGTTGTACTCAATACCAATAATATAATTGATAATAATTCCATTTCTAATATTTCATGTGCTGGAACTACTGTAACGGCAGGTATCCAAATATTTGGAGCGGTAGCAACACCTACAAGCGGTATATCTCTTACCAGAAATAAAATAACCAACATTAAGAATACAAACTCAGGCGGTTATGCTGCGATAGGAATTTATCTTAACGGATATTCTACTGCTGCCAACGGAGGGGTAAATATTATTAATAATATGATTGCAGATGTAGCAAACTATGGTTTTAATGGTACTTCATATTTGGATAACGGGGTAGGGATTACATTTAATGGAGCCAGTACAGGTTATAAAATTTATAACAACTCTATCAACATGAACACCAACCAGACTGTTGCAACAGGTATGACGGCGGCGATAAATGTAACAAGCTCCATTACTGCTGCGGGCGCGATAGACCTTAGAAATAATATCTTTGTAAATTCGCAAACAACGACAGCAAACAGATATGCAATTTACTCTTCGGCTCCTGCTACGGTTTTTAGCAATATTGATTACAATGATTACTACTCAACCGGTGCCAATCTTGGCTACTTAGGTTCCGCAAGAGCTACTTTGGCAGCGTGGCAAACAGCAACTGGTAAGGATGCTAATTCATTAAATATATTGCCGGTATTTGTTTCGCCCACAGATTTGCACCTGACAACAACGGGGAACGAAGCTTTAGACAACAAAGGAACTCCGCTTGCTGAAGTGACCATCGATATTGACGGAGATGTTAGAAACGCTACCACTCCAGATATGGGTGCTGATGAATTTACCTCAACTCTCGCAGTTAGTGATAACGCCAAAGTTGCTATCAATGTTTATCCAAATCCAGTAGTTGATTTCGTGAACATCAACAATTCATCTAGAATTGATTCTGTGGAAGTTTACAGCGTTTCAGGCCAGAAAATGGTAGCTAAAACGGTAAATGCGAACTCGGGTCAAATTGATATGAGCAAGATGCCTACAGGAATGTACATTATCTCTGTGAAAGCAGGAGAAAATGTGCACCAGGTAAAAGTGATCAAGAAATAACAGATCATCTTTAACAATTGAAGTCCGGCTTTTGCCGGACTTTTTTTTTGCTCTTCATATATACAGAAATTGCGGCTATTTTTAAACCCAAATCACGCAAGAGCAATTTTGATATAAAGCATTAAATAAGGATAGTCCACTGTAGGATATAGCATGGATATAGTATGGATATAGTATGGATATAGTATGCGAAATGGTCTGAATCGAGCAGTTTTCTTAAGACTAAAACCGGATGAACTGCATAACCGGTGAAGATTAGCGAAAAAGGGCAAAGACCTTCTGAACCGGATAACAAACCGAAAAAATCGATGCCTGATTAAAAGGAAACTACCCAAAACAGCATATCTTGCCTCATCGGCGAGAAACAGGAAGCAGGAAGTTTTTAACCCGGATTAAGCGATAGAGATTTTCCGGGCCAAGTCAATTGGGCGACCTAAAGTCTGGCGAAGCATTTTCAGCGTTTTTTGGTGAGCCCCATTTTTAGTTTTATCGTTCGTTGGATTTTTCGAAACAAGTCCCGTCGCAAATGTTTCTTAGTGTGGGGAGTGTCTTCTTATTGGAGAAGGACAACTTAAATTGCAGTCCTCGATACTGATTTTTTCTAATGCATAATTGGGGTCAAAACCATGCAATTGCTGTTCGGCAGTGCATTTTCTATTCCTGCTTGGTCCTGCTCATTTCGTGTTCTTAAAAACTCGCCTTCACCTGCATCGAACCAATATGGATCGTTCTTTCCCCAGAATTTCTGCCCTCATAATTCACATTCAGTTGGATGAAGGAATTGATGCTTTGTTGAAGAAAAACAGACCAAACCTGATTTTTTCCGGGTTTCAGTCCGTCCAGCATTTGATTTCCCACGATTGAAAAACTGTTGCCGGTAAAATGATTGTTGATAAAGGAAAAGTTTCCTCTAATCGAGGTTTTCTTTCGTTCCCACTGCAAACTTCCGGTCAGATCGAAAGTGTTCAGCGATTCTTCGCCCTCCGTTCTTTTCTTTTGTTTTAAGGCGGAAGATAATTCGGCTTGCAGGGTTTCTGTCAACTTATAGGTGGCTTTCGGCTTGGTCTCGAAATTATTTAGTTGATAATCGCGTGTCTTGAAAAGCTGCGACGAATTAGCAATCTGGTGCAGCGCATTTTCCCAATCCACCCTGAAATCTTTGCTGAACCAGTAACCGATATTCAAAAAATTAGAAGTCTGTTTTCTTTCTTCATTACTGAAGTTGGCATTGATCAAATTATTGTTGCTAATGAATCTGTAGCTTCCGTTCCATCCAGATTTATCGGTCGGGTTGAAGTTTGCGGAAGCCAAAATGTTTTGGTTTTTCAGGATCTGGTCATCATTTTTTTCGAATGGATTCAGCACGAAAACCTTCTCCTTCTTATAAAATGAATTTTGGGAATTCAGTGAAATATTGAAATTCCAGCGTTTCAAAAACTTGTTTTCAGATTTGAAAACCACGGCAGGATTTACAAACAAAGCCAATTGCAGTTTGTTTTTATTGGAAGGAATATAATTCACGGTATTGGTGTAAACCCTTATGTATTGCGCCAAATCGGCATATTCCGCGATTTCAAATTCGTCCAGCTGTTGGATTCCGTCACCGTTGTAATCGGTCCATTTGTAGATTCCAGTTCCATCCGCTACTTTCACATACTGAAATTCCCGCTGCGCTTCCTGGCCGTTTCCAAGTTCATAAAATGCCTGCAAACGCATCCCTTTTTCGAAAAGCAGCTGGTTATACAAAATGTTTCCCACCACAAAGTCCTGGTTGAATTTATTGGCGAAATCCTGCTGCTGGTAATAGAATTTCCGGTAATGAACCAAAGCGTTCAAAGTGGTTTTTTCGGTTTTGATGATTTGGCTTTCCGCCAGCAAACCTAAGATATGGTTCATGTTTTCCAAAGAGTTGTTCCGCACCGAATCATTGTCGCGGAAATAAATTTTGGTCATCAATTTTGTTCGCGCCGAATCGCCTATTTTTTTTTGCACAAAAATTTCTTTCCAACTAAAACTGGTGACATCGAGCTGATTGGTTTGGTTGAAGTTTTTCAGATTATGCTCCATGCTTCCGCCGATTCCCCAACTTCCTTTTTGGCCCGTAAATTCAGCACTGATTCCGCCACGAACGAATTTGGTGTTCATTAAGGTCGCCTTCGTGTCGAGGTAGGAGAGGTTTCCTTTCGTACTGAACTTACCTTTGATCCAGCCAAAATCCAAATCGTTTTTAATTCCTTTATAAGCATCTTTTTCATCCAGGTAATTGATTCGGTAATTGAGGAGTGAGCGGTTTTTCCATTGGTTCAAAAAACTGAAGGTCAACCGGTTTTGCGTAATTTGGCTAAATTCCGAAGTCAGGTTGAAATCTCTTGAAAACTCCACATCATTGATCCGGTCCAGGATATGGAACTGCTTGTTGATGTGCTGGAACTCAATACTCGGCGTTCCTTTCCAATTGTTTTTGGTATAGGTTTTATTCCCAAAAATTCTTGCGGCATAACCGGTGTTTTGGTAAGAATCTCTGGATGAAAAAAGGTTCGGGTCAAAATTGCTCAAGGACACATCCGCGCCGATTTTGCCTTCATTCAGTTGGATTTCAGTGTTTGCTGAAAAAACCTGCGTTTGTTGAGGTGCCGGTAATTTTCTCACCGCCCTGTAATCACCCAAATTGGCGCCCACATATTCGAAAACCCTTCCGTTATTGGTAGTCTGCTTTAAACGGTAATCCCCCGAATTTTGCCCGAAATAGGTGAATGAAACCTGGTACAAAGTCTGTGTCTGGTCAGTGGAGTTTTGGTAGTAATTCCCGTTAGGATTTTGGATCAGCTCATAGAGGATTTTGTTCACATCATACTCCGAAACCGTTCCGGAAGGAGCGTACATCAAATCCGGATTGTTTCCCGCATTGGCAAGAATCAGCTCGTCTTCTTTGGATAAGTTTAAAGAAAGTGGGGCGTTTTTGTTGTCGTTTTCCATAAACCAGTTGAAGCCATATTTCGCCTTTTCCCTTTCATGCCGGATTCCACCCGTGATCAGGAAGCGGTTGTAGTTTCGGTTGGTATAGTTGTAGGAGATCGTGATTAAATTCTGCCTGAAAATAGGGCGGAAGCTGGTAAAAGTCACTTCGCCGGTATTGTAGTTGATGACGTAATCTTGGTTTTCGCCGCGTTTCATCAGAATCCCGTCGATGAAGACCTGTTCAGACCCGGAAATAATGGTGATGAATTGCTCGCCGTTTTTCCCATTCAGCCGATAAGGTCCCTGATTTCCTTCAACTCCTTGAAAGCGGATGCGGTGGAATTCGCTTCTTGCCACTCCTGCGGAAACATCCACAAAAGTTTTGTTCTGGTTGCCGAATTTCGTTTCAAATTCCAAACCCATGCTTCGCCTCTGGTATTTTCCGAAATAGGTTTGGTCGTTCAGCAAATCCAGATGTCCGGCTCGAAGGATTGATTTTTCCTTAATGTTGAGCTGGATGTAGATCTTGTCGAATTCCTCCAGGGTCTGCGTGTAGCCATCGGCTTGCATCGGCAGGTTGTGGTCCGAAATACTCGCCAAAATGGAAACGTCCTTGGAGAGTTTTCCGGAAATCTGCAGGTCCATCGAACTTTGCACGCTTTGTCCCTGATTGTTCCCGAAAGTGATCCCGCGGATTATTGATCCTTTCGATTGCAGGTCTCCCAGGATTTGGGAGCGGGTATTCCTCACCAAAACGCCTTCATCCACAATGATCTTATTTTGCAGTTTGATGAAATCCAGCGTGTCTCTGGAAAACACGTCCCTGTCAATTTTAGCCGCGAGAATGGAGTCTCTTTTTATGGAATCTTCAGGAATGTTTGGATTTTTCCAAGTGAAAATTTGGCCATTAAAAAGATTTAAAGCCAAAAAAAGGAAATAAAGGAAAGCTATTTTTTTATACAAACCTGCGAAAACTGATTGTAAAAGTAACGAAATTTAAAGATTTTAATTATGACTTAGAATTTACTTTCCATTTATTTGGAATAAAAAACTGCTCCTAAATTTAATTAGAAGCAGCTCAATGTTTTAGCGAAAGTAATCTCTTAGAGTCTTACTTTTTTCACCAATTTTTTTCCACTAGCCAAAGTGACTTCCACGATTGCCATTTTTGCAGAAACATTAATGTTTGCAGATTTGGCGTTCACGTCGGTATTTGCCAAATTTCTTCCAGCAAAGTCGTAAACTTTCACGGAAGAGATTTTCTCATCTGATGATACTACGATGGAACCATTGTTTGTAGCAATAATGGTATTGTCTTTAGCAATGGTGCTGGTTGCCAATGTAGGATCTACAAGAGGCTTGATTACAAAATTGTCCATTGTCATGCTACCAGTTCCTGCTGAGAATACATATTTAAAGTCGTTTAAAGGAACAGTGGATGTAGTTGCTGCCATTCCGTCAAAAACAATTGTGTTTCCTGCCCAAACATCGGATTTACCTGCAACAAGGGTTTTGGTGGTTCCGTCCGGAGCGGTATAGGACATATCAGTAGTGCCGCTATTGATCATCCAGGATATTTTCTGGACACCAGATAGCACTGCGCTGTTTGCACTTCCAACTATATTTCTAAGTGTAAAGTTACCGTCCGTCGTGGTAAGGCTTACTCCTAATCTTGAGTTTGAATTGGCATTTGCCGGTCCTGTATTTGCGGTAGTTAACCCGTCACCGACATAAAAAGTAGCAGCAGTGGTTTGTGCGAGGGTCGCAGAAACAGATAGATCAAAAACGATTGACATGGCAGTAGGTGTTGTTCCCAAAACTTTCATCCTCGTAAGAGATCCTGCATTTGCCGTTCCTCTGGTTACTTTCAGGTTGTTCCCTGCAGCGCTCCAGCTGACCCCTGATCCACTTGTGGAAATTCCGTCAAACTTATCACTTGTTCCTGCTGCAGGAGTAGTTACATAATCAGACACTGTGGTAGAAGATGAGAAATCTTGCGAGAATGTAGTTTGTGCACTGTAGAGTGCAGATGCTGCGATGGCACATGGCAACATCATTTTGCTAAAAATTTGTAGTGTTTTTGTCATTTTTATAAATTTTAATATTGCAAAAATAAGGATTTTATTAGAGAGACAAGGTTAATTGTTCTTAATGATTCCATTTTAAAGGTTATTTTAAGTTTTCATTAGAAAAATATTGATCAGAAGGCTTTCTACAAACAATGATTTTTTAATAAATTGTTAAATTTTGAATACTTCCGTTTTAGGAAGTATTTTTTTGTAATTTTGCACTTATAAATTATTAAACTTTAAATAATATTCAAATGAAAAAAATCTTTACAATTTTAAGTATTGCTGCAGTTGCAATGGTTTCTGCACAAACAAATCTTGTTACAAATCCTGGCTTTGAAAGCTGGGATCCGGCTGCAGGAGGGGTGCCTGAAAAACCGACAGGTTGGTCTTTTATTTCAGCTACAGGTGCTGTTCCAGAAACGGCAATTGTGCATAGTGGAGCAAAGTCTTTAAAGCATGTTGCACCAACAGCAACTGGAAATATTTCAACTTATATTGATATTCCGGCTGCAGCGAACACTCAGTATTCACTTGGTTTTTGGATTTTAGACAATGATCCATTGGCGAGAGCAAGGCATTGGGTTCAGGCAAGATTAGATACAAGTGGAACAGGTAACATTACATGGACAGGTACTACTTTCCAACCAAGTACTTATTCAACAGATAATCCTCAATGGGTTTTCGTGACAGCTACTTCTACAACTCCTGCAGGTACGGTTTTCTTAAGATTCGACTTTAGAACTTATGGAGTTTCAGGTGGTGGTGGTTCCATTTATTTTGATGACGTGCAATTGGTTCAAGGAACTCTGGCTGTTACTGATGTAAACACTTTCGACAAAGCTGTAAAAATGAACACTGTGGTAGGAAATGAATTGAGATTGACGCTTCCTGCAAGAGCTACGGTAAACATCTATTCGGTTGACGGAAGATTGATCAGCTCAAACAGAGTAAATGACGGAGAATCTATCAACACTGCGAATATGGCGAAAGGAAACTATATCGTTACCGTAAGTGATGGATCCGCAACTGTAAGCAGAAAAGTAATTAAGAACTAATTGTTAGTTTCTTAAACAAATGCAAAAGCCGCTCGAAAGAAGCGGCTTTTTTATTGTAGAAGATTACTATTACTATTTTTTGAAGTCCAAAGTTAACCATCCCGATCGTGATCGGGAGTCACAAAGTATTTATTCTTTCAAGTGCTTAAATTCGCTGATGAAATGCAGCTTCACATTCGGGAATTTTTCCTGCGTCATATGGATGGTGAATGCGGAATCTGCGAGAAAGACCGATTGCCCGTATTTATCCTTTGCCATGAATCTTTGCTTTAAACGGGCGAATTCTTTGAATTCATCAGATTTTTCATCAGCCTCAATCCAGCATGCTTTGTGGATGGAGAGCGGTTCGTAAGTACATTTTGCGCCATATTCATGTTCCAGTCGGTACTGGATCACCTCAAACTGAAGCGCACCCACCGTTCCGATGATTTTTCTTCCGTTCATATCCAGCGTGAAAAGTTGCGCCACACCTTCATCCATCAGCTGGTCGATTCCCTTCGCGAGCTGTTTTGCCTTCAGTGGATCTTCATTATTGATATATCTGAAATGTTCCGGTGAAAAACTCGGAATTCCTTTGAACTGAATTTTTTCACCTGCCGTCAGAGTATCACCAATCCTGAAATTTCCGGTATCATGCAGTCCCACGATGTCTCCCGGGAAACTTTCGTCCACAATTTCTTTCTTGTCTGCGAAAAAAGCATTCGGTGAAGAAAATTTCATTTTTTTCCCTTCTCTCACCAAAAGATAATTTTCATTTTTCTTGAAAGTCCCGGAAACTATTTTCACGAAAGCCAATCTGTCACGGTGTTTCGGATCCATATTCGCATGGATTTTAAAAATGAATCCGGTGAAGTCTTTCTCTTCCGGTTTCACGATACGTTCCTCGGTTTCTTTCGGTTGCGGCATCGGCGCAATTTCAATAAAAGCATCGAGCAATTCCCGAACGCCGAAATTGTTTAAGGCAGAACCAAAGAAAACCGGTTGCTGATCGCCGTTCATGTAATCTTCGCGATTGAATTGCGGATAAACCGATTGAATGAGTTCCAATTCTTCCCTCAAAGTTTCCGCGGCCTTTTTCCCAATCGCCTCGTCAATTTTTGGATCGTTAATATCGTCAAACTTTACTGATTCTCCAACCTTCTGCTTTTTCTCTTCCAAAAAGAGTTGGATGTTGTCCTCCCAGATATTGTAAATTCCCTGGAAATCGCTTCCCATACCGATTGGCAACGAAAGAGGAACTACGGTTAATCCCAACTTCTGTTCTACCTCGTCCAACAGATCGAAAGCATCTTTTCCTTCGCGGTCAAGTTTGTTGATGAATACAATCATCGGAATATTCCTCATTCTGCAAACCTGAACAAGTTTTTCGGTTTGTTCCTCCACTCCTTTTGCCACATCTACCACCACGATTACAGAATCCACCGCGGTTAAAGTACGGTAAGTGTCTTCGGCAAAATCCTTGTGACCGGGAGTATCCAAAATATTGATTTTTCTTCCTTTGTATTCAAATGCCAAAACGGAAGTCGCCACAGAAATCCCTCTCTGTCGCTCTATTTCCATGAAGTCGGAAGTTGCCCCTTTTTTGATTTTGTTGGATTTCACCGCGCCCGCTTCCTGAATTGCACCTCCAAAAAGAAGCAGTTTTTCAGTTAAGGTAGTTTTCCCTGCATCCGGGTGAGCGATAATTCCGAAGGTTTTACGTTTTGCGATTTCCTGTGTTAATGACATTTCTTAATAATTTCAGGGTGCAAAAGTCGTGATTTTTAACGTTATTTGAAAATAATGCTGGAATTAATTGTGGGAACAAATTGCCAATAAGTCTGTCGAAAGTTCGGGGTTTTCTTCAAATTTGATATGGTTCACCGAATATTTTTGTATAAAATCCGGAGTGGAATTTTTCGAAATTTCGGCGGGTTTTGGAGATTTTGAAATGGTCTTTTTTAACTTTTCAAAAATATTGGACTGAAGTTTTAACAGAAAGACCCTTAAAAAATGCGGATAAAAGGGCAAAGTGGAAGGTAGGGTAATCTTTTTTTGTTTTAAAGTCCTGGAAATCTCACTCATCACCAATTCTTTTTCGGCCGTCATTTTTAGGATTTTCACCTGTTTGAAATCTTTGGCGAGCGCATTTTTAAGACTTTTACCTGAATATTCCTTTAAGTGGAAAACATTCCAGGGTTGCTGAAAAGGATAGAGGCGGTTTTCGCGATCGGGTGTGGAAATCAGAAGAATTCCGTCCGGCTTTAATAATTTTTTTAAAGTATTCAAATATTCCTGGTCATTGGAAACATGCTCTATCACCTGGAAGGAAGTAATTACATCAAATTTTTCATCGCCAATTTCATCTATGGTTTTGAAACTGAGATTTTTCGCAGCATATTTTTCATTAGCAAAATCAACAGCTTCTCTGCTGATATCTGCGCCAATAACAGATTCCGCAGTTTTTGACAGCAGCGATGAACCATATCCGGAACCGCATCCGAAATCGAGTACTTTTTTGCCTCCAATGAATTTTTCGGCATAATGATACGTGGCGAGATGCATCAAATGGTTGTAATATTCGGCAAGATTACTAAAATCCTGGGTCAAAACGTGCCGTTCTCCTGTGATCTCCATAAAGATTATTCTTCTTCCTGCGAAAATCGTTATTTTTTGCGAGATTTGAAAGCTTATCGCAAACATCCCTTTTGCGGCAATTTTACCGATTTATAATTTATAGGTAATTTAGATTATATTTGTCGAAACGAAAAATTCAATGTACGAAACCCCTGTCCGCAAAAAATTCACATTTGGCTGGAAAGGCGCATTAGCGCTGGTTGCCGGAATGATTGCCGGAACTTCCATCATGGCCGTTGCGAATATTTTTTCCATGTTTGTTCTGAAAGATAATCTGCAATACGGGGATTTTTACATGATTGCGACTAATGCCGCGGGATTTCTGGGAGCAATTTTCGCTTTTGATTATTTGATTTACCGACCGCAAACCGGAAGGAAGCTGAATTTCAATCTTTCGACGATGAACTTTTCCACCTATCTTCTGATTTTTCCGATGATGCTGGGAATGATGTTTATCGCGGAATTTGTCACCGCCCAGATTCCGGTAACCGGACCGTTTTTTGGCAAGTATTACAAGTTTTTTTCCGACTTGATGAGTCAGATGACCAATGACCGTCCGACTTTAATATTACTTGCCGTCATAATGGCACCCCTTTTTGAGGAAATCGTTTTCCGTGGGATTATTCAGGGAGGATTGATCAATAGGGGAGTTTCACCGCTAAAAGCGATTCTTCTTTCCTCCATCATTTTCGGTTTGGTTCACGCAAATCCTTGGCAATTTGTGGGTGCGGTTTTCCTGGGCTGCGTTTTAGGATTGGTTTATTATAAGACAAAGTCTTTGCTCATGCCCATTTTGCTGCACGCTTTTAATAATCTTTGTTCCGCACTTTTGATTTTTTATGGAAATACAGAAAGTTTCTCGGAATCACTTCAAGTTTCGGAATATGTGGTTTTAGGAATTGGAATCGTCTTGTTTTCAGCATTTTACTTTTTGTTTATGAAGAAATATCGGATCCAGTATTCGAAAAATCCATAATATCTACTGCTCATTACTTATTACTTATGAAAGAAATCCTAGTCGCAACCCACAACCAACACAAAAAAGAAGAAATCCAACAGATTTTAGGAGACGCATTCAAAGTCACCTCACTCACCGATTACGGATTATTTGATGAAATTGTTGAAGATGGTGCAACTTTTCACGAAAATGCATTGATCAAAGCAGAATTTTGTTTCCAGAAAACCGGAAAGCCTTCGCTCGGAGATGATTCGGGATTAGTAGTAGAAGCACTTGACGGAAGGCCCGGAATATTTTCTGCACGATACGCCGGAAATCACGATTTCGGGAAGAATATCGCCAAAGTTCTGGAGGAAATGAAAGGTGTGGAAAATAGGAACGCGTATTTTGTCACGGTGATGTGTCTTGTGGATGAAACTGGCCCACATTATTTTGAAGGAAGGGTTTACGGTGATCTGACGGAGAATGTGAGAGGAGAAAAAGGTTTCGGTTATGATCCGATTTTCATTTCGAAGGATCACGAAATTACTTTTGCAGAAATGAGTGCGGAGGAAAAAAACAAGATCAGCCACCGAAAAAAAGCGATTGAAAAATTTCTGGATTTTCTGGGTTGAATGGTGATTATTCATGAAATCCAAGATTCGATTTCAGGGCTGAACTGATTGTTTTTGGCAATTTTGCGTTCTAAAAAGCCGGAAGTCTTTAGGCATTTTTGGTTGGGTAAGTTTCGCCTCCTGTTTTCGTACAGTTCGGGAAGTGGTGTTTTTTTGGAAATTTTGACCAAACGCCATGGATGACTTTTCACTCCTCCGGAGTGATTTTCAAATTGCGTTTAACTTTCCTACAAACTTTTCGCTCCTCCGGAGCGATTTCGAAAAAGGTCATCATAAAACGATTGTTCGGGGTTTTAGAGATAATGGATAAGTTGACCGACTTCGTAGAAGTCGAAAGTTTGTAGAAAGGAATTGTGAGTTTAAGGGCTTTCGCTCCGTATGGTGCGAAAAGTTTCAGTTTACATTACCTTCTTCATGTCATTTACTTGATATAAGTGTATTATTTATATGCTGCTTTGATATTGATACAAAATTTTCGCTTTATCCGAGCAAATTAGATATTTTAAGTTTTTATTTCACGATAAATCATTCGTGAATTCGTGGCAAAATTTTCCCTAAAGTTTTCCACTGAAAAATCGTATTTTTGCCACTCAATTATAAAAGACAATGTTAGAAAAGATTGATGAATTATTGGTGGAGGTGTCCAATTTTAGTTCCGTAAACAAAGATGAAATTGAGCAGTTCCGGATTAAGTTCAACGGAAAGAAAGGGATTTTGAATGATATTTTCGCGAAATTCAAAGAGGTTCCAAACGAACAGAAAAAAGAATTCGGGCAAAAGATCAACACCCTGAAACAAGCCGTGGAATCAAAACTCGACGAGCTGAAAAACGCAACTTCTTCTAACATTATCCTTGAAAAAGAAGATTTGACCAGACCTGGCTTTCCTTCGGAATTGGGAACAAGACATCCCATCAATCTGGTTAAAAACCGAATCATCGAAATCTTTAAATCCATTGGTTTTGCCGTTGCAGACGGACCTGAAATTGAGGACGACTGGCATAATTTCACTGCACTAAACCTACCGGAATATCATCCGGCGAGAGATATGCAGGACACTTTCTTCATTGAAACCAATCCGGATATCTTGTTGAGAACGCACACCTCGTCCGTTCAAATCCGATATATGGAGGAAAATCAACCTCCAATCAGAATTCTTTCTCCGGGAAGGGTTTTCCGAAACGAGGCGATTTCCTCGCGTTCACACTGTATTTTCCACCAAATCGAGGGACTCTACATCGATGAAAATGTCAGTTTTGCAGATTTGAAGCAGACGATCCAGTTCTTCACCACCGAACTTTTCGGGAAATCTAAAATCAGGATGAGACCGTCTTATTTCCCTTTCACCGAACCTAGTGCGGAAGTGGATGTGTATTGGGGACTCAATTCTGAAACCGACTACCGAATCACCAAAGGAACCGGCTGGCTGGAAATCATGGGTTGTGGAATGGTGGATTCCGCGGTTTTGAAAAATGTGAACATTGATGCCGACAAATATTCCGGGTACGCGTTCGGAATGGGAATCGAAAGAATCGTGATGCTGCTTTACCAAATGAGCGATATCCGCATGTTTTTCGAGAACGATAAGAGGATGCTCGAGCAGTTTAGCGGTTTGTAATTTTCAGGGAATTTTCATCGAGGCAATTTCAAATTTTTCTTTTAAGAAAAGTCAACTGCCAAGGTTTGATTTCGTGATAATTTCGTTTTCAAAGCGCATTGAATCCACCCGAGAAAATTACTTTACCCACTTTTTCGCCTGGTTGTAATCGATATAATACGTCAACTTCAACGAAAAATTATTTGCCATAGGTTCGTTGAAAAGCGTGCTGAAATTGTCATTGAACCTCATTCTGGAGACTTCCAAATAGTTCATCACTGCATTTTGATACATTAATGTCAGCTGACTTCCGGGAGCAAACCACCATGAATAACGCAAATCCAAATTCCAGGAATTGTAGGTCCCGTTCAGATTTTTGTTGAAAAGCGTCGTGTCTGATAAAGTTCCGTCTTGATTCAAGGTGGAAAATCCATCATAGGTCACATCGGAAAAATAATGTCTGAAAGCCAGTGAAAGTGACATTTTATCATTGAAAGTATATTGTGAAGTCAGGCTGTTTTCATAGGTGTTTCGCTGCCTTTTTCCCATGTAGATGTTCTCATCGTCTTTTCCTGCAAAACCAATTTCATTATTGCTTAAAGTAGTGTTGAATCTCCAAATTGCGTTGAGTCTATCCGAAAACCGATATCTTAAATAAAGTTGCGGCATGACCTTATTTCGGCCTTTTTCGTCATAAGCATAGTAATCTAAACTCACATTGAACTGCAACTTTTTTCGGCTGTCACTTTCCACCCAGATCCAGGAATCGAAGTAGGCGGGAACTTTTAGAAATCTTCCGTTGACTCTGGGTTCATAGATGTCATTTTCGCCAAATGGAGTGGTCTCAATTCCTCCACCGAAACTTCGGTAATTCTTATCGGTGAACTGGGTGTTTTGGTTGAAAACGAAATTGGTATATAAAAACGGTTCCAGACGGTGAAAATAATTGAGGTTGAAATTCAGGTAAATATTGTTGAATTTTTCAGTCGGTTGCAATATCCGGTAACCGTACCATCCGTTGTAATTCGCAAAGTTGGTGGTCGTGGAAAATCCTAAATCGTTGATGTCCCAATTTTTTGTGGCATAAACACCATTCAGATTAAAGCGGTTTTTTCCCGAGGTTTTGGCAAATCCAGCCTGTCCTCTGGAACCGAATTTGGTGCCATTGTCCATCACCCAACTTCCTTTCAAACTCCCGAAATAGTTGTAGGTATTTTTCTTATTGTTGAGGTCCCAAAGTAAACCCGTCGCGTTGGCATCTCTGAAGTTTCCTTCTCGCATTGCATTGGTATTCACCAGTGTGACGGAGGAATTTCCATTAAATCTCTGATCCAAGACCAAGACATTATAATTCGACCAGGGTTCCACCACTTCGTTTCGGGTTTCTCCGGTGGCTTCATTCAGGATTTTGGCCTCCATTTTTTCGGTGATTCCGTTGAAAAAACCAATTCCCAACCCTTTGTTGGTTCTTCCGGAAATTTTAAAGGCATTGAATAATTTGACTTTTGCGGGATATTCGGTTACTTTTTCGTCGTCTTCCGTTTCGGGATATTTTGAGGGGAATCCACCGATTCTTCGGGAGTAGAATAAGCCTCCCTTGTTAAAAAGCTCGGTTCCTTCCATAAAGAATGAGCGTTGCTCAGAATATTGTTGTTCGAATGGAGTCAGGTTCAAAACTGCAGGGTCAAAACTGGTTTGTCCGAAATCTGGAATCAAAGTCATATCGAGGGTAAAAGCATCATTAATTCCATATTTTAAATCCATTCCGCCATTAAAGCTCGAGGTATTTTTCCCATCGAAATGATTCAGGTAGCTCGAAACGTATGGAGTAAATGAAAGGCGAACCGGCGGTTTGATGTGTTCAATTCCATCCAAAACTCCATCATACATCAGGTAAGTCGCTTTTTTATTGTCCACATGATTCCAGGTGAGATTCTGGTTGGTTTTCGCGATGATCCGGGTGAAATTGACTCCCCATTGCTGCACGTCTTTTTTCGGAAACCTCAGTTCGGAAAAAGGAATTTTCGCTTCCACAGTCCATCCGTCCTCGTTTATTTTCACCGCCGAATTCCAAACCGCGTTCCAGGTGAAATCATCATTGGCATTGGTCATGATTTTCGCATCAGCTTGAACTCCGGACGCCTGGATCATGAATAAAACCGACTGCTGATGGTCATTGTAACCATTAATGGTGATTCCAAAAATATCGGCATTGGCTGTGAAATCACGCTCAGAAAGTTGTTTTTTGATATTTTCGGGATTTGGATCAAACATCTTTGCAGCGAAATAGATTCCGGTGTCATCGTATAAAACTTTCACAATTGTTTTAAAATCGGCGGGTTCCGGAATTCCATTATTTGGATTTCTTTCTATAAAATCTTGTGCGATCGGGGCGTTTTGCCACGCTTCATCATCCAAAATTCCATCGATTTTAGGGACGGAATTCGTTCTAATGATGGTGAGATTTTTTCTGCTAATGATTTCATTTTCAGTTTTTTGAGCGAAAAATTGCTGGGTCGAAAATAGCAGGATAATGGCGGAAAGTAATGTCTTCATTCAGTTTTTAACTTTGGAATAAGACAATCGATGGGTAATATTTGTTACATCCGGCCATAAAAAAAATCGACCGAAGCCGATTTGGTATAGCATTAACTAAAGGAATATCAGAAAAAATTAAGCGGATATTTCACGTTTTTGTAGGAATCGATGCTTGCCTTTAATGAACCAACTGCCAATTGCGCCTGAACCAGCACCGGAACGTAATTTCTATCGTTCGTCACCCATAAAGTCACGCCTTCCTTGTCTTTGAAAACCCGCCCGCTGATAACTTGCGGAACAATTTTCAGACAATTGATATGGCCGAATTTGGTTTTCACATTTTCTACTCCCGCCACTCTTAATTGGAAAGGGAACATCTCGTCATCAATCCAAACATTGAGTTTTCTTACACTTCCTACCTTCAAATCCAGGCTGTCTAAACTTCTTAGGTAATAAAACGCAGAAAGCATATCCTGAACACCTTTCACAGAATTGAGATTTCTGATGCTGTTCGTCTCTTTGTCTGTTAAAATCAACGTTTGATTATTATGGTTAAAAACCGTTTCCAGATGTTGGGTATAACCGCCTTCACGTACATTTCTCACATAAAAACTGGGCAATCCCGTGTTGATGTTGATGAAACTTTCATAAATATCATCAACCTTAAAAAAAGCCCGAACTGCACCGGTGCTCCTCCCATAACCTTTTACATAAAAGTGAGGCTGTCCTTTGTAAGTGGTCTGCAAAGCGGTCAAAGATGCGGTTCCCGCATTCAGGATTCCGTAATGAATCCGGTAATTCAATTCTTCACCGGACTGGATATTGCTGAGTTTCTGGGAGAATCCCAATGCAAACAAAAGCACCGTCAATAAACTAAAAATTTTTTTCATGGTTCATGTTTTGCAAAAAATTTGCCACAAATATAAAACATCGGTTTGATAGATCACACGTATCGGAATTCTTTATGCTATGCACGCCGCTGTTCCTTTATTTTTCTTAAATTTGCAATTCTAAATTTTTCAAAAGATCTATAAATGATAACCACTGATATATTGATCATTGGAGCAGGACCAACCGGACTTTTCGCAGTTTTTGAGGCAGGTTTGCTCAAAATGAAATGCCACCTGATCGACGCGCTTCCGCAACCTGGAGGACAACTGACGGAACTTTACCCCAAAAAACCAATTTTCGATATTCCGGGATACCCATCGATCAATGCAGGAGAATTGGTAGATAATTTAATGGAGCAGATCAAGCAGTTTCAACCGGGATTTACCTTGGGAGAAACCGCGCAGACTTTGACCAAATTGGAAGACGGAACTTTTGAAGTCATTACCAATAAAGGAACCGTTCACCACGCGAAAGCGGTCGCAATTGCAGGCGGTTTGGGGACTTTTGAACCGAGAAAACCCGCACTGGAAAATTTGGCAGATTTTGAAGAAAATGGTGTGGAATATTTCATTAAAGAGCCGGAACATTTCCGTGGAAAGAAAGTGGTAATCGCAGGTGGAGGAGATTCCGCACTGGATTGGAGTATTTTCTTGGCGAATATAGCCGATGAAGTGACTTTGATCCACCGAAGAAACGAATTCCGAGGCGCACTGGATTCTGTGGAGAAAGTGAAAGAACTGAAACACCAGGGAAAAATCAATTTGATCACACCGGCAGAAGTGACAGGTTTGAAAGGGGAGGAAAGACTTTCCGCAATCACCGTTGACAAAGAAGGTGAAGTTTTCGATTTGGAAACGGACTATTTTATTCCACTTTTCGGACTGACTCCAAAGTTAGGCGACATCGCAAACTGGGGACTGGAAATTGAAAAAAATGCGATCGTAGTAAATAACGCTTTGGATTATCAGACGAATATTCCTGGAGTTTACGCGATTGGCGACGTGAATACCTATCCAGGAAAATTGAAGCTGATTTTGTGCGGTTTCCATGAGGCAACTTTGATGTGTCAAAGTGTGTACAACATGCTGAACCCCGGAAAAAAATACGTCCTGAAATACACCACCGTGAGCGGAGTTGACGGTTTCGACGGAAGCAGAAAAGAAGCCGAAAAAGCTGTGGTAATGAAAATCGATTAAGTGGCGATTGGCTTTTCGCCGATTGCCGATTGCAAAAAGAAATTATGTCTTTAGATATCACCCTGAAAATAACCGACCGAAATGGTGAAACCCACCAAGTTGTGGCACCCACCGACATGTCCATGAATTTAATGGAAGTCATCCGTTCCTATGAATTGGCGGAAGAAGGAACCATAGGCGTTTGTGGCGGAATGGCGATGTGTGCATCTTGTCAGGTTTACATCAAAACGGGCGACGAAAAACTCACCGAAATGGGCGCAGAAGAAGACGCGATGCTGAGCGAGGCATTCCACGTCCAGGACAATTCCCGCTTAGGTTGCCAAATCGCCATCACTCCTGAAATTGACGGTTTGGAGGTGGAGATTGCCCCGTATCCTTAAGTAAGAAACAAGTATAAGTCAAAAGAAACAATCGCTCTCGGCGTTTCCGAATCGGGATGGTTCGCTGCGAATTTATGGGAGTGAAGGAAGGCTGAATTTTCTAAGAAGGGGAATGCACCTCCTTTTAAGATTTCAAATCTCAAACAAGATTAAATCCTCAACTTCCCCCGAAAACCTCTTGCTGCATAATAAGAATCAGCGCCGTTGTGATAGATGAAAACCGTCCCATAGCGGAAATCTCCAAAAATTGCGCCCCCCAGTTTCCTGATGTTTTCCGGAGTTTGCAGCCAACTCGAAGTCTTTTGGTCAAACTCGCCTAAAGTTTGGAGGAACCGGTAATCGGCTTCGCTCAAAATTTCAATTCCTATCGATTTTGCAACATCCATCACGTTGTCTTTCGGTTTGTTTTCCTTTCTTTTGTCCAGTGCTTCTTTGTCGTAGCACCAACTTCGTCTTTCTTTCGGGCTTTCTGGCGAACAATCAAAGAAAATGTATTCACCCGTTTTTTTGTCGAAATCCACCACATCCGGTTCGCCGCCGGTTTCCTCCATTTTTTGCAGGGAAGATAATTTGTCGGGACTGGCTTCGAGTTTTTTCAAAACTTCTTCCCAGTTTAGGTTTGGATGGCGGGTTTTATGCTTCTCGAAACGCATCCTTAAAATTGAAAGTAAATCTTGTGTATCCATTGCTTCAATTTTATAAATAAAAATGAGCGAAATAAAGCCGCTCATTTTCATTATTAATTCTTCATTATTAATTTTTCACTGGAATCTCTGAAAGGATCTCCTTCAAGAATGCCCAAAACTTCTGAACAGACGGAATGCTTGCTTTCTCGTCCGGTGAATGTGCACCACGAATGGTAGGTCCGAAACTCACCATTTCCATTTCCGGATAATTCGCTCCGATAATTCCACATTCCAATCCTGCATGACAAGCGACTACATGAGGTTTTGAGCCGAAATCTTTTTCATAAATCTTTTCCATCAACTGCACAATTTCCGAACCCGGTCTCGGTTTCCAGCCGGGATAGGAACCGCTGAATTCAACTTTCATTCCGGCCAGTTCGAAAACTGATTTCAATTGCTCAGCAACCGCAAATTTGGTGGATTCTACGGATGAACGGGAAAGATTCATGATCTTCAGTTCGCCTTGTTGCAATTCAACTCTCGCAACGTTATTGGAGGTTTCCACCAAATCGGCTACATCGGGCGACATTCTGTAAACTCCGTTGTGCGCAGATTTTAAAGCCAAAATAATGTTTTTCGAATCTTCCTCCGAAATCGCTTTTTCATCCGTGGAAAAGGTTTCGATATGGATTTGCAAATCTTTTTCAATAGTTGCAAATTCTTCCAAAATAGACGCTTTCAAATTGCTGGCATTCTCGATGAATTCTACCGAATTTCTTACGGACAACACTGCGTTGGCTTCCCTTGGAATAGCATTTCGTAATCCGCCTCCGTCGATGGAAATCAGTTGCATATTTTGGTTGTAAACCCCGGTGAAAAGCAGTCTCCCCAAAATCACATTCGCATTTCCGAAACCTTTGTGGATGTCCATTCCGGAATGTCCTCCCTGCAAACCTTTGATTTCGATTTTCACGGTCATTCCTTTCACATCTTCCAATGGATATTTTTGGGTCGCAGTCACGTCAATTCCTCCTGCACAACCGATATCGATTTCGTCGTCTTCTTCTGTATCGAGGTTTAATAGGATTTCGCCATGAAGTTCGCCAGGTTTTAGTCCCATCGCGCCGGTCATTCCGGTTTCTTCATCAATGGTGAAAAGTGCTTCCAGAGCCGGATGTGGAATGTCATGACTTTCCAAAACCGACATGATGGAGGCAACACCAATTCCATTGTCCGCTCCCAAAGTGGTTCCTTTCGCCTTTACCCAATCGCCGTCCACTTCCATTTGGATTCCCTGGGTTTCAAAGTCAAAATTCACATCGCTGTTTTTTTGACAAACCATATCGAGGTGAGACTGCAGCACGATGGATTTTCTGTTTTCCATTCCGGGTGTTGCAGGTTTTTTGATGATCACGTTTCCAACTTCGTCAACTCTGGTTTCAAGGCCGAGATTTTCACCGAAATTCTTAATGAATTCAATAACTTTCCCTTCTTTTTTGGAGGGTCTCGGAACCGAATTCAGTGCGGCAAAATTTTTCCAGATCAGTTGGGGTTCTAATTGTGTGAGGTCCATAAAATTTTATTTAGCTCAAATTTACGAATAAAAAGTGCCTCCAAAAAATGGAAGCACCGATTTTTGCTAAAATGGTTTTCTAACCTCTTGCTCTTTCCAAAAGAACCATCATCAGGAAAGATAAAATGACGAGCGCTTCGTCTTCATCATCAATGTCGATCAAGCGGTCGAGTTGGAATCTTCTTCCAATAAGCGAAGGCATTTTTTTAAGCCTAAAATATTCCTTTCCTGCCGAATCTTTCACCGTATAAGACGGATTTAGGAAATATCCGGTGAACATCCCGATGATGGGGATTTCGCCGATAAGATTGTCCCAGATTTTTATCCAGGCATTATCTTCATTGATCTGAAATCTCGGAGTTTCGTGCTCATCGATGATGTTGTAGCGCGACTTCCAAATCGAGCGCATCCCTTTTCTGGCAAGTCTTCCGAAGGATTTTTGAGTGGAAATATCCGTCATGGAATAACTCGCATTAAAATCCAGCCAGCGATCCGCCCTGATTCTGTAAAGTTCCTGGGATTTGCTTTCATCGCTGAAAACAATCACGTCCTCTTTCAGTTTGAACATTTTTTGCCGCACATATCCGACATCATTTCCGTGCCGGTCGGTAATATTGAAATCGCTTGCAAGCGTGGTGATTTTGAATTTAAAATCTAATGGATAATTGAGGTTTTTTAAGTTCATACTTTACTTTTTCCAAAGATAATGATTAAGGGCGTTCATTTTTTTATAATCTTGATTTCAATCATTTTTAATGGTGAACGGTCCTAATAGTTTTGCAGAAAAATTAAGCAATGATGTTTCAAAATATTCATTATCGTGGGCGGATCCAGCTTTCACCCTGGCGAAAAATCTCTCTGGCTTCATGGAAACCGACCGGTGATTCTTCCTGTTATTGTTTCGAGGAAATCGAGGTAGATCAACTGCTTTATGCTGCGCAGAAATTCAATATCAATTTAAACACATTTGTAATTAAGGCCTGTTCTAAGTCCATAAACCTTCATCCGGAAATCAATTCCACGGTAAGATTTCACAACATTTACCGGCGAGATGATATTGCTGTCTTTTTCCATGTTTCATCGGATGTGAGACGGGATGATCTCAGTGGAATTCTGTTTGAGGAATCTCAAAATATGTCCATTAGAAAACTGAACGACGAATATCTGCAAAAACTGAACTTAGCCAAACTGGGCAAAAATCAGTTTTCGGAATCCAAAAAAATCATTGGATTTCTGCCATCGTTTTTCACTAAAATGGTTTTGAGCCTTTTTTCGTTTTTTGCATACCGACTCAACATCAATTTACCGATTTTCAAAATGCCGAAAAACTCCTTTGGAAGCGTGATGCTCACTTCTGTAGGAAGTCTTGGTATCCAGGAAGCACTTTGTCCGATCGCGCCATACACCAAAGTTCCTATGGTCATTTCAATCGGCAGAATCTGCGAGATTCCATGGGTGGAAAACGGCGAAATCAGAATCCGAAAAGTGATTAAGTTCGGCTTTACTTTCGACCACAGAATTATGGATGGCAGACATTTTTCAGCATTTCTTGCCACCTTCAAAAACTTGATTCAAAATCCAAATTCACTGCTATGAAAACAAAAAAGATGCACAATATGGCGACCACGAATCCGAAATTATTGAGTTGGTTCGCAAGTGAAAACCCTTTGTCAGTATTTTTTAAAATATTGCCAATAGTGGGGATTTTAGTTTATTTTATCTTGAGAAATTTCGGGTGGGGTACCGCGCACTTCGTCTGTTTTCTGCTAGGACTTTTCACTTGGTCTTTGTTTGAATATGTGTTTCATCGCTGGGTTTACCATGTGAAATTCAACAATGAAAATTTGCGGTGGTTTTTGGAATCATTCCATATTTATCATCATCAGAAAATGGACGACCACCATGTTCTGAACGCGGGTTTTTTCCTCATCTATCCTTTGTTTTTGGTGTTTTTTGGAATTGTTTTCGTGCTGACTAAAGATCTTCCACAGACTTCTTCATTTTGCCTTGGCTTGATTTTCTACTATTTCTTTTATGAAAACGTACACTATTTTTTACATTACAAAACGTTCAAAAGTGGATATTTCCACTTTATTCAAAAATATCACCTGTATCATCATTACAAAAACTGGAAAAGCAATTTCGGGAATACCACCAGTTTTTGGGATCGGGTTTTTGGGACTTATGATGTGCGTTACAAAGAATTTTCGTTGGGAACCATTGAAAATTCACATTTGATTTCAAAGAAATAAATGAAAAGTTCAAAAATATGTTTATTTAAAACAATCAAGAAATCAGTATTTTTGCAACATGATAAACAGCGACCAGCTTAAAGATGCGCAATCCCGAATCGGGGAACTTTATAAATATTTGCAGATCGAGAAAAAGAAACTCGAAATCATTAACGATGAAGAAAAGACTGTTGCTCCCGATTTTTGGGATCATCCAAAGGAGGCTGAAGTTTTCATGAAGCAGCTTCGTTCCAAGAAAAAATGGGTTGATGATTATGAGGAGATTTTTTCCAGATTTGAGGATATTCAGGTTTTGATTGATTTTGCGAAAGAAGATGCTGATTCAGAGAGGGAATTGGAGGAAGCATTTCCGGTGCTCATCGAAAAAATTGAAAACCTGGAGTTCAAGAATATGCTTTCCAATGAAGGAGATGAACTATCTGCAGTGCTGCAAATCACGGCAGGAGCGGGAGGAACCGAAAGCTGCGACTGGGCATCGATGTTGATGAGGATGTACACGATGTGGGCTGAAAATCAGGGCTACAAAATCCGGGAACTTAATTTTCAGGAAGGCGATGTTGCCGGAGTAAAAACGGTAACTCTGGAAATCGACGGTGAGTTCGCATTTGGCTATCTTCGTGGCGAAAACGGCGTTCATCGATTGGTGCGGATTTCCCCATTTGATTCCAACGCGAAACGCCATACCAGTTTTGTATCGGTTTATGTGTATCCTTTGGTTGACGATACCATTGAGATCAATATTAATCCGGCGGATATTTCCTTTGAAACCATGAGAAGTTCCGGTGCAGGTGGACAAAATGTGAACAAAGTGGAAACCGCGGTAAGACTTCGACACGCACCCACAGGAATCATCATCGAAAACTCAGAAAGCCGTTCGCAGCTTCAAAACAAGGAAAAGGCGATGCAGCTACTGCGTTCCCGTCTTTACGAAATGGAATTGGAAGAGCGCATGAAGGCGAGAAATGAAATTGAAGCGGGTAAAATGAAAATTGAATGGGGAAGCCAAATAAGGAATTATGTGATGCATCCATACAAACTGGTGAAAGATGTCCGATCCGGTTATGAGACTTCAGATGTGGAGGGTGTAATGAACGGTAATTTGACTCCATTTCTGAAAGCATTCTTAATGGCGGACGGAACCGCTGTTTCAGATGATGATTTCGACCTGTGAACCGAAAACTTTACGAAACTTTAACAAAATCTTATTCTCCGTGAAAACGGCGTTTCATTATCTTTGCAAATATGGATCATTTTGAAAGTTGGAAGGATTTGCTAAATCCTGAATTTTACATTAAGATGGGCGGTTTTTGGCTCATCTTATTTATTATCTTCGCGGAAACCGGGCTGTTTGTGGGATTTTTTCTTCCCGGTGACAGTCTGCTTTTTGTATCGGGGATTTATGCGGTAGAAATAATGAAGGAAACTTTCGGAGGTACCGGAAGCGATTTGCTGGATACCACCATCTTAGCCACGGCGATTTCGATTGCTGCAATCATTGGAAATGAAGTTGGCTATTGGTTTGGTTACAAAGCTGGACCTGCCCTTTACAAAAAGGAAGATACTTTTTTGTTCAAAAAGAAATACCTTTTCCAGGCGCATGACTTCTTTGAGCAACACGGTCGGTTAGCGGTAATCATGGCCAGGTTCTTGCCAATTGTGAGAACTTTTACGCCCATCGTGGCAGGAATCGTGAAAATGGACAAAAAGGAATTTTTTGTAGATAATGTGGTTGGTGCGGTTTTGTGGTCGTTTATCCTGGTTTTTGCGGGGCATTATTTGGACAAACTCTTCATCGACCAGTTTGGTATTGATTTGAAATCACATTTAGAAATGATTATTTTGGTCATCGTGGTCATTACTACGGCTCCAATCATCATCAAGTTTTTCTTTGGAGGTAAAAAGGAAGAGAAGGATTCAGAATAATCAGGAAAATTATATATTTAATGCAGCCTTTTTCAGGGCTGTTTTTTTTGTCTTAAAAGCATGGCGGATAGAAAAATTCTGGTGGAATTTCATGTTTACGCTGAATGGTTAAAAAATAGAATTCACTTGATAGGACTGAGTTTCTGTCGGTGATTGCTGGGATAAATAGGAATCGCCGGTATCTGGAAAAAGTGCTGATTTTGTACGTGGTGAAATTGAAGTTGAACCACAATTGGTTTATGATTAAAGCGTCAATCGAGGAATATGATCCAAAAATAATTGCATAAAAAAACGGCCTGGGAAATTCCCGACCGCTTCTTATATGTTGTTAAGTTATTCTGACTAATTTCCCGCTGGAGCTGGAGCCGGATTATTTGTAGCCGGAGCGGTTTGCGGAGCTGGAGCTTCCTTTTTCGCCGGAGCTTGTTGAATGATTTGGCTTGGTTTAGCCGTTAAAACCACACTTAAAAAGATCAGTACAACGATTGAGATTCCCAAAGTCCAGGTAGCTCTCTCCATGAAGTCATTGGTTCGCTGTACCCCGAATTGCGCCGGAGAAGCGCCGCCAAAAGTTCCGGAAAGTCCGCCTCCTTTTGGGTTTTGCGCCATAATCACAATGACTAGAAGGATGCTCAAAATCATGATCAAAACCATGAATAACGTAAATATTGTGCTCATTTTTCGTTCTAAAATTTAGTTTGCAAATATAAGTTATTTTTTTGAAAAACATGTTGGTGAGCAATAAAAATAGAGGGAAAATAGCGTGTATTTCTAATATTATTCTTAAAGATTCCTACTTTTCAAATTGATTATTTTTTTCTATTGAATCAATTTTGGGAATCATTTTATTTACCGGTAGGATTAAATATGTTGGTATTTTGCGGATTTCCCGGAACTGAAAACAGGATTTAGAATCCTCAAAAATTCCGTAAATTTGTGGGTTAAATTTTTGCGATGACAGATTATTTGAAAGGATTAAATGAAGCACAATATGAAGCTGTGACTACGCTGCAGGGACCACTGATGGTTCTCGCCGGTGCAGGTTCGGGAAAAACCCGTGTCCTCACGATGCGGATCGCCCATTTGATTACGAATCTCGTGGATCCTTTCCATATTTTGGCTTTGACTTTTACCAACAAAGCAGCGAAGGAAATGAAGGAGCGTATCGCGAAAGTAGTGGGAGAGAGCGAAGCCAGGTCACTCTGGATGGGGACATTCCACTCGGTTTTTGCAAGGATTCTGAGAAGCGAGGCGCATTATTTGGGATTCCCGTCTAATTTTACGATTTATGATTCCCAAGATTCTTTGAATGTCATTAAGAAAGTCATCAAAGAACTCAATATCGATTCGGATTTATACAAACCGAAAAAAGTGCAGGCAAGGATTTCTTCCTACAAAAATAATCTGATCACCGTAAAGGCCTATTTCAACAATCCTGAATTGATCGAGGCAGATGAAAGAACGAACATGAAACACATCGGTTTGATCTACCAGAAATATGTGGAGGCATGTTACAAGAATGGTGCAATGGATTTCGATGATTTGTTGTTGAAAACCAATGAATTACTAACTCGCTTCCCAGAAGTTTTGGCGAAATATCAGGACCGTTTCCGGTATATTCTGGTGGATGAGTACCAAGATACCAATCATTCGCAATACCTGATTGTGAAAGCTTTGGCTTCCAAATTCGAAAATATCTGTGTGGTGGGAGATGATGCACAGTCGATTTACTCGTTCCGAGGTGCGAATATTTATAATATCCTGAACTTTAAAAAAGATTATCCCGACGCAAAAACGGTGTCCCTGGAACAGAATTACCGCTCCACCCAAAACATCGTGAATGCGGCGAATGTGGTGATCTCCAAAAACGTGCAGCAATTCAAGAAGAATGTTTTTTCAGATAATGAGGAAGGCGAAAAAATCAAAGTTTACCGCGCACTTTCCGATGCGGATGAGGCGAATTTTGTAGCTGGAAATATTTGGGAACTCCATCATTCCCAACAAAGAAAATTCAGCGATTTTTCGATTTTGTACCGAACCAATTCGCAAACCCGCGCCTTTGAAGATGCACTTCGGAAAAAGAATATTCCCTACCGGGTTTACGGCGGATTGTCTTTCTACCAAAGGAAAGAGGTGAAAGATTTAATTGGTTATCTTCGGCTTTTGGTCAATGAAAATGACAGCGAGGCTTTGTTCAGAGTCATCAATTATCCCGCACGCGGAATTGGCGAAACCACCCAGAATAAACTGATTGTTTTTGCTGATTCACAGAATATTTCCGTATCGCAAGTTTTAGATAATCTTGGGTTTTATGCACCACAATTAGGATTGAATAATGGAGTTTTAACTAAGCTCTCGGATTTTTGGTCAATGATTAAGGCATTTCAGGTTTTATTGAAAACTGAAAATGTGTACAATATTGCGATGGAAGTGGCCAAAAGAAGCGGCTTAATCAAGTTTTTGAAAGACGACCAAACTCCAGAAGGAATTTCCCGTGTGGAAAATGTGCAGGAATTGCTGAACTCCATGCAGGGTTTCATCGAGGAGCAACAACAGTTGGAAGACGGAAATCCAAGTTTGTCAAATTTCTTAGAAAACATCGCACTTTCGGCAGATACTCAAAAAGACAAGGAAGACGACGGAACGGACAAAGTTTCGCTGATGACGATTCACCTTTCAAAAGGATTGGAGTTTCCGATCGTGCATTTGGTGGGATTGGAGGAGAATCTGTTCCCGAGTTTTATGAGTTCTTCCACCCGTGAAGAATTGGAAGAGGAAAGAAGGTTATTCTATGTTGCCTTAACCAGAGCTGAAAAGCAGGTGTATTTCACTTACGCAGTTTCCCGATTTCAGTGGGGAAAAATTACGGATGCAGAACCTTCAAGATTTTTAAGTGAGGTGGATACCCAATTTATCGAATTCATCAATCCTGCGATCGAGAGCCGATTTGTGAACCATTCCGGTTTGAAATCCAATATTTTCGACGATGCTCCAAGTGAACCGAGATTCTTCAAAAAACAGGATCCGAAGAAAAAGTTGAGCAGAGCCGAAAATCCGGAACCTCAATCGCTGCCGAAAAACCTAAAACCTATTTCCACCGCGAAAATCATCAATCCGAGCGGGCAAAGTTCTGAAGACATCGAAGTGGGCGACAAAGTTCGGCATGACCGTTTCGGAATCGGTGAAGTAACCTTTTTGGATGGAACCGACCCGAAAAACATTAAGGCAAAAGTGGTTTTCCAGCATGAAGGCGAAAAGAATCTGATTTTGAAGTTTGCGAAACTGACGAAAATCTAGGGAATGGTTTGCTCGTGATTTCCAGGATTTGCTTGGGTTTTAAGTAGATAAAAGAGCATTTATCTCACCAGCTCCTCAAACAACCTTTCAAAAGTCGCATCCAGATCAACCGTTTTTCCGGGATGCGGTCTCGAAGTTTGAACCACGGAACTCCGCACTGCAGTCAGCCATCGGAACCTTTCCGGAATATCGAGAAGGGCGATTTCTCCGCCGGATTTTTCACCGTTGGCAACCGCTTTGAAATTATCCAGATTATGCTGCACATCTTCGTAATCGAGCTTGGAATGCATTAAGGCAAATTTGTCCGGACAAAGGTGAAATTCAGCCCTAATATATTTCGCCTTCTTGGAAAACATAACGAGCCCGATGTTGAAAAATTCTTCCCTTTCAACTTTCGGAACGAGCCGTATTACTGCGTATTCGTAGATTTTAACCTCTTGCATGTTTTGCTTCGTTTACAAAGTTTATCGAATTTTCCAGTCGCGTCTTCATGAAGTTGAAATAAACTTCTTTGATTTCTTCGGGAGTCATTTCGGTGTCTTTCCAGTCGAGCCATTCCAAAGGAATAAGTTCCACAATTTCCCTGAAAATTTGTTCATTCAGAAGCGTTTTCGCAAAAATATCCGCTTCATCAAGCATGGTGGCTTGCTTCAAAAGCACGTGTTCTTTGATGTAGGCAAATGGGCTTAAAGCATGTTTCTCAAAATTTTCCCAGGAATGGTGGAAATAAAAGGAAGCGCCGTTGTCGATCACCCACAATTCTTTGTGCCACATCAACAGATTTGTATTCTTGAAAGTCCGGTCGATATTGGTGATGAAAGCATCAAGCCACACAATTTTGGAAGCCAGAAGCGGATCGGTTTTTACCGATGGATCATAGGCAATGGCTCCTGAAAGGAAATGAAGTCCCAAATTCAGTCCTTCCGAAAATTTCAGCAAATCCTGGATTTCTTCGTCGGCTTCAGTTCTGCCAAAATCCACATCCAGATTGGCGAAAACCAGTTCGGGAATTTGTAAGCCTAAAGCCTGGGCAATTTTCCCGCCCAATAATTCGGAAATCAGCATTTTCACGCCATGTCCGCCGCCACGGAATTTCAGCACATATTTAAAGTCGTCATCCGCTTCTGCCAAAGCCGGCAAACTTCCGCCTTCTCGCAAAGGCAGGATGTATCGCATCACCGTGACCGTTCGTAAAGATAAATCCATTATTCAAAAATAAGGAAAAGCGTGGAGACTGATGATGGAAGATCCTATAAATTTTGAAAATTCAATCCAACTTTCCACGGAAATCGAAGAATTTCAAATAAGATCCCATTCTCCATGGCTCCAGAACCTATTTACTTGGCGCTTTTAGTCATTATGATAAGGTTTTCCCTGAAGGATCTGATCTGCACGATAAATTTGTTCCACAAAGAATAAGCGGATCATTTGGTGGGTGAAAGTCATTTTAGACAAAGACATTTTCTCATTTGCTCTTTGATAGATTTCGTCGGAAAATCCGTAGGCACCACCGATGAAGAAAGAGATTTTTTTGAAAGAAGAATTCATCCAGCCGTCAATTTTTGCCGCAAATTCTCTGCTGCTAAACTGTTTTCCCTTTTCGTCGAGAAGGATGATGTAATCTGAGTTTTCTGTATGATTGAGAAAAAGTTTTCCCTCTTCTTTTTTCAGGAGTTCGGCGGAGAGATTTTTCGCATTCTTCACATCGGGAATTTCGGTGATTTCGAAGTTCCAATGTTTGGGGAGACGGTTTTGGTAATATTTAATTAGGCCCGAAATTTCCTTGTCATCCGTCTTTCCGATGCAGATCAAATTGATTCTCATTTCTTATCTTTGTTTTGCAAATATAGATGAATGGGCATAAAAACTCCACAATTCCTGATTAAGTTTCGCAATTTCCTTGATCAAATCCATATCCCTTTTTTGGGGATTTCATTATGGAAAATGTTTGAGGTTTATGGAAAAGGAGTTTTCAAAATGCAGATTGGAAGAATGGCCGCGAGTATTTCATGGAGTTTCTTTCTGAGCTTATTTCCCTTTATCCTGTTCCTGCTCTCGCTTTTGCCTCTTTTGCCCCATTACGACAAACTTCAGTTTTATATTTTCGAGATTTTGATGCCTAATATTTTCCCGGCGCATATCCAGAAAGACGTTTCCGGCTACATCAACAATTTCATCATCCCGAATATGAAAAACATCAGCAATCTCACCATTGTTTTTGCGATGGTTTTCGCAATTAACGGGACCCATTCGCTGATCAATGGATTCAACCTCAATACCAATCTGCAAAGGGGAGTGGTGAAAGAATATCTTGTGGCTTTCGGCATTACCATTGCTTTTGTGGTTTTGATCATCGCCTCACTTTTGGGGGTTTATTACAGCGAGGTGGTCTTAAAACTGTTCACCCCTGAAATCAACATTTCCTGGTTGGTCAAAAATATGTCGAGGATCATCGGGTTTATCTCATTTCCAATTTTTTATCTGATTCTGTTGGCCTTGTTTTATTGGGTGGGCTGCCTGAAAATCACCACGTTCAAACAGGCGCTTCCTGGAGCGATTTTAACTACGGTTCTGTTTATGCTGGTCACTTATTTCTTCGCGATCTATGTGCAGGATTTTGCCAAATACAATGTGCTTTACGGATCGATTGGCTCCATTATTCTGGTAATGGTTTGGGTGAATATCAATATTATCCTGATTCTTTTAGGGAATGAATTAAATATTGCCATCAAAAAAGTCCGGGTAGAAAAAATGATGGCGGAGGAAATTGGGGCGGGTGTAGATCAGTTTAATGCTGAATTTTTAACGGATTTAGAAGAACCGCACAATCACACTCCATAAAAATGCAAGAATAATCCGCCTAAAATATGTAAGCCGAGTTCATTTTTGCTTCTGCTTTTTCGATACATATCTCAAAAGCGAATATCCCGCAAATCCCGAAATTACAGATGCGACCAGGATTGCAAATTTTGCCGCATCCTGAATTTCCTGCTGACCTCGGAAGGAAAGCAATGCGATGAATATGGACATCGTAAATCCAATTCCCGCCAGAAGTCCGGCTCCGATCATTTGATTCCAAGAACTGTTATCTGGTAATGAACTGATTTTTAATTTAATAAATATCCAGGAAAACAAATTGATTCCTATCACTTTTCCTAAAAACAACCCCAGAATAATTCCGAAGCCCAAATTGGTGAAAAGTCCGTCCACCATTCCATCCTTAAAGGTGATATTGGTATTGGCTAAGGCAAAAATCGGCATGATCAAAAAATTCACCGGAAGATGCAGTTGCTGTTCCAGTTTTTCAAGTGGCGAAATTTCGGTAGTGGAAATATTCGTAGGGATGGTGAAAGCCAGTAAAACTCCCGCAATTGTAGCGTGAATCCCGGAATGATGCATGAAATACCACAGGAAAAGCCCCGGAATGATATAGAAAATATGTTTTTTGAATTTAAAGAAATTAAAGCCGATTAAAATGGCAACCATTAACGCCGATAATCCCAGATAATCCCAGTGAATCTGATCGGTATAGAAAAGCGCGATCACCAAAATCGCCCCCAAATCGTCCACGATTGCAAGTGCCGCCAAAAATATTTTCACAGAAAGCGGAACCCTTTTTCCCAACATTGAAATAATGGCCAAAGAAAACGCAATATCCGTCGCCATGGGAATTGCCCAACCTTTCGCATCATCTGTCCCATGATTGAAAAGGAAATAGATCAAAGCAGGAACTACCATACCACCCAGAGCGGCAACTATGGGAAGTGACGCACTTTTGAAATTAGAAAGCTCACCTTCCACCATTTCCCGCTTGATTTCTAAACCGACAAGCAAAAAGAAAATCGCCATCAAACCGTCATTGATCCAAATGGACAAAGGATATTTCAAATGAAACAAATCGGTGCCGATCTTTTTGTCGAGTAAATTTTGATAGGATTCGCCGAGCGAAGAATTGGCAATCAGTAAAGAAATAGCGACGCAAAGAATGAGGATAATCCCAGAGGACTGCGAACTGTGTAGAAATTTTTTGAAATAGCTGCTGATGTTCAATGTTTTTATTTTATAGTGAATTAATTGAATTGGATGGATGAGGTTTTGGATGTTCTACGTGGTGAATTTTCCTTCTGAAGATGATGATTAAAAATCCTGATTTTAAAAGGAAAAACAGGATCTAAAGTCTTTTCACGCGGGAAACGCCGTTAATGTTCTTGAGCTGCTTAAAAGTTTCCTCCAATTGGCTTTTGTTTTTCACCTCCAGAGTTATGGTTC
Source organism: Chryseobacterium koreense CCUG 49689 (assembly GCF_001045435.1). Taxonomy (GTDB): domain Bacteria; phylum Bacteroidota; class Bacteroidia; order Flavobacteriales; family Weeksellaceae; genus Kaistella; species Kaistella koreensis. The sequence continues at coordinate 78,156 of NZ_LFNG01000005.1, read as the reverse complement.
CCAGGAATATTCCATTGTTGGATTCAATCGACATGCTTTTCATATCCATACTCATGTTGTTGCTGATCACGGCGGTGATGTCGTTGATCATTCCCATTCGGTCCAAACCTTCAATCTCGATCTGTATCCTGTTTTTGAAACTTTCCTCATTCACCCATTTCGCAGGCAAAACGCGGTAATCATATTGGGCACGAAGATTGATCGCATTCGGGCAATTGTCATTGTGAACTTTGATTCCTTCGGAAATCGTGATGAATCCAAAAATTTTGTCACCCGGAATTACAGTGCAGCATTTTGCGAAGCTGTAGTTCATTTTCTGCTCGTCTTTACCGAAAACAATCAGGTCCAGATTGGTGTCAGGTGAATCGGCAAGAAATTCACTCTTCGTTGGTGATTTTCGGAAACGCTGAAGAATATTGCTGAAAATCCCTTTTCCTTCGGTATATTTCTTAATGTCGCTCGTGTCCAGGGTCCCGTTTTGGAATTTCAGGAACATTTCCTGGGAAGTTTTCAACCCGAAAAATTTCTGCATTTTGTTGATTTCCTCATCCACATAGTTCAGTTTTGCGTGGCGCATTTTTCTCTGCAGAATTTCTTTCCCTTCCTCTACCAACTGGTTTTTTTCAGAATTCAGGATGGCTTTAATCTTGGTTTTTGCTTTGGAAGTGACCACGAATTCCAGCCAGTCAGCTTTCGGTTTTTGGTTTTGGGAAGAGAGGATATCTACCTGATCGCCATTTTGGAGCACATAGGAAATCGGCACCAACTTCCCGTTTACTTTTGCACCCAAACATTTGGTGCCCAGATCGGAGTGCACAGAAAAAGCAAAATCCAGTGCGGTGGAACCTACAGGAAGTATTTTTATTTCGCCTTTCGGCGTAAAGACGAAAACTTCTTTGGAATAGAGGTTGAGCTTAATGTTGTCAAGAAAATCTGTCGTGGAAAGTGATTGCTGACTTTCCAGGGCTTCACGGATTTCGGTCACCCATCTTTCAAAATTCTTCTCGTCGGGACTGTTGCGGAATCCTTCTTTGTATTTGTAATGCGCTGCCACGCCTTTTTCTGCAATGTCGTCCATTCTTTCGGAACGTATTTGCACTTCGATCCATTTTTTATCTGGACCCAAAATCGTTAAATGGAGACTTTCATAACCGGTAGATCTGGGCTGGGAAATCCAGTCGCGCATTCGTTGCGGATTGCTGTGGTAAAGGTCTGTGACGATGGAATAGATTTTCCAGGCCAGGAATTTTTCATTTTTAGCATCTGATTTGTAGATGATCCGGATGGCGTAATTGTCAAAAACCTCGTCGAAAGTCACGCCCTGTTTCAGCATTTTCCGGTAAATTGAGGAAATGGCTTTTGCGCGCCCTTTGATGGTGAAATTCAGTCCTTCTTCCAGCAGCTGTTCAGAAACTTCTTTTTTGAATTCCTCTATGTATTTTTCACGGCTTTCTTTGGCAAGTTCCAATTTTTCCGCAATATCGAAGTACACATCGGGATTGTTGAATTTCAGGGAAAGGTCCTCCAATTCAGATTTGATGTTATAAAGTCCCAATCTGTGGGCGAGTGGCGCGTAGATATAGACGGTTTCGGATGCGATTTTCTTTTGCTTGTCCGGCCGCATATTTTCCAGCGTGCGCATATTGTGGAGCCGGTCCGCAATTTTAATTAAAATCACCCGGAAATCCTCGGAAAGCGTGAGCAAAAGTTTGCGGTAATTTTCAGATTGCACCGAGATGTTTTGGTGGTTCATCACCGAAATCTTGGTCAGTCCGTTCACAATATCGGCAATCTTTTTTCCAAAAATCTTGTATATGTCTTCGTAGGTGTAATCGGAATCTTCCACCACATCATGCAAAAGTGCACATGCAATCGAAGTTGCACCCAAACCGATTTCGTTGGCAACGATTTTGGCGACTTCGATCGGGTGGTAAATATAAGGTTCGCCGGATTTCCTGCGCTGATCTTTGTGTGCGTCCAACGCAATATCAAACGCTTTTCGGATGAGTTTGTTCTGCTCCTCATCCAAAGTTCGATACGTGTTGGAAATCAAATCTTTGTATCTTGCTAGAATTTCCTTGTTTTCCTGCTCTATGTCATAAACCATCTAAGAATCCAATTAATACACGAAATTAAGAAAAAAATGCGGTTTTCAGAAGGATAATGACGAAAAGTTCAGAAATTCTATGGCATGAAAGCACAAATATTTTAATTGAAAATCGGAATGTGGGAATGATGTATTTGGTTTTCCAAATGGCTGAATTTCAATCGCTTTTAAACTTGAATTGAAAAAGTTAATCAGACGGATTTTTTAAAAAAAGAGAGGATTCAATAAATCCTCTCCTCAAGATTGTTTTTTACTTTTTTTAGGGGTTCTCCAATTTAATTAAAACACCACTTCAGAATTGATTCCTTCTGGGTTTTCGTGGATTTTGATTTCCGGTGCTTGATAGATTTGTGCTTTTGCTCTCAAGGCCACTAATCTCTTTAGACAATCTAGGGACTTCGCTGCCCCGAATTTCACATTTTCGTAATAATTTTGTTGGATAACTCCATTTTCTGACCAGATTTTATTTACGCTCTCTATTTGTTCGGGAGTTTTTACCCTTACACTTATCACAAGGTGTTCTTCTTCCACTTCGGCATGGTCTCCAAAAAAATAATTCCAAATTGATGTTTTCACTTCTTTCGGTACTTTATGATCGTGAAGATACATGATGTAGTTTGAATCCTTGAATCCTGCATGCTCTAAATCTTCGGAAATTTTCCGCGATTGACTTTGGCTTTCAAATAAGCCAGTGATGATAGAAGTCATAATTTCACGTTTTAATTAACCAATACAAATTTTATAAAAATATAATGGATAATCCAAGCTTTTTCAATCAAAACTTTCTATATGATTTTTAGGTTTAGTTATCGTTGAAATCTATAGAAATCGAATGAGTAATGCATGGTCATTTACCGGGTTCCAGAAAAGATAAAATCGCTATATTTGAAAATAAAAATCCACATGAAGCTGATTCCACTTCTGATCCTGAGTTTTCAAGTTTTTTTTGCCCAAAATATCGTCCAGAAATTAGATGCAGCCACAAAAGATTTGCTCAATTCCGCACCGGCGTATGCTGCGAACCTTTCTTTTTATGTGGCAGACGAAGATGGAAAATTGATCTATGAATACAATGGAAATCAGGGACTTTCAAGTGCATCCACCCAGAAGATTTTCACCGCTGCAGCGGTTTTGGAAACTTTGGGTCCAAATTATCAATACACCACCACGGCTAGCTTTTCCGGAAATATCTCAAATGGAAACTTGTCCGGAAACATTTTCATTGCCTCCAATGGTGATCCCACTTTGGGAAGTTGGCGTTTTGAAAATCATAAACCCGAAATTTTCAAACAAAAATTATTGGATGCCATAAAACAAAAAGGAATCTCAAAAATTTCTGGAGATTTGGTATTGGATGATTTTTACTTCGATTTTCAACCCATTCCAGGAGGATGGCCGTGGAACGATATGGGGAATTATTACGGAGCAGGAGTTTGGGGCCTGAACTGGCGCGAAAACCAGTTCGATATCTTGATGAATGGAAAGGAAATGAAAGGCGTGAACGTGGATTTGCCCAATGTGAAGTGGATCAATCAAGTGAAAACCGGCGGAAGTTCTGATCAAAGTCTGGTTTTTACTGCGCCTTTTTCTGAAGTGGCAATGATCAGTGGAACTCTTCCCGCAAAATCGGTCACCGTTTCCGGTTCTATGCCCAATCCGCCACTTACGTTAGGAAATGAAATCAAGAATTGGCTGAAAGAATCCGGAATTGAGTTTAATGGAAAAATCACCTCCACCTCGATGCAGAAGATCAACGGTGAAACCATTCAATATGCTCCGAAAAATAATACGCTGCTCGAATACAAATCACCTACTTTAGATAAAATTGTCTTTTGGTTTTTAAGGAAAAGTGTGAATTTCTATGGGGAAACCTTCATCAAAACTGTTGGTAAAGAAAAGAAAAACGAAGGCAGTTTCGAAGCCGGAATTGCCTATTTGAAAGAATTTTGGAAGAGCAAAGGAATTCATCCCGCGATGATTAATTTTGCTGATGGGAGCGGGTTGTCTCCACAGAATTATGTTTCTGCACGGGCAGAAGTGCAGTCGCTGCTGTGGAGCAAAAAGCAGCCTTGGTTCAATGCGTTTTTTGACGGTTTTCCGGTTCAGGGAAACGGCATGAAAATGAAAAGCGGAACCATGAAGGACACCAAATCCTTCGCCGGATACCACCAAGCCAAAGACGGGAAAAAGTACGTTTTTGCGATCATCATTAATAATTATCAAAGTTCAAACCTAAGTGATGCACTATACAAAGTGCTGAACGTGCTTAAATAAAGGATGAGAAAACAACATTTTTTTTCGAAAATTAATATTTGGGTCGTTTACGGACTGTTTTCGGCGATTGTCTTCGGGGTTGCGATTTATTCTGTTGCGCTGATCAATGAGTTGAGACAGCGGGAAGCCAACAGAATCAGCGTTTTTGCCGAGGCCATGAAAATTCAGCAGGCGAATAAGACTTTGGATTCTGATACCCAGAATCTGCTGTTCACCATTTTTAAGGAGAATGACAAGTTGCCAATCCTGGTGGTGGATCAAAACCGCAAAGCCATTATTGATGAAGGTTTTTACAGAAATATTCCCGAAGAAATTGTAAACGACCAGAAAAAACTTTCGCGGTTGATTGCCGATATGGGAAGCAGGTATAAACCTTTTGAGTTAAAGATTTCTGAAAATCAGAGGCAATATGTTTATTATGATAACTCTCGGCTCTTGAATAATTTAAGGTATTTTCCGTATTTGTTGGGGGTTTTCATTTTGGGCTATATTTTCTTCTCGCTGTGGTTTTTGCGCACCATCAAGAAGACCGACGAAGGTTATGTTTGGGCAGGTTTGGCAAAGGAAACCGCGCACCAAATTGGGACTCCGCTCTCGTCAATGATCGGCTGGATAGAGATTTTAAGGATTGAGAAAGGGAATAGCGAGGGCGTGAAAGAGATTGAAAAGGATATCAACCGGTTGAAAACCATTTCGGAAAGGTTCTCTAAAATCGGCTCGGTTCCCGAGTTGAATGATCTGAATGTGAATGAGACTTTGCAGCAAAACTACGATTACCTGAAATCCAGAATCTCGAAAAAAGTAAAATTCATGCTGGTTCTTCCCAATCGGGAAATCCTGATTCCGCACAACCGAATCCTTTTGAGCTGGGTTATTGAAAACATCGTGAAAAACGCCGTGGATGCGATGAAAGGTGAAGGCAGGCTTGAAATTGAACTTTATGAAAAGAACAAAAATGTGCTGATCGACTTCAAAGATTCTGGTTCCGGAATGACGAGCGCACAAGCGAGAAACGCCTTTAAAGCAGGTTATTCCACCAAAAAGCGTGGATGGGGATTAGGTTTGTCACTTGCGAAAAGAGTCATCAAAGAATACCACAGAGGTGATATCAGAATCGCTCACACCGCGGTGGGAGAGGGAAGTACCTTTAGAATCATGATGCGGAATGGATAGGGTTTTTCGGTCTTGCCAGTTTTTTGCCGAACTGATTGTTGCCGGAGTTTTTTCCTTTTTTGCGTTAAAATGATAGGATTATTTTCAGTGCAAAATTCCTTCCCATATTATAAATTCCGTATTTTCCGTTGGGTGATTCTTCGTAATATTCAAAGTATTTCAGGCGATTAAGATGTGATTGATAGGCTTTGTCGAACAGATTATTTACTTGAAAGACAAAGAGAATGTTCTTGTCTTCAGCAGAATTGATTTCAGCGGTAAAACCGAGATTGAAAAGCGTGTAAGAAGGTGTTGCTGTTTCTGTTCCGTTTAACCCAAAATAGTGGTTTTGGGGAGCAGAATGTTCTGCTTCAAATTTCGGCGTGATTGAGTTTAACCATTTTGATTTCGAAACTATTTTTTGGGAAAGGCTACTGTTGATCATCATTGGCGGGATCAGCGGTAAATATTCTCCGGAGGTTCCTTTTCCTTTTAGCTCCGTTTTGCGGTTAAAGCCATATACCGCGCTTATGTTATTATCCCACCGAAAACCTTTCCAATTTCTCGGGTGCATTACCAGCCAAAATTCTCCGCCATACAGATGTGCTTTGGATTGTTCATATTGGTAAGTTCTGTTGCCTTGTGCATCCAGCACCGGATTTCCATGGGAATCTGCTAAACTTGACATGAAAATAAAGTTTTGAATGGTATTGTTGAAAAAGGTTATTTCTCCCGATAGGTCCTGGAATTTCAAATTAATCCCAAAATCTTCTTGCAGGGAAAACTCCGGTCTGAAAGTCCTGTTTCCCAAATAAATAATATGTGCGCCGGGATCTAATCCGTTGCTTCCGATTTCAGTGATGTTGGGTGCGCGATAAGCCCGTCCCATATTGGCTTTTAAACTGATATTTTTATTTGCCTGAAAGGTTGCGCCAATGCTTCCGCTGATGCCGTGAAATGTTTTTTGGAATGCTTCAAATTGCAAATTGGCATTAGGATCTTGTGCATCGGTTTGTTTTTCGAACCCGGTGGAAGCATCTTCAGCTACATAAAAATCATCCCACTGTACGTGCCTTGAATCATAGCGGGCTCCTCCGCTTATGCTCCATTTTTCTTTTTTCCATTTGCCATACAGATATATTCCACCATCGATTAAATTGTAGTCTGGGATGGGAAAATCGGTTGCATCTTTATTTTTATTGTTTTGCAGCATTCCGTTGATGCCAATGGAGGTTTCCACATTAGCAAAAATCGGGGCACTGTATCTGATTCCATAATTCAGTGTATTTAGCCGCATAAACATCCCTGCCTGATTTGGGTCGGTGGGGTGTGTAAATTCGCGCCGGATATTTTGTTGTCCTGCAAGTAAAACATCAATATCGCCACTTCCCAGTTCGTAAAAACTGTGGAGGTAAATTCTGTAATGTTGAATGTGCTGAGATAGATTGGGGATTTGGTAAGAATTCAGTTCTTTATCCGAAACAATCGGTCTGCTAAAAATGTCATCATGATCCTGTTCAAAAATCTGTTTGGTGAATTTTCGGGAAAGCGAGTCTCTGCTTCCATCAGGAATGCCTTGGTGATTGTCATGCCAAGTGAGACTGAAGCGGGTAAATCCCTTCGGTGATTTTAAAATTGCCAGTGCAGCAAGATTTTTTTCATTGAAATTGGTCAAGTAAACCCTTCCGTCAACAGGATTGCGGTAGTTTTTTGCCAATCGGTAGGAACCATTTAGGGCAAAAAGAAAATGCCCGTCGGAATAATTCAACCGTAAACCGTTACCGATCAAATTGTTATTGGTTTGATATTCATTCACATATTTCCCGTGTAGTTTTTTGTCATGTTTTTTAGGGATATAAGGAAATAGGCTGATTACACCGGCAATAGCATCTGAACCGTACAAAAGACTTGCAGGACCTTTGATGACTTCGGCCCGATCGATGTGGTAGCCATCTATTTCAAGGCCGTGCTCATCTCCGTATTGTTGCCCTTCTTGACGAATGCCGTCATACAATGTCAGTACTCGATTATAGCCCAAACCGTGGATGAAGGGTTTTGAAATATTCGGACCTGTTTGAACGGCTTTCAAACCCGGGACATTTTTCACCAGTACATCGATAATGTTGCTTTCTGTTGTGCTTTCTATTTGTTTCGAAGAGACCGCAGTGATCGCAACAGGATTTTCTCGGATTAAAGTTGCCCTGGTTGTTCCTGTAATGACGATTTCTTCCAGATTCAAAGAATCAGATTGTTTAATGGAAATGGATTGATCTTTAGTTGGTCGCATTCTGAAAGTATCTTTCTCATAATCGATACTTTTTGAGATGAGGTTAATGTCGTCACTGTTTTCAGCATGGATGATCTGGGAGTTTTCTTTGTATGTAATGGTTGCGTTTTTTGTACTTTCTTGCGGGAAAATGTGAAATGCTAATCCTGTTCTTGATTCCTCTTCCTTTGCAGAACCTTGCATAATGCGCAATTGTCCTGAAGTAAACAGTACCGTTGTCATTAAAAATAATGAAGTTATTAGTCTGGTCATAAGTTTGAAGCCTGATTTTCACTTGCAAAACTAATAAAGTTAGATTAGTCTAACAAATGTTATTAGACAAATCTTTTCTTACTTAAAAAATGATTTCAAACGTGGAAGAATTACTATAAGGCATTGCTTCATTTAACATATGAAATACAAGGGGAAAGTGAATCAGCCGTACGTGAAAAACTAGAAATGTTAGATTTTAATAGAGCTTGAACTAGCAATATGCTTAAAAAAACTGAAAGAAAAAGAGTTGGTCATTGTTGAAAATGCCAACTCTTTTTCTTTTAAGACCAACTCTTTATCAAGATTTGCTTATGGGAATTGCCTTGTTTTTCTTTGATACATTAAAACTCAAAAATAAATCCAATGGATGGAACCACAGTAGCAGACTTTTGATCTAGGATTAATGGAATACCGTTGCTTCCATCTGCTTTAATGGGTTGTCCGTCTGTGGTTTTGAAACCGGAATTGTCATCAGTTCTTTCAAAAGTGAATTTCGGCAAGTAAGGTGTTTTGTAAAGCAGAATATTCTGAAAATCGGCAAATACATCCAAGCTTACTTTCTTGAAATTGAATTTCTTATCCACCCTCAAATCCAACTGGTTGAAAATCGGCAATCTTTTATTGTTGAGTTGCGAATAATCATAAGTGCCAGTTCCGGTGGTCAAATAATTTGCGGTTGAAGCGGCTAAATCAAAAGGGGTGTAAGGTTGTCCGCCTGCAATTCGGTATTTCAAGCTGATGTCCCAGTTCTTTTTGAATTTGTAGCCAAAAGTGGCCGAGGCGATAAATCCGTAATCCCAAGTCGAGGGTCTAAACTGATTGTCAATGCCCGAAAATTCTGATTTGTAAAGCGTGGCACTCGCGATATAGAACAGTTTTTCGACAAGTTTTTGCTGCACGTAGGCTTCGATACCATAAACTTTGCCTTTCCCAACGGAAGAAAACGCATCGCTACCGACCGCCGAGTAATCCGTACCGATATTTGCATAAGAGATTCCACTGGTTAATGAGATCGGGTAGTTCCTGTAATCTTTGTAAAATGCTTCCAAAGTAAACCGCAAATCATTTCGGGGAACAAATTCCGTTCCGATGGTGTAGTGAATGGAATTGGTATATTTCAGGTCTTTATTGGCAAGTGTTCCGCTGCTGTCTTTGTATCCGAGCATCGTGTAAACCGGTAATTTGTAATAACTTCCAACCGATGCCGAAATATTCCACTGGTTGTTGATGATATAGGAGAATGACGCTCTTGGAGAAAGCGTTCTCAGTGGATTTAGTCCGTCTTTTGTATAAGTGTTGAGGTCTGCCCGAAAACCTCCCGATACCAAGAATTTTTGATCGAAAAAGTATTTGGCAATCTGGCCAAACGCACCGAATTTGAAAAAATCAATTGCAGTATCGCTTGAAAAAGTGATGGCGGGACTGATGATGTTTCCGTCATTATCTTTCACTTCTTCTTTAATGGTATTGAAAATATTGGCATCATATTTTGCATATTGAGCGTCTATACCATAGCTGTATTTCCAGCCATTTTTGAATTTATTCATGTCAAAGCGGAGTTTGTTTTCCGTTTCGTGACTTCCTAAAGCGTATAATGGAGAACCGGTTTTCGAGGCATTGTTTTCATACCGGTCCGCACCGTTAAAAAACATATTTCTGCTTAATGCAATGTTATAATATCCGTCATTTACCAAGCGTTTCAAGGTAGCTCCAACGGTGTAGTTCCATTGGTTTATCAGTGGATTTGCCCGGTTAATGTATTCCGTATTCGCATCACTCTTTTTAGGTACCGCCAATTTAAAATTGTCAATGGCGCCAATTCCGATGAAAGTCAGTTCTGTTTTGTTGTTGATTTTGTGGTTGACTTTGTACTGAAAATCGTAATAATCGGGTCTGATTGGGAGATCCAGTAATTTAAAAAGAAACTGCAAATACGACCGTCTTGCAGAAGCCATGAATGTGGTTTTCTTTCCCAGCGGACCTTCTAGCATCGCTGCAAATTCAGTTCCCGACAAACGCAGGTTTCCGCTCAACTTATCGGGATTTCCATTTCTTTGTTTGATGACAATGGTGGAAGCCAAAGCATTGTCGTATCTTGCATTAAATGCAGATGAAGTGAGTTGCACATCCTGAATAAATGAAACGTTCAAAATTCCTGTTGCTCCGCCACTTGCTCCCTGGGTTTGAAAATGGTTTAAAACGGGAATTTCTATGCCATCCAAATAATACACATTTTCGCTGGGACCGCCACCACGCACAATGATGTCATTTCTGTTGGGTGTAGTTCCTCCCGCTACTCCCGGCAAAACCTGAATTACTTTGGAAACGTCAAAATTTCCACCGGGATTTACTTTGATTTCTTCTGCGGTTAATTTCTGCGTAGCCAAAGGAGTTACCATATCGGTTGCCCGCACCGATTTGCCGGCATTGATGACCAATTCCTGTAATTCCTGGCTTTTCGGATCCAGTTCTATTTGTAAAATCTGAGCGTTCCCCGAACTTAAATTAATGTTGTAAAGCACAAAAGGGTTGTAACCAATATAAGAAGTTTCCAAATTGTATTTGCCGACCGGAAGCTGAACCGAAAAATTACCATTTTCATCGGAAACCGTGTTGATGGTGTCTGTCCCGGTAAATGTCATTGCTGCGCCAACTAATATTTCTTGGGTGTCTTTATCTTTTACCACACCGTTGACAGTGCCAAATATTTGTGCAAAAACGCTTTGTCCAAGCAAAAGGAAAACTAATCCCAAAAGAATATTTCTCATCCCATAAACTAATTAACTGGTACAAAAGTAAACTAATTTTTTAAAATATTAGTGTACTTTTATACCTAATTAAAAAAAAGTAGTATATTTGTACACTAAAATTGATTCGTATGAATTATCGTTTGATTGAAGATGTAATTGAATTGGTTCGACAGTTTGAGATTGAAAACAAGGATACCAATAATTACGAAGTCTCTATTGAGGGGTTTAAAAATTGGATTTTGAGAAATAGCGGCACTGTTTCTCATGAACCGGATTGGGAAGGAAAAGAAAACGGAAGAAGTGCTGAAAGTGTCATCAGTACCTTGCTTGTGCATCTCAACAGATATGCGAAAAGCTATTCCAAATCGGCAATCTTAGGATCGGATTTTTCCACGCAGGATGATTTCATCTATCTTATTAATTTAAAGGCATTTGGCGAAATGTTAAAGATGGATTTAATCAAAAAAAATGTCCACGAAAAACCTGTCGGAATGCAGATCATCAACCGGCTGATCCATTTGGGCTGGATTGAGCAGAGGGAATCCACCACCGACAAAAGAAGTAAGGTGATCTCTATTACACAAAAAGGTTTGACTGCTTTAGAAAATCAAATGAATAAAATCAGAACTGCAACCACCGTGGTTACCGGAAATTTATCTGAAAATGAAAAAATGGAATTGATACGGTTGCTCCATAAACTCGATGATTTTCATCAGCAGATTTATGAAAAGAATAAAAAAACAGAGCAGCTGCTCGATGAAGCTTTAAACACGATTATGCAATGAAAAAAGTAGCGGTCATTGGTTCCGGATTTTCTGGTCTTTCTGCTTCGGCTTATGCCGCCAGAAATGGGTTTGAGGTGCATGTTTTTGAAAAGCATGACCAACCGGGAGGTAGAGCAAGGCAGTTCTGCACGGCGGAAGGTTTTGTTTTTGACATGGGTCCAAGTTGGTATTGGATGCCGGATGTGATGGACGATTTCTTTGGTGATTTTAATTGCAAAACTTCCGATTTTTTTAAGTTGGTGGCCTTGAACCCTCAGTTTGAAATGATTTTCTCTGATGAAAAAGTCGCCGTTCCCCAAAATTATGGAGAATTAAAAGCCCTTTTTGAAAAAATGGAGCGCGGTGCTGGCGAAAAATTAGATCGATTCATGAAGGCGGCCCAATTCAAATATGAAGTTGGTATGAAGGATTTCGTTACCAAACCTTCGCATAGCTGGTTCGAGTTTATTGCACCAAAAATTGCTAAAAGTGCTTTGAAATTAGATTTGCTGACCAATTTCCGGAGTTATGTTTCCAGCTATTTTAAAAATGAAAAGTTGAGAACACTCATGGAGTTTCCGGTGATATTTCTTGGTGCTTCGCCCAAAAACATTCCCGCCTTGTACAGTTTGATGAATTATGGAGGTTATGCTTTGGGCACTCATTATCCAATGGGCGGTTTTTATCAATTGGTTTTGGCCATGAAAAAAGTTGCCGATAAACAGGGCGTTTATTTTCATTTTAACAGTGATGTGGAGAAAATCAATATTCAGGACGGGAATGCGCAGTCCATCACTGTAAACGGGAAAAAATTGGAGTTTGATGCGGTCATTGCCTCATCAGATTATCATCACACGGAGACTTTGTTGGAGAAAGAATATAGAAATTATACGGAAGATTACTGGGAAAAAAGAACATTTGCACCATCCAGTCTTATCTATTATTTAGGGATAAATGAAAAAATTCCCAACCTCAAACACCACACACTGTTTTTCGAAAACGATTTGGATGAACATATTGATTGCATTTATGGGGAGAAGAAATGGCCGGAAAAACCACTTTTCTACTGTTGCTGTCCTTCCAAAACTGATGGCCAGGTTGCACCGGAAGGAAAAGAAAATCTTTTTCTGTTGATGCCGCTCGCCATTGGAATAAATGATGATGAATCTGTCCGCGAACAGTATTTTGTGGAAATGCTTCAGCGCCTTGAGAAACTTACTGGTGCAGAAAACCTGGCTTCTAAAATAACCTACAAAAGGAGCTACTGCGTGAGTGATTTCGTTTCAGATTACAATGCTTATGGCGGAAATGCTTACGGTTTGGCAAACACCCTAAGTCAAACGGCGGTTTTAAAACCAAAAGTAAGAAACCAAAAGGTGAAAAATTTATGGTACACAGGTCAATTAACCGTTCCTGGTCCGGGAGTTCCACCTTCGATCATCTCAGGAAAAATTGTGGCAAATGAACTCGTTAAAAATTTAAAATGATGAAAAAGACAAGTGAATACTTTCAATCTTTTCATAAACCTATTGTGGTTTTTGACAGATCAAAGTGCAGAGATCCATAATTTGAGCAAAAACTACTCATCTAAAAACATAAATTCTAATATATAAAATTTTGCTATCATGAAAAATATTAAGTCTTCTGAAATATCAAGTAAATTGATACTGCTGTTACTGGGATTGTTTTTGGGGTTCACTTCATGTAGAGACAATACTGATGAAACCCCAATGCAGCCGAATACAATCACTGATATTGTTTCCTCCAATAACAATTTCTCTTTGCTGAAATCTGCTGTAGTGAAAGCTAATCTGGCAACCACATTAAGTGGTTCCGGCCCTTTCACGGTTTTTGCTCCCAAAGACGAAGCGTTTTTGGCATCGGGTGTCACAAGTAGTGTGATTCAGAATTTGTCTGCTGACCAACTGAAGAATATCTTGCTGTATCACACTTTAGGTTCAAAAGTGATGGCGGCTGATGTTCCTGCCGGTCCCAACGCTGCTGTAGCAACCGCCGGTGGAGACAATATCTACATTACGAAAAACAGCAAGGGTGTTTTTGTAAACGGTTGGAAAGTGAATCAAGCGGACATTGCAGCAAGTAATGGAGTGATCCATTCTATCGAACGTGTATTGATGCCACCGAGTGGAAACTTGGTTGAAGTAGCTCAGGGAAACAGTAACCTGACGTATTTAGTGGCGGCAGTAATAAGGGCAAGTGAAGGCGGTACCAACGTGGCGCAAATTTTAGCTTCCGCAGGACCTTTTACAGTGTTTGCGCCAACCAATCAGGCTTTTATTGATGCAGGTTTTGCTACCATTGCTTCCATTCAGGCAGCTGACCCAAACACTTTGGCTTCGATCCTGACTTACCATGTAGTGGCGGCCAGAGCATTTTCATCTGATTTGTCTGATGGGCAACTTTTGAATACTGCAAATGGAGGGACTATAAAAATAGGTTTAGGCGCTAATGCCACTGTCAAAGGAAATGGTAATGCAAGTCCTGCAAATATTACTGCTTTCAATGTGATGGCGAAAAACGGGGTAGTTCATGTAATCGATAAGGTGCTGCTCCCGTAAAAATCACCAATGTAAAATTAAATTTGAAGAGGTCAGAGCATCTGAAAATAAAATAATTTCCTAAATGCTTTGGCCTTTTCTTCCAAAGAATCCTTAATTCAAAAAAAGCCATGAAGCATTTATTTGACGAGCTTTCTTACAACGTAAGTAAGATCACCACCCAAAAATACAGCACCAGTTTTTCGCTGGGTATTTTGGCCTTAAAGCCATCCATTCGTAATGCCATTTATGCCATTTACGGATATGTGAGATTGGCAGATGAGATCGTGGACAGTTTCCATGATTATGACAAAGAGAAACTATTGAAAAGATTGAAAAGTGAAACTGAGATTGCACTCACCGAAAGAATTTCTATGAACCCGATTCTGCAGTCTTTTCAGGAAACGGTTCATCAATACAGCATCGATAAAGATTTGATTGACAAGTTTTTGCATAGTATGGAGATGGATTTGCAGAAGATTGATTACAATTCCGAGCTGTACAACGAATACATTTTTGGTTCTGCAGAAGTGGTTGGCTTAATGTGTCTGCAGGTTTTTGCGGAAGGCAACAAAATAAAATATGAGGAACTGAAACCTTATGCCATGAAGTTGGGTTCGGCATTTCAAAAAATAAACTTCCTGAGGGATTTAAAAGATGATTATCAGGTTTTAGGCAGAACCTATTTTCCAAATGTTGATTTGCGGACTTTTGACAATGATGTGAAAGGTGAAATCGAAAAGGAGATTGAGCAAGAATTTAAAGAAGCTTTGATTGGCATCAGAAAATTGCCTGCTTCTTCTATGTTTGGTGTTTATCTGGCATACAAGTATTATTTATCTTTGTTCAAGAAAATAAGGTCAAAATCGTCTAATGACATTTTAAACGCGCGGGTGAGAGTTTCCAATCCTGAGAAAGCTTTTTTAGCGTTCAAAAGTTATGTTCGGTATAAAACAGCCTTTTTGTAATGAAATTTTTAGTTCTTATAGGATACGCAATGGTATTTTTATCCAGTTTTGGCATGTCGGATTTGCAGACTTTTCGCCATAATTATGGTAAAGTGGTGTCAGATAAAATGCTCTGCGAAAAAATGCTAAAAGATCTGGAAAAAGCAAAAAATAATTCACCGATTTATCTGGGCTACTTAGGTGCTTATCAAACCATTTGGGCCAACCATGTTTTTAATCCACTAGAGAAACTGAATACCTTCAGAAAAGGCAAAAAAAATATAGAGCAGGCGATCAATCAACAGCCTAAAAACGTAGAATTGCGATTTATACGGTTTTCTGTTCAAAAAAAAGCGCCTTCGTTTTTGGGTTACCGATCGCATTTAAAAGAAGATGAGGAGTTTATCAGAAAAAACAGGGATGCGATCAGTTCCGAAATTGTAAATAAAAATATAGATGCACTGCTAAAAGATTAATTTATGAGGTTTCAATTATATAGAGAACAGCAATTGAATTGTGATTTGGAAACTGCGTGGGAGTTTTTTTCTTCACCCGGGAATCTTTCTGAAATTACGCCAAAAGATATGGGATTTCAGGTGTTGAGTGATTACTCGGATCAAAACATTTATGAAGGAATGATCATTGAGTACAGACTGTCGCCATTGCTGAATATACCTCTAAAATGGGTGACTAAAATTACCCAGGTGGAATATCGCAAAAGTTTTACCGATTTTCAGCAAAAAGGTCCCTACAAATACTGGAATCATTTCCATGAATTTATACCTAATGAAAAAGGCGTATTGATGAAGGATACTGTGGATTACGAACTTCCTTTTGGATTATTAGGGAAAATCGCTCACCAAATTTTTGTTCGGAAGAAACTGGAAAATATCTTTAACTACCGTTTTCGGTTTTTAGAAAGAAAATTTAATCAAAAGAAATAAAAAATGAATCTCTTAATAACCATAGCGGTTTTCATCGGCATGGAAGGTGCTACCTGGATTATCCACAAATACATCATGCATGGGTTTTTGTGGATGCTGCACAAAGATCATCACGACCATAGTAATGAAGGGGTTTTGGAGAAGAATGATTATTTTTTTGTGATCTTCGCTTTGCCCACCATTGCACTCATGTATTTTGGTTCACTTCAAAATTATAATGCGCTTTTTTTTATAGGATTGGGAATTATGCTCTATGGAATGGCGTATTTTTTTGTTCACGATATTTTTATACATCAACGTCTGAAAGTCTTTAAGCATACCGATAATCCCTATTTTCTGGCGTTAAGAAGAGCACACAAACAGCATCACAAGCATTTAGGGAAAGAAGATGGCGAATGTTTCGGTTTTTTATATGTTCCCTACAAATATTTTAAAATGTATTTTAATAAAGAGCAAAAATGAGATTCACTTATTCCTTGATATTGTTTTTCACGGTGATCATTTGTTTGATCGCCTCGTTTGATAAAAGAATAAGTTTTAATCGGCATTTTGCTGCTTTTTTTAAGGCAGCCATCCTGGTTGCTGTTCCATTTATTGCATGGGACATTTACTTTACTTCGATCGGCGTTTGGTGGTTCAATACAGATTACACCTTAGGAATCAAAATTGCAGGGCTCCCTCTGGAAGAAATCCTCTTTTTCATCTTCATTCCATTTTCCTGTATTTTCACCTATTTTACCATTGACAAATACTACCCAATGGAGATCCTCGCTGCTTTCAATAATATTTTGGTATTCGCAAGTGTAATTATTTTGTCAGTGGTCGCTTTAGTGAATGTGGACAAAATTTATACTTTAGTGACCGCCATTGTAACCATCGCCACTTTGATCTATCTTCATTTCATCGCAAGAGCAGAATGGATCACGAAGGCATCTGCGGTATTTTTACTCTTGATGTTGGGCTTTTTTCCCGTAAACGGCATTTTAACCGGAAGCTTCATAGCGCATCCAATTGTAAATTACAACCCAAAAGAATTTCTGGGAATCAGAATGTTTACCATACCTGTTGAAGATGCGGTTTACGGATATGCACAATTTCTTTTGGTGCTCTTTTTCTTTAAACAATTTCAAAAGCAACAGCACAATGAAAACAAAAATCATTTTTAGCACAGCTGTTTTGGCTTGCGCAGTTTTGCTCTTCAATTCCTGCTCCTCCATGCCTGAAAAAGCAAAACCTGTGGAACATTTTCAGGTCAATCGGTATTTGGGAACCTGGTATGAAATCGCCCGATTTGATTTCCGTTTTGAACGGAATTTAGACAATACTTCTGCCCAGTATCAACTGGATGAAAACGGAAATGTACTGGTGCTCAATAGTGGCTACAATTTCATTAAAAAGAAATGGTCAAAAGCCAATGGACTGGCCAAATTTAGAGGAGCAAAAAATGTGGCGGCTTTGAAGGTGAGTTTCTTCGGACCTTTTTATGGCGGCTACAATGTGGTGGCGCTGGATGAAAATTATCAATATGCTTTGATCGCAGGAAATGATTTGGATTATCTGTGGATTTTATCGCGCAAAAAATCCATTCCGGATGAAGTGAAAGCAAACTACTTGAAAATTGCCAAAGAAATCGGGTACGATACGTCTAAATTAATTTGGGTAAAACACGATAGAAATGACAATCCGTATTTGAATGAAAACTAAAATTTCCATATTTTGGTTCAGGCGTGATCTGCGTTTGGAAGATAATGTGGGACTGTTTCGGGCACTTTCTTCAAAATATCCTGTGTTGCCCATTTTTATCTTTGATGAAGATATTTTGGCAAAATTGGAAGACAAATCCGACCGAAGATTAGACTATATTCATCAGGCGCTTGAGAAAATAAACCTGGAATTACAAAGCTGGTGTTCCGCATTGGCTACGTTCTATGGGAAACCATTGGATGTCTTCAAAAAATTATCCGAAATATATGCGATTCAGGCTGTTTATTGCAATCGGGATTATGAGCCTTATGCCATAAAAAGAGATGCGGAAATTTTAAACTTTTTCAAAACCCTCCGCATTCCTTTTCAGTCATTTAGAGACCAGGTGATATTTGACCAGTCGGAAGTAGCGAAAAGTGATGGAGCGCCTTATACCGTTTTCACGCCTTATTCCAAAAAGTGGAAAGAGTTGTTAACCGAAGAAAGTTACAGGGAAAGCAATCCCGATTTCGCCAAACTTTTAAAGAGGGATTTCTCCGAAATTATTTCGTTGGAGGAGTTGGGATTTGTAAAGACGGATATGGTTTTTGAAATCCCAAAGTTAGACGCTTCCATTATTGATGACTACGATAAATTTAGGGATTTCCCCGCATTGCAGCGCACTACACATTTGGGAATTGCGCTTAGGTTTGGAACTATAAGCGTCCGCAAATGTGTGGATTTTGCATTAAAACACAATGAAACCTGGTTGAATGAACTGATTTGGAGGGAGTTTTTTATGCAGATTCTATATCATTTCCCAAAAGTTGTAAACCAGTCTTTTAAAGCAAAATATGACGGGATCCCATGGCGAAATGACGAAAGGGAATTCCAATTATGGTGCGAGGGAAAAACCGGTTACCCCATTGTAGATGCAGGAATGCGACAATTGAATGAAACCGGTTATATGCACAATCGGGTCCGGATGATTGTTGCCAGTTTTTTGTGCAAACACTTGCTGATCGATTGGAGATGGGGAGAAGCTTACTTCGCCCAAAAACTCAATGACTACGATTTATCTGCCAATAACGGAAACTGGCAATGGGCGGCAGGTTGCGGTTGCGATGCAGCGCCTTATTTCAGGGTTTTCAACCCTACTGCACAAACCGAAAAATTTGACAAAAATTTGGAATATATCAAAAATTGGTTGCCTGAATTTGGAACTATCAACTATCCAAAACCTATCGTTGAACACAGTCTTGCAAGAGATCGGGCATTGAAAGTTTATGGAGAATCAATAAAAGAAATAACATGAAAAAAATACTCATCGCGGGGGGAACAGGTTTTGTAGGAAAACATCTTATTTCCTTTCTGGCAGAACAGGGATACTTTATCAACGTCTTAACCCGAAAATCAAATGAACATCCGTCGGGAAACATTCAGTTTTTTCAATGGAATATTGAGCAACAGTACATTGACAAAAAAGCTTTTGAAGGAGTAGATACCATTATTAACCTAACGGGTGCAAATATTGGAGAAAAAAAATGGACGGAAAAACGAAAAAAGGAAATTATTGACAGCCGGATCAATTCCATAGAATTGATTTATCAATGTGTGTCAGAAAATAAATTCAATATCAATAAATTTATTTCATCATCTGGGGTTGGAATTTATGGTGCAATAACTACGGACAAAATTTATCAGGAAACTTCTGAGATTGGAACTGATTTCTTAGCTTCGGTCTGCACATCGTGGGAAGCTGCTGCAACGAAGTTTAGCAGTTTAGGTGTCAGAACTGTAATTTTGCGCAAAGGAGTGATATTGGGAAAAGATGGCGGAATGCTTCAAAAATTAACGCCATTGGCCAAAATCGGAATAAATGTTTCGTTGGGTTCGGGTAAACAGTTTTTGCCGTGGATGGATATACGGGATTTGGTCAGGCTGTATGGATTTATCCTCTCTAATCCGGATTTCCAAGGAGTTTACAATGCCGTTTCCACGGAAAAGATCACCATGAATTATTTTTCCAAAACCTTGTTGAAATCTTATGGAAAGAAAAGTTTTCTACCCAATTTGCCTGCTTTTATCATTCGTTTGTTTCTTGGCGAAATGTCCGTTATGCTGCTGGAAGGTTCAAAAGTGAGCAATGAAAAATTGAAAAACACCGGATTTTCTTTTGACTTCAATACCCTAGAAAAGTCGCTTTTCAGTAAATATTAGAAGGAGAAAATTGAACGCCTTTAGGTTTTCTGCAGATCTTCGGTGCGTTGGAAAAAAAATAAGCTCACGAAGCGCCCACAAAAAGTAAAACAAAATTCAGTTTGATTTCAGAGTTGGTCTTTTGGATGCTTTCGGAGTGTGCTTGTTTATGAAAGTTAGTAATTTAGAGACGGCGGGATTTCAATGCAAGAACTCAATGGAAAAACAGCAGGAGCAGGATTTTGCACTTTTATTAAAAAATAAATCGTTACAACCTGCCTATTGATTTTTTTGTAATAGGCAGGTTTTTTAATCTTTATTTCTGCTGATTTTTTCTGAGTGGTCCACTCGGAATGCTATTCTGCAGTGGTCGGGTCAATCATCGTGGTAACTTCTCTTACCGAGTTCGCCGGAAATCCACCTTGCTTCGCATGCTCCCTGATCATTTCTTCGTTTGGTGCAATGTAAACGCAAAAGATTTTGTCGCCGGTCACATAGCTTTGTAACCATTGGATTTCTGGGCCCATTTTGCGCAATACTCCGCATGAAGTTTGGGATATTCCTTTTAATTGTTCATTGGTCAATTTACCTGCGCCGGGGATTTCTCTTTCAATAATGTACTTAGGCATGGTTTCATGAATTTAGTTTCCTACTCATTTGGCTTTTCGGTTTCGCCCCGTTTTTTGCAATGGTAGCTGGTCTCCATTTTTAGATTAATACTATCTAATTTTTCTCCAAAATGATTGTCAAAAGTTGGTTTTTTGGGAAGTAGTGTCTTTTTTTATGTTTTTGCCGGGTTCATTTTAGCCGGACTGTTCTTGCGAAAAGTATCGGCGAACCGCGGTCTAAAACAAATGTAAAGTTCAATCGCAATTCCGCGAAACGTATTCTTTTTCAGACTGTTAAAGTTAAATAAAAAAACAATAGGAAACTGAAATTTGCCGGTTTCTCGATTTAAAATTTAAGGTAAAAAAGACAAAAACTTTGGTGGATGAATGTTTCGAATAGTTCTAATTTGAATTTGATGCCTTGTTTTGCAAATTACTTGTGGCTGTTACGATTATAGAGGTAGAAAACGAGGAATTTTTTTGCAGCACAGGAAATCCAATTGAAGGTTAATCGAATTGGCGGCATTTCAGTGAAATACTTTTTTTAACTAATACTGTAACAATAAATCTCATGAAGCTACCCATTGGTGGCTATTGAAAAGCTGTCCTTAAAAAAAACTGCCAACTGCAAACACATGATAAAAAAAAACTATGCTAATTTTTACATTTTTTCTTCTCCAAAGTTGCAAGGCAAATAACCGGCAAGTCTATCTGCTTCCTAAACTTCACCAGCTTCATCAGGACTTGCCTTAAAACGCAAATTTTTAGATTAAAAATTAACAGCGGATTTGTGCCGCACCAAAATTCAATTTACATGAAAATAAATTATTTTTCTTTTGCACTACTCTTCATTGCGAATTTATTTTTCGCCCAAAAGTTTTCAAAAAAAGCTGAAACTGCAGCTCCGTTTTACACACAAGCTTCAGACGGAACCAAGCTTTTTACCAAAGTCTCCGGCAATGGCGATCTTTGTATTTATGTCCATGGCGGTCCCGGTATGTGGAGTGATTCTTTTGAAAGCCTCAAAGGCAAAAATTTGGAAAGTCAGCTGAAAATGGTTTATTATGATCAACGCGGAAGTGGCCGATCAGCCGCCTCTGTAACCAATGATTATTCCATCAACAGAATGGTGGAAGACATTGAAGACATCCGTAAAAAGCTGGGCGCCAACAAAGTATATTTAATGTCTCATTCTTTTGGTGGGATTATCGCGGCGAGTTACGCGGCAAAATACGGCAGTCATCTGAAAGGTCTCATTTTGGTTTGCAGCACGCTGTATCTGGAAGATTCGGTAGTGAGCCAGTTGGCTTATGCCAATGAGCTCGCGGGAACCCACGTTGAAATTAAAGACGGAAATTATTTGCCGGCACTGGGCGAGGTAATGGGCGCACTGAATGAAAAAGGACTGCAGTATAAACTCCTGACAGACAGCCAGCAAAACATGGAAGCACTGAACAAAATTGATGAAAAAAGACCGGAAGAAAATGGATTCCGAAATGCGGTTTGGTCCATCAATGAATATTATGGGGATTTCACCAAACTTACCCCGGCAATAAAAGTCCCTGTTTTGGTCATTACCGGAACAAGAGATCATGCAGTAGGTCCGGATCATTACAAACTATTTCAGTTTCCTGATCAGCGCGTGGTGAAAATCGACGGGGGACACATGCTCTATTATGAAAATAGCGACGAGTTTGTGAAGAGTGTCTTTTCATTTATCAAGAAAAAATAAGTAAAGGTTTCGGGGGAAAAAGATTTAATCAATTGTCCTTGATATGATCCTTTGGTTAAAAATAAAATGGCATTTTGCCTACATAAAACCATCAGATTTTGTCTGACATTCAGCAGGAAATTTGATGCTGATCAAAGTCCGGTATATATTACCTGAAACTTTAACAATACGATTTGACTTTCCCATTTTACTTTAATACAAAGACCGGTTCACTGAACCGGTTTTTCTTTTGAATTTCCTAATCGCCTTTTGAGATTTTTCAAAGGTTTCAATTTTAAAAAAATCCATGTCCGCACTATTTTTTAATCCCTTACGGAAAAAATTAAATGAGGGTGAAAAGTAGAAACGCGAACATAAAGTTTAACGCTTATGAGGCTAAAAAAATACATTCCAAAGTCTTCGAGCCCGATGGAAAACCGCAACATGAAAGGCTATTCGATGATTCCACAATAGCAAAAGGATTTCAGAAAAAATCTGCGGAAATCTCATGTGCCGAAACAGCAGAACCGGAACCGAAAAATAGAAAAATAATATTTCTCATATTGCAATCGCGACTACGTTTCTGTGAAAGCGGTATCTTTGCACAAAATTTTCATCCATGGAATCAGAGATTCGCCGGTCTTTCAAATATTACCGGCTGATGTTTGTGAAACACGATTTTGCCGCCGGATTAACCGTTTTCCTGGTTGCGCTTCCGCTTTGTCTGGGGATTTCCCTGGCTTCGGGAGCGCCAATCTATGCAGGACTGATTTCGGGAATCATAGGTGGAATTGTGGTCACCGTCATCAGCGGATCCCAACTTTCGGTTTCTGGTCCGGCTGCTGGATTGACTACTTTGGTAGCTGCCTCAATCATCGCATTAGGAGATTATCGTATTTTCCTTTTAACCGTGGTAATTGCCGGAGTTTTCCAGGTGCTCTTGGGCGTCCTGAAACTGGGTGTGATTGCGAGTTATTTTCCCAGTTCGGTTATTAAGGGGATGTTGGCTGCAATTGGTATCATTTTGATTTCCAAGCAAATTCCAGTCGCATTGGGTTACAACGGTCCTAATTTCTGGTCCACCGGTTTTCTGGAACTTTTTATCTCTTCTCACATTACCGAAAATCTGAAGGAGTTCAACAGTCAGCTTACCAAGGGTGCGGTTCTGATTTCAACCATTTCGCTCGCTGCTTACATTTTCCTGAAGCAGGAAAAATTCAAGAGATTCCGATTGATTCCGATTCCATTATTCATTGTGCTGATTGGCATTGCAATGAATTATTTGCTGATGCTTTCCGGTTCCAGTTTTGCCCTCGATTCGAAACAGCTGGTGAAAATTCCCGACAACATTTTTTCACATATCGAGTTTCCGGATTTTACCAAGCTGTTTTCCAGCCAAAGAATTTGGAAAGATGGACTGATCATCGGAATTTTGGCAACACTGGAAACCCTGCTCTGCATCGAGGCGATGGACAAATTAGACAAACACAACCGGATAACACCGGTAAACAGGGAACTTGTGGCACAGGGAACAGGGAATATTTTCTGCGGACTGCTCGGTGCAATTCCGCTTACCGCAGTAGTGGTGCGTGGAGCAGCCAACAATGATGCGGGCGGCAGAACCAAAGCAGCTTCGTTTACCCATGGGATTCTGTTGCTGCTTTCCGTAATGCTGATTCCTTTTGTGATCAATTTAATTCCGTTTGCATCGCTTTCCGTAATCCTGATTATGACCGGTTATTCGCTGACCAAGCCAAGAATTATTCGAAATATTTTCAAACTCGGACTCAACCAGTTTGTTCCTTTCGCAGTAACGATAGGAGTGGTTTTGGCTACCGACCTGCTCTTTGGAGTTACCGTGGGAATTCTGTTTTCGTTTTATTATATCATTAAAAATCACTTTAAGGAAGATTACGAGATTACGCACAGTCATCTAAACGGAATTGATTATTATCACCTAAAGCTTCACGGAAATGTGACTTTTTTAAACAAAGTCAAAATCAAAATCAGTCTGGAGGAAGTTCCGCAATATTCCGTGCTCACTATTGATGGAAGCGATATCCATTTTATCGACTTCGATGTGCTGGAGATTATATCTGAATTCAAATCAAAAGCACACGACCGCCACATTGAATTGCATCTGGTCAATATCGAGATCGTGGAAACTACCGCTGAGCGACATTAAATCTTAAATCAGGTTCCATGAAACTGAATTCGCAAAGGATTAAGAAAATGGACATGTTGATAAAGCCGGAAAATTTGAAGAAGGAAACCCGCAAATCACTGTGAACTAAAAGATAAGAGATTCGGTTCGGTTGTTCCAAACCATCAGATAATCCTCAAAACGCTCACTTCTCCATTCCCACCTGCTTCAATGGATTTCCGCATTTCCTATAAATTGACTATTTTTAGGCAAAATTTTAAAATTGTAATTCATGATAAAGAGAAGTTTTTTACTTTCGGCGGTGATTGTTCCGGCGGTGATGGCATTTGCGCAACAATACGGCGGAATGTGGATTCCCACGGAAGTGAACGAGAAAGAGATGAAGGAAATGGGGATGAAGATTTCCGCAAAACAAATTTTTGATCCTTCAAAACCGAGCATCAAAGATGCAGTGGTTCAGTTCAACGGAGGTTGCACAGCTGAAATTATTTCGCCACAAGGGTTGCTTTTGACCAACCATCACTGCGGTTATGGACAAATTCAGAAACACTCCACCGTAGAAAATGATTACCTTGCCGATGGTTTTTGGGCGAAAGATATGAATGGCGAACTCCCAAATCCGGGTGTTACTGTGGATTTTGTTGCAGATATCAAAGAAGTGACCAAGCAGGTTTTGGCTGGAACTGATGGTCTGGAAGGGAAAGCTGCCGAAGATATCATCAATAAGAATCTGGATGCAGTGAAAGCCGGTTTCAAACTGGAACCATGGCAGAAAGTGGTTATAAAGCCGGTTTATTATGGAAATAAATATTACGCCTACATCATTGAAACATACAAAGATATCCGTTTGGTAGGAGCACCGCCAAGTTCGATCGGAAAGTTTGGTTCCGATACAGACAACTGGGTTTGGCCAAGACATACCGGAGATTTCTCCATGTTTAGAATCTATGCCGACAAAAACAACAAACCTGCGGAATATTCCAAAGACAACGTTCCATATAAACCAAAATATTTCCTGCCGGTTTCGATTAAAGACAAGCAGGAAAACGACTTCACTTTCGTGTTTGGATTCCCGGGAAGAACTACCGAATATTTGCCGGCAATCGCTATTGAAAAAGTGATGAACGAGATCGATCCTGCGATGATTTCCGTGCGTGAAGTCGCATTAAAAACTTTGGACGAAAAAATGCGCGCCGATAAGGAAACAAAGATTAAATATGCTTCCAAATACGCCTCCGTGGCAAACTACTGGAAAAAATGGATTGGCGAAGTAGAGGGATTGAAAAAATCAAACGCTGTAGAGAAAAAGGCGGCTTACGAAAGAAGCTTGATGGATAAGAATCCAAAACTGAACTCCACACTGATCGAGCTTCGAAGGCTATATGCGGGGCAAGGTCCGTTTGCTTTAAATCGGGCATATTATTCTGAAGTAGTGAGAAATGCGGAAACGCTCACTTTAGCAAACTTTTACAGCAACTACGCAGATGCGGTGGAGTCCGGTAAAATGGATGCCGCAATTGCAGATAATTTCAAGAAAAGACTGACCGGAATTTATCAAAACTTTGACGGGGAGCTGGATGCAAAAGTTACTGCAAAAGTTTTGGCGCTTTATGCAAACAAGACTCCGCAGAATTTTTTACCAAAAGATTTTGAGAAGTATAAGGATGAAAACCAAAACCTGAAACAAATTGAGGAATGGTCTAAGAACTCCGTGGTTACCGGAAGGGGAACTTTTAACGGAACCACCGCCATTAAGGATATTGACAAGGTTTTTTCTGATCAGAAAAATCTGGTTCAAAACCTGAAAAATGATCCTTTGATGAAACTTTTCACCTCGATGAAGAAGGCATATATGGACAACACCGAAGAATATTTCAACACTTATCAAGGTCATATCGACCGGTTACAGAAAGAATACATGGCATTGCTGATGGAAACCGACAAAGATCGAAAGTTCTTCCCGGATGCCAATTCCACTTTGCGGGTAACGTATGGAAAAGTGGCGGGGTCCAGTCCTAGAGACGCGGTGAAATACGGATATCAAACCCATATCGCGGGAATCATGGAGAAATATGTCCCAAAAGATTATGAATTTGATGTTCCTGAAAAATTGATCGACCTTTATAACAAGAAAGATTTCGGAATCTATAAAGATAAAACAGGAGATGTTCCAGTGAATTTCACGGCTTCTAACCACACCACAGGAGGAAATTCCGGAAGTCCTGCACTCGATGCTTACGGAAACCTAATTGGACTAAACTTCGACAGACAGTGGGAGGGAACCATGAGCGACATCAACTATGATCCGAAGCTGTGCCGAAACATTATGGTGGATACCAAATACATTTTGTTCATCATCGACAAATATGCAGATGCGAAATGGCTGATCAATGAAATGAAGATTGTGAAATAAGCATCTTGTGCAAAATATTACAGATCAAATCCGCAGTAATGCCTGCGGATTTTTTATTACATTTGAATATGGTTTTAAAGAAGAAAATCATTCGGTTTGCGACAAAATTTCAGGAGAGGGATTTGGAAAAGTCATTCCAGTTAGACTATTGTATCCCGGTCTATCACTCGGTTTCGGATGTTGATCTTGCTCATCTGAAGCATGTAGTTAATTATAAAAATGTTCAGGATTTTGAAAAGGATCTGGATGAGATGTCCCGCTTTTTTCAGTTCGTGACCTGGGAGGAGTTCAAGGATTTCCATGCAGGAACTTTTAAAGCTGAAAAAAAAATTGCGCTGCTGACTTTTGACGACGGACTTTCGGAGTTTTATTTTAATGCGGTTCCCGTTTTGCTGAGAAAAGGGATCTATGCCATCAACTTCATTAATCCGAAATTTGTTGACAACAAAGAACTGATGTTCCGTGCAAAAGCGAGCCTAATTTTGGAGAAAATCATCGCAACAAATTCCAGGAATCCTGAAATTTTCAAATTGCTTGATATTTCCGATTTTGCTGAGAAAACCTTAAAGCAAAAGATATTGAAAATTCCATTTGAAAAGCAAAAAATCCTTGACCAAATTGCAGATTTAGCTGAAGTGGATTTGGAAGAATATGTGAAAACCCAAAAGCCTTATATGAATCTGGAACAGTTGAAATCACTAAATCGGCAAGGTTTTGGAATTTCCAATCATGGTTGGGATCATCCTTTGTACAAAGATTTGACTTTAAAAGAACAAATTGAAAACACCCAAAAAGGTGCGGAATTCCTGAAGGAAAACCAGTTTCTGACAGATGGTTTTGCATTTCCTTTTACGGATTTTGGAGTGGGAAATTCCTTTTTTGATCAAATTTTTCAGCATGAATATGACTGCACATTTGGTACTGCGGGAATTAAACTCGATAGCGTTACCAAAAATTTTCAACGAATCCCGATGGAGAACGGAAAGAGCGCCAGTCAAACTTTAAAGGAAGAAGTGGCCTATTTTAATTTAAAGAAAATGATTAACCGAAATCAAATTGTCCGAAAATGATTGAATTAAGATGCTTGAACAAGAAAATGTTGGAAGAATTCATCGGTTCAGGTGAGTTTGAATCTTTTGATTTTTTGCCCATTACCAAACACCGCGCCTTGTCCCAGATCCGGAATCCAAAGGCATCTGATGAAGATGTTCTGCTTGCTTTGGCATTTTCTGATGGACAACTGGCGGGCTATTTGGGGGCTTTTCCGGATGAGTTGCAAGTCGGGGATCAAAGGGTGAAATTTGCTTGGTTGAGCACGCTTTTCGTGCATGAAAACTTTCGGGGGAAACGGATTGCGCAGCAGCTTTTAGATATGGTTTTCCAAAAGTATGGCGGAAAAATTGTAATGACCGAATTCACTCCAGAAGCTGAAAACCTGTACAACAAAACGAAGAAATTCCAATACATCGCTCCCAAGATTGGAAAAAGGTTTTATTTCAAAAGCCAAATGGCTGAAATTATTCCCAGGAAAAAACCGGCTGTATCTTTTCTGAAGCCAATTTTGAGAATGACGGATTGGGTTGCCAATTTTTTAATTTCGACCCAAAATTATTTTACAGGTTCGAAAGATGTGGCGTTCGAGTCGCGAGATTTCATAGATGAGGAAAGCAGCGCTTTTCTGGAAAAGTTTCAAAAGCACAGAAATGCTGAAGAATTGAACCACGTCATGGCAAATCCATGGATCTTGCCGGGAAACAAATCGGATGAAAGGTATTTGTTTTCCAGCTATTCCAAAGCATTCCAATATTTTTGGATTAAGATTTTTGATGAGGAAAAAAACCTGGAAACTTGCGCACTGCTTCAGCTTCGGGATGGACACTTGAAGATTCAGTATCTTTTCAATGAAAAGGATTTGAGGCGGTTCTCCGATTTTCTCCAAAGATTCATTCGGGAAAAAAATGTGAAAGTTTTGACTTCTTATCAAACCAAATTAAATGCCGAATTAACAAAAAAGTCCTTCAGAAAGATTTACCAGAAGGATCAGGAAAGGAGATATCTTTTCCACAAAGATTTGCTGCAAGTACTTCCGGCGGATTTTTGGCCTAATTTTCAGGATGGTGACGGCGATCCGGTTTTTACCTAAAAAAAGTCTGCCCTAATCTGGGCAGACTTTCTTTCATTTCCTAAAACTATTTATTATTCAATTAAACAGGTCTCTGACTTTGTCAAAGAATGTTTTCTCTTTACCTGAAGGTTCGGCAAGCATTTCACCGTTTTTCATTTGCTTTTCGAAGAATTCTTTTTGTTCTGCCGAAAGATGGGTAGGAGTCCAAACATTGATGTGCACGAACATGTCGCCTTTTCCATAGCTTTCCAAACTTGGCAAACCTTTTCCGGAAAGTCTTAGGATTTTCCCGGACTGCGTTCCTGCATCGATCTTGATTTTCACTTTTCCTCCTACGGTTGCGATTTCTTTTTGGGTTCCCAAAGCGGCTTCTGCAAATGAAATATAGAGTTCCTGATGCAGGTTGTCACCTTCTCTTTTGATGACGGAATCCACTTCTTCTTCCACCACCACCAACAAATCGCCCGGATTGCCGCCAAAAGGGGCGTCGTTTCCTTTGCCGCGAACACTGAGCTGGATTCCGTCTCTGGCACCTGCCGGAATATTGATGGTTACTTCCTCTTCTTCTTTGATCAAACCTTGCGCATTTGCTCCAGACGGGATTTTATCAGCTATTTTACCGATTCCCTGACAAGTGCTGCAATGCGTCTGAGTCTGCATTTGTCCGAACATGGTGTTCATTACTTTCACCTGGACTCCGCTGCCTTTGCAGGTTGGGCAGGTTTTGGAAGTTGCTCCTGCAGCGAGTTTCAGTTTTTTTACCTTAATGGTCTTTTGGGTGCCATTCACCATTTCTTCCAAATTGAGTTTTATTCTGACCCGGAGATTGGTTCCGCGGAGCTGCTGTCTTTGTGCACCGCCGCCAAAACCGCTGAATCCGCCACCGAAATGACCTCCGAAAATATCCCCAAATTGTGAGAAAATATCCTCCATGTTCATTCCACCGCCAAAACCGCCACCGAATCCACCGTTTCCGCTCATTCCTGCGTGTCCGAACTGGTCGTATCTCGCCCGTTTGTTTTCGTCGCTCAATACTTCGTAGGCTTCTGCAGCTTCCTTGAATTTTTCTTCGGCAGATGCATCTCCCGGATTTTTATCTGGGTGATATTTGATGGCCATTTTTCGGTAAGCCTTCTTGATTTCTTCCCCAGTAGCGGTCTTTGAAATTTCCAGGACTTCGTAATAATCTCGTTTAGTCATTGTCATAATCTTGTTGAAAAATGAGCCCCGATAAGAATCGGGACTTATATTGCTTATGTTAGTTTCCGGTCACCACTTTTGCAAATCGGATGACTTTTTCATGCAAAGTGTATCCGGTTTCGATCACGTCAACGATCTTTCCTTTCAAATCCTCCGAAGGTGCAGGAATCTGGGTAATCGCTTCATGGTAATCCACATCGAAATCGTCTCCCGCTTTGGTGTCCATCGCTCTTAATCCTTTTTCAGACAATTTGCTTTTGAATTTTTGATAGATGAGTTCCACACCTTTCAAATCGGCTTCATTGCCATATTTTGCAATTTCTTTCAAAGCTCTCTCGAAATCATCCAATACGTCCAGCATAGAAATCATCATGTCTTGGTTCGCATATTGGAAAAAATCCATTTTTTCCTTAGCTGTACGTTTTTTATAATTTTCAAACTCTGCAAAGAGCCGGATGTATCGATCTCTTTCTTCTGCCAAAAGTTCTTCTGCGGTTGGTTCTGCTGTCACATTTTCCACCGTCTCTTCATTATTATCCTGATTGAATTCTTGCTGGGAATCCATATTTTCTTCGTGTAAATCTTTGGTATCTGACATAATATTACATTTTATGGTCATGCTTTCGCAAAGATTTTGCCAAAGGAAATTTTAGGACATTTCGGCACGTTTTGATAAAATACCGACTTTTGAAGGAAATCGAATAAAATTGGCTTCGGAAGTTTAAAATATTTCTTCCACCAATAAGAATCCGTTCAGAAGAATAATGATACCGGCAATGATCCAGACGATAATTTTTAACCAAAGTTTATTGGCAAATTCTCCCATTTTGGCTTTGGAATCCGTGAACATAATTAATGGAACCACAGCAAATCCCAGCTGCATGGACAGGATCACCTGACTCAGGACCAAAAGTTGAGTCGTTCCTTTTTCGCCATACAGCATGGTGACGAGGAGTGCAGGAATCACAGCGATCAATCTTGTTATCAATCTTCGAATCCAAGGTTTTAGCCGGATGTTCAAAAATCCTTCCATCACAATTTGTCCGGCTAAAGTTCCTGTTAAAGTGGAGTTCTGGCCAGAAGCGAGTAGCGCAATCGCAAAAAATACGCTTGCGAAAGTGGTTCCCAAAATTGGTGTCAGCATTTTATAAGCATCATGGATATCTGCGACATCTTTATTTCCGGTAGTATGAAAAGTTGCTGCTGCCACAATCAAAATCGCCGCATTGATGAAGAATGCAACGAAAAGTGATGAAGTGCTGTCAATCGTCGCAAATTTGATCGCTTCTTTTTTGCCTTCCGGTGTGCGGTCATAATTTCTGGTTTGAACAATACTGCTGTGCAAATAAAGATTGTGCGGCATCACCGTGGCTCCCAAAATTCCAATCGCGATATACAGCATGGATGGGTTGGTGACAATTTCCTTTTGTGGAAGAAGGCTGCTGACTATTGGGAGGATTTCGGGTTTGCTCAAAAAAATCTCGTATCCGAAGCAGATCAAAATCACGAAAATTAATCCGGCGACTATACTTTCCAAAATTCTGAATCCTTTGGCCTGAAGAAAAAGGATGATGAAAACATCCACTATGGTAATCACCACGCCCCAAGTCAAAGGAATTCCAAAAAGTAAATTCAATGCAATCGCAGAACCGATTACTTCCGCTAAGTCACATGCAGCAATAGCAATTTCGCAGAGAATCCACAAAATAAAATTGGTGGTTGGGTTGAAGTGGTCTCGGCAAGCCTGCGCCAAATCTCTTTCGGCAACGATTCCCAGTTTTAGGGATAAGTGCTGCAGAATCATTGCGAAGATGTTTGAAATGAGAATCACTGAAAGCAACGTGTAGCCGAATTGTGCGCCACCCGCAATATCAGTGGCCCAGTTTCCCGGATCCATATATCCTACAGCAATCATGAGTCCAGGACCCACGAAGGCGAGGAGCTTCCTCCAAAAACCTGCATTTTTAGGCACATGAATGCTTGAGAAAACCTCTGGCAATGAGTCAGTGGTCTTTTGTTTTCTCCAACCGGATTTGATTATATCTGAGAGCAACCTTATTTAAATGTTAGATTAATCTAACAAAAGTAGATAAATAAATTGTAAGGTCAAAATTTTAACATAAAAAAGCCCGCTCCTCCATTTCGGAACGGGATTCAATTATGATTGATTTTTAAAAATTATTTCGCAAATCTCACCGCCATTTTTCGGTCAATAGCTCGGTCGGCATCCGAGGCTGTAGCAGGAACGGTTGCCATTTCGCTTCCGTAACCTTTAGCTTCCAAAACTTGAGAACCAACACCGGCTTTTTCTAGAGCAGCTTTGATGAATTCTGCTCTTGCTTGCGATATTTTTAGGTTCACGGCTTCGTCGCCCGTTTTATCAGTATAGCCCCCGATTTTGATTTTAACATCCGGGAAGGCTTTCAGGATCTCTACTAAATTATTGATTTGTTCTTGTGAGCCTGGCTCCAATTCAGTGGATGAACCCATTTTGAAATTTACGTTATCGAAATTATACCATTTGCCTTTCAGCGCAGCGTCATCAGCAGCATTTTTGTAGCCATCAGATTTCAGGAATGTAATCATGGATTCCTCCATTCCGCCTGTGTTTGCTTTTAGCTTGACACCATTTAGGTCGATTTCGGTTGGAGTTTTGGCGGTAGTTGTTTCGGAATTAGTCCCCATTGCTACAGCAGTATCTTGTACCACCGCAGTGGCAGTATCTGATGTGGTAGTGGTGGAATCGGTTGCTGGTTTGTTGCATTGTTTCCAGAGGAACCAACCGGCAAGTCCCAGTAATAATAAAGGCAATAACCATTTCCAGATCGATCCTCCATCTGTGTTGTCGTCATTTCTGTCGATGTTTGCGGTTGAAGTTCCGCTTCTGGTGACTTCTACTTTGGGGAGTGCGTCAGATTTTACCTGACTTTTATCCGACGCCATTTCTGGAATAGCGGCGGATTCCCAATTTCCAAATCCTAATGATGCTAAAGATAATCCGGCAGGAAGAAGAGAGGATACCATTCCTTTTTGATCTGCCAATAAGTTGCTAAGTCCTGAAGCACCAAGATTATGGTCTGCCGCATATTTTCCTAAAGATCCAAGAGCAGCTCCAGTCACCATATTCAATATTGAATTGGTATTGGAATTGCTGACGCCTGAGAAAGTGGAAATTGCATTAGTAAGCCCCACTGCTTTATCTCCGAAAATTGTGTTAAGAACGGTGCTAATCACAGAATTACCCGAAGAAGCACCTAGTAAGTCGCCGAGAATTCCGCTGGAAGCGGCGGAGGTAATAGAATCAATAACTCCAGGTTGAGTGGCGTTGTTTGCCAATCCACCTACTACTGCCGGAAGTAAGCCACTAATGGCTTTTGAAACTCCTGATTCGCTTTCGCCCAGTTGGGATGCGGCTTGTGAAATCAATGCAGAACCTAACTGCCCCTTGATAAGGTCAATAACGTTTAATGCCATAATAGTTTATTTTTTGGATTTAATAAACCAAAGTTATGCAATAATTAAAATAAAATTTTGGTTTTCCGATCAATTTATATAATTATTAACATTATTGTAAATCACAGTAAATGTATGTTTTAATACGATTTAGCGAAAATTACCCTCTGTTTCGACGGCTTTCCGGAAATCAGTGAAATTCCATTTTCTTGAGCGTTATTCAATGGAATGCAACGAATCGTAGCCTTTGTTTCATTTTTGATTTGCTCTTCTTCCTCGGCGGTTCCATCCCAATGTGCAGCAATAAAACCTCCTTTTTCTTCAAGGACTTTTTTGAATTCTTCGTAAGAATCTACCTTGGTGATATGGGATGCCCTGAAATCAAGCGCCTTTTGAAAGATGTCTTTTTGAATGGTTTTCAGTAATTCCTCAATATAAAGATCGATGTTTTCTAAAGGTTGTACAGATTTGGTCAGATTGTCTCTTCTGGCGACCTCCACTGTTTTGTTTTCCAAATCGCGTGCACCCAATGCGATTCTCACGGGAACTCCTTTTAATTCGTATTCGGCAAATTTCCAGCCTGGTTTGTTTTGATCATCGTCATCATATTTAACGGAGATTCCTTTTGCAATTAATTTCCTCTGAATTTCGCGGGCTACTTCGCTGATTTGATTCAATTGTTCTTCGCCTTTGAAAATAGGAACTATGACCACCTGGATTGGCGCCAAAGTCGGTGGCAAAACCAACCCTAAATCATCTGAGTGGGTCATGATCAGCGCACCCATCAATCGGGTGGAAGTTCCCCAGGAAGTTGCCCATGCATGTTCGATTTTTCCTTCCTTGTTGGTGAATTTCACATCGAAAGCTTTCGCGAAATTTTGTCCCAGGAAGTGCGACGTTCCCGCCTGAAGAGCTTTCCCGTCCTGCATCAATGCTTCAATACAATAGGTTTCATCAGCACCGGCAAATCTTTCGGATGGGGTTTTGATGCCTTTAATCACTGGAATTGCCATGAAATTTTCGGCAAAGTCTGCGTAAACCTCAAGCATTTTCTCGGTTTCCTCTATGGCTTCTTCCTTTGTGGAATGCGCGGTGTGGCCTTCTTGCCAAAGAAATTCGGCAGTTCTCAGGAATAGTCTTGTTCTCATTTCCCAACGAACGACATTTGCCCATTGGTTGATCAGGATTGGCAAATCGCGGTAAGACTGAATCCAGCTTTTGTAGGTATTCCAAATAATTGCCTCAGAAGTTGGTCTCACAATCAGTTCTTCTTCTAATTTGGCATCTGGATCCACGATGAGTTTTTTTGGATTATCCGGATCAGATTTTAGGCGGTAATGGGTAACCACGGCACATTCTTTCGCAAATCCTTCGGCGTTTTGTTCCTCTGCTTCAAAATAGCTTTTCGGGATAAAAATAGGGAAGTAGGCGTTTTGATGGCCGGTTTCCTTAAATCTTTTATCCATTTCATCCCTCATTTTTTCCCAGATTGCATAGCCATAAGGTTTGATCACCATGCACCCGCGAACTCCCGAATTTTCGGCAAGATCCGCTTTTACCACTAACTCATTATACCATTTACTGTAATCTTCGGCTCTTGAAGTAAGTTTTGCCATATCTTTGTCTTTTATTTTTCTATTTTTGATTTAACTTTTTGCCACCATCTCCATCTAATCTAAAAAGCTTAATTTTACAAGAGAATTTTACCGTTCAATTGGTATAATTTTGGTACAAAATGCAAATATAATTCAAATTAAAACTTTTCACCTTATCATGAAAAAATTTACCTATAAAAAATTACTTGGAATGCTTAAATCTAACAGGGTTTTAGCAATTTCCGGTGCTTTGGTCCTTGCGTCCTGTACCATTCAAACCGGGGGATACAGTGAGACCGATGGAGTTTATTATGATCCAAACAAAGATACATTGCCGGAAGGAATAGTAATGAATTCTGGAAACCGTGTTGGAGAATATTATGATTACCAGGCAAATGACGACCAAAACGTTTACCTAAACTCTGACAATAGAAACCAAAAATGGCAAGATTCCGGAAATTCCGATTGGGGCAATTTTACGGGAACGGAAACCTACTATACAGACAGTTGGGGATATTATCCTTATGGTTATTTTAGTGGGTTCGGATTTGGAATGGGCTTAGGTTGGGGATATGGCGGATATTACAATCCTTGGGGATTTGGTTATAGTCCGTGGTACGGCAATTACAATCCGTGGTATGGTTATTACAGCCCATATTATTACGGATATAGTCCTTATTACGGTTATTATGACCCTTATTATTATGCTCCTTATAATTACGGGTATGGCTATGCAGTTCCATACAAAAGGCGTGGAGCAGAAGGAATGTCCATTGGTGGCGTGAATCGAAATTCCGTTAATCAAGGCGTCAGAAACGTTGATGCACCACGATTTAGAAATACCAATACTGATGGCGGTTTCAGGAATAACAGCGGTCAGTTCAATAATAACCCGAGGATTAATCCTGTGAATCCAAACAACAATCCGCCGCCAAGAATGCGAAACAATTATCCGAATACGGTACCAAATAACAATCCTACACCAAGGTATCAGCAACCAACCAGAAGTAATGACGGAGGCGGATTCAGAAGCGGTGGAGACAGTGGATTCCGATCAGGAGGATCCAGCGGTGGCTTCAGAAGTGGTTCTTCAAACACTAGCGGAACCAGATCATCTGGAGGCGGCGGATTCAGGAGATAAACATTAATATTATTTAAAATTATAAAATGATCAGAAAATCTTTAGTGATTTTGGGCATTGCTTCAGCTTATTTTGTCAATGCTCAACAGGTTTCAATCATCAGAAACACTGCGGAAGTATATTCCAATTCTTCGGTTAACGGAACTTCCAAATACAATTCAATGGCAGGTTCCATGGGAGCTTTAGGCGGAGATATTTCCGTTTTGAATTCCAACCCGGCAGGTATCGGAGTGAATATTACGAGCGAATTTTCGGGAACTTTAGCAATTCAAAATAATAACAATTCCACAACTTCCTTCGGGAAATCTTTAGAAAGCGATATCAATAAAACGATTCTCGGAAATATAGGAGGCACAGCGGCCTTTAAAATCGAAGGAAATACGCCCTGGAAATTTATGAACTTGGCGGTGAATTTCTCCACTCAAAAAATTGACGATAAAACCCGATCAGCAGGTAACCCGAATATTGTTTTCAATTATTTGAACAGTGACGGAACTCCTTACACTGATCTGAGTTTTACTGGTCATTATTATGACCGATATGGAGAGGTTTCCAAAATGTCTGTCGGTATTGGTGGAAATTATGATAATCGCATTTATGTAGGTTTAGGCCTGAATTTCCACAATGCTATTCTGGATCAATATGACAGAGCTACTTTCTTATCTAGTGCAGATGGCAAAACTGAAATTGGAGACAAGCAATACACTCCATATTCTGAAACATCAAACGGATTCTCAGCTTCGGTGGGCGTCATCGGGAAAATTAACCCCCAATTTAGACTTGGTGCGGCTCTGGAAACGCCAACTTGGTGGAATATGGTGAGACTTTATAATGCATACAGTGATGTAGACAACGCAACTTATACCGAAGATAGCAAACTTTCAAGTCCGCTAAAAGCAACTTTAAGCGCGGCCTATGTTCCAAATAAAAATTTCGCGATCAACGTGGATTATGTCTTGGGACTCACCAAACCGAGGTTTAAAGAATACGGGCCGGCTGATGCCGAAGCAAACCAAATTCTTTCCGACAATTACAAAAATTTGTCTGAGATTAGAGTAGGAGCGGAATACAGATTCGAAGGTTTGCGTGTGAGAGGAGGATATGCGTTTGCATCAAGTCCGTTTGATAATATTTCGGTGAATTCCTACAAAGCAGATGGATCATCCGGAAATGCTTCGTTTGGAAATATGTTTGTGGGAAAAAGAAATACGATTGGAGCGGGGATCGGTTACGATTTCAGATCCTTCTTCATCGATGCGGCGTATCAAAACGTAAGTTCGGAGTACAGCAGTCCGTTCTTGGCAGGATCTTCGGATAGCCAAACCGGTTATTATACCCAGAACTTCATCGTGGAGTCTCCTGCTTATGCGGTGTCCACCGTGAAAAATAAGAAGAACAACTACTTTATTACACTAGGCTGGAAATTCTGATTTCCGGAATTAAGTGAAATAAATAATGGAAGTCCCGCCCTGAAGTTTTCAGGAGCGGGATTTTATTTGTAAGTTTTAGGTCCCATTAATAGGAGTTAACTTCATCTTAAATCAAAATTAAATTCTCATTAACTGCCATAAATTAAGGCTTTTTATTTTGTTAATGTCTCAAAAATGACTAATATTGTTAAAGGCAAATTGGTAAGAAACCTTAATTAAATCAATCTATGAAACCCAGCGTTATCTCGATAGTTTTAGGCGGCGGAAGAGGCACACGGCTTTTCCCGCTTACTTATTCCCGTTCAAAACCGGCAGTGCCCATTGCAGGAAAATACCGGCTGGTAGATATTCCCATTTCAAACTGTCTGAATTCAGGTTTCAACCGGATTTTGGTTTTGACCCAGTTCAACTCGGCGTCACTGAATTCACATATCAAAAACTCTTATCATTTTGATATTTTCAGCCGCGGATTTGTAGATATTTTGGCGGCAGAACAAAACATGGAAAACGATCAGTGGTATCAGGGAACGGCAGATGCGGTAAGGCAGTCGATGAGACATTTGGACAAGTATGATTATGATTTTATCCTGATACTTTCCGGTGACCAGCTTTACCAGATGGATTTCCGGGAAATGATTGATTTCCATTGCAAAAATGAAGGCGATATCACTATCGCGACAATTCCCGTGAATGCTTATGATGCCACAGGTTTCGGAATCCTAAAGTCAGATGACGAGGGAAATATCACTTCTTTTATCGAGAAACCATCTTCTGACCAGCTTCCCGAGTGGAAATCTGAAGTCTCCGAAAAAAGCAAGAATGAAGGCAAAGAATACCTTGCATCCATGGGAATCTATGTCTTCAGCAAAAATGTTTTGAAGAAAATGTTTTCCGAGGATCCAGGGGATGATTTTGGGGGTGAATTAATCCCGAATGGAATTGGGAAATACAAAACCCTAAGTTTT
Source organism: Chryseobacterium koreense CCUG 49689 (assembly GCF_001045435.1). Taxonomy (GTDB): domain Bacteria; phylum Bacteroidota; class Bacteroidia; order Flavobacteriales; family Weeksellaceae; genus Kaistella; species Kaistella koreensis. Next base: position 39,434 of record NZ_LFNG01000005.1, on the reverse strand, counting down.
CAGTATGACGGTTACTGGACAGATATTGGAACCATTCAGTCTTTCTTTGACGCCAACCTCGATTTGACCGGAGATTTTCCCAAATTCAACTTGTTTACCAAATCCCCGATTTACACCAGAGCGAGAATGCTCCCACCATCTAAAATCCTCGGGTCCTACGTGAGCAAAGCCATTTTTGGGGACGGAACCATTGTGATGGCAGACAAAATAGAGAATTCAATCGTGGGAAATCGAAGCAGAATAGACAAAGGAAGCACCCTGATGAACACCTATATGATGGGTTCGGATTATTATCAGGACACCGCTGAGATCATTGCAAATGATAAGGAAGGCAGGCCAAACGTGGGAGTGGGGAAATACTGCTATATAGAACGTGCAATTTTGGACAAGAACTGTAGAATTGGCGATAATGTGAGAATTATTGGTGCAAAGCACCTGCAAGACGGTGATTTTGAAACCCATTCCATTAAAGACGGAATCGTGGTTGTGAAGAAAAATGCCGAAATTGCGCCCGGAACACATATTCCTTAAATTGATTGGGAGACCGCTTCAAACTGATGCTGTCTCTTTACTTTTCCTTGGAAATTGAGCAGGATGAACGTGTTGGAGTTTCCTGTTTCGATCCATCATTTTCAATTCCGGAATTCCAATTCAATTCCCTATTTTTGCGCATGCGATTTCTAAAATTCGGTATTATCTTTTTGCTTTTTTTGGCTGCGCTCTATGCGGTTTCTATGAATTTTGTGGATGAAAGTAAGAACTTCACCATCGAAAAGGAAATTAATTATCCTGTAGAGAAAGTGTTTCCACAATTCAATAATCTGCAAAACTTTGCTCGCTGGAACATGTTCTTTAGCGAAGATCAAAATATGAGCTACCAATTTTTTTCCCCCTATGAAGGAAAGGGAAGTTCCATGTCCTACCGGGATCTCAAAAACAGCAGCACTTTTGGTGAAATCTATATTCGGTATGAAAACCCGCTTCGCACGCTGAGATACCAGCTTTTTGAGGGAAAACATAGCAGTCCTTATTTAATCGATATCAAATTTAAAGGTGAAAATGAAAAAACAAAAATCACCTGGATCATCCACACGCCTAAACAGCCCTTTCTCAAACGTTCTTTGAACCTTGTTACCGAGGATTATATTGCAGAAAATATTGACAAAAGCATGAAGAACCTTTTCACTATTCTGGGTAATAAAGTGGATAAGGAAGTACAAAGAAAGAATCTGAAATTTGACAGTTTGATGGTGGAAAATGTCCAGAGTCAGCTCCTTTTCGGTATCAACGTGACTACCAAAAATACGAAGGACGCACTGTTCAAAAGTATTGTGATGAACCATAACAAAGTGCTGAATTTTGTCACTATGGATTTAGCCAAAAGAAGTGACGAATATGGCGAACCGGTGATGATTACCGATGCAGATAATTTTAAGGACAAAGAGGTTTCGTATTTCTATGGGATTCCGCTCTCCAAAAAAGTGGGGATTTCAGATAATAATTTCAGCTTCAGAACATTAAATGCATCCAGAAATTACGTGATATACTATCAGGGAAGCTATGCGGGAAGGATTAAATCCATACAAGAACTGCTCCTGAAAGCAAAAAAAGATTCCTTAAGAAGTGGAGATCTTCAGCAGACTTTCTTGGAACAACCAGACAAGGAAAACAATGCCGTGATCAAATTATCTCTACCCGTTTTTAAATAATATGTTTTAACTATTTTTAAAGGACTGTTGGCTTTATTACTTCACTTATTTTCCCTAAATTTGTGGTTTAAATAAAATTCAACAGTTAACCTGTAAAAAATGGACAAATTTTCATTTCTGAATGCCGCTCATTCACAGCTGATTGAGGACCTATACCAACAATACCAAAAATTCCCTGATTCTCTAGAACCTTCCTGGAAAGCATTTTTCCAGGGATTTGATTTTGCTCTGGAAAATTATGGCGATGATAGGCCGGAAAGCCAAGCGGTTTCCGCACCACAAAATCTAACCCAGTTTGCCAACCAGCAAGCTGCAAGCGGACAAATTTCGAACGATATTCAAAAGGAATTCCATGTCCTGAACTTGATTGAAGGCTACAGACAGCGTGGCCATCTTTTCACCAAAACCAATCCGGTGCGCGAAAGAAGGCATTATGAGCCAACTTTGGCCATCGAGAATTTTGGACTCAGCAAAGAAGATTTGCAAAAAAAGTTCAATTCCGCAACTGAAATCGGAATGAGCGGAGCTGCTACTTTGGCAGAAATCATTACCCGCCTGGAAAATATTTATTGTGCCTCCATCGGTACAGAATACATGCACATAAACAATGTAGAAGAAAAACTCTATATCCGAAAGTGGTTGCAGGTGAATGAAAACAAAGCAAAACTCAGTGCTGCCGAAAAAGTGGAGATCCTGGAGAAACTGAATCAAGGTGTTGCTTTCGAAAACTACCTCCATACCAAATTCGTGGGTCAAAAGCGCTTTTCTTTGGAAGGGAACGAATCTTTGATTCCTGCTTTGGACCAGCTGATCACCAGATCTTCTCAATTGGGAGTTGATGAGGTGGTTTTGGGAATGGCTCACCGCGGCAGATTGAATGTTTTGACCAATATTTTCGGAAAGTCCTACAAAGAAATTTTTTCAGAATTTGAAGGAAAGGAATTTACCGAGGATATTTTCTCCGGTGATGTGAAATACCACCTGGGTGCTTCCAAAAAAATTACCACAGAAAATGGCGAGCAAGTTTCCATCAACCTAACTCCGAACCCTTCGCATTTGGAAACGGTAGCTGCGCTTGTGGAAGGAATTTGCAGGGCAAAAGTGGACAATAAATATAAAGACTATAAAAAAGTGCTGCCCATCGTCATCCATGGAGACGGAGCGATCGCCGGACAGGGAATTGTGTACGAAGTGGCACAAATGATGACTTTGGACGGATATAAAACCGGTGGAACCATACATATCGTGGTGAATAACCAGGTTTCTTTTACCACTAATTATTTGGATGCCCGATCATCTATCTATTGCACCGATATCGCGAAAGTTACGGAATCTCCTGTGATGCACGTGAATGCGGATGATGTGGAAGCCGTGGTGCACGCAATACGTTTTGCTGCGGATTTCCGTGCCACGTTCGGAAAAGACGTTTATATTGATTTGCTGGGATATAGAAAATATGGTCACAATGAAGGTGACGAGCCAAGATTTACCCAGCCCAATCTCTATAAACTGATTTCTAAGCATCCTAATCCAAGAGAAATCTACAAAGAAGTTTTGATTAAGGAAGGCATCGTTTCGGACGAAAAAATGAAGGAGATGGAAGCGAAGTTTAAGGTTTTGCTTGATGCAGATTTCGATGCCGCGAAAGAAATCGAGAAAAACACGATGGATGTCTTTATGGCAGATGACTGGAAAGAGTTTCCGATGTGTGCCAAAGGCGATATGCTGAAACCGGTAAACACCGGCTTTGACCTTAATGAATTGAAGGATTTGGCAATCAGAATGTCAACTTTACCAAAAGATAAAAAATTCATCAGCAAAATCACCCGACTTTATGACGCAAGATTAAAGGCTATTGACTCCAATTCTTTGGACTGGGCGCTAGGTGAATGGTTGGCTTATGCCACTTTGCTTACGGAAGGAAATAACGTGAGAATTTCCGGTGAAGATGTAGAAAGGGGAACTTTCTCTCACCGTCATGCAGTGGTGAAAACGGAGGATACCGAAGAAGAGTACATCCCGTTAAGACACATTTCCGAAAGCCGTTTTGATATTTATAACTCGCATCTTTCCGAATACGGCGTACTCGGCTTTGATTACGGATATGCGATGGCTTCACCGAACACCTTGACGATTTGGGAGGCGCAATTTGGTGACTTCACAAACGGTGCACAAATCATTGTAGACCAATATTTGGTTGCTGCAGAAGAAAAATGGAAAATCCAGGATGGATTGGTGATGCTGCTTCCACATGGTTCCGAAGGACAGGGTGCAGAACATTCTTCGGCACGACTGGAGAGATTTTTGACACTTTGTGCGAACGAAAATATGACCGTTGCCAATGCGACCACTCCTGCCAACTATTTCCATCTCTTGAGAAGACAGATGAAATGGAATTTCAGGAAACCTTTGGTGGTGATGACCCCAAAATCATTGCTTCGTCACCCGAAAGTAGTTTCTCCATTGGAAGATTTCGCAAATGGTCAATTCCAGCCAATTTTGGACGATCCAAACGCAATTCCGGAAAAAGTGGAAAAATTGGTGCTCTGTTCAGGTAAAATCTATTATGAATTATTGGCTAAGAAAGAAGAACTCAATTGCGACACGATTGCTTTGGTGAGAATTGAGCAGCTTTACCCGCTTGCAACAGACAAAATTGAAGAAATCTTTGCAAAATATTCCAACAGAAAATCTCTGATTTGGGTTCAGGAAGAGCCGGAAAATATGGGAGCTTGGAGCTATATGTTAAGAAATTTCAGAAATACAGACATGCAGGTGATTGCTCCGGTTCCAAGTGGAACTCCGGCTCCGGGAAGTCACAAAATGTTTGAGAAGAATCAAAACGCGATTATCAATAAGGTTTTTGATCGGGACGATGCGCCAGTGAAAAGACCGGTCACCGCTTAATGACAACTTAATTTTTAAATCATAAACAAAAATATTCACGATGTCAATATTAGAAATGAAAGTCCCGTCACCGGGAGAATCCATCACAGAAGTTGAAATCGCACAATGGCTGGTGAAAGACGGCGATTATGTGGAAAAAGACCAACCCATTGCCGAAGTTGACTCCGATAAAGCAACACTGGAATTGCCCGCCGAAGAAAGTGGAGTAATCACTTTGAAGGCAGAAGAAGGTGACGTGGTTCAGGTGGGTCAGGTGGTCTGCCTGATTGATACCGCTGCTTCCAAACCGGAAGGTGCTGCTGCTCCTGCCGCAGAAACTCCGAAAGCAGAACAGAAGGTTGAGGAAAAACCAGCAGTGGTGCAGGAAGCCAAAAAAGAAACTGCAAAACCTGCTTCTTACGCCGCGGGAACTCCTTCACCTGCAGCCAAGAAAATTCTGGATGAAAAAGGAATTACTCCTGAACAGGTTTCGGGTTCCGGAAAAGATGGAAGAATAACCAAACAGGATGCGGAAACAGCAGCTGTTCCTGCGATGGGTTCCGTTTCTTCAATCAGCGGTTCCAGAGCTTCTACTACGACGAAACTTTCAGTTCTAAGAAGAAAATTGGCAGCCAGATTAGTTTCCGTGAAAAACGAAACTGCCATGTTGACCACATTTAACGAGGTGGATATGTCTGAAATCTTCAGAATCAGAAAACAATATAAAGATGAATTCGCGGCAAAACACGGCGTAGGATTAGGGTTCATGTCTTTCTTTACCAAAGCAGTTACCAGAGCGCTTCAAATGTATCCGGATGTGAACGCTTCCATTGATGGAGATTTCAAGATCAATTATGACTTCTGCGATATTTCAATTGCGGTTTCCGGTCCGAAAGGCTTGATGGTTCCTGTTTTGAGAAATGCGGAAACCATGTCCTTCAGAGGTGTTGAAGCCAACATTAAGGAATTGGCAGAAAGAGTAAGAGACGGAAAAATTACCGTGGATGAAATGACTGGCGGAACTTTCACCATTACCAATGGTGGGGTTTTCGGATCCATGCTTTCTACACCGATTATCAATCCGCCGCAATCTGCAATTTTGGGAATGCACAACATCATCCAAAGACCGGTCGCAGTAGATGGACAGGTGGTAATTCGTCCGATGATGTATATAGCCATGTCTTATGATCACAGGATTATTGACGGCAGAGAATCCGTAGGTTTCTTGGTTGCTGTGAAAGAAGGAATTGACAATCCTGTTGAAATTTTGATGGGCGGCGACGAAAGAAAAGCATTGGAACTCTAACAAAATTTTGAGAGATTCTAAAAATATTCAAAATCCCGTCAAAAAAGGCGGGATTTTTGTATAGAATACATAAAACAAGGAATCATGTTCTCCACAACTACTTTTGACATTAAAGTTTCCGTAAATCCGGAATATGACATTAAGAATAGTTTTCCCTCAGAAAACCGTTTTGTCTTTCGGTATTATGTGACTATTGAAAATCAGGGTGAAATGCCAATACAACTGATGAAGAGAAAATGGCTCATTTACGATGTTGGTTTTGGATATACCGAAGTCTCTGGTGACGGCGTGATTGGTCTCACTCCGGAAATCAAACCTGGTGAGAGTTTCCGGTATTTTTCAAACGTAATTCTTCGGTCGGGTGTGGGAAGTATGCACGGCGTGTATTACTGTAAAAACCTTCTTAACAATGAAGAAATCGCGGTAGAAATTCCGAAGTTCAATTTGGTGGCAGAAGTTTTGAGCAACTAAATTATAAAGACAGATTCTTCGAGATCTGTTTTTTTTTTTGCTAAAGGATCTTTACGCTTTTCTTCATCACTTCCTGGATTTCTTCATTTCTGGTGACCATCAAATTCTGGAAGGCCAGAAGCGAAATTTTCGCACATACTTCCGCATCTGCTCCTGCACGGTGATGGTTGAATGAGATGTGATGTTGTTCTGCCAAACTTTTCAGTCCATATCTTGGCAAGGTTTTCCAAGCTTTTTTTGCCAATGAAATCGAACAGAGATAATTGATTTTCGGTTTGAAGAATCCATAATATTCAAGACAACTGCGCAACACTCCGGCATCAAAAGCAGCATTGTGTGCAATCATCAAATTGCCATACATCATGTTTTCGGCTTCATGCCAAATGTCTTCAAAAGTTGGCGCATTTTGAACGTCTTCCGGAGTAATTCCGTGCACGTCGATATTTCTCGGATGAAAATAGGGGAAACTGGGCGGTTTGATCAACCAGGTTTTGGTTTCCACAATTTCGCCGTTTTCCACCAAACAAATCCCCATTTCGCAAGCGGAGTTTCTTTCGTGGGTGGCTGTTTCAAAATCAATGGCGCAGAAATGGAGCATAAGTAGATTATAGGGTTCGGATGCGTATTAAACTTATTTTAGGATTTTTTTTAATTCTTCTCGGAATTCTTCATAATTAACCAGGTCATCGTGGGTACCGCCTTTTATTTCGATGAATTTTTTCTCGACATTTGGGCTTGAATTTTCAAAAGCCCTGAAAAGTTTTTTCCCGGACTTCATCGGTACCATCAAGTCCTTGGTTCCATGAAACTGATAGAGAGGAACTTTTACCTTTAAAATGTTTTCATTGGATAGAAAATGATAGGTCATTTTGGGGGAAACTTTGTCAGTCACTTTCACCGGTAACCAGCGATTCACAATATCTTGCAAGTTAAAAAAAGTGGCTTCCAAAATAACCATTTTCGGTTGGTTTTCTCCTGCAACCTTGGTAGCAAAAGCACCTCCCAGACTTCTTCCATAAACTACGATGTTTTCCTCGTCATAATTTTCTTTCGCGAAATCATAAAATGACTGGGCGTCCGAATATAGAAAGTTTTCGTTTCTCGGTCCCGTACTTTTTCCATAGCCTCGATAATCCATCACCAAAACGTCATAGTGAAACTTGGTGAATTTCATCGCTATTTTTCCCCAGCGGTGTAGGTTATCTGCATTTCCGTGAAAATAAAGGATTACTCCTTTCGGTTTTTTGATTTTAAAATGAAGGATGTTGATTTTACCGCCGAAAGGGGTTTCGAGGAGATGTTCTTCAAAATTTTCACCGAAATCAAACTGGTGTTCATCTGCCAAAACTTTCGGCAAAAAAACGACCTTTTCCTGGAAATATTTCATGAGTTCGGACATTTGGCAAATTTACGGAAGAATTGAGAAAAAATGGAATAAAAAAACATGCGGCACAAGGCCGCATGTTTAGAGTAAAAAAGTCAAATGAATTTATTTTTTGCTAAATCTTCTGGAAACCACATTTCCGTTTGCATCAGTCATTTGAATCACATAACCTCCGGTTTGAAGTTTACTGGTGTTGATGACGTTTCCATCAATTTTCACATCAATTTTCTTACCACTGAGGTCAAACACTTGAACATTTTTCAGATCAAATCCTTTCACGTTCAAGACATCAGATGTTGGGTTAGGATAGATTTGAACGGTTTGGGTTTGGCTGTCATTTACTGCCATTCCTCCAACTACGATGGTGTAATCCTCAGCTTCACTCCAGTTTTGATTTCCACATGGAACCGGAACGGTGCTAGAACCAAAAACTGCACGGATCCTCATTCTGTAAGAACCTGGTGCTTGACCTGCCGGAACAGTAATTGCAACCGGGCTCAAACTTGGAGCTCCATTTGCACTGTTGGTGATTGTACCTAAATTATAGGCAGTAGCATTGGTGAAGGTAGGATCATTTCCATTCCAATCAATCCACGCTTTTGTGTTCACTGTGAAATTACCGGCGGTATTGACCAGGACGCTTAAGTTATAAGTAGATCCGGCATTCACCACAGTGGTCATTGTGGAATAATTTGAATAAGCAGCTGTAGAACTTGTAGTATTATTGATGGTATTGAAGGTCACATTGGTCAAACCGGTAGCATCATTAGTCGTAGCAGTTGGTGTGCAATATACTAATGCAACGGTGAAATTTGCAACTGTAGAGTAGGCAACATCACTGGTTGCAGTACAGGTTATTTGCAATCTCCACTGCACTGTATCACCCATATTTGCTGGTGCTGTAGCATTATAAGAGGCATATGTACTGGTTGCGGAACCTACATTCACCCAACCTGCGTTATTGGTATTGGACTGCCACTGGTAGGAAAGGCCAGGGTTTTCTGAATATCCGGTTGCAGAAACGGTGTAGCTGGAACCTGGCATACCTTGCAAAGGAGTGACTACTGCAGTACCACCATTTGGCATTCCCGCACAGGCATTCAGAGGTCCATAAACCCTAAATGGCAACCCTTGCGCGAAAGTTGCGTCAAGTAAAGGATTAAAAGTACTTGTGGTTGGATCAAACTGCAATGCATTACCGGTTGTTGTTTGTCCGGTAATTGTAATTGGTGGCGCCCAAGGACCGCTTGCCAAGGTTCCGGCGAACTGAACTTCAACCCAGTATGTTCCTGCTGCCAAATTTAGCCCCGGAGTATTTGCTTTAACCAATTGAAGCTGCCTGGTTGTATCGCCTAGGTTAGTGTCCAACACTCTGTATCCACCTGTTAGTGTGGCGGATGATAGTCGGTTGGTTGTCAAGTCTCCCCAAACTATTGTTCCACCACTTGCCGGACTTCCATTGTAGATTCTGAGATAAACTCCATTAATCGTAACTGCAGTGGCGCCGGTCTGATAAGTGTAAAACTCGAAATGACCAATATCTGAAGCAGCAGTCAACACGAAGTCATCAGCTACAGTAAATCCGCTGGATTGTGCTGCACCAGCTCCATAAGTATCCAGTCCGAGACTGGTCTGCAAAACACTCAGTTGCGGCGGTCCAGCTACATTGAATACAGAACCATTGTCATGCAACAACGTCTGTGCGTTTAAAGCTAAGCCTGCAAACAATGAAATGCAGACCGGAAGAAGCCGAGACTTCAACGAAAGTAAAAAATTTCTCATAATACTATAAATTTGGTTTTACCTACTCTTTTTGGGATTTTCGGTATCTTCCCTTGATTTTTATAAAAAGTATTTTTTTTATAAAATTCACCGCTAAAGTTACAATAAAATATAATACATTTTAAAATATTATGAATATTTAATATTGACTTACTTAAAATGGGGGCAGAATAATATTAATTTGATCTTTAATAAGTAAAATGATTTAATAAAAATCGACAGGTTATTCCATGATCCCATTGGAAATATGAAATGCTATGCAACGATTCCGGCGAAAGGTCAATTTTATGGGACAGCTTGCCCTATTTAATTTCTGTGGGAATAACCGATGCTGGTTTTTTCGGGGTCGATAGGAACATTCCGTTCGTTAAAAATCTCCTCCATCACCCGGTGATATTCTTCAAACTGGTGAATATTGATATGTCCGGCCTTTAAAATTACATAGAGTCTGGTCAAGTCTGGATTGATTTCCGACAAATCCACCGCCGTGGAAAGTGGAACCAGCCCGTCATCGCTTCCATGAATTATTTTGATGGGGCATCGGACATTTTTGAGGTAATGAAATGTTGGAATATTATATCGTAAGAAAGGTTTTGCCGGCATAAACGGAAGATAGCGATGAATTGTTCGGAGCAGAGAATAAAGCGGTGAAGTGAGGATCAAAAGTCTCGGATTGTTTTTTGCTGCAAGTCTTGCGGCAAACCCTGAACCGAGGGAACGTCCATAAACCACAATGCTTTCCTCTGAAAATTGTTTTTTCACCAGATCATAGATAAACTGACAATCACGTTTCATCGCTTCCACAGTTCGTTTGCCGGTACTTTTTCCGAATCCGCGGTAATCCATCATGATTACATCATATCCAAGTCTGGTAAAATCAATCGCAAATTTGCCCCAACCTTTGATGCTTTTCGTGTTTCCCTTTAAATAAATGACCACGCCTTTCGGCTGATCCACGATAAAGTGCAGATAGTTGATTTTTGCGCCGGGTTCTGGTTCCACAATGACTTCCTCCGCTTTCAAATTGTCATAAGCGAACTTGAAATCCGGCGGAAGCATTTCGGCATGGAAAAAAAACTTATGCTGAAAAAAATAGATTACCAACCCGATAAAAAGGGTGAAGCCAAGAACAATTCCAATAATGGTGTAGATATCTATTTTCATTTTCAATATAAAAATAGAGATTTTTATTGAACCTGAATGGGTAAATAATATTTTTCAGGAAATTAGTGAAGGAAATGCTTGAAAATAAGCCACTTCGATTGATGGTAATCGGCTCTCTGATTTTTTCCGCGGCGTTTTAAGGTTTCAGGAACTTGGGCATAAAATCCAAAATGTGCACGAACAACCGCCCATAAATGAGGGAAACCATTTTTTAAGCCGAAATAAATTCCGGCAATACCGTCCAGGGAAAGTCTTGTGAAAAGCAGCCCAATTAAATCCGGAAAAGGTAGGTTTTTCAGCATCATCGAAAGGTTATTCCGAAAATTCAAATACGTTTTCTGTGGATTTTGTTTGGTTAAAGTTCCACCTCCCACGTGATAAACCCGGGATTTTCCGGTATAAAAAATTTTCTTTCCGTCATTTTTCAAACGCCAGCACAAATCGATCTCCTCCTGATGGGCGAAAAACCTTTCGTCAAAACCGTTTTGCTCCCAAAATTCTTTTGAGCGGATAAAGAGACACGCTCCTGAAGCCCAGAATATTTCGGTTTCGTCATCATATTGTCCTTGGTCTTCTTCCAGGTTTTCAAAAATACGTCCTCTGCAATATGGGTATCCTAAATTGTCCATCAAGCCTCCTGCAGCTCCTGCAAATTCAAAATAATTTCTTCGGTTAAAATCCAGTATTTTTGGTTGAACCGCCGCGATATCCGGATGGTCATTAAACAAATTCAGCACGGGTTCCGTCCAGTTTTCCGTGACTTCCACATCGGAATTCAACAGGCAGTAGATTTCAGCATCGATTTGTTTCAAACCTTCATTATAACCTCCTGCAAAACCAAAATTCCGCTCATTGATGATTACTTTGACCGTGGGAAAATGGGCATCAATAAATTGCACAGAATCATCGGTGGAAGCATTGTCAATTACATAAATCTCCGCGTTTGGTGAATAATGAATCACGGTCGGAAGGAATTTCTCCAGCCAATCCTTCCCGTTCCAGTTCAGGATTACGATTGCCAATTTTAATTTATTCATTGCCAATGGGTCTTTGTTCATGATCCTCATCCATTATTTTGATCGCGCTCTGATACTTCCATCTTCGGTGCGACCACAGGTAATTGTCGGGTCTTCTATCAATGGTGTTTTCCAGAAGTTTATGAAATTGTTTTACTACTTCGTATTCTTGAAAACGCTCACTTTCAGGATAAATCCGATAATAGTTCACCTGATAATATCCCCGTCCCACTTTTTTCATGTCGCAATAAATAAAGGCGAGTTCCATTCGGGTTGAAAGTTTATCATAACCCACGAAGGCCGGAGTTTTTTGGTTGAGAAAGTTCAGCCCATAAGTCACTTCAGAATAATGAGGAGTCTGGTCTGCAACGAACATATAGACGGAGTTTCCATCATTCGGATTCCGGAAGATATGGCGGATCACTTCCCGCGCTTCCAGGGACTGATTGCCGAAGCGGTTTCTAATGCTTTTCATTTTTTCTTCCCAAAAACTGCTCTGCACTTTTCGATAGACCGGAAAAGAATTTTCTTGAGGGATTATTTTGGCCAAGGCAGTGAGCCATTCCCAGTTGAAAACATGGCCTGCAAGTAATATCACATTTTGTCCCTCATTTTTTGCATCCCTAAAAACATCCTGATTAATATGTTGCATCCGAACCCGCAACTCATTAGATGAAATGGTGAAGGACTTGAATGTTTCTACCAGATAGTCTGAAAAATTTTTGAAGAAATCTTTATGGATTATCCTTATTTCATGAGCTGGTTTGTCAGGAAAAGAATTCTTCAGGTTTTGAAGAACGACCTTTTTCCGGTAACCCACCACGTAATAAAGCACAAAAAAAATCAGATCCGAAAACAGATACAGCATTTTTAATGGAAGTCGCGAAAAAATTAATGCAATGCGGAAAAGTATATTCATAAACTGTCCACAAATTTAGGCAATATTAACTTTATGATTGGCTTGGATTTTGTTATTTTGCAACGTTTTTAATTAATTTTTAATCCTAATGAGAATAAATAACATAAAATCACTCGCGCTATCTTGCCTTCTGGTCAGTGGATTGGCAAGTTCACAAAAGCAGGAATCTGCAAAAGAGCTGAAAGCCGATAGCGATAAGTCCTTAATCATAGAAGCTGACAGCGCTGCAATTGCCGAAGCAAAGAAAAAAGCTGCAGCAGAAGAGAAAGCAAAACTTCCCAAACCTTATGATGCAAAGGAAGACGCGGAGAAAAAAATTGCACAACTGGTCACTCAGGCACAAAAAGAAAATAAAAATATCATCCTTCAGGCAGGAGGAAACTGGTGTATTTGGTGTTTGAGATTTAATAATTTTGTTCAAACAACGCCTGAATTAAAAGAGATCGTGGATCAAAACTATATCTACTATCACCTGAATTATTCGCCTGAAAACAAAAATCCAAAGACTTTTGCAAAATATGGAAATCCCGGCGAAAAATATGGTTATCCGGTTTTTATAGTTTTAGATAAAAACGGCAAGCAAATCCACACCCAGGACAGCGCGGTTTTGGAGGAAGGAAAGGGTTATGGTTTGGAAAAAGTAAAGGCCTTTTTCAACGAATGGGTACCGAAAACATAAAACTTAGAAATGGTCTTCACACAAAGGAGCCGCCTCAAAACCGAGGCGGCTTCTTTTATTTTTAAAGAACGCTCTTGATCCAGCTCAATTTCTTTTCGGAATATGGCGGATACTTAAAATCTGTTTCACCCCAATTTGCCCTGGATAGCACTGACTTCTGGTGGGAAAATGTTTGGAATCCTGCCTTTCCGTGATAATTCCCTATACCGGAATTTCCCACTCCGCCAAATGGAAGGTTACTGTTGCTCAGGTGCATCACCACGTCATTGATACAACCTCCTCCGAACGAAATTTTCTCGGTGAAATGTTTTTTCTCCTCAGCATTTCCACTGAATAAATAGGCAGAAAGAGGTTTTTCATGATCTGCAACGGTTTGCAGTGCTTCATTGAAATTCTGAAAAGTAAGCACCGGCAAAATCGGCCCAAAAATCTCTTCCTGCATTATGGCATCATTCCAATTCACATCGTGCAAAATTGTGGGCTCAATAAATCTTTTTTCGGAATCATGGTTTCCTCCAAAAAACACCTTTTCCGGAGTGATCATTTGCACCAGTCTGTTGAAATTTTGTTGGTTAATTATTTTTGTATAATGTTCGGAATCAGGAAGATAATTAAATTTTTTGAGATAAGATTTCAGTAGATCAATGAGTGAGTCCTTGATTTTTTCATCCACCAAAATATAATCCGGCGCCACGCAGGTTTGTCCGGCATTTAGAAATTTTCCCCACACAATTCTTTTTGCGGCCACTTTCAGATTGGCGCTCGAAGTTACAATCACCGGACTTTTTCCGCCCAGTTCCAAGGTGACGGGAGTGAGATTTTTTGCTGCAGCTTCGTAAACTATTTTTCCGATTTTCGGACTTCCTGTGAAGAAAATCTTATCGAATTTTAGTTTTAGGATTTCGGTGATTTCCTCCACACCGCCTTCTGCCACGAATAAATATTCCTTCGGGAAATTCTCGTTGATGATTTTCGCCATCGCCTTCATGGAATTTTGTGCCACTTCACTAGGTTTTAAAATGCAGGTGTTTCCCGCAGCCATTGCCGCAACCATCGGTGAAAGCGAAAGCTGATAGGGATAATTCCATGCGCCAATAACCAAAGTGTTTCCCAGAGGTTCAGCGTAAATTTTGCTCGAGCCCGGCAAATTGGCGAGATTGGTAGAAACCCGTTTTGGTTTGGCCAAGGAATTCAGATTTTTTAAATAGTAGTCGATATCATTTAGAACAAATGAAATTTCTGTGGTAAAAGTATCGAATCGTGATTTTCCGAAATCATTGTAAATGGCTTCATAAAGAAGGTTTTCGTTTTTCAGAATAACTTCTTTCAAAGTCTTCAGTTGCCGTTTTCTGAAATTAATGTTCTTGGTTTTTTGAGAATTGAAAAATTCTTTCTGCGCTGACCAAATCTCCTGAAAATTCATTACTTTTAATGTTTAGATTATCGGAAACGCTCTGTTTTGTGAACCGGATTTCCGATTGACTCTACCGCAAAGTTAATTGAAATAATTTACAAATTTTTCATTATGGATTTCAAAGGAAAAACAGTTTTAGTGACCGGCGGAGCTTCGGGAATCGGAAAAATCATGGCGAGGAAATCGCTGGAAAGAGGATGCAAAAGTCTCATTATTTGGGATATTGACGAATCCGGTTCGCAAAAAACCAAAGACGAGTTCTCAAAAATGGGTGCAGAAATCTCTTTGTTTAAAGTAGATATTTCCAGTGTTGATGAAATCCGGATCAATGCTCAAAAAGTCAGGACGGAAATCGGAAAAGTCGATATCCTGATCAATAATGCCGGAATTGTGATAGGGAAGTTTTTTCATGAACACACGCACGAGCAAATCGAAAAAAGCATGCAGGTCAACGCCAATGCAGCGATGCACATCACCCTGGAATTTCTCCCGGAAATGATGAAGGAAAATGCTGGTGCAGTCTGCAACATCGCTTCTTCGGCGGGGTTAATATCCAATCCTAAAATGTCGGTTTATGCATCTTCAAAATGGGCGGTCATAGGTTGGAGCGACAGTTTGCGGCTGGAAATGGAGCAGCTGCACAAAAACGTTTCCTTCACCACCATTATGCCTTTCTACATTGATACCGGAATGTTTGCCGGGGTAAAATCCAGGTTACTGCCAATTCTCGATCCCGAAAAAACAGCTGAAAAAATAATGAGGGCCATAGCATCCAATCGAAAAATGTTGGCGATGCCGCTTCCGTATTGGTTCATCAGATTTTCGCAGGGAATTCTGCCGCTTCCGGCTTTTGACTGGGTGATGCGGAATATTTTCGGGATTTATGACACCATGAAGGAGTTCAAAGGCAGGAACTGAAATTAAGGATCTGTTAATTTTGTGAATTCAGTTTTAATTTAAGGTTAAAAAATCGTAATTTTGGGCTTCTAAAAAAGTAAAAAGAAAGCATGGATTCCTACAAAAACCCGCTTGAAGAAAGATATTCAAGTGCGGAAATGCTCTATAATTTTTCGCCTCAAAACAAGTTCAAAAACTGGCGGAAACTATGGATCGCACTCGCCGAAATCCAAAAAGACCTGGGTCTTGAGATTTCCGACGACCAAATTTCCCAACTGAAAGAACAGGCCGAAAACATCGACTTTGCGAAAGCGGCGGAATACGAAAAAAAATTCCGGCACGACGTGATGGCGCATGTGCATACCTATGGCGATTCCGCTCCTTTGGCGAAAGGGATCATTCATTTGGGCGCGACTTCCGCATTTGTGGGAGATAATACCGACTTGATCCAGATTCGGGACGGACTTTTGCTGATCAGAAAACAGTTGGTAAACGTCATCAAAAATCTCTCGGATTTTGCCATTCAATATAAAGATTTGCCGACACTCGGTTTTACGCATTATCAACCGGCGCAGTTGACCACGGTTGGTAAACGTGCGACTTTGTGGCTTCAGTCCCTGATTCTCGATTTTGAGGAACTGGAATTTTTTCTTGAAACCCTGAGATTCCGTGGCGTAAAAGGAACCACCGGAACTGCCGCCAGTTTTCTGGAACTTTTCAATGGTGATTATTCCAAAGTCAAACATTTGGATAAAGAACTTTCCAAACGTTTCGGCTTCGACAAAGTTTTCGGGGTGTCCGGACAAACTTATGACCGAAAAATCGATGCGAAAGTGGTTTCCCTATTGTCGAATATTGCACAATCCGCCCACAAATTCACCAATGATTTACGATTGTTGCAGAATTTAAAGGAAATCGAGGAACCTTTCGAGAAAAACCAGATCGGTTCATCCGCGATGGCGTACAAACGAAATCCGATGCGTTCCGAAAGAATCGGCGCACTGGCGAAATTCGTGATATCGCTTTCCACTAGTTCTGCAATGGTGGCTTCAACACAATGGTTTGAAAGAACCCTGGACGATTCCGCGAACAAACGATTGACGATTCCGCAAGCGTTTTTGGCAGTAGATGCGATTCTCTTGATCTGGAACAATATCATGAATGGAATCGTGGTTTATGAAAACCGCATCCACAAACACATTATGGAGGAACTTCCCTTTATGGCTACGGAATATATCATCATGGAAGAGGTGAAAGCGGGAGGAGACCGACAAGAAATCCACGAAACCATTCGGGTGCATTCGATGGAGGCGAGCAAAAAGGTGAAAATCGAAGGCAAGGAAAATGATTTGATCGATCGTATCATGAACGACGACACCCTGAAAATGGACAAGTCCAAAATCATGGAAGTTCTGGATCCGAAAAACTTCATCGGTTTTGCCCCGGTCCAGACCCAGGAGTTTATCGAGAATGAGGTCCGGCCGATTCTGAACAAATATTCCGGCTTAATCGGTTTGGAAGCAGATTTAAAAGTGTAAATAGATGCAGGCGGTTTCGTCTGCATTTTTAAATGGTCAAAAGTGAAATTTTTGACCAGATTAAATAGATAAAAAAATCACAAAAGCCACATAAAAAAGGGTGAAGCCCTTTGAAAGAAATCAATAAAACCAATGTCTAAAATAAGAATCTTCGTAGAAAAAAAAGGAATTTTCGATGTGGAAAGTCCAAAGGTTTTTAATGAACTAAAGGAGATCGTTCCCGAAATCCAAAACGTGAAAATCTACAATGTTTACGATGTTTTCGGGGTGGATGAATTTGATCTGAGCCGAGTCATTTTCAATACATTTGTGGATCCGGTCACAGATATCGTTCATTCCGAAAATCCCGCGAAAAACCTATATTTCGCCACTGAATTTCTTCCCGGCCAATACGATCAAAGGGCAGATTCCGCCGAACAGTGCATCGCTTTGCTGACCGAAAATGAAAACGCAAAAGTGCGAAGCGGAAAACTGATCGAACTTTTCGGAATTACTGAGAATGATTTAGAAAAAATTAAAAATCATTTGATTAATAAAGTGGAGTCCCGGGAAAAAGATTTGTCGCAATTAGAAATTCCTGCAGAAGAAACACCGGATAAAGTCATTGTTCATGCCGGTTTCAAAGATTTTACAAAAACCGAACTGGAGGAATTCTACCAGCATCACGGTTTCGCTTTTGGTTTGGATGATTTGGAATTTATCCAAAACTATTTCAAATCTGAGGACAGAAATCCAACCGAAACCGAACTAAAAGTTCTGGACACGTATTGGAGCGACCATTGCCGACATACCACTTTCGAAACGGAATTAGCGCATGTTCAGTTTGAAGGGAGATTTAAAGACGTTTTAGAAAATATCTTCAATGATTATTTGGAGAAAAGAAAATTCCTGGGAAGGGAAGCGAAACCGATTTCGCTGATGGATTTGGCAACGGTTTGTGCCAGGTATTTCCATAAAACCGGAAAACTGGAAAACCTTGTCGTTTCTGATGAAATCAATGCGTGCACCATAGAGATTGAAGCTGAATTTGACGGCAAAAAGGAACCATGGTATTTGCTCTTTAAAAACGAAACCCACAATCACCCGACAGAAATCGAGCCTTTCGGTGGAGCTTCAACCTGTTTGGGAGGCGCGATTCGTGATCCCCTGTCTGGTCGTGCTTTCGTTTATCAGGCGATGCGGCTTTCCGGTGCTGCAAATGTTCTGGAACCGATTTCTGAAACTTTGCCGGGAAAACTTCCACAGCGGACCATCACGAAACAGGCGGCAAACGGCTATTCATCGTACGGAAACCAGATTGGTTTGGCGACAACTTTGGTCAATGAAATTTACCATGACGGTTACAAAGCCAAGAGAATGGAGGTCGGTTTTGTAGTAGGTGCGGTGAAAAAAGATTGGGTGAGAAGGGAAAAGCCACAAAACGGCGACCTTGTGATTTTGCTCGGTGGAGCAACCGGAAGAGACGGAGTGGGAGGTGCAACCGGAAGTTCTAAGGAACAGGATGAAACCTCGATTCACACGCTTTCTACCGAAGTGCAGAAAGGAAATGCGGTGGAGGAAAGAAAAATCCAGCGATTGTTTAGAAATCCCGAAGTGACGACTTTAATCAAAAAGTCCAACGATTTCGGAGCGGGAGGAGTTTCTGTGGCGATCGGTGAAATTGCCGATTCACTGGAAATAAACCTCGATGTTTTGCCTTTAAAATATGAAGGTTTGAATGGAACCGAACTCGCCATTTCAGAATCTCAGGAAAGAATGGCGGTGGTGATTGACGCAAAAGACCAAGAAAAATTCATCCAATTCTGTGAAAAGGAAAACATCAAAGCGGTGGAAGTCGCCAAAGTTACCGATTCCGGGAGGATGCAAATGTTTTGGCAGGGAAATAAAATTGTGGATTTGAGCAGGGATTTCCTCGATACCAATGGTTGCGCTAAAAAACAGGATGTCCTAATTTCACATTTGCAAAATATTGAAAATCAAAGTACAAGTTTTAATGAAGAGCATTTCCTGAAAGCACTTTCAGAAAAAAATGTGGCCTCTCAAAAAGGGCTTGCTGAAATGTTCGATGCCTCGGTTGGAGCAACCACCGTTGCAATGCCGTTTGGCGGGAAATACCAGCTGACGGAAATGGAGGGCAGCGTGCAGACTTTGCCGGTTTTGAATGCTGAGAATATCGAAACGGTTTCATTGGCGAGTTGGGGTTTTGATGCGGATATTTCTTCACAGAACTCGATGATTGGCGCTGCAAATGCCGTGGTGGAAAGTGTTGCGAAGATTGTAGCGATGGGCGGGGATTACAAAAACATCCGCTTGAGTTTTCAGGAATATTTTGAAAAGTTGGGCAGCAATCCCGAAAAGTGGGGTAAACCGCTCGCATCACTTCTCGGAGCGTATGATGCGCAGATGAATTTAGAACTGGCCGCAATCGGTGGGAAAGATTCCATGAGCGGGACTTATCAGGATTTGAATGTTCCGCCGACTTTGATCTCTTTTGCGTGTGCGAATGGTGAGAAGAAAAATATCGTTTCTCCTGAGTTCAAAAAACCGGGAAACAAGCTCTATCTTTTCACCCATGTTCCACAGGAAAGTGGTTTGCCGAATTACGGAGCATTGAAATTTATTTTTGATTTTATTCACGAGAAGATTAAGTCCGGGAAAATTGTTTCGGTGAAGACCATCAAGCAAGGCGGAGTTGCGGTTGCGCTGGCAAAAATGAGTTTCGGCAATCAGTTGGGGGCTGAAATTTCACTGGATGAACCTCTGCTTTTAAGCAAGAATATTGGAAGTCTGGTCATTGAAACGGTGGAAAGCTTAGATGCCGAATTTCTTCAACTGATTGGTGAAGTTAAAGATCATAAAAAATTAGTGATTAACAGCTTAGTATTTGATATTGAGCATATACTTCAAGTTTGGACCGGAACTTTTGAGGATCTTTTTCCGACCAAAGAAAGCGGGAGAATTGCGATAGAGGTCGATGAGAAATCCAATTCCATAAAACCAAGAACCATTGAAATCATTAAGCACGGCATTGCAAAGCCGAGGGTTTTCGCCCCGGTTTTTCCGGGAACGAATTGCGAATATGAAACCCAAAACGCTTTCCGGAAGGAAGGTGCGGAAGTTTCGAGCCTGCCTTTGATCAATCTTAACCATTACCTCTTAAATGAAAGTTTGGATGCCTGGATTTCGGAAATTGACCGGTCGCAAATTCTTGTTTTCTCCGGCGGTTTTTCTGCGGGTGACGAACCGGATGGTTCCGCAAAATTCATTGTGAATGTGCTGAAAAATAAGAAAATGAAAAATGCGGTCCATCAATTTTTGGAACGAGATGGGATGATTCTCGGCATCTGCAACGGTTTTCAGGCGCTGGTGAAATCGGGACTTTTGCCTTACGGTGAAATCCGGGATTTGGATGAAGATTCGCCGACTTTAGCACATAACGCGATTGGCCGCCATATTTCCCAAATGGTGGATGTGAAAGTGGTGAACGACGACTCTCCTTGGCTGAAAGGAATGAAAGGTGAGGTTTTCACCATTCCGATTTCCCATGGAGAGGGAAGGTTTATGGCTTCGGAAGCGGTAATCAGGGAATTGTATGAAAACGGACAAATCGTAACACAATACGTGGATTTTGATGGAAATATAGCGCACGGAATGCCGTTCAATCCAAATAATTCCCTTTTCGGAATTGAGGGAATCACTTCGAAATCCGGCAAAATTTATGGCAGAATGGGGCATCCGGAGAGGTTTGCAGATGGTTTATTGAAGAACATCCCGACTGCGAATTACCATAATATTTTCAGAAACGGAGTGCAGTATTTTAAGTAAGGAACGGCGTGAAAAAAATTATAAGCTAATTCGCTTATAAATTAAAATATAAGCAAAATCGCTAATATATTCGGATTATAAGTAAATTTGCTTATATTTGAAAAATGAAATCGGTAATAACAGGTGACCTCATCAATTCGCAAAGCATTCAGCCGGAAGTTTGGTTTAATGCACTGAAAGATGTTTTAGGAAAGGAGAATCCCAAGGTTTGGGAAATCTATCGTGGTGATGAATTCCAGATCCTGGTTCCAAAAGCCGAAAACGCTTTGCTAAAAGCGCTTCAGATTAAGGCAAAGATCAAGACCATCAAAGGTTTGGATGTGCGCTTGTCTATCGGTTTGGGGACCCAGGAATTCAAAACCGAGAAAATTTCGCAATCAAGCGGAACTGCGTTTGTGAATTCCGGTCGGAATCTGGAGAAGATCAAAGAAAGCAAAATAAACCTCGCCATCCAATCGCAATACGAAGATTTCGACAGCGGGTTTAATTTGATTCTCAAATGGTTATTGTTGACTGCCGACAACTGGACTGTGGTTTCCGCAGAAATCGCATTGTTGATTCTGAAAAACCCGAAAATTAGTCAGGAAGAAATAGCGAAGAAGTTTAAAATTACGCAGTCATCTGTAAGTCAGCGCATCAAGAGGGCAAATTTAGATTTGATTTTAGAAACCGATCAATATTTCAGAAAAAAAATAGCAGAACTGAAATGATTTTTATTCCACTCATATTGGCACATTTACTCGGGGATTTCATTTTCCAGCCGAATTCTTGGGTCGCCGATAAAGAGCGGAAAAAAGGGGAAAGCAAATTTCTCTATTTCCATATTTTCATCCATGCTGCACTGGTTCTGGTGTTTCTTTGGGACCTCCAGCTTTGGTGGATTGCGTTAATCATCGGGGTTTCCCATTATTTAATCGATTTGGTGAAACTCCTTTATCAAACGCCAAAAACCAAACGGACTTGGTTTTTTGTGGATCAGCTCCTGCATCTTTTGGTCATCGTTCTGCTGTCGGTATTTTATTTTCCGTATTTCAGATGGAGCGATTTTTTCAACGACGAAAGCCTGAAACTCCTTACGGCGGTGGTTTTTCTCACGATTCCAAGTTCGATCCTCATCAAAACACTGATTTCTATTTGGACTCCCGTGACGGTGGATCACAGTAAGATCCAGACCGAATCACTGGTTCATGCGGGAAAATATATCGGGATTTTAGAAAGGCTGCTCGTTTTCGTCTTCATCATTGTGAATCATTGGGAAGGAGTTGGTTTCATGATTGCCGCGAAATCGGTTTTCAGGTTCAGCGATTTGGCTGAAGCAAAGCAGAGAAAGCTCACCGAATATGTTTTGATTGGGACTTTGCTGAGTTTTGGAATCGCTGTTTTGGTCGGTATTTTAGTACATCATTAAAAGTAAAAATAATAAAAAGTAAAAATGACAAAAGGTAAAATGCTTTACGAGGGAAAAGCAAAACAGATTTTTGAAACCGATCGTCCCGATGAGGTCATCGTGCGTTTCAAAGACGATGCCACCGCCTTCAATGCCCAAAAAAAGGGAAGCTTCGATTTGAAAGGCGAAATGAACAACGCGATCACGACCCTGATTTTTGAGTATCTGGAGGAAAAAGGAATTCCGACCCATTTCATCAAAAAGCTGGACGAAAGGGAGCAACTGGTCAAAAAAGTGAAGATTATTCCCCTTGAAATGGTTGTCCGGAATTATTCCGCGGGAAGCATGGCGAAGAGACTTGGCGTGGAAGAGGGCATCAAATCCCCGGTGACCATTTTTGATCTCTGCTATAAAAAAGACGAACTCGGCGATCCTTTAATCAATGATCATCACGCAGTATTTCTGGGTGCCGCGACTTATGAGGAACTGGATGAAATGTATGAACTCACTTCCGATATTAATGATCTTTTGATTGAACTTTTCGACAAAATGAACATCATATTGGTAGATTTCAAAATCGAATTGGGAAAGACCTCGGACGGAAAGATCGTTTTGGCCGATGAAATTTCGCCCGATACTTGCCGACTTTGGGACAAAGACACGATGAAAAAATTAGACAAAGACCGATTCAGACGCGATTTGGGAGAAGTGACCGAAGCGTATGTCGAAATCTATGAACGATTAAAAAAAGTATTGGATAAATAAATTTAAAACACCCGAACAAATCAAATTGGGTGACTAAAATGAAAGATTTACAACAACAAAAACAAGATTATTTAAAGCAGTTCCAATCCAAGACTTATGGCAGAAACCTGCTGAAATCAGACGATCCGTTTGATGCGCCTTCGGAAGAATGTGGAATTTTCGGATTGTATTCTGAAAATGAATTGGACACCTTTTCACTGTCGCAGTTCGGGCTATTTGCGCTGCAGCACCGCGGTCAGGAAGCCTGCGGAATTTCGGTAATGAACAAGGGCCGGATTTTTAACCTGAAAGACGAAGGTCTGGTCCTGGACTTTTACAAAGATATCCGCGAACCGGAAACCTTCATGGGGAATTCCGCAATTGGACACACCCGTTACACCACGGCGGGCGACAAGAAAAAATACAACTTCCAGCCGTTTTTCGCAAAGAACGAATATGACCAAATCATTTTATCCATCGCACACAACGGGAACTTAACCAATGCAAAAAGTCTGAAGGCAGAACTTGAAGCCGAAGGTGTTGTTTTTAAGGCCACTTCGGATTCTGAAGTAATTTTAAGGCTGATTCAGAAGAATCTGGATTTGGGTTTAAGAGGAGCGATTAAGGCGACAATGGAGAAAATTGAAGGTGCTTATTCGGTGGTCGGAATGACGAGGAATAAGTTTTTTGCCTTTCGGGATTTTCATGGAATTCGTCCGCTGGTTTTGGGCGCGATTGATGAAAAGACTTTTGTGGCTGCCTCCGAATCCGTGGCTTTGGATGCGGTAGGAGCGCAATATGTTCGGGATATTTTGCCTGGAGAAATCGTTTATACCAACGAGAATGAACCCGGGCTGCAAAGTTTCCTGGTTCGGGAAAACTGCCAAAGAAACATCTGCGCCTTCGAATATATTTATTTTGCGAGACCGGATTCCACTTTGGAGGGCATCAATGTGCATGAAGTCCGCGAAAAATCGGGAATGAAGATTTGGGAACAGGCACCGGTTGAAGCGGATATCGTCATTGGCGTTCCGGATTCGGGTGTTCCCGCCGCGATTGGTTTTTCGATCGCTTCAGGGATTTCTTTCCGGCCAGTCTTGATTAAAAACAGGTATGTCGGCAGAAGTTTCATTGTGCCTACACAGGATATGCGGGAACGGATTGTCAACCTGAAGCTGAATCCGATTATTTCCGAGATCAAAGGAAAAAGGGTAGTCATCATTGATGATTCTATTGTTCGGGGCACCACTTCCAAGCGACTGGTGAAAATCCTGAAAAAGGCGGGTGTAAAAGAAATCCATTTCCGAAGCGTTTCCCCACCGATTATTGCGCCGTGTTACTTGGGCATCGACACGCCTTCAAAAGAAGATCTGATTTCTGCAAATATGAATGTGGAAGAATTGCGGGCATATCTCGGGGTGGATTCTCTGGAATTCCTAAGCATGGAAAACTTAATCAAAATTTTGGGCAGCACCGATCACTGTTTCGGTTGCTTTACGGAGAAATATCCTGTTCCGAAAGGAGATGACGAGGAATTGATCAAATAATAAAGGTTGGGAAAAATTCCCAACCTTTCGTTTTTATATTTAATGAAGTTTTTGTCTTATTTGAATTTGAAAGCCAATCCAACTTGGAATACGTTGTTTTTAATAGCACTTGAGCCGCTTGGTCTGTCTTTCGCGATATCGGTCAATCCTGCTACGTACCTTGCAGTCAATCCCAGGTTTGGCGTGAAATAATATCCTGCACCCAATCCAACACCGAAGTTAAATGTGTTTAAATTGTCTTTGATGTCTGTGGAAACTGCAGAAGTAGAGGTGGTAGTTGTAGCTCCCGTAGTGGTGGTGACTGTTCTATCCCCTTTCACTTTTCCGCTCATCAGCAATCCGAATTCCGGGCCTGCTTCCAGGTAAAACTGCGGAGTTGCATTGTACTGGAACATGACCGGAAGTGCAATGTAATCTAAATTGGTAGATCCGGTTGTTTTTTCAACCACAGAACTGGTACCGGTGGTATAGCTGTTTGTGGTGGTGGATTTGTTACCGTATTGAGTGTAGATCAATTCCGGTTGGATGCTGAAGTTTTCAGCAATTGGCGCGTTCATGAATAACCCCCCATTAAATCCGATTTTGGATTTCGCATCGTCCATTGATGCATCTTTTGACAATGACGACACATTCATACCTGCTTTAATTCCAAATGTTTGTGCAAATGTCAATGAACCCATTGCGATCGCTGCACTTAAAAATAACTTTTTCATAATTCAAAAATTTTTTAATTATTTTTGCAGATTCCATAATTTGATTTTAAGGCTGAATTGAAAATTAATCTTCAAATACATCAAATAAAATGGTCTTACGGTTCTGCAATTTTAAATTTGTTTTACGGGATGAGTTAGACAAATGCTGTGCCAAAGAATAGCATTTGGTGAAATAACTAAACGGATGCTTAACTATTTTAATTATATAAATTCTTGTAAATCAATTTAATAAAAATATTAAGATCGATTGAAAACAAAAATATTTAAAAAGTTTTGGGGAAGAAAATAGGGGTGGATTTTCAGATCATTTTTGAGAATAATGAACTTCGCATCCAAAAATGAGATGACTTTCAACCTCAAAAACGAGTTGAGAAAAAAGAAAAGTCGCTAAACGTTCGAAATTAAAATTTAGTATAAATATTGAATAAAATTTAATGCGGCGATTAAATTCTTTTCAGACACGACATGGTCAAAATTACCTTCCCCAATTTTTGAAAGTAGGGAAAAGTGGATCTCTCCGTTGGCGTTTTTCTTATCATTCATCATTAAATTACTCAATTGTTCAGCGCCGGCTAAATCGATAGCCCGATGCGGAAAGAATTTCTTGATGCCTTTGAAGATTTCCATAGAGGCATCTAATGAGATAAGCTTTTCCAGGAAAGAAAGTTGGGTTTCAAAAATCATTCCCATCGCCACTGCTTCGCCATGAAGGACGGGGATACCGTGTGACAGAAAATAGCTTTCAAAAGCATGCCCGAAAGTGTGGCCGAAATTCAAAGTTTTTCTGATATGCTGCTCCCTGAAATCTTTTGCAACTACATCTGCTTTAATCTTCATAGAGGTTTCAATGAATGGAGCGATGCTTTCCGGCGACAGCTTTTCAATCGAGATCAAGTCTTTCCAGTGCTTTTCGTCAGCGATTAATCCATGTTTCAGCATTTCCGCGAATCCGCTCCTTAATTCTATGAATGGCAATGTTTTTAAGAATTCGGGGTAAATGAAAACCATTTCCGGTTCTGCAAAAGTTCCCACGATATTTTTCAGAAACAGATGGTCGATACCGTTTTTGCCACCGATGGACGCGTCGCACATTCCCAAAAGAGAAGTGGGGATATTGATGAATTTGATTCCTCTTTTGTAGGTGGACGCCACGAAACCTCCCAAGTCTGTGATGACTCCGCCACCGAGATTGATCAAGAGGGCTTTCCGGTCCGTCTCAAATCCCGAGAGGATTTCCCAAAGGTGGGTTGCCGTTTGGATGGTTTTCAGTTCTTCGCCGGGTTCTATTTCTATGATTTCAAAGGGAATTTCGGTTTCCAAATTTCCCAGAAGTGTTGGCAGACAGTATTCGTGGGTGTTTGTGTCGACCAGGATTAACAGTTTAGAAGGCTTCAGCACCTTTAAGAAATCGTTGAGCTGCGAAAAATTTTCGTCTAGGTGTGCAATCATTTCCTGAAATTTATCACAAAATTAAACAATAATATAGTTTTATCGTCTCAATCAGTATTATTAAATTTGTGAGATTATAATTTTTCCATATCATGTCAATATTCAACGATACTCAAATCGCTTTTCAGGACAAAACGACAGGTCAGCTGAAAAAGGCGTACTGGATGTTTAAAGCCATCGAAAATCCCACACTTACCAATTTGGGAATTGGAATGCTGAACTTCACGGTGAAAAATAATTTCCCATTCGTGCAGGGAGTTGTTCGGCAGACTTTGTTCGAGCAGTTTGTAGGTGGGGAAACCCGCGAAACCAGTATGGAGGTGGTGAAAAAGCTGTTCAAGCACCATATCGGAAGTATTTTTGATTATGCGATTGAAGGGAAGGAAGATGAAAAAACTTTTGACCACACCTGTGAGGAAATCAAACAGAATATCAAGTTTGCAGAAGGAAATCCTGCCATTCCCTTTGTGGTCTTCAAGCCGACCGGTTTCGGAAAGTTGGATCTCTACACCGCGGTTCAAAGCGGCAAAGAGTTGACTTCCAGTGAAAAACAGGAATGGGAAAATATTAAGAAAAGATATGACGAAGTCTGCAGTCTTGCCCACGAAAAAAATGTGGTTTTGATGATTGATGCCGAGGAAACCCAAATGCAGGATTGCGTTGACGATTTGGTGAACGCCATGATGGAGAAATACAACAAGGACAAGGCGATTGTGTGGAACACCCTTCAAATGTACCGGACCGGAAGAATTGAATATTTGCATGAGGATCTGAAACGTGCACAGGAAAAAGGCTATTTTCTGGGTTATAAGTTCGTTCGAGGCGCCTATATGGAAAAAGAGCGCGAACGCGCAGCAGCGATGAATTATCCGGACCCCATCCAGCCGACAAAAGAGGCCACCGACGATAACTACAATGCGGCGATTGATTTTGTTTTGAGTAATCTGGACCGTGTTTCCGGCTATTTCGGTACGCACAATGAAAGATCCACCGAACTTCTGATGGACAAAATGCGCGAAAAAGGTCTGCAAAATGACCATCCGCAAATTTACTTCGGGCAGTTGTATGGAATGAGCGACAATATCACCTATTATCTTGGAGATAAAAAATACAACGCGTCAAAATATCTTCCGTATGGACCGGTGAAAGACGTGGTTCCTTATCTGACCAGAAGAGCACAGGAAAACACTTCCGTGGCCGGACAAACCGGACGGGAACTCGGTTTGATCGAGAAAGAACTCCAACGAAGAAAAGCTTAGTATTTTTTTCGTCCACAGCAAAACAAAAAATCAGTCCCGACTTGGAACTGATTTTTTTGTTTGCACGCCATTCAAATTTGGCGCTTCGTAATCCGTCCCAATCGCAATCGGGATCGGTATTCAAATTACATAGGTGGTCCTTGATCTTCGCCGCCTTGGTCATTGGCATTGATGTCCTTTTTCCTTTTCGGCTGATCCACTTTTTCACCCTGTTTGAAACGGTAGGTGAGTGAAAGTGAGAATTGTCTTGGCGACCACTGCATGAAGGATTCCCTGGTAAATCCGTTTCCGGTTTGGATCACATTTCTCGATCTGGTGTTGAAAATATCCTGGATGTTGAATGCAATCGTTCCGTCACCTTTCCAGATGGTTTTGGTTGCACCAAGGTTCACGAAGTACATCGCCTTGTTGTCATTGGCTCCTTCTATCTGTGCTGCGCGGTAATTTCCTTGAAGCTGAATGTTGAAGGTTTTGTCAATCTTGAACGTGTTAGACATTCTGATTCTGGCGGAATTTCCTTTTCCGTCAAAGGAGACGTGGTTTTGGATGGTTTGGTTGGGATCATTCGGGTCTTCCGAGCTGTAGTAATAGTCCCCGGTTGTTTTGTATTGATACAGGTCAAACTCTCCCATGATTTTCCACCAAGAGAACGGATCGTAAGAATAATTGAGGTCCAAACCGATTCGCTGGTCAACTCCAAGGTTCATCGGCTGAGTGATGAAGGTGCCATTGACAAAGGCCAAAGCCATCTTCACATCGTCATTCTCTCTTTTGAAATAAACCACCGGATTGAGTGTGAATTTTTTCTTGGACAAGTTGTAGCCCAATTCAAATGAATCGATATAGGATGGGTTCAGGTCCGCATTTCCTTTAAAAATGTTTTGGCTGTCATTAAATGACATGTAGGGAACGAGGAACCAGGATCTGGGCCTGCTTATTCTTCGAGAATAATTCAACAAAAACTGATTGTTTTTCCCCAAATCATAACTTAAGAAAACACTTGGGAACAAATTGTTGTAGTTTTTCTTCTTATCGTTAATGTTGTCTGTTCCGGAAAGGTTTTGATAATTGATGGTAATGTTGGACAATTCATCCCTCAAACCTACTTGGTAGCCAAAATTATTGATCTTGCTTTTGAACTGGATATAAGCAGCATTGATGAGTTCGCTGTAATTGGTATTGTTGTTATATGGCTCTACTCCAATTGTGCTGAATCCATCACCAATATTCCTCAACACGTTAAACGAATAATCGTTTTTGTTGGCATCGATTTTATAGCCGACATTAAACATGGATTGTTCACCAATCGGGAGTTCGTAATCGATTTTCCCGACCAATGATTTGCTCAAAGTATTTTGGTTCAGTTTGTCCTGCAGTGATTTCTGGCGATAATTTTGGTCGATCAAAGATTGCGAGTCGCTGTCATTTCTCTGTAGGCTTAAAGAAAAAGACAAGTTTTGCCCTTTGTCGTCAAACTTATGGTCAAACCCGAAATCGCCCTGGATTCCGTTATTGGAGTTGTTTCCGGTGGAATTTCTGTATCCGGTTGCGATGGTGTTGTCCGTCAAATAGTCGGTATAGGTTACGGGACTATTGCTTTCAGATTCAAAGCGTCTTAACGTGACCGACGCATTCACTGAGTTGTTTGCATTGAGGTCGTAAACCATTCCGGCAGAGCCGTTGTAGTTTTTAAAGAAATTTTTGCTTTCCGTGCTTTGATAGCCTCTTTGCAAAAATTGGGTACCATTGGCATCCGGATAATTTGGATATACGCTGTACACTGCATCGGTCCAGTTTTTTCCTTTGCTTTCGGTGTATCCGCCGCCGCCGTTTAGGAACCAGGTAAGGTTTCCTTTTTTCCAGCTTAAGTTGGTGTTGAGGGAAGTTCTGGGCAAATAACCTAAAGTTCCCACCACGCTTCCGTTAAAGCCCATTTTGGTGGTTTTCTTTAAGATGATGTTGAGGATTCCCGCGGTACCTGAAGCGTCAAATTTTGCGGAAGGATTGGTGATGACCTCGATTCTGTCGATTTGGTCGGCCGGAATGGATTGCAGCGCGTTGGCGCCATCATCGATTCCGAGTAATGCGGAAGGTTTTCCATTGACCAGAAACTTCACGTTTGAGCTTCCGCGCATCGAGACGGTTCCATCCGGATCCACCGAGACGGAGGGCACGTTTTGCAGCACGTCCTGAAGGTTTCCACCGATGGCGGTCAGATCGCTTTTCACGTCATAGGTTTTCTTGTCGATTTCTACTTTTACGGGTTTTGTGGTCGCCACAATGGTTACGCCCTGAATATCCTGTGTTTTGGAAAGTGGTCCGGAACTTTCCGATTCCACCGTTAAATTCCCCAAATTTCCGGCATTGGAAATCTGTCTGTTGCTGGTGATTTTTTTATAGCCTATCGCCTCGATGGTGACGTCATAATTTCCCGGCACAAGACCAATTTCAAAACCGCCTTTCTCGTCTGTCAAAGTGGCATCGCTGAACTGTTTGTTGGCTTTGTTTCCGAAGGTTACGGAGGCGTAGGGAACTGCCTGATTCTGTTTGTCTACAATTTTCCCGGATACATTGACCTTCTGCTGTGCGAAGGCGAAACTTGCTGCTCCCAGTACAAGTGTTAATCCTAAAGTCCTCTTCCTAATTATTGAAGAAATCTCAATTCGGTCGTTCATATATTTAGTTTAAAAATCTTAGATGATTATTTTTGATGATGGTTAAATAAATGATTGTTTAAAATTTGTTAAAATGATAATAATTTTATTAAAATTTTGATTATTAATGAAGTAGATCCTTTTTTCTGCCCTTAAAATTTTGAATTTCTAAAAAAATGAAGAGGCAGGTTCCAAAAGAATTATCTGATGTTATTAGAATTTAGCCAGTCTTGGTATTCTTTTGCGTTAATGGCATGTTGTTCCGCACTTGCCGTGAATTTGTGGAAACCCAATTTTGCAGGGTTTGCGCACATATAGATATAGTCATTTTTTTCTGCGTTTAAGACGGCATCCACCGAATTTTTATCCACCACACAAATCGGTCCGGGTGGGATTCCTGCGTTTGCATAGGTGTTGTATGGCGAAGGTTCCTTCAAATGTTTATAGAAAACCCTTTTAATTGGCGCTCCTTTGAAGTTGTTGGCTTTTGCCACGGCATAAATTACGGTGGGATCGCTCTGCAGTTTCATTCCTTTATGGAAACGGTTGATGTAGAGTCCCGCCACGGTTTTCATTTCGTCTGGTTTTCCGCCGGTTTCTTTGTAAACCAAGGAAGCCAAAGCGTAAATCTGGTCACGGCTGAAACCTGAGGCTTTTTCTTTGGCGACGCGATCTTCATTCCAAAAACCGTTGTACTCATTTTCGAATTTTTTGAAGAATTCTTTAGGCGTCACAGTCCAGAAGAAATTATAGGTATCGATGAAGAAATATTTTTTTAGGTCTTCGGCATTGGAAAGTCCTTTTTCTTCTGCGATTTGATTCAGCCCTTTGGCAAATTTCAAGGAATCCAGCTCGGTTTTCCGGGTCACTCTTCCGATCATTTGATAAACCGTGAAGAAATCTCCGATTCTGTAGGTGTTTTCGGTTTGGTTTCCCGCTTTGATCATGTTTACCAGGTCGGTGTTGCTGGTTCCCGCTTTGATCCGGTACCGACCTGCATTGAAAAATTCATTGAGTTTCTTACTTTTGGCGACTTCCACGAAGTTTTCCCTGTTTTTGATATAAGGTGAAATGGAATCCAATATGGAATTGAAGTTTGCGGAATGTGGAATCAGGACATAACCTTCCTTTGCCACGTTATTGCCGAAGTATTTCATGTAATATTTAAAGCCAAAAAATCCAACGACCAACAGCACTATGAACATACTGACCGCAAAAACTGAACAACCCTTTCTCATATATAAATGATAACTGAATAATAATCGATGACTCCTTTACAAATCAATTTTTCCTTTGAAAACCTGTTTTGCGGGACCTTCCAGCCAAATATTTCTGAAGGAATCTCCATCCTGTTCGGCGTACACTTTCAAATTTCCGCCTAAAACTTTCACATCCACTTCCACCTTGTTTTTACCTTTTAGGAAAACCAGTGCAGAAGCAGTGACGCCGGTTCCGCAACTGAAGGTTTCATCTTCCACGCCTCTTTCATAGGTTCTCACGAAGATTTCATCCTCCGAAATCGGTTCCACGAAATTCACATTGATTCCTTCGTCCTTGTATGTCGCAGAATTTCTGATTTCGTTACCATTTTTATACACTGCGTAGTTTTCTACCTCATTCACGAACTTCACAAAATGTGGCGAACCCGTGTTCAGCTCGAAATTTTCATCCCTGCTGATGATGGTATTCACGTCGCCCATTTTCAGTTTCACGGTGCCGTTTACGATTTCGGCTTCATGGAGACCATCTATTGCGATAAAAGTGGTTTTATCCTCGAAAATATCCAGGAAATAGGCAAATGCCACGATGCATCTTCCGCCGTTTCCGCACATGGTGCTTTCGTTTCCATCGGAATTGTAATAGACCATTTTGAAGTCGGTCGCGTCATCGTTTTCCAGCAGAATCAATCCATCCGCGCCGATTCCGAAACGCCTGTCGCAAAGCTTTTCGATGATTGCCCTGTCTTTTGGGAATTGCAGGTCCCGATTATCGATCATCACGAAATCGTTTCCGGTTCCCTGATATTTAAAAAATTCAATGGTATTTTGCATAAGAAAGTGCGGAAAATCCGCTGTTTGATTGGGGTTGCAAAGTTAGTCAAATAAGACAAATCTTAGAATTCGCCTAAGTTAAAATAATCACAAAAAGATTGGCGATCAGGAGTTTTTAAGATTCTTTTTCCATTCAAAAAAACCAATGAACGCCATGATGGTGAAAACCAGATATTGCAGCGAGGTGATGCCTAAACCTTTATAAATCATCATCGGGATGCAAATGATGTCGCCGATGATCCAGAAAATCCAGTTTTCAATTTTCCTTTTTGCCATCAACCACATTCCGACGAGAAAAATAGCGGTCGTCAAAATATCCAGCCAATTTGCCCAGTCCAAATGGTAGAGTCCCAGATTTACGTTTTCCATCGAGAAACTGTTGTCGATGAAGGGTTTGTAATAATAAACCCCGGTGACCAAAAATAAACTCAGCACCAGCAGCACTCCTGCAACTAGCCAGTCTTTGCTTTTCGCCCAGGAAACTTCCACGTGGATGTGGTCTTCGGAACTTTTCGCCCACAAAATCCAGCCGTAAACGCTCATCACGGTATAATAAAAGTTGATCATCATATCGCCGAGCAGCCCGAAATTAAAGAGAATGTACACATACAGGGCCGTAGAAATTATTCCTGTCGGGTAAACCCAAATGTTTTTCTTGATCGAAAAATAGACACTCGCAATTCCAAAAAAAGTGGCGACTGCTTCCAGGAAAATTTCAAAAGTAGAGTAGGATCCGTATGGTTTCAGGAAAAGGTCATGGAAATTCATGGTCTCAAAGATAATTCTTTGATTTGATATTCGCAGTTAATGATCGCAAGTTTAAATTTGATGGGATCTTATGATAAAAAGAAAGTCTGTTCCCAAAATGGAAACAGACCTTCACCAATAAACCAATAGATGAAAAGTGACTAAGTATGGTTTATGAGATTTTGATGGTCGGGATCATGGTGACCTTTGATTTGATGGAGTTGGAGATCAGACATGCTGCCTCGGATTTCTGCAAAACTCTTTCGGCCTTCTCCTGATCTTCAGGATTAACGATGGTTACCGTGGGCTCCAGGATTATTTCGGTCATCAGGAATTTGCCTTCCACCTGTTCCAGTTTTCCTGCCGATTTGCATTCGAAACCGGTGAATTCCAATCGTGAATTTTCTGCTATTGCCAAAAATGTGGTCATCAGGCAACTTGCAACTGCGGAAGTGAAAAGGTGTTCCGGGGACCAGATTTTTTCCATTCCTTTCGGGAATTGTGGCGGAGTGGCCACTTCTAAATTCTGTGAAAGTTCGGG
Source organism: Chryseobacterium koreense CCUG 49689 (assembly GCF_001045435.1). GTDB lineage: Bacteria > Bacteroidota > Bacteroidia > Flavobacteriales > Weeksellaceae > Kaistella > Kaistella koreensis. Next base: position 5,352 of record NZ_LFNG01000005.1, on the reverse strand, counting down.
GGAAGACATTTCGCCTTGTCGGTCATTTTTCCAATGGATATCGACGTTGTAAAAGTGGGGTTCCATTTCTTTAGACTTTATTGTTCAGACTCATCCAGCCACCGCCGTTGTGCACTTCGGTATAGCCGGCATTTTTCAGGATATTTTGTGCGGATGCGCTTCTCATTCCGGAGGCGCAGCAGGTGATGATGCATTTGTTTTTGTCTTTAAGCCTGGACAAATTGTTCTGAAGTTGGTCAACCGGAATATTGATGGCGTTTTTGATGTGGCCGGAAGCGAATTCTCCCTTGGAACGCACATCCAGGATGATTGCCCCGTTTTTCACGAGTTCAGCGTAATCGGTATTTTGCAATCCGAAAAGATTTTTGATGGAGTTTAACATAATTTCTGGGTGTTTTTAGAATCTTTATACCGCAAAATTAGGTCTCCTGAAAAATCTACACCGTAACCAAGATCACAAAAGGCGGATTTTATTTCTGGAAAGTTGGAGGAGCCCGTCTTTTTCCATTTGTTTCAGGACGCGGCTTGTGGCTTCGCGGGTAATTCCGAGCTCATCTGCCAATTGCTGGTGGGTGACGGATATTTCTTTGGATTGGTAGAGATGTGTTTTTTGGCGGATCAGCTGCAATAGTCGGGTATCCACTTTTTGGAAGGCCACTGAATTGACGATATCCAGGAGTTCCTCGAAACGTTTTTGGTAAAGGTTAAAGATAAAGTCGGTCCATTCCGGATATTTTTTGACCCAATCTTTGGCTTTGCTGGCGGGAATCAGCATGATTTCTGCGTCTTCTTCCACCACTGCCTTGATTTTCGAGGTTTCGTTTTTCATCCCGGCCAGAATCGACACGATACAGCTTTCTCCCGGAGTGAGGTAGTAGAGCAGGATTTCCCGGCCGTCTTCTTCAGTCCGTATCACTTTGATGCTTCCGGAAATGACCACGGGAATATTCTTGATGTAGGAATCCATGTCCACAATTATGTCACCGGCACGGTATTTTTTCAGATAACCGGCGTTTGAAATCTCTTTTTGCAAATCAGACTGAAAAATATTGTTCAGGACCATGGTTTAAAGATATTAAAAATTTGGGTTAAAAATAGCGGAATTAATCAAATACCGGGTGTGAATTGAAAAATTAATTTTAGGATGGATTTCTATTTTGACATGAAAATCAGTTAAATGGAAATTAATCTTTCAAATCCAAAAAAGAAATGTGACTGAAAATTGTTAATGATTGCCAAATTTTTATATTTTTGGAAATCTTAAAATAAAATAAACATGTCGAATCTTTGGAGAACGAAACCTTTGAACCAACTTCTTGCAGAAGCGGAAGAATCTGAGAAAGGCCTGAAAAAGACGCTGACTTCCGGTGCGCTTGTTGCGCTTGGAATCGGGGCCATCATCGGAGCGGGATTATTTTCAATCACGGGAATTGCCGCCGCAAATTACGCAGGTCCCGGAATTATGATTTCATTTATTATCGCCGCTTTGGGATGTGCATTTGCCGGATTGTGTTATGCGGAATTCGCGTCTATGATTCCAGTTGCAGGAAGTGCTTACACTTATTCCTATGCCACCATGGGCGAGTTTATCGCATGGATCATCGGTTGGGATTTGGTTTTGGAATATGCGGTGGGCGCGGCGACGGTTGCTTCCAGTTGGTCGGGGTATCTCGGCAAGCTCTTTAGCGGTTTCGGGGTGAATCTTCCGGAGCAGCTTTTAATGACGCCATTCGACGTGGGCAGTGCGGGACAAGCCGGGCTGATCAATCTTCCGGCCGTTTTCATCGTGGTGGTGATGTCTTTGATTTTGATCAAGGGCACCAGTGAATCCGCCTGGGTGAATATTGGCATTGTGATTTTAAAAGTATCGATTGTGCTACTTTTCATCGTGGTAGGATTTAAATATGTGAAACCTGAAAACCTCACGCCGCTTATTCCTGAGAATACGGGCAAGTTTGGTGAATACGGTTGGTCGGGGATTATTCGAGCCGCCGCGGTGGTTTTCTTTGCCTATATTGGTTTTGATGCGGTTTCTACTGCCGCACAGGAAACGAAAAACCCTAAAAAGGCCATGCCGATCGGCATCATGGGATCTCTGTTGATCTGTACGGTTTTGTATATTGCCTTTGCTTATGTGATGGTGGGAGTGGTTCATTACAAAGAATTTACTGCGGGAGGCGGTTCAGACCATTTGGCGCCGGTTGCCATCGCGATCGAGGCGATGGGAACTGTGGTAAACGGAACAGTGGTTCCTGAATATCCGTGGTTGAACACTTCTATTATCGTGGCGATTCTATTGGGTTATGCTTCAGTGATTTTAGTAATGCTGATGGGGCAAAGCCGCGTTTTCTATTCCATGAGCCACGATGGTTTGCTGCCTAAAGTTTTCAGTGAGGTTCATAAGAAGTTTCGCACGCCTTTCAAATCAAATATTTTCTTCCTTGTTTTTGTGAGTTTGTTTGCCGCATTTATTCCGGGGAGGGTAGTGGGCGAGATGACCTCCATCGGGACATTATTTGCCTTTATCCTGGTCTGCATCGGCGTTATTGTGATGAGGAAGACGCAACCCGATGCGCCGAGATCGTTTAGGACCCCACTTGTCCCATTAATTCCGATTTTGGGCGTTCTGACCTGTTTCGGAATGATGGCGTTTTTGCCGTTTGATACCTGGATCCGTTTGGTGATCTGGATGATGATTGGTCTGGATGTGTATTTGTGGAGAGGAATCAAGAACTCGTTCCTTGGTAAAGCCAACAATACCACCGATGATCCGAAAAACTACAGGATTTCTGCAATCTGCGGTGGAGCGCTTACTTTGATTCTGATCTTTCTGACCTATTTCCACCATCAGGATGCGCTTGCCGACAAATTGGACGATGGCGGTCTGGTGATTTTTTCTGAAGTGATGATTGTGCTGCACATCTTCTTCTATGGATACTATTTCTTCAAGAACAGAAAGTAACAATTAAGATAAATCACAGAGTTCCCGTCTAAATTGGCGGGAATTTTTATTTCAACCCAATTCATTATTTTTGACTAAAATTAAACGCCATGAAGAAGCTGACTTTGATATGGACCTTGATCCTGTTCCATGGATTTGCTTTTGCCCAAAAAGTTGAACTTCAAACTTTGCTGAAGGATAAAATCTCCATCAGAGCCATCCAAATTTGGAAGGGGAAGGTTTGGTATTCCGGGACGGATTCCAAATTCGGCTATGTGAGTCTGAAGGATACGGCGGACAAAAAGCAGATGCGGCTTTCCGATGAAAAACTGGAATTCCGCACGCTGGCTCAAAGTTCCCGATATTTTGAAGCCATCAATATTTTAAGTCCGGCTTACTTATTCAGGATTGACAAAAAAAGCTTAAAAGTTTCCCTTTTTTTCACGGATAAAAAGAAAACTGCTTTTTTTGATTCCTTTATCTATGATAAGTTCGACCGTGGAGTTGCAATTAGTGATCCGAATGAATTCGGGAGTGCAAATCCCCTGATCTTCAGCAATCCTGCGCCTTCGGATATTGGAAAGAAAGTTAAACCGGGTCTTCCGAAATATTTCCCGGGAGAAGCTCATTTTGCCGCAAGCAATTCCAATATCGCCATGAAAGGTAACTGGGTTTGGATTGCCACCGGCGGGGCTAAAGCAAGGATTTTTAAATTTCACTGGAATTCTTTCTACAACTGGAAAGCTTACGAAACCCCCTTCATTCAGGGCACTTCCTCACAGGGCATTTATTCCATTGATTTCTATGATAAAAACTTCGGGATTGCCGTGGGTGGCGATTATACCAAACAGGCAGAAAACATCAACAATATAGCAACCACCAATGACGGCGGGGAAACCTGGCAGATTCAGGCTTCAGGCCAGAATGGCGGCTATAAAACCTGTGTGAAATTCCGCCCGAAATCTAAAGGAAAAGACATCATCGCGGTGGGTGACCAGAATATCGAATTCTCCCAGGATTACGGAAAAACCTGGAAAACGATTTCCGAGGAAAAAGGATTGTATGTCTGTGAATGGATCGACGGCAACACTTTGGTTTTCGCCGGAAAAGACCGTATCGTGAAAATGACGCTGCGCTAACCCGATTTTTCAGTAAAGTAAAACCTTAATCTGCAATTGGGGTTAAGTGAGTATTCACCGGCAACAATACCACCAGTTACTCACCCGCCATGCCTGCCCACAGATACGCTGCCGAAAATGCTTCCTTCATCACTGCAGACTGTTGCGGCGAGGCAAACTTCAGGCAGCCGATGATGAGCAGCCAACCTTCCGCTGCATCCACCGGGAAAATCCATTCCTGAGCAGGGACCGCCGAAGTTCCACTGATATTGATTTCAAGTTTTGCAAGCTCCTTTATGGGCACCATGTTGCTGTTAAAATCTGCATTCAACGCAGTGATGGTCAGTACAGCTGAACTGCTGTTTTTGGGCGGTATGATCTGTCTTTTCCATTTCAACTCGGGGAGGTGCACTTTCATTTTACCGGAGGATTCCATTTCAAAAGTGGGAAAGAAATTGGTGCAGTTTTCCCATTCCATTTTCGGGTTGAAGGAGAAACCAGCCAGTGCCTGCGGATTGCCGAATCCGGTATTGTTTCCAGAGCTGCTTCCCTGATTGTCGGTAACTGTTTTCCGGATTCTGGCGCGGTGCTTTGCAGCAAAATACTGCGCAGCAGGAACTCCCATCATGCGGAGGAGCTTGAGGCGGAAGGTCTTTTCCCGGCTGCTTACCAGTCCAAAAACGCCGGCAGCAGCTTTGGTCTGGGCCGTCTGTTTTACCCCGTCGGGTCTTGCCCTTATGAATTCGCGGCCGCCATCATTTACAAAAACAACGTTGCGGATGGCACCACTCAAGTTGCGGTTTTTTTTAAGTCTTGCCATGATTTTTTTTCATATCTTTAGTTTCTGGTAATGCAAAAAGGGCAGTTTCTTCAAAACCCTTCGCTTCACTTTCAGTAAAGATACAATATAAATTAAATAAAATTCCAATATAAGTCCAATGGTTTATTAGACTTATATTGGAGTTTTATTGGACCTATATTGGAGTTGGGTAGTAGCGTCCATATACAAAGGGCGGAGGAAGGATGGTTATGATATTAGTGGAGGAGAAAAGGAGTCTTAGAAAATAATTAAAGAAACCTGCGCATTTACATAGATCAAATAAAAAGATCGGTAGACGGTTGTCAATCTGTTAAAAAAAAGGATTGCAGGAAAGGATGATTTGCGTATATTTGAGTGATGTGCAAAAGTTTCCGCTCCGCTGCAACTTTTGCACATCGGAGCGCGGATTACATCCGCAGATATGTCAAAGCGTTTTCGCTCTCGCAAAAACCTTCAACACATCTACGGATTGG
>NZ_LFNG01000004.1 GCF_001045435.1 Chryseobacterium koreense CCUG 49689 | reverse complement strand
TCCGAGATACCGTACTCGCGGCATATCTCCGCTACTTTCTTGCCTTCCTGCTGGCTCTGGAGCACCTTTAAAATCTGTGCTTCCGTAAATCTTGATTTTTTCATTGCTTTTTCTTGACGTTAAAGTTAATACTCTAATTTTAATCTGTCTGAAAAAAGCAGCCATGTACCTTACCTATTTGAAACAGGAAGCTTTGCCGCCGTGGATCCTAATTTTTCAAGCAAACCTGAGGATGAAGTTGTAACGCAATTATTAAATTCTAATATTAATAACCCTAATAATCCTACAGTAGTATGTGCTAATGATACCAATTTTGGAGATTTATGGGGTTTGCAAAATCCATCAAATCCTGGTATCGATATAAATGTCTGTAATGCTTGGACAATTACAGAAGGAGCAGGCGTCAAAGTTGCAGTTTTTGACACAGGAATTGATTTAACCAATCAAGATTTAAGCGCAAATATATTACCTCTAAGCTATGATGCAGTTACCTCTTCTTCTCCTAGTCAAACTTACAATATACATGGTACAAATGTAGCAGGAGTGCTAGGAGCTATTAAAAATAATAATTATCAAATTGTTGGAGTGGCTCCCAAATCAAAAATGTATTCAATAAGTATTAATTTTTCTGCTACGTCTTCAGGTATAGAACAAACAACTAGAGGTATTAATTGGGCTGTGCAAAATGGAGCAGATATTATTAATAATTCTTGGCAAGTTAATTATGTTTCTTCTATGTTAGACGACGCAATATCAAATGCATTAACATTTGGAAGAAATGGTTTAGGAACAGTAATCTTATTTGCTGCGGGGAATGCACCTAAACCACAAAATCCAAATTCTTTTGGAATAACTTATCCGGCAAATACTAATGATAAAATCATTGTAGTAGGCTCAATTGGTAAGAATGGAATTCGTGCTTTTGATTCTTGTTATGGAGGAAAACTTGATATTGTTGCTCCAGGAGTTGACATTTTAATGACATCTTATAATAATACATTATTATATAGGTCAGGAACATCTTTTGCTACACCACATGTTGCAGGTATAGCTGCGTTAATACTTTCCGTTAATCCATATTTAAATGTAACGCAAGTAAGTGACATCATAGAAAAAACCGCCAAAAAATTAACCAATTATACCTATACATCTGCAAATGGAAGACCCAATGGAACATGGAACGAAGAAACAGGATATGGATTAGTGGATGCCTATGAAGCAGTAAAATTAGCTCAGCAAATGGATTCCCCAACACTTGATTTATATGTAAAAGATTCTTCTGATGATTTCGGAATAGAACCTAATACGACAACTCCTTATATGTGGGCAAGCGATAATATGTGGGTGAGAAATTCTAATGACAATGGAACAGAACATCAAAATCCTGTGTACAATAGCAATAACACTCCAAATTATGTAAAAATAAGGGTAATTAATAAAAGTAGAGTTCCCTCTACAGGTAATGAGCGATTAAAGTTATACTGGGCAAAAGCATCTACAGGACTTTCTTATCCCAATCCTTGGAACGGGGGTGTCTTTCATCCTACAACCGGCGCACCTATGGGAAATCCTGTTGGAAGTGTAAGTATTCCTGTTCTTCAACCGGGCCAAGAAACAATTTTATCATTTCCATGGATTGTTCCCAATCCTGCAAATTATAATAATGAGGATCAATGGCATTTTTGTCTTTTAACTCGCATAGAAAGTGTGGATGACCCTATGACTGTTGCAGAAACAACTGATTTAAATGCCAATGTTAGAAACAATAATAATATTGCTTGGAAGAACGTTACGGTAGTAGATCTTATTCCTGGGATTACTCCGGGCGGTGTAGTAGCAATAGGGAATCCTTTTAGCGTTCAAAAGAACTACAAAATAGAATTTCTTGTGGATGATGTGGAAACTGGAAAACCTGTTTTTCAAGAAGCAGAAGTAGGAATAACTATGGATGATACTCTTTATAATGCTTGGCAAAGAGGAGGAAATACCTCCCAATCACTTGCTCCGACATCCAATCAAAACAAAAAATTAGTAAGCGGTAATAATGCTATTCTTGGAAATGTTTCTTTTAATGCAAATGAAACGGGTCTTTTGCGTTTAGATTTTAATTTCTTAACTAGAGAAGCGACAGATAAACAAAAATTCCGCTATCATGTCATTCAAAAGGATGCTGTTTCAGGACAAATAATTGGTGGAGAAACCTTTATGATTAACAAAGACCAACGAGCACTTTTCATGGCAGATGCCGGAAGTTTGAGAATGGTTAATGAAAATGAATCCTTGACCATTAATGCAGCAGATATTCAAGAACCAGCAACATATAATTGGTATGACAGCAGTGGTAATTTAATCTATCAAGGTCAAAATCTCCAAATTCTCAATGCTATTGCTGAAAACTATAAATTAGAAGTGATATCCAATTTAGATGGATTTAAAGACTATGCGCAGGTTGAAGTAAGGTTAAATCCAAGTAGAATTCAAACTATTGCTCCAAACCCTGCAAGCAACAATATCCAAGTAAACTATATACTGAATGCTGCAACTTCGGCATATATAATAATCATTGGAAATAACAATAGCGGAGTATCAAACAATTATATCATAGATACAAACTCATCTCAACACAATATTAACATAAGCAACTATCCCGCAGGATTTTATACCGTTGCACTCATTGTCAATGGTGAAGTTGCAGATGCTAAAACGTTAATCAAACAATAATTCTCATTTTAAAATATTTTGTCATGAAAGCTTTAATCATATCCTTATTTCTTTTTATCTCAAATTTTTTATTTTCCCAGTATATTGCAGGTTTAAGTGTTACCCAAAATGGTCAAAATAAAATAAAAGTTCATGTGAAGGCCTATTTTCATACATCTTCTAGTGCCTATCTTTCCTATGACACCAATACCAATCAAAATATAATTACTTTAAATGCATGTTATTATTTAAGTCCTTTGGGAGGCGATGCTGCAGTTACTTATTATGAAAACGATTTTTATATCGATGTTCCGGATCAGGCTACCTATACTTTAATAACAAATATGTACATTTCGACAAATGAAACCAGCTGCAATTATCATCATATAGAAGATACGAAAACGCTTCAATTTACCACGCCTGTTCAGGGAACGGTTTCCTTAGCAACCACCAAAAACGAAAATATCGCTTCAGCAGTAACGCTGTTTCCAAACCCGACAAAAGAAGTCTTAAATTTTAAGTCACCCTATAAAGTAAATGAAATCAACATGTATGATACCTCGGGAAAGAAAGTAAAATCCCTGCAGAAAATAACCGATACAAAAATTGACACCTCCCATTTTTCTTCCGGAACTTATCTGATTGAATTTGTGGGCGACAGACATAAGTACCGTACAAAAATCTTAATCAGGAAATAGATTTTTTACGGCAGTGGAAAAAAACTGAGTCGGCGGCTTAGAATTCACCATTGACTTCGTCGAATCTTCGATTTCACCGCGCAGCAATTTCACTCGCAGAAATGTACTGCGCAGCAAATTCACTCTGAAAGAAATTCACCGCGCAGCAAATTCACTTATCAACCCGCTCCGATTCGTCCAAATATCACTGTCCTCTCGCCTTCTTCAGCTCGATGACATGGTTTTCCTGAGTAATGGTCACATGATCGCCTTCAGATTTAATTTCTACGTTTTGGTTTTTGTAAATGGTGGTTTTACCGTCAGATTTTTCTTCTTTGGCATAAAGTGTTGCATTATTGCTTCTGATGCTGATGGTATTTCCCTCCTGATCATTTTTAAAGGTGACCAGCGCTGAAGACCCGTCTTCGGCAACATAGCGGTAAGTGGATTCCGTGCTTTCCTTGTCGCCGTTTTTCATTGTTTTTTCCGCAGCATAGGCAGTGTCGGTTTTGCCGTTTTCGTGGTGGATGCTTTCCTCCACGTTTTCTTTCACGATGACGCTTTTATTCCCTTCGCCGGATTTCTTGCAGCTATAAGTCGTGAGCAGGGAAAAGGTTGCAATTGTTAGTGTGAGTTTTTTCATTTTAGGATTTGTTTATTATGTAAATTTAGGAAAAAGTAATTCTTTATGATTATTATTTCTTATTGTACTTGCAAAATAATCCGGAGACCTTTCATTTTGTTACTGTCATGTATTGCGTGGTGTATTTTTAATATCTTGATCCTGATGGCTTAAAACTGAAAATGATTGCCCAATCAATCGCGTTGAACTTACGTTTGAAGATGGTGAAAGCATTTCTAAGATTTAGCGGATCCCATTATATATCTGTTTACTCTGAAGGAGTTTTTATATTGAGTCTATCCGTAGATTCTCTCAATATCTGGCTTCTATGGAGTAGCTAATTTAATAGTTCTGCAAGAATTTGCTTAAAATTATTCAATGAATTTAAGGACTTCTATTTTTATTTTTATCATTGGTAAATTGTAAGGAGCCAATTTTTTCAGCCATATTAAAATATCTTTCGTTTATGTGGAAAAATATTTTATTTTTACGTAGAAAATAGCATGCACTATTCTTTATCACTGCGATGTTGATAGGAATGAATGGGCATCAATAATTAACCAACCGTTTATGCCAAACTTTCCATTAACTGAAAATGAAGAAGAAAGACTGAAGCGCCTTCAGTTCTACGATTTAATGCATTTGGGCAAAGAAGCCGATCTGGACGTTTTTGCGGAAGCGGCTGGACATATCGCCGATTGTCCGGGTGCCATTGTCGCTATAATGGAGCAGGATACCCAGACCATCCAAAGCTGCATCGGGATGGATCTGGACAGCGTCCCGCGAAAAGACACGGTTTGCCAGTACACCATTCTGAGCCATGAGGCGATGGTGATCGAAGATACTTTTGCTGATGAAAGATCCTCTTCCAATCCACTAATTCGGGCAGGAAATATCCGTTTCTATGCGGGTGTGCCTTTGATTGATGAAAAGGGCTTTGTCCTGGGAACCATTTGTGTGTTCGATTATAGCCCTAAAAGTATTTCGCAAAAGCAAATCCAGTCCCTGGAAAAGCTTGCGAAAGCGGTAACCAAAATTTTGGTAGGCAAACGAAAAAACACCGAGGCAGAATATTTTTCCGAAATATTCCGGGTGACCAATAATTTGCAGGTCATACTGGACAACGATTTTAACTTTAAAAAGGTAAACCCCTCATTTGAGGAGGTTTTCGGATTGGAAAAAGAGAAGGTGTTTGAACAAAATTTTGTAGATTTTTTAGGCGAAAACAACAAAGATCTGTTTAAAATCCTGAAAGAGCTTCCACAAGACAGCAACAAGGGCAGGTCCCTTACAACTCTCACGAAAATAGATGGCGAAAATACCCTCATAGAGTGGTTTTTTAAAGAAAATTCCCGGAAAACAGAAATTATATGTTTTGGCCGGAACATTACCCAGGAAACCGAGGAACGGCGCAAGCTGCAAAGCTCTGAACGCCGGTTCCGGAATTTCTTTGAGAATGCACTTGGACTGATGAGCATGCACGATATGGAAGGCAACATTCTGGCCGTTAACGAAAAATGCCGGGAGCTCTTGCAATATTCTAAAGAGGAAGTAAAGTCTTTAAACCTGAAGCAGCTTATTCCGCCGCAACACCATCAGTTGCTCGGTGAATATCTGGAACGCATCAGAGATAAAAGGGAGGATTCCGGCATGATGATTTTGCGCGCCAAAGACGGCAGTGAGATTTTCTGGATGTACAACAATATGTTGGAAATTGACGAGAATGCGCATCCTTACGTGGTGAGCACAGCTCTCAATATGACCGAAAGAATCCAGCTGGAACGTAACCTGAGAAATACCCAAAAAATGCTGGAACAAACCAATATTGTGGCACAAGTTGGCGGATGGGAGATGGATCTGAAAGATAACCGAATTTATTGGTCCGATTCTACCAAAGAAATCCATAAGGTTGAAAAAAGTTTTGTCCCAGAGCTTGATTCAGCGCTTGGCTTCTATGATGAGGAAAGCGAAATAAGAATGAAGAATGCTTTTGAAAAAGCAGTGCGGGAAGGAGTTGCCTATGATGAGGAATTCCAGTTGCGGCAAAAAGACGGCAAGCTCATCTGGGTCCGCGTGAAAGGTATCCCCGAGTTTGAAAACAATGTGTGCACCAAAGTTTTCGGGATCATTCAGAACATTGACGCTACCAAGAAAACTTTTTTGGAGCTGGAGAAAAAAGAAGCCATGCTGAGATCCTTTGTCAACAATGTGCCTGCCGCGGTGGCCATGCTGGACAAAAATCTGGATTATATTTTGCTAAGCCAAAGATGGCAGGATGAATTCCATAAAGACGATGAGGAAATAATTGGCAAAAATCTCTACACGCTTTACCCGAATGTGCCCGAAGATAGAAAGAAAATCTATTCGGACGCATTGGAAGGAAAAGCCTATAAAAACGATAACCAAATCTTCGAAATCATTGGGATGGACGAACCCCAACATTACAGCTGGGAAGTGCGGCCGTGGCATTTTTCTGACGGGATCATTGGCGGGGTAATCATCTTTATTCAGAATACGACACATTCTGTCAAAATAAATGAAGAGCTAAAAACAGCCAAAGAACTTGCAGACCTCGCCAGCAAAGCAAAATCAGAGTTTTTGGCGAATATGAGCCATGAGATAAGGACGCCGCTGAATGGTGTGATCGGTTTTTCGGATTTATTATTAAAAACACCGCTCAATGAAGTGCAGACCCAATATCTGAATTATATTAACGAATCTGGTAACAGCCTGCTCAACATCATCAATGACATTCTGGACTTTTCGAAAATAGAATCCGGAAAGCTGGAGCTATTTGTGGACCAATACAATGTTTACGACTTGGTCAATCAGGTGATCAATGTGGTATTGTATCAGGCGCAACGCAAAGATCTGGAGCTTCTTCTGAACATAGAGCAAGGTTTGCCACATGCCATCTGGGTAGATGAGTCCCGGATCAAGCAAGTGCTGATCAACCTGCTCGGCAATGCAGTGAAATTCACAGAGCAAGGCGAAATAGAGCTGAAAGTGGAGCAAATAAAATGCGATGACAAAAACATCACTTTGCGCTTTTCCGTGAGAGATACGGGGATCGGTATTCCGAAAGATAAGCAGCAGCGCATCTTTGACGCCTTTACTCAGGAAGACAGCTCGGTGAGTAAAAAATACGGAGGAACCGGATTGGGTTTGACGATTTCCAATACCATTCTAAAATATATGGGCAGCCAGCTTTCACTTTCCAGCGAGATCGGGAAAGGCTCTGTATTCCAGTTTGACCTGAGCGTTCCTTTCGAATACAATCAGGCTGAAGAGCCCCAAGAGCTGAAAATCGGCAGGGTTCTCATTGTGGATGATAATGAGAACAACCGAACCATCCTTAAACACATGCTGGATTACAAAAATATTCCATCTGTTTCCGCCACCAACGGCCTGGAAGTGATTCGGCTCTTAATGCATGGCGAAAGTTTTGACGTGATCCTTATGGATTATCACATGCCGATCCTTTCTGGATTGGAAACCATAGAAAAAATCAAGGAACTTTTCAAAAAACAGGGCGAGGTCATTCCGCTCATTGTACTTCATACCTCATCAGAAGAGCATGAGGTGATTTCCTCATTCCGCCAGAATGAAAAATCCTACTGCCTTCTGAAGCCTATCAAGTCCGAAGAACTTTACAATGCGCTGCAAAAAAGTATGCAGTATAATCAAAAAGATGCAGAAAAATTAGCGCCCCTTCATCAGGAAGCGCTTTCCACATTCAGCCAGACCTGGGAAGTACTTCTGGCAGACGATAATCCCGTAAACATGGCGCTCAACCAAAAAATGATGAGCATTTTGACCCCCAACGCAAATCTCGTGGAGGTGATCAATGGTGCCGAAGCGCTACAACAGTGCCGGGAAAAAGTTTTTGATTTAATTCTTATGGATGTGCAGATGCCCATAATGGATGGTATAGAAGCCACAAAACAAATCCGTAAATTACCGCAATATTCGAAGGTCCCCATAATAGGGGTGACCGCAGGAAATGTTCTGGGCGAAAAGGAAAAATGCATGGATGCCGGGATGACGGACTTTTTGCCGAAACCACTCAGACAGCTGGATCTGCTCAATATGTTAAAAAAACATTTTAATCCGGATGGGGATCAGGAGCCGGCAGAGGTTATGAAAACAGATGACTATCTCGATATGGAAATGCTCCGGGAGCAAATCGGAGATGATGAAGATTTTAAAATATTCTTTCTTCATTTAGTCATCCAGGAACTTAGCGAGTCCCTTAAAAAGCTCCAAGACCTTGGCGAGGAAAAAAATCCTGAAATGGCAAAGGCCTTTTTACACAAACTAAAAGGGACTTCCGGTACCGCAGGATTATTCAGGCTCTCCGAAAAAGCCATGGAATGGGAAAAAATTGTGGACGCGTACTCGGATTTCACAAAGATGCTCCGCGAAGTAGAAACGGAAATAAAAAGAGGAATAAATATAATCACCCAAATAAGTTAAAAATTCAACTATGCTAGTCTTAATTGCTGATGATGATGAACTGATTCTAAAAACAGTGGAGTATAAATTATTAAAAGAAGGTTACCAAGTCATTGCAACCCGCAACGGAAAGGAAGCCATAGACGTTATAAAAACCACCGACGTGGATTTGATCGTCAGTGATATCATGATGCCTTTTGCTTCGGGAACGGAAATCCTCTCGGCTGTGAAATCATCGGGAAAAAATATTCCCATCATCATGCTTTCCAGTCTGGATCAGGAGGAAGTTGTGCTGGACGCGTTTGATTTAGGCGCATCCGATTTCATGATTAAGCCTTTCAGTCCCAGTGAGCTTATGATCAGGGTTAAGAAACATAGCATGAAATAAGAAATGTTTCTATCGGTTTCTGTACACAATCTGTTAATTGTTTTTTTTGCAATACTCATGCTGGTTTTGATCCTCATCGTTGTGGTTCTTTCTTACGGCCTGTATCAGTACAAAACATTAACGAACATGCTGAAATGGTCTTTGGTAATTGACCAAAAACTTTCGGAGACCATCGTGGATTCCGAAAGCCAGAAACCACAGGATCCCTTGTTTGATGAATATTCCAAAGCTTCTTCCTTCCGGAATTTATTTTTAGAAAAACTGGTTGCCTCAAAAAAGAAGTTTTCCGGCAGCGCTCAAAACGAAATCAAAAGACTTTACATAAATTACGATTTAGAAAAAGAATCGCTTTCCAATCTCAAACAAAAACAAGCCTACCGCATCGCAGGAGGAATCCAGGGTCTTACTGCGATGCAAATGGAACAGCATCTGCATCTGATCAGTGGGTTTCTCACGCATCCTTCTCCTCAGGTTTATCAGGAGGCGCAATATGCGATGCTCACTTTTCAGGGGTTCAAAGGTTTGGATTTCCTTGACCATTTTCCCTACAAGATTTCAGACTGGCAACAGCTTCGCCTGCTGAGGTCTGTGAATAATATCCCTTCGGATTGTGATGATTCCATCCGTCTTTGGCTTAGCAGCGACAACACGTCTGTAGTGATTTTCACCTTAAGGCTATTAAGAAAATTCCAGATGTTGGCATTTTATGACGAAGTGAAAACCCTCCTGGAACATCCAGCCGCACAAGTCCGCATACAGGGTGTCCGCACCATGCAGGCCTTGGAAAACCCTTCGACGAGGGAGGATTTTACCGGAACCTATGATGCGCAGCCGGAAGAAGTGCAACTGGAAATAATAAAGGCCATGAAGTTGTCTAATGACAGGCAATATGCCGGGTTTTTCAAATCACAATTGCTCGGTCATCCTGCGGTCAGCATCCAGATTGCCGCTGCCGAAGCTTTGGCATCTTTGGGTAACCTAGACGACCTCAAGAGACTTGCGGAAAGTGAATCCTCTTCCGAACATCTCGTAAAAATAATTAGACACGCTTTACAGGAAAAAATATGTTAGAGTTTTCACATATCATCTATGAGGTTGTCATTTGGCTGTTTCTACTGTATTCGGCCGGCGTTTTTCTTATCTATTCCTGGATAGGGATTTATGCTTTGGGCGCGGTAATCCGGTACAAACACGAAAACACTTTTGCCGATTACAGCATCATTGCGGCCAATCCCAATGCGCCTACTTTCAGCCTTATTGCGCCGGCGTATAATGAGGCATTGACCATCGTGGATAATGTAAGATCCTTATTGTCTTTGTATTACCATAATCTGGAAATCATCATTGTTAATGACGGGAGCAAAGATGATTCTATTGCAAAGCTTATTGAAGTTTACGAATTGGAGTCGGTGGCTTTCTTTATACAGGGACAGCTGGAAACCCAACCGATAAAAGCCATATACAAAAGTAAAAACCCGGCTTTCAAAAAATTGGTCGTGGTGGACAAGGAAAATGGCGGCAAAGCTGATGCGCTCAATGTCGGGGTTAATATTTCCTCCGGCGATTACATCGTCTGCATTGACGTGGACTGCATTCTGGAACAGGATGCTATCCTGAAACTCGCGAAGCCATTTTTGGAGCAAACCGACAAAAAGGTGATTGCCTGCGGAGGTGTAATTCGTTTGGCCAACAATTGTAAAGTTGAAAACGGCAAAGTCCTGGACGTCAATATTCCTAAAACCTGGCTGGGAAGAACGCAGGCATTGGAATACATCCGTGCGTTTGTTTTGGGTCGCATGGCGTGGTCGCGAGCTTCGGGGCTCATCCTTATTTCCGGTGCTTTTGGTGCTTTTGACAGGAAGATTGTTTTAGCCTGCGGCGGTTATGATGCAAATACCGTGGGCGAAGACATGGAGCTTGTAGTGCGTATGCGCAGGTATATGGAAGATCGCAAAGAAGCGTACGAAGTGGTCAACATACCCGATCCATTGTGCTGGACAGAAGTTCCGGAAACCAAGGAGGTTCTTCGCAAACAAAGAAACCGATGGATGCGCGGCACGATAGAAACCCTGTGGAAACATCGCAAGATGATGTTCAATCCAAAATACGGAAAGCTCGGAATGATCAGTCTTCCTTATTGGTTCTTTTTTGAATTTCTAGGGCCTTTGGTTGAATTTTCGGGCTATATCATATTCCTCATCTTTTTGCTCTTGGGAGTGATTAATTGGCCATTCTTTTTTATATTATTTGCTTTGGTGATCGCGTCGGGAATTCTGTATTCCATCTATGCCATTTTAGTAGATTTGGTGAGTCGGCAGGTATATACCAAGAGAAAAGATTTTTTCACCCTGATTACCACGGCGGTTTTAGAGCCATTTTATTTCCACCCAATTGTCGTAAAAGCAGGGGTAAAGGGTTTTGTAGATTATTTTAAGAAGTCTAAATCCTGGGGCGAAATGACCAGGCAAGGTTTCAATACCTCGGTTCAGCACCTGCCGTGGAGACAAAAAGTAATTGAAATAATAAAATCCGGACTCAAACAATGGGGATTGATTTCCCTGGTCTTTATCGGGTTGTTTTTAATTGGAGCAGTCGCGGAATGGTCTTGGTACCATTATCATTTCGAAGATTTTGATCGCAATCGGCTTGCCCTGCAATTATCCGTTAACAATTTTGAATTCGCCTTCCGTTTTCTATTGATTACAGGTGTTTTATTCCTGCTCCTGAACTTTATTTTAGAGAAATGGACAAAAAGCGTAACGATTGTTGTTTATACTTTAGTGGGCATTTTGCAATATATTTTGTTTCTCTATTTTTCGGAGTCCCAAAATTTATTGGGTGCAGATGCCTTCTATTACAGCACTGCTGAATTAAAACAAATTTTGCAGGCGAGCGGCATGGTAAGCCTGAAAAATTTAGCATTCATGGTTATTCTAATTGCGGGAACTTATCTTCCTTTTTGGCTTGCCGCCAAATCGAAATTAAAATCCTGGATTCCCGGTTTGGTGATATTATGCATCGGTTTGGGCTCCTTTTTTATTCCGGAAAAAGATTTGCAATTCCATGACACGGCAAATGAATTCGAGCAAAATGCCGGTAAAAGCAAATGGGCTTATTTCTTTAATTCCGGTGCGGAAGATTTTTTGAATGGCTCAATGCTTAACGAAATGTTGGCACAAAATGATGCGCCTTATTATGATCCCGACCGGCTGGATGAAGCGTTTCCGTTTTGGCGAAAAGAAAAGACTCCTGATTTTTTAGGGCCTTATTTCAACCCATCCGAAAGTCTTCCAAATCTTGTGCTGATCACTGTTGAAGGACTTGGACATGCTTACAGTTCGCCGAACGGCTATGTGGGCAATTTCACGCCCTTCATCGATTCTTTAGCCAGGAAAAGTCTGTATTGGGAAAACAACTTCAGCTCTTCGGGACGTACCTTCGCAGCATTGCCTACTTTAACGGGATCTTTGGCTTTCGGGAAAAATGGCTTTTTGGAGACTAAAGAAATTACACCTCATTTTAATCTTTTTAATGTGCTAAAAAAGAATGGCTTCGAAACCGGCTTTTACTATGGCGGAAACTCAACTTTTGATAACATGAAGGCCTTTCTCGAATACAGCAATGTGGATCACCTTATCGACCAAAGCGCTTTCGGACCCGCATACCGAAAATTGCCCGGAAACAACGGTGAAAGCTGGGGCTATGAAGATCAGGCGGTTCTTGAAAAGATGCTGCAAATCCCGCAGGCAAACGGAAAGCCTTATTTTAACATGGCCATCACTTTGTCCACGCACAATCCTTTCCTGATTAATGACAGTCCGCATTATGAGCAATTGTTTGAGCAACGCATCAGATCCGGACAAATATCGGAGTCGCAGAAAAAATGGGCGCTGGAAAACAAAAGGCAACTGGTATCCGTCCTTAATCTGGATGAAGCACTCAAAACGTTTTTTAAAAATTATAAAAAGCGTCCCGATTTCGGGCGCAGCATTTTTATTGTCACCGGCGACCACAGCATGCCGGAAATCACCCTAGAATCCAAGATAGACCGTTACCATGTTCCGCTGATCATTTATTCACCTTTGCTAAAAGAACCGAAACATTTCAAAAACGTGGTCAGCCATTTCGATCTTGCGCCTTCTGTTTTGGCTTATTATCGGGAAAATTACAATTTGGTGACGCCTTCGTCTGTGGCTTGGGTGGGTCGCGGATTAGACGCTTTGCCTAACCGGAAAACTGGGATCCCATTGATGCAGAGCAAAACGATGCTGGCCGATTTTGTTTATGGCAAAAACCACCTCAGTGGAGATCAGTTGTTCACATTGAATCCTGACCTTACGGAGTATGCTACAAACGACGCCGCAGCAAAAAGAAATACCCAAAAGTATTTTGACGAGTTCAAAAGGATGAACCAAAAGTTCTACACCTCAAAAATGCTGATGCCGGATTCGGTGACGGTAAAATTTTTTAATAAATAAGTTAAAAAGCCCTTGTATAACCTAAACTAAGATCTATCTGGCTGCCTTTTGTATAAGGGCGGTATTCCTGATTGAAATAGGTGGCAGAGATCGAAAAGAAATTCATTTTATTGATCGAGAAACTGTAGCCGGCGCCTATCTTGTAGGTTTTCAGTTTATAGGTTTCATTTTGTAATAAGCTGTTGATGCTTTCCTCAGGACTGATCCCCGTACCGAGCTGGAAGGAAAAGTAGTCGTTGGCGCCTTTGGTGTAGTAGCGCACCGTTCCGGTATAGGATTGGGAAATATTCTCATTGCCGGGTGTGATGTAGGTCCGCAGGTTAAACCAAAAATTCTTGTAATATTTGCCAATCGAAGCGGTGTACATCCAGATGGAATTGCTGAAATACAATTGCCGGAAACCGATTTCACCCTCAAAGCTTTTCGGCAGGTTGGCATACAGGGAAGCACCTGTCCTGAACTTCGGAAATATGCCCACAGCTCCGGAATAGCCTGCACCGACATACATATAGAAAGTTTTCGAAAGCCGCGGATAGGCCTCCATCTCGAACTGCATGCCGTTTTCCGCAAATTTGTTGGCGTAATTGGCTTTCAGAATAACGGACCCTATCGGCGTAGTGCGTTTATAGCTCAGACTCAGGATGTGCCAGTTGTCATCAAACTGCTTATCGAAATGTGAAAAGTCATAGCTGATTCCCAGCGCATTTTTTGAAGTCAGTTCCTTTATTCTTGCATAAAGTGAGCGTGCTTCCGTGTTCTTTGGATTCAGCTCCAGGAGTTTCAGAACGGCCTGTTCGGATTCTGCAAATTTATTATTGCTGTTATACACTTTGGCTTTAAGGAGTAAAAGATCCTCAGAATCAGGATGAAACCCCAATCCTTTATCTACGAGAGCGATCGATTTTTCGTAATGATCATTCCAGTATTCCAGGGAAGCATAAGCGATAAAAAAGTCGACATCTTCCACATTCCTTTGGTCCAAACCCTCGAAAACTTCTCTCGCGGCCGCAGGATTGTCGCTCCATGTGTAAAGTCGTCCCAGAAAGATAGAGATATCGGTATAATCCGGTGATTTTTGCAAGGCAGATTTTGCCAGATCGATTGATTTGGGATAGTTTTTTTCTTGAAAGGCCGCATGGCGTGCCTCTACAAATAACTCGTCCGAACTGCGGTTTTCCTGACCGTAAATAGGGACGGAAATCCATAAGATTAAAAAAAGGCAAAAGGTTTTCTTCATTGATCTACCGGTCTTTTTGGAAGTTTTCATTTTAAAGAAACCGAAGATATAAAATATTTTAAACTACCTGTCGCGCATTTGGCAAATAAAAAATAAAAAAAAATGGCTTATTTGATTAAGAACAAGATATTTAATTGATAATCAAACTATTAAATACGATGATGATCTCGGTAAAAACTTCGAAATTATTTAATAAAATTAACCAACAGGTGCAAACCTATTTCCACAATCAAGCAGGTTAGACCTCCAATCCGGAAATTAGGTCGCTTGATATAACTGCAAAAACAATTTCAGGAAAAATATGAGGCAAACTTTTCGCAGTGAATTTTCTGATTTTATCGACGTCTTTTTCCTGATTCAACTTCCACTGAAATCCGAAAATCTGCCGAACAAATTGCTCCGATATCTGTTCTAAAGAAGGAACCCAACCTGCATTCGGTCCTGATTCAGAAAGCGGATTACAGCGAACATCTGCCGAATGTGCAGTCAGTTGTTCAATCCATATCAACTTTGCGTCAACTATTCAAGGTTTGGAAAAAAGAATAGCATCCAAAATAAATTCTTCTACGAAGATTCAATACCTCAATTTTTTCGTCTTCAAAATTACTTGAATTTGTAAAAGTAAAAACCTTGTTGAATGCACATGAGGTTTATTTAATCAAAATTTAATATATCCCTTACTAAAATCATCTTTTCCACTATAATTAATAGCTCAATTTTAACTAAATTTGTACTGCAAAATATCAAGTCATTTTTTTACTCAAATCTTGAAACTTGAGACATGAAACTTGGAACAACCTTAAACTTCAAACTTTAAACAAAATATAATGAGTTACATTTCTTACATTGAAGCAAGACAAATTCTGGATTCCAGAGGAAACCCAACCATCGAAGTAGATGTATTTACCGAAAACGGAGCCATGGGAAGAGCAGCAGTTCCTTCCGGAGCTTCCACAGGTGAGCACGAAGCCGTAGAACTTCGGGACGGTGGTTCAGAGTATTTAGGGAAAGGAGTCTTGAAGGCTGTGGAAAATGTAAGAGAAATCATCGCTCCGGAATTGGTAGGACTTCCTGTTTATGACCAAAACTTCATCGACCAAATCATGATTGATCTCGATGGAACCAAAAATAAAGGAAATTTGGGGGCCAATGCTATTTTGGGTGTTTCGCTCGCCGCTGCGAAAGCCGCTGCCACCGAACTCAGAATGCCGCTTTACAAATATGTTGGCGGAGTAAATGCCAATACACTTCCAGTTCCGATGATGAACGTGATCAACGGAGGTTCTCATTCCGATGCACCGATCGCTTTCCAGGAATTCATGATTATGCCGGTGAAAGCAGATTCTTTTTCTCACGCTTTGAGAAAAGGGACTGAAATTTTCCACAGCTTAAAATCCATCCTTCATTCTCGCGGACTTTCAACCGCAGTAGGTGACGAAGGCGGTTTCGCTCCAACTTTCAGCGGGACTGAAGACGCACTAGACACTTTGCTTCAGGCCATCGAAAAAGCCGGCTACAAACCGGGAGACGATGTGATGATCGCACTGGACTGTGCTTCCTCGGAATTCTACAAAGACGGAATTTACGATTACAGAAAATTCCAGACTCCCGATTCCGCACAATTCAGCAGAAGCGAGCAGGTAAATTATTTGGCGGAACTTGCTGCAAAATATCCAATCATCTCGATCGAAGACGGAATGCACGAAGACGATTGGGAAGGCTGGAAAATGTTGACCGAAAAAATCGGAGACCGCGTCCAGTTGGTCGGTGACGATTTATTTGTGACCAATGTGGAAAGACTTTCAAGAGGAATCAAAGAAGATGTCGCAAACTCAATTTTGGTTAAAGTGAACCAAATCGGGTCACTTTCAGAAACCATGGCGGCAGTTCAAATGGCGCAACACAACAAGTACACTTCCGTAATGTCGCACAGATCGGGAGAAACAGAAGATTCCACCATCGCAGATTTGGCGGTTGCGATGAACTGCGGACAGATCAAAACCGGATCCGCTTCCCGTTCAGACAGAATGGCAAAATACAACCAACTCCTAAGAATTGAAGAGGCATTGGGTGAAACTGCAATCTTCCCGGGATTAGACGCTTTCAAAGTAAAAAGACCATAGAAAAAATCAATAGCAAACCCGGTTATTCATTTGCGGTTTTCTATCATTATTCATAAATTAGTAAAAAAATAAATTTAAAGATGTCAGACAATAAAGTTGTATTGAACTATGGTGGTAATTCTTACGAATATCCCATCGTAGAAAGCACGCTCGGCGATCGAGGAATCGATATTTCCAAACTCAGAGACCAAACCGGATTAATTACACTCGATCTGGGTTACAAGAACACCGGAGCAACCATCAGCGAAATCACTTATCTCGATGGCGACAAAGGCGAACTCTATTACAGAGGTTATCCAATTGAACAGATTGCGGACAAGTCCAATTTCACCGAAGTCATGTACCTTTTGCTTCACGGTGAATTGCCAACTCAGGATCAGTTCAGTAAATTCGAAGCCGGAATCAAAAACTATAATTACATCGCCGATGAAATGAAGCGATTAATCGACGTATTCCCTCGTTCTGCGCATCCAATGGGAGTTTTGTCCTCTCTTACTTCAGCGCTCACAGCATTTAATCCAAAAGCGGTTGACGTCAATTCTCCTAGTGACCTGGACCACGCCGCAGAAATGCTCATTGCGAAATTTTCTCACCTTTGTGCTTGGACCTACAGAAAAAAATTAGGTTTACCAATCAATCACGGCGACAATAGCCTGAACTATGTGGAAAATTTCTACAGAATGTGCTTCCGTCGTCCAAATGAAGAGTTTCATTTAGATCCTGTAGTAGTGGGAGCGTTGGATAAATTATTGATTCTTCACGCTGATCACGAACAAAACTGTTCTACATCTACCGTTAGAATGGTGGGTTCAGCACACACCGGATTATTCGCTTCAGTTTCTGCAGGTATCTCTGCACTTTGGGGTCCGCTTCACGGCGGTGCAAACCAGGCAGTAATCGAAATGCTGGAAATGATCGAGCAGGATGGAGGCGACGTAGCAAAATACGTTGAAAAAGCAAAAAACAAAGACGATAATTTCCGTTTAATGGGATTCGGACACAGAGTTTACAAAAACTTCGATCCAAGAGCAACCATTATTAAAAAAGCGGCAGACGACATCCTGAATTCTTTAGGAATTGAAGATAAAGCTTTAGATATCGCAATGCAGCTGGAAAGAGTAGCACTTGAAGACGAGTATTTCGTAAGCAGAAAACTCTATCCAAACGTAGATTTCTACTCCGGAATCATCTACAGAGCATTGGGAATCCCAACAGAAATGTTCACCGTAATGTTCGCATTAGGAAGACTTCCGGGATGGATCTCTCAGTGGAAAGAAATGCGTTTGCACAACGACCCTATCGGAAGACCAAGACAGGTTTACCAAGGCGCACAAAAACGCGACTATATAGCCATGAACGCAAGATAACAATTGTTCAGATAAAATTTCCCCTTCATTTTTTTGGAGGGGATTTTTTTTGGGCGCACATTTGACTACGTCGAATCGGACGTTTTATTTTTTGGGCGCCGATTTCCGCCTTCCGCTCCCAATCTTTTTTTGCCCACGCCAAACCTGCAGGAAAAAAAGGATTTCCGCTCAAGTCGGGGCGCAGTTTCGTCACCTAATCACTGTTTTAGCAAAATTGAAATTTTCTGTATCTTAACACTCGAAAAATTTAAAGGGTTTTCAATTCAATAGGGATGAGCTTTAATCGAAAGCTTTACTTACTTGAAAAAAACAGTAAATTTTAATATAGATGGTTAATGCGCTCAACTAAATAATATCTTTAGATATTTCTTAATGACCCTTAATCACTTAAAATACCTTAATGTTGAAAAGATTGATTTTTTAAAGTCTTAATTTTACAAATCAACTTTACCCCAAAGAAAAAAAACAGTAATTTTTAATATAGATGGTTAATGCGCTCAACTAAATAATATCTTTAGATATTTCTTAATGATCCTTAATCACTTAAAATACCTTAATGTTGAAAAGATTGATTTTTTAAAGTCTTAATTTTACAAATCAACTTTACCCCAAAGAAATATCATTAATAATAATGAATTCAAAAAAGAAAAAAATAATAATTGCAGCCTTAATAATTTTAGCGACTTTGAACGCACTCGCTTTCTATATTCTCAAAGAAGGAATTGCAATTAGCGATGCACTTGAGCATGTTGAAAATGATGCGATGGGAAAATCTCTTAAACAAAAACAAATCTTAAGCGATGTTTTACCTTCACTCGTTTTTACCATTGATATTGCTTTGATTTTCTTCGGGTGCTATCTCTTAATCAAAATGTTATTCAAAAGTCTAAAAAAATCCACATCTAGTCAATCATGAAACTAAAAAACTACATCTACGGAGAATGGATCGAAGGTTCCGGAAACGGGACTCAACTATATAATTCGGTGAACGGCGAAAAAGTAGCTGTTGCAGATACAGAAGGCATTAATTTCGAACAGGCGCTGGATTTTGGAAGAACAGTAGGATATAAAAACCTTGCTTCAATGACGTTTTACGACCGCGGAGAAATGCTGAAAAAAGTAGCCCTTTACCTTCTGGAAAGAAAGAAAAAATATTATGAAATATCCTATAAAACCGGAGCAACCCACGCCGATTCCTGGGTGGATATCGAAGGAGGTTTCGGAACATTTTTCACCTATTCCGGTTTGGCGAAACGTATGTTGCCGAACACCCCTTTTTGGGTAGATGGCGACACCCAGAAAATTTCAAAGAACGGAACATTCCTCGGAACGCATATTTTAACGCCGAGCGAAGGAGTTTCGGTTCAGATCAACGCTTACAACTTTCCTGTGTGGGGAATGCTCGAAAAATTATCGACCTCGCTTTTGGCGGGAGTTCCAAGCATTATTAAACCAGCAACACCCACAAGTTACCTCACGCATGCCGTTTTCGAAGATATGATCGAAAGCGGGATTCTTCCGGAAGGATCCATCCAGCTGATTTGCGGAAGCGCAGGAAATATGCTGGAATTTATGAAAGACGGCGATTCTGTTCTGTTCACAGGTTCAGCCTCCACTGGAAAGAAATTGAAATCGATGCCTTCCATTGCGCAGCATGCTGTGCGTTTCAATATGGAAGCAGATTCTTTAAACTGTTCTATTTTAGGACTTGATGCTAAACCCGGTACTCCGGAATTTGATTTATTTATAAAAGAAGTCCGGAACGAAATGACCACGAAATCCGGTCAGAAATGTACGGCAATCAGAAGGATCATCGTTCCTGAAAACATCATCGGTGATGTTCAGAACGCGTTAGTGAAATCTTTGGATCAGGTAAAAATCGGAAATCCTTTGAGCCGGGAAACCAGAATGGGCGCTTTAGCCGGAAAAGACCAGTACAGGGAGGTTTCCGAGAAAATAGATTTGCTGAAAACTGAAACAGAACTGATCTACGACGGAAAACAGGAACTCATCGATGCTGATTATGAAAGCGGTGCGTTCATGTCTCCGAAATTGTTTCTCAACGACAAGCCTTTCGAAAAAAATATTTCCCATGATGTGGAAGCATTCGGTCCGGTTTCCACCATAATGCCTTACAAAGATGCAGAAGAAGCCGCCGCTTTGGCGAAACGCGGAAAAGGAAGTTTGGTAGGATCCATCATTTCCCATGACGAGAAATTCGTGGCAGAAACTTCGTGGAAAATGGCTTCCACGCACGGAAGAATTTTTGTTTTAAACAGAGATAATGCGAAAGAATCTACAGGACACGGTTCCCCGCTCCCAACTTTGATGCACGGCGGTCCGGGAAGAGCCGGCGGCGGTGAGGAAATGGGTGGTCTAAACGGGCTCCATTTTTTCCTGCAAAAAACAGCAATTCAAGGTTCGCCGGACATTTTGACTGCGATTACGAAAATTTATCAACAAGGGGCAACTCAGCACTTTTCTGACAAACATCCTTTCAGAAAATATTTTGAAGAAGTGGAAATCGGTGACTCGCTCGAAACGGCTGGAAGAACTGTCACGGAAGCAGATATCGTGAATTTCTCCAATGTTTCCTGGGACCATTTCTATGCACACACCGATGCAACTTCCCTGAACGGAACCATTTTCGACAAGCCCGTTGCTCACGGATATTTTATTCTTTCAGCGGCGGCGGGATTATTTGTGTCTGGAAAAAAAGGCCCGGTTATCGCAAATTACGGTTTGGAAAATGCAAGTTTCTTCAAACCCGTTTACGCCGGCGACACGATTACGGTTTATTTGACGGCGAAAGAAAAAGTCAACAAAGGCGTAAAAGGCAGAAATATTCCGAGCGGAGTTGTGAAATGGCTCGTAGAAGTAGTAAACCAACGCGACGAAATTGTTTGTGTAGCTACAATTTTAACCCTTGTCGCTAAAAAATCACCATTTATCCAATTGCACACCAATACGATCCAAAAACTACTGAACGGCTTGACTGAAAATTCGGAGAGAAAATTCGGAATGATGTCGCCTCAAATGATGGTTGAACATTTGGAAGAGGTGTTGCGCAACGGTTTCGGTTCATTGGAGCCGTCAGATTTTCCTGAAATCCCTGCCGATAAACTGGAGCTGCTTCAGGATTGGATTTATACGGATCAAAAAATCAGACCGGGAGCACAATATCCACTTTTGAAAGAAGGGGAAAAGCCGGAACTTCGATTCAAAAATCTTAGCGAGGCAAAAGAAAAACTGATTGAAACTTTAAAGGAATTCCTTGTTTATTACCGCGAAAATCCACAAGCCGAACATTTCCATCCTCGTTTTGGAATGCTGAACAAGGAAATGATGGAATTGTTTCACAGGAAGCATTTTACGCATCATTTCGAGCAGTTTGATCTGGTTTAAATGTGACAGATTTGCTGGTGATTTCCCGCAGATTACGCAGATTGCGCGGATTACTTTAATGCTATTAATGCGGATAAAATGACAGAAAATGATTTGACATATGCGATTCGGAAAGCGATTTTTGCTGTATATAATACGCTCGGCTCAGGATTATTGGAAAGTGTATATGAAAGGGCCTTGGTTATCGAACTTGAAAGTCAGGGTTTAAAAACAGTAATTTTTATCTAAATTTGAACCTACATTAACACATGAAAAAAGCAGTTCACTGAATGAAAAAAGGGGTGGTCAGTTTACTCCGAAATTAGGTGGTCAGTTTAAACCGAACTTAGGTGGTCAGTTTAAATTGAAACTGGGTGGTCAATATCACCGAAGTTTCCATTCTCAAGGAACAAAATCAGAGTTACAGTAATCAGTCAAAGAGTTTGCTGGATTTTTTTGTTTATGAAGGCCAAATAAAAACACAGGTTATCATTTATAAAAACTCAAAACTTTTTTTTAATTGAGAGATTAAAGTTTTAAACCAAAAAATTCCCCCAAAATCAATTGGAGGAATTTCATTTAGCTCGAAAGCCGGTTTCTTATTTTTTTTCCTGTCTGTCCGCGAACAGATTACTTGTCTCATTACAATTGAGGTCCCGCAGAAACCAATCTTCTTCCTTCTTCGGTATCGCAATACTGCTCGAAATTTTTCACATATCGCGCACCTAGATCCCTTGCTTTTTTCTCCCATTCTGATGCATCTGCATAAGTATGTCGCGGATCAAGGATTCCTTCTGAAACGTTTGGAAGTTTCGTAGGGATTTCAAGGTTCAAGATCGGAACAACCGCTTTTTCAGCACCATCAATGGAACCGTCTATAATGGCATCTATAATTGCACGGGTATCTTTCAGGGAAATTCTTTTTCCGGTTCCGTTCCAGCCGGTATTCACCAAATAGGCTCTTGCTCCGTGTTCCTTCATTTTCCCGATTAACGTTTTAGAATACATAGTGGGGTGCAAAGTCAAGAAAGCCTCTCCAAACGCCGGTGAAAACGATGGTTGCGGTTCGGTGATTCCTCTTTCTGTTCCCGCCAATTTTGAGGTATATCCACATAGGAAATGATATTGTGCCTGATCGTCATTCAAAATAGAAACCGGAGGCAAAACTCCGAATGCGTCCGCAGACAGATAAACGATTTTTTTCGCATGTCCCGCTTTGGAAGGCAACACAATTTTGTTGATATGGTAAATCGGGTAAGAAACTCTGGTGTTTTCCGTAATTGAATTGTCTTTGTAATCTGCTTCTCCGTACTCATTTACGACCACATTTTCTAATAACGAATCTCTTCTGATTGCGCGGAAAATATCCGGTTCTTTTTCCTCGGTCAAATCGATTACTTTCGCATAGCATCCACCTTCGTAATTGAAAACGCCATGGTCGTCCCATCCATGCTCATCGTCACCGATCAAATATCTTTTCGGATCTGCCGAAAGTGTGGTTTTTCCAGTTCCTGAAAGTCCGAAGAACAAAGCCACATCGCCTTCTTCGCCTACGTTTGCTGAGCAGTGCATAGAAGCCATACCTTTCAGCGGAAGATAGTAGTTCATCATCGCAAACATCCCTTTCTTCATTTCGCCGCCATACCAGGTTCCACCTATGATCTGCATTTTCTCCGTAAGGTTGAACATCACGAAGTTTTCAGAATGAAGCCCCTGTTCTTTCCAATTTGGATTCACTGTTTTGGAGCCGTTCATCACGATAAAATCAGGCTCACCGAAATGTTCCAGCTCATAAACTGAAGGTCTGATGAACATATTGGTCACGAAATGCGCTTGCCACGCAACTTCCATTATGAATCTCACTTTGAGGCGGGTATCCGGATTGGTTCCGCAAAATGCATCTACCACATAAATTCTCTTTGAAGTAGAAAGTTGTTTCAAAACCAATTGCTTGCAGCTTTCAAAAATTTCGGGTGTCGTTGGAAAATTCACTTTTCCATCCCAGTTGATGGTATCTCTGCTGATGTCATCTTCCACGATGTACCGGTCTTTTGGCGAACGACCAGTGAAAATCCCAGTTTTCACTGCTACAGCTCCGGATTCGGTGACTGCACCTTTTTCGAAACCTTTGTTTCTGGTTGACATTTCTGCATTGTACAATTCCTCGTAGCTAGGATTATAAACCACTTCCTGGTAACCTGTAATTCCCAACTCGTGTAATTGCTGAATGATTTTGATGTTCTTCATAGCGACTTTTAATGTAGATTTTAAGTTAAAAAGCAAAATTAGCCATTAAAGAAATTTAATGACCTTTAAAATTACTGATATTCATCAGATTCTGCAAGAAAAATACAACTTAGTAAACCACTGTTGATCAGGGAATTAATTCATCCCATTCGAAAACCGTGGAGAAACCTCTTCCCGAAAAATAATCCCCAAATCCAGAAAATTTGCGACTTAAGACAAAATCTCCGCCCCAAGCTCCCAGACTTTTGACAAAAACCGGGGCATTTTCAAAAAATTTTTTCTTAACTGTTGGGATTCCGAGAAATTCCGAAAGTTGACGTTCATGAATCTCCATCAATTCTGAAAATTTCTCCACATCACTGGTCAAAATAACTTCCTTGGTTATGTCGGATAGTTGAGCGACGAGCTCTTGAGACTTCGGTTTAGACCGATACAGTTCGATTCCCTTTCTGCTGTCTTGCTTTTGGTTTAAATGGATGAAGATCAGTTCGTTTCGGAACTCAGGTTTGAAATGGAGCGTTTCCACTTTTCGCACGTTTTCGAAATACCGGTAAGAGATCGGCGATTTTTCCGTGGCCACCGCAATATCATAGCCACTTCCTCCCAGACAAAGCTCATTCAGCTCAAAGGCGTCAATTTCTGCCCATTCGGAAAGATTGTTCATCAAAGTGGAGCTGCTTCCCAATCCAAAATTGGCCGGAAACTGAAGATGCGTAACCATTTCGTAGGAAGTGTTTCCTTGGAATTTCCGGGTGGATTGTTTCTGAATATTTTTTAAAACCTTTAATACAAACTGGGCAGAACTCCCCAAATTGGTTTCCACAATTTCCCAGTTCTGATAATTGATTTTTGCACTTAACCAAAGTTGATCTTGGTGAAAAGCCTTCCAGGAAATCATCGATTGCCCATTTTCAGTTTCCACCACAGACAATTCCTGTCCTAACTTGGTGGGAACAGCAAACGCCAAAGCACCGTCCAGAACAACGTACTCGGAAGTGAGCAGTAATTTTCCGGGTGAAAAGAAATTTGTTTTGGATTCGGATTTCAATTTTTTTCCAAAGATTTTAGCCGCAAAAACCAGCCGTTTTAATACTTAAAAATGAAACGGACTCACTTAGACACTGCTTCAGTGCAAGAAAGTCCGTATAGTAAAAGTGGTTTAAGACACCTCAAACAGCGGAGGAAACCGTCACATTGCCATCAATTTTCTTGATCAATCCCTGCAATGTTTTTCCCGGACCAACTTCCACAAATGCAGTCGCTCCTTTTTTGATCATATTTTGAATGGATTGGGTCCATTTCACAGGTCCCGTTAATTGGGCAATCAAGTTATTTTTAATTTCTTCGGCATCATAAACCGCTGTCGTAGTAATGTTTTGATAAACATCCATATTGGGTTTATAGAACTTGGTTTTATGGATCGCTTCAGCTAATTTTTCCTGTGCAGGCAGCATTAACGGCGAATGAAACGCTCCGTTCACCGGAAGGAGCAACGCTCTCTTCGCACCGGCTTCCTTCATTTTTTCGCAAGCCAACTGAACTGCTTCCGTTTCTCCCGAAATTACGAGCTGACCGGGACAGTTGTAATTCGCAGGTACTACAATTCCGGGAGTTTCTTCGCAAACTCTTTCCACCACATCATCAGCAAGTCCGAGAATAGCGGCCATTGAACTCGGATTAGCGTCGCATGCTTCCTGCATGGCTTTTGCACGCGTGGAGACTAATTTTAATCCATCTTCAAATGAAAGAACTCCATTTGCAACCAAGGCAGAAAACTCACCAAGGGAATGCCCTGCAACCATTTCGGCTCCAATTCCGTTCACTGCTTTCAATGCGGCAACGGAATGGATGAAAATTGCGGGTTGGGTAACTTCTGTTTTTTTCAGGTCTTCCTCGGTTCCGCGGAACATGACGGAAAGGATGTCAAACCCTAAAATATCATTGGCGGAATCCATCAGGTCTTTGATGTCTTTTCGAGAATCGTATAATTCCTTACCCATTCCGACAAACTGGGAACCCTGACCAGGAAATACAAGTGCTTTCATAGTTTTATTTTAAAAAATAACTTATGGCAAATAATCACATTTAGCCATCATTTCTAGCTAATTAAAATTTATTGAGGAACCAGACGAACCACGCGATAACCTTTGTTCACGTAGGCTCCGGTTTTTGTTTTTTCGAATTCAAATTTTGTGGCGAGCTGGGTTTGAACTTTGTTCATCTGCTTGAAGATTTCGCCTTTTTTATTTTCTCTGCTCAACATGTCATTCACCACATCAAACCCGATAATTGAGTATTTGGAAGGGGTTTTGCAATATTTATTTTTAAAAGCTGCCAAAATCTCCTTTTCAAAATTACCATCGGTGTCGATTTTCCGGTCTATTAAATAAACCAGATTGGTCTGACTCAGTTCGTCAACCTTTTTCTCGAAAGACGGTGTGAAATACATGCTGAATGCCTTGATTCCCTGCACTTCTTTGGAAAGCGAAATGACTTTTGCCGCAAAAGCATCACCTACTGTGGAGTTGTCATTTGCCAATATTGCAATGACCGGCGCTGATTGACCCGTCATCATATTTTGATCCAGTTGAATGTCTGCAGCTGAACCTACGATGGCGATTTTCGCGTTTTTAAGGGATTTTTCCAACCCGGATTTCAAATAATTTGCCCGGGTTTTTTCGCTGTCAGCAACAATATAGATTTTCTGGTCCTGGAAAACGTCTTTCACTTCTTTGATGATGCGATCTGCATACACATTGTCATTGGTCTCAATAATCACCAAGTTGCTGTAACCCAACAAATCATCCGAATTGGCGAATGGCGCCACAACAGGAATCCTTTTGTCTTTCACGAAATCCAGCACTTCCAAAACATTGGATTTAAAAAGGGGACCAATAATCAGATCGGTATTGTCTTTATTGATCTGGGTCAAAGAGTTTTTGAAACTGCTCTCATTACCTGCGTCGACCACTTTCACATCGAGTTTCTGTCCATTTTGGGCGCTTCTTTCAATGGCCAATTTTGCTCCTGAAAGAAAATCGAAGGACAATGTTCTGTATTTGTTGTCATTACTGTCAAATCCGAAAGGAAGCATTAACACGACGTTCAGAGCGTCTCCGGTTTTTTTCACATAACCTGCTTCCAACTTTTTGATTTTCAAAACCATTCCGGATTTTAGTCCATTGGCGAGATTTGGATTTAGGGAAATCAGTTCGTCCAAAGTAATCCCGAATCTGTTCAAAATACTAAAAACGGTGTCGCCGTCCCGAACAGTGTATGTCACGTAATCATCAGCTGTTCCGGTTTGAGTGGAAGCTGCGGAAGATACGTTGGAAGAAATGTTTGTTTGAACCGGCTTAGAATCAGTATTTGTTGAAGTCTCCGTAACAAAAGTCGTGGAATGATCTGTCTTAATTTTAATGACATCACCCGGTTGAAGTCCTTTCGCCTCCAAACCAGGATTCATGGCGAAAAGTTCTTTTTGGGTAATGTTGAAGGTTTTGCTGAGCTTGTAGTAATTGTCTTTGGGCTGAACGATATAGGAATCCTCTGCAACCTTTTCAGAAGAAGTTTTCGCTTCTGTCTTGATCGCTACCGTTTCCGTTTTGGTCACGGTTTCCGCAATTTCTGCAGCGGGTTTTTGTGGCCCTCCGTACTTTTTGATACTTGCCAAAGGAAGCGTCACCTGGTCACCGATTTTCATATTGGAATCCAGATTTGGATTCAGTTTCCGAAGGTCTGCTTCCGAGATATGATATTGTTTGGTGATTCCGTAAATGGTTTGCTTAGGTTCCAACACTATTTTGCCAAGCTCGCCTGAATTTGCATGTGGATCTTTCGCAACATTATTTCCTTCAGCAATTTTTACGCTCTGCTTTTCAGATTTGTTCACCGCCAACACATCACCGATTGAAACTTTTCCTTCTTTGATATTCGGGTTCAGCCGGTAAAGCTCGTCTATAGTCATTCCATACCTCTTGGAGATATTATAGGGATTATCGCCTTTTTCGACCGTGTGTGTTTTCTGTGCAAAAACCGCTGTGAAAGCGAAGATACCAGATAATATGAAAAACTTTTTAATCATGTTTTGTTGCTAACGGATTACAAAAATAATGCTTTAAAATTAAAGTGAAAAAATAATCAATTGTGAGTTTTCCGCATCCATTGCGTCGAAACAATTTCTAAGCCATTCTTTCCCGAACTCCGAATAGAAAACCGAAAAATTAAAGACTCTCTCCTGCCAGATTTTCCCAGGATGCACCTTTAAAAATAAATGCTCCAGGCGCTCCAGCTTTTCCTGCTGTTTGATTTTCTCGGCGCGCAGGAGTCTTTTTCTCATTCTCGCAAAGGACTTTAACTGGCGGGTTTTCTCCGCATTCACCAAATTGCCAAAAGTTTTGTCGGTAAGTTCCGCTTTAGCTGAAATATGGTCAAACTGATCAATTAAGGATTTCTCTTCTTGGTCTAAAAGACCAGCCATTTCGTTGTCATTCAGCAAAATGCTTTTCGAAACGGATGCGAAATTTCTAAACCAGTCTTCGATCTCTAAACCTAAGTTTTTAGTTTTGGTCAAGGTCTTCTCGGAAACGAAAAGCATGGCGTTTCGCGGAATCAAAACCGGAAAAGGGAGGTTGATTTTCTTAAAATAATCTCTCAGTTCAAGCCAATACATGATTTCCGCATTTCCGCCAATATAGGCAAGATTCGGCAAAACCGTTTCCTGAAAAACAGGCCGCATTAATGCATTGGGACTGAACCGCTCCGGAAAATTTTCAAGTTCGCTCAAGATTTCATCTTTTGAAAAAGAAAGCTCGGTATCTACGACTTGGAAATGGTCTTTTTTAAACTCAATCCTGTTGCGCGTTTCCGTCAAATAGAAAAGGTTGATTTCCCGCGGGTTGACCTGCACTTTTCCATATTTTTCAGTGAGAAAGTCCACGGTGTCTTTGGTGGCATTCTGCAGTTCCTGCTGAAGGAGTTCATTTCTGAAAATATCCCTCATCTCTTCTTTCAACAAGGCATCATCGCCATCGATTAGGATTAATCCGTATTCCGAAAAGAGCTGGTGAACTAAAAGCTTAGTGGATTCAGTGAGCGTTCTGCCTTTTTTGTAGGCCCGTTTCATCATCAGAATCAGTTCTGTTCCGAAAACAGAATCTTTAAACTCTTTTTCAAATTCAGAAATAAAGAAATCATCTTCCAAGCGGATTTTTCCAACCACTCCACCGGATTTTGCTTTGGTTTCATAATAGCCGTTTTCGGTTTGGAAATGGTTGATTTCCTCAAAATCATGATCTTCGGTCGCCATCCAAAAAACGGGAACCACTTTTCGGTCCGGAAAATTTTGGTTCAGGAATTCGGCAAGCTTGATGGTTTGCAAAATTTTATAAACGAAAAATACCGGTCCCGTAAAAAGGTTGAGCTGATGTCCGGTCGTCACTGTAAACGCATTCTCTTTTGCCAAAAACTCCAGATTTTCCTTTTGTTTATCAGATAAACTGAGATCAGAATGTTGCTTTTGCAAAACTCTGGAGAGCATTTTCCGATGATCTGAACTAAAGTTTTCTTCTTTTAAAACAAATTGCTTCTCCACATTCTGAAGGTTGAAAACGGTTTGCTCAAAACCAGGAATTTCACTGTTCAAAAAATCTTTGATCAGTTGCGGAACGCTTTCTATGGCGGTGAATGGTATGTTGGTGAGTTTTTTCAAAAGAGTTTTGTTAATACCAGTGTTTTTAGTTTTGCTAATTCGTGCTGAAAACATATTTCTTCATTCATGATGGTCATCAGCTGAAAAGATACCAAACAATTCCCAAATTCAGCCGAAAATCATAAAGCGGATAATTGGGTGCGGTGAACGATTTGTTTTGCATGAAGGTGGTATTCAGATGCTGCGCTTCAATGAAGAAGAACATCCGCTTTACTTTCAGGTTGAAATAAACATCGCCAATGGGTTGGCCTCCGATGGAATAGGGATCCGATCCCGGCAAAATGAATTCGTTTAAAACCGGCGAAAATTCTCTTGACGCAAATTTGGTGAAATAGTAGATTTTAATTCCGGTCTGGATTTCTGCAACTTGTTTGAATGCTTTGGTCTGATAGAACAGGTTGAATCTGCCCACAAAATTTGGCATCGGATACAGGTCTTTGTTGGTAAGCGCACTTTGAAAAAGAACCCTCGGATTCAAATGAAATTTTCCATAGGTAAAAGTTGCTTCACCCCCGATTTGGGAAATATTTAGTGAGGAACCGCTTTGTTGCGGCTGCAAGTTCGCATCGATATAGGTGTAATTATCGATCCTAAAATAATTCGCGAAAACGGAACTCTGGAACCATTTGAGGTTCACATCACCCCCTATTTCGGTGATGGTCTCATTTTTTGGCTGGTTTAAAAAGAAATTGAACTTTCTGTAAACAGATGGGTTGATCAGAAGATTAAAGCTTGGCGATGCCGTTTGAAAATTCACTTTCGCATTCACGAAGTAATCTTTGATGGGTTCAAATTTCATCAGGTTTTGTGACCGGAGGTAATTTCCGAAATGGTTTCCGTTGGAAAATTCCAGATTGGAATTCAGCTGGACTTTATCCCAAAGTTTGATCAGCAGATTTCCCACGGCGCCGATCCTGTTTTCAGAAAGTTCCAATGGAAAATCGGTAAATGGTGCTGCAAAAGGCATTCCCACACCTAGTTTGATCAACTGGTGACGGACACCTGCATCGAGTTTAAAGTTTTTCTGGTCAAAAAGGACACTTACCGTATTGCTCAGGTTTTCAGAATATTTTTTGGAAGAAAGCGGATAATCAACCAGATCTGCAGGTACCGAGAAATAATAAGGTTCCAGCTGCGACTGGTTATAATAGTATTTGTTTCCCTGATGAAATATGGTGTGGCGAATTTTGAACGGGAATTTTTCTGATGAAAACGGACGAAACTCATGGCTGAAATAATACCTGCGGTAGGCAAATCTGGAATCCGAAAACTGCAGATTGACGGGGAGATTTAAGCGCGTATTGAAATTGCTGTTTCCGCCCAGGAACAGTGACACATCGGAGATACCGCCATTTTCCTCATTATTTACGTTGGAATGGATATAATGTGCGAAGGCTTCGTACTTCGAATTTTTTGATTTGAAATGTCCGGAAAAAATAATATTGTTGTTCGAAGCGAGATTGTGGAGATACAGACCGAGCGACCGAAGCCCCATATATTCCACCGCGAAGTTGAAATTTTTACCAATATTCTGGGTATAGGTCGATTGCAGAGCTGCACCACTGCTCACCGAATTGTGGTAGATGAAAGCGGTAGTCGGGGTTTTTACATCATAGTATTTTATATCGGCGATTCCCAGAATAAAGTGGGATTTTCTGGCGGGCAGAAGTGAAAGGTTCTGTTCGGTATCTACCTTATAAACCATTTGGTTAAAGCCGGAACCTATATTGGCAAACTGAATATTCCCGAAATTGTCCCGATTGTTGTACTGGGTAAAAATGAAAGTCTTATCGTGCGTAAATACGGTATCAAATATTTTTTTCTCTGAGAACTGGGTCTGATACTGATAATCGTAGATGGTCGGCTTAAAGATTTTCAAGGAATCTCTATGCCCGGAATCGATGACGAGTGTATCCTGCGGTTTGATTCGGTTGGAATCTGTTTTGCTGATCACCTGCGCTTGGATCGTGCTGCAAAAAACCATAAGGCAGAGAAGGAGGTGCTTCATTTTTTTTCTTTGGTGTACAAATTTAAGAAAAGTGGGGGAATAAAAAAGCCGCAATCGGTTGATTGCGGCTTGGGTATTTTGAGCTCATCTTTCAGATATTACAAATATCCTGGATATTGAGTCAAGTTCGGGTTGTTATTAATTGATCCCTGTGTGATTGGCAATACATAAAGTTTGCTTCCTGGCTGCACGTCACAGTTCATAGCACAGTTTGACGGTTTCACGATTGGAAGGTTATATCTCTTCAAATCCAGGAATCTTTGTCCTTCGCCAAAAAGTTCTTTTGAACGCTCTTCCAAGATATCATTCAAAATGTTTGCGCCCGTATAGACCATCCCTTTTCTGGAAGCTGAGAAAGCATTTAATTCAGCCAAAGCTTGCGGATCTTGACCGGTCAAGTGCAAGGCTTCAATTCTGTTCAGATATGCTTCAGAATATCTCAAGACTTTGATATTTCTCTTGTAGTTTCCTCTTTCAGTAAGTCTAGGATATTTACTGATCCACCATGCGTTACTTCCTGTTGGAACAGCCGGAGCGGTATTTGAAAACAATCCTTTTCTGACGTCTGTTGAAGCGATGCTGTTATAGAAAGTCTGGTTTGCCAATAAACATCTTCTGGAATCTTGTTTAGAGAAGAAACAAGGAAGTGATACGTTGGAACCAATTCCAGTAGCGTTCAATGTTTCTGTATTGATATCCAATTCCCAAATTGTTTCAGGTTGTCCCTCAGCTACGCTATCAGACATGCCGGCAAAATAATTCACGTAAGCAGTATTTACAACAGGTGCTCCGGTTACAGGTTTAAAAGCTCCAGCAGGCGCAGATGCAATAAGTTCATTTGCAAGATTCAATGCAAGCTGTGCGTCACCAGAAGCTCTTCTGGTAAGATATACTCTAGACAGCAATAGTTTTCCCGCATCCTTGCCAAGCAATACCTTTGTATCCGGCTCTGCAGGTGCGGCCGCAATTCCTGCATTCAGATCTGAGATGATTTGGTTATAAATCTGGGCAACTGACGCTCTTGGCTCTTTCAGGTTCACGTCATAATTTCCAAGAACCAAAGGAACACCATATTCCTGGTTCACTCCAGAAGTTGGAGATGGCGAATAATAACTTACAAGAATGTAATAGGCATAAGCTCTAAGGATGTGTGCTTCTGCTTTAATTCTATTCACATTTTCGTTTGGATTCACGGTAGTATTATTCAAAACGAGGTTAGCGTTCAAAATCACGCCATACATAGTTCCATAGAAACCAAATTGGTTTTGGTATGCAGAGTAATTCATATTGTAGGTTTCCAAATAGCTTCCTCCACCTGCATTAAAAATCTTGTCACCCAAAATTTCGCCAAAAACAGTCACTTCTGTACCTAGAGCGCTTGCCGAAGAAATTCCCAAATAAGCAGAGTTTAGCAATTGCTGTAATTGCTGCTCGGTCTTAATTTCGTCAATCGGATCTTCAGTTGGCGGGAATAGTACCAATTCTCTTTCGCTACATGAATTGGCAATATGTAACGATAAGAATGCCATTAAAATTAAAAAGTATTTTTTCATTGTCAATTTTTCTTTAAATTAAAAACCTAGTTGAACACCAAATGATATTGTTCTCACTACTGGTGAAGAATACCAATATCTTCCCTTCCCGATCCATGACCAGGAGTTTGAGGTGGACTCTGGATCATAGTTCAGCGTTTTATCAAAAACGTAGGTCAACAAGTTCGTTCCACGAGCATAAATCGTCAAATTATTGATTCCTGTTTGTTCTTTGAATAAGCTTCCGAAGGAATATGCAATTCTCAACTCTTTCAACCTTAAGTGGTCTCCCTTGCTGATAAATCTAGAAGATTCAAGTCGGGAACTCGTTGGGTTACCCAAGATGGCTTTCGGGTTGTTTGTGCTGTAGTTTTCAGCTCCCGGTGCATCGGTCCACGAATCATATAATGCATCGGTGACCTGGTTTCTGTTCGGGAATCTTCCATCGTGGAATGTGTAAGAACGCACCCCGTTTTGTACGTAAAAATCAAACTGTCCAGAAATCAAGAAGCTCAAAGTTACATTTTTGTACTTGAATTCGTTTGAGATACCAATATTGTAAAGCGGGAATGCATTTTTCCCGAGCCAAGCTTTCTGGGCATTTGCTTTATTATTAGTAACATCAGACATGGTTTCGTCCGTGAACCATAATCCATCACCTGCTTTGATTCCTTTTGATGGATCTGCTTGCTGAGCAACTCCCGCCCATAACCAAGTATAATATTCCCCAAAAATATGTCCTGGAGCAAGAGCTACTAAATCATTAGTGCCATCAGAAGTTCCCGGGAATTCATATAACTCAACGTTTAGACTTCTGAGCATGTTCTTATTGTAAGAAGCTGTTGCATTGACATTCCAAGAGAAATTCTCATTCCTAACTGCAACCGCATCCATCGTAAAATCAATTCCACGGTTATTGATCGTTCCTACGTTATCATAGTATTCTCCAGGTCCTCCTGTTTCAGATGCAGGAACTGCGTAGAAAATGGCATCCTTTGTAATCTTATCATATACGTCAATAGAGAATTTCAATCTGTCATTGAACACTCCGAAATCCAAACCTATATCAAGGTGTTTTGACTCCTCCCACTTCAAATCTTTATTTCCAGGAAAAGAAACCGATGCATTACCTGTATATGGCCCCCATCCTGTAGAGCCATAACCTAGTGTCGCAAACTGGTTGTACTGGCTGTTCCATTGGTCAGCATATGGAATATTCCCTAATACCCCGTAGCTCGCACGCAATGTTGCTGATGAAATGCCTTTTGGAACAAATGATTCATTTCCAAGGTTCCAGGAAGCTCCAACAGACCAGAAATTACCAAATTTATTTTCTCCCAAAGTAGAGTTACCGTCTCTTCTTAACTGCCCAGAAAGGGTATATTTACTGTCAAGCGTATAATTCAATCGGCTGAAATAGGAAATTTGTTTCCATTCCTGATCTGAATTATAGGCATACTGCACATCAGAGAATCCAAAATATGGTCTTGGATCATTCATTGTTATAGACCAAGCTTGCAAGTTATTGTATTTGTGATCCTGGTATTCAGTACCCAAATATACTTGAACATTATGTCTTCCATTAAAGATATTTCTATAGGAAACTGTGTTTGACCAGTTCCAGTCAAACTGCTGAGTACGCAAATCTGCAAAGAAACCTTGATCCGGGTTCATGTTGGTGTAAACCGGGTGTCCTTTTAGAACGATCTGCATTTCTTTCATCATCTGCACTTGTGTTCCAAAAAGTGAATTGAAATAAAGGTTCTTAGCAAACTGGTAGTCCATATTTACCGAGCCGATAATGGTATTAATTACGGAATTCTGGCTCGTTTCGTTCAAGATTCCCAGTGGATTGAAACCTGAGGTCATCTCGTTTGGATCTTTCGGCCATGATTCCTCATTATATTTTCCATCAATAAAGACTGATCTCCATGGTGACAACATGATAGAAGAAGTTACCGGGTTTGCAGAAGCCCTACCTCCCATGTAGGTATTCCTGTTGATATTGGAATAGTTAAGGTTCAATCCAAATTTCAATTTTTCCGAAGCTTTGTGGTCCAAAGCAGCATTGATACTGATTCGGTCAAAAGATGATGTTTTCACCAACGGAAGATTTTCATAATAAGATCCACCTAACCTGAATGAGGTATTTTCACCTCCTCCTGATGCGGAGAAGTTATAGGTATTGACCACAGCACTTGTTCTGTTGATCACCTTTACCCAATCGGTAAATTGTCTTGTTTGCTTAATCGGTTCATCATCCGGAATGTAATTATCAAAATAATACTGTGTGGCTTCTGCCAAATTACTGAACTGCACGTTGGCCAGTTCTGTATTTGGTTGTCCCTGCGAGTT
This sequence comes from Chryseobacterium koreense CCUG 49689, assembly GCF_001045435.1. Classification (GTDB taxonomy): domain Bacteria; phylum Bacteroidota; class Bacteroidia; order Flavobacteriales; family Weeksellaceae; genus Kaistella; species Kaistella koreensis. The sequence goes on along the minus strand of NZ_LFNG01000004.1, from coordinate 278,936 downwards.
CCACATCAGGATTCCACCATACTTCAAGTATTCTTCACCATTCATCAGCTTCATTTTATCAAATGCGCGGTCTTGAACGGCTGTTTCAGTAGAGAACTCGAATCGTGTTTTTTGGTTGTATTTACCTTTTTTCGTGGTGATCAAAATCACCCCATTGGCACCTCTGGAACCGTACAATGCAGTTGCAGAAGCATCTTTCAACACGTCCACCTTTTCAATTGCATTCGGGTCCAATGCGGAAAGCGGATTCCATGACTCCATCAGTGAAGCATTATCTGCTCCTTTTCCTACGATCACACCGTCGATCACATACAACGGGTTTGGAGTACCCAGAAGGGAACTTACACCACGGATGGTAACCATATTCGAAGATCCCGGATCACCACTCGCAGAGGAGAAGTTCAAACCGGCAACCCTCCCGTTCAACACGTCGTCAACGGATGAAAATGGGGTGGATTCAAAATTCGCTTTAGATACGGTGTTGTATGCACCCACTTTCTGGGCAGGATCTAGTTTAATCCCTCCAATCAAAACAACTTCCTGAATTTCTCTTGTCTTGGTTGCAGTGTCCTTTTTTGTTTTCTGAGCGATCAGCGTGCCTCCTGCGAAAAACAACACACCGATACTTAAAACTCGTAGTTTTACATTCATATTAACACTATTTTAATATTTTAATGGGCAAATATGTTAATTTTTTTTAAGATATGCAAATGGAATTTAATTATCCCCATTCTTTTTTCGAACTGCTTATCATTTCCATATCAAGCACTATACTATTTCAGTAAAATCTTAACGGGAAAATCACAAGTGTTAATGAAGCATTAAATTTGATAGCCGATTCATGGAGGCCATTAAAAAAAACAAACTGCGTCGGTTGACGCAGTTTGTGAAAAAATTTAACTGATATTGCTTTATTTCGAAAATATTATTTCAACATGTTGAAATGTAATCTTAAGCAAAAGTTAAAGGTTCGGGTTGTTATTAACTTCAGCCTGAGGAATTGATAAAGTCAATTTGGGATCATCAAAGTTAAATGACTGCCCCATGAAGAACAAATGATTTGGTCCTCTAGTGATGGTGGCCTGATTCCTCTTCATCGCTAAATAACTTTTACCCTCTCCCCAAAGTTCGATTCTAGTCTGAAGATAGATTTCTTTTTGCAATGCAACACCGCTCAGTGCATCGATATAACTTGTATCGTCTAATCTATTGCTTAAATAATTTTTCAAGATTGTTTTAGCCTGCGCTTCACTGCCAGATTTCGCCAGCGTTTCTGCGGCAAGCAAATAAAATTCGTCGGAACGCATGAACATATAGTCAGATGTGATAATTCTTTGGCCCCCGATCACCCTTCCAGGCGCATAAAATTTATTTGCCGGCACTGCTGGATAGTCACCATCTTGGGTAGCGGGAAGATAAACATATCCTAAAGGATTTGCAGGAGTAGGGGCTACTTCATCAATTGTGACAAACTGCTGTTTTCTGATATCATCTGCCCTAATGGAACCATATAATCCTAAATCAATCGATTTGGCGTCTCCCACCCATGCGTAGGAATAGGTGAAAATATCTGCCTGTCCCCACCAACTGATCAAATCCAGACCGTTTGCCTCGGAGATATCATATCCCCACATCCAGCTATTGGTACTTAAATCATTGAATCCTCCTCCAGATCCTGAATCGACGGAGAAAACAGCCTCTGATCTGCTTGTCACGGGATATGCCGCCATAATCTGTTGTGCTAAAGCTGCTGCCTTCACATTGTTTTCATTTCCTCCCATCGCGGCGTAAGTATATGCAAGGAGTCCCTGCGCTACCGATTTGTTAATGATACCCTTGTTTGCTCTGCTGAAACCATCAAGCAGCTGAATTGCTTCAGTGAGATCTTTTACGATCTGTGCATATACTTCAGATTGCTTAGCTCTTGGTTTCGAGATGACGCTAGTATCGGTGTATAATGGAATGGATTTCGCGTCTGGATCGTATTTTGGAGTGAATAATTGCAATAGATAGAAATAGGAATAGGCTCTCATTGCCTTCGCCTGACCCATTGCAAATTTATCGGTATTATTGGCTGGGACAGCTTCATTGCCACCTAGCCCGGAAATCACGTCATTAGCGGCATATCCAATCCTGTAATAATATCTCCAAGGCTGGTAATTTGTATTTTGCGTATAGTCCACCGGAGCGGTAAGGTTCGCAACATTCCGGTACCATCCGTAGGTGACACCACTTAAAACCATGTCAGAGGATAAGAGATCCGATAGCAGATCATAACCTTTTTGCCCATAATCATCATGTCCGGTAGTTCCCCCAGTTCCGGTATTAACCATCATTTGATACAAACCATATAACTTCGCCTGTGCTGGCGGGTTTGAAAGTGTTTCTGTAGGTTCACTCTGCAAGAATTCCTCTCTACAGGAGGTGAGCGTTACTAAAAGTCCTAAAATGGCACTTAATATTATTTTCTTTGTCATGTCTTTAATTTAATTAAAAGGTTGCTTTTACACCAAATGTAATTGTTGAAAGTGGAGAATATCTGTACATTGTACTTGCTCCATCATTTGACCGGCCACCAGTTTCGGAAGTGGTGGGGTTGAAACCTGTTCGTTTCGTCTGCAGCCACAAATTGTCTCCAGACACAGAAAGTGTTAATCCATTGAACCCAATTGATCTGGCATATTGACCAGGTAAGTTATAGGCCACTCTCACGTTGTTCAGTACCAAATAATCAGATTTTGTCAAGAATCTTGTAGACATACTGTTGAAGTTGTTGTCTCCGGCTAGATTACTGGTCAATCTTGGAACATTAGTGATATCCCCAGGATTTTGCCATCTGTCGGTGATATCTTGATGCCAGTTGTTATTTCCTACCACCGAGTTATGCATTAAGTTGGCATAGGCATCATCATAAGAATATCCACCGATACCATACAAGAATTGAGCGGAAATGGAGAACGCTTTATATCCGGCATTCAAAGAGAACGCACCACGAAGATCTGGAATGGCAGATTTCCCAATGAATTTTTGCGTGGCCTGCGCATAGACCTCTGTGGTCCCTTCCTGCACGTTCGCATTAGGATTTTGAGCCATATACTCATGGAGCGAAGTAATTTGTTCCCCGGAATCAAACTTACCATTGCTATTCGCATCTACATAGTGAACAGTCCATTGTGCAGCACCAGTGTCTGGATTTACACCTGCCCATTCTCTCATGTAATAATCATAAAGTGAATGGCCGGCGGCTCTACCAAATCCTGCCTCAGAAATATCTAGAACTTTTTCCAGTCCGGTACCGTAATCAATCGGCATTCTGGTCAATTTGTTTCTCAAATGCTCACCATTTATGGAGAGATCCAGATAGAAATTTTCTTTGTTGATAATATGACCCGTTAAAGCAAACTCAATACCTTGGTTAATCATCAATCCATCATTTACTTTGGTAATGGCATTACCTGTGGATGGCGCAAGCCTCTTATCAAAGATCAGATTGTCTGTGGTTTTATGGAAATAATCAAAGGATCCCTCGATGATTCTATTCTTAAACAAAGTAAACTCTGCACCCACGTCAAAAATCTTTGATTTTTCCCAAGTCAGATCTGGGTATCCGATTCTGTCAAATGCTGCTGAAGGGAGACCCATAAAGTTTCCTGGGTTATACACATTGTAACCCGGGTAATATCCCATATTTTGATCACCTGCATATTTTGACACCAATGACTGGTTACCCACAGTTCCGTAATTGGCCTTCAGTTTCAAACGGTTAAAAAAGCTGATGTTTCTCATGAAGTCTTCTCTGTTCACTACCCAACCCAATCCAACGGAGTAGAAGGTATCCCATTTGTTAAACAAAAACTTAGAACTTCCATCGCGTCTAACACTACCAGAAAACAAGTACTTATTGTTATAATCATACATCACTTGACCAAAGTAACTTTCGAGCGTGTAGTTATAGATATAAGAATATGCCGGACTTTGATTGATTGCGTTGTTAAACTCTGAGCCATCCGGAATGATAAGCCCATATTTTGATGCAGAAAGGTAGTTGTACTTCCAATCAGTAGTTTCGTGAGCAGCAAAGGCCTGTACTCCGTGATCACCAAATCGGTTCATATATCTAGCCAGCTGCAAGAAATTCCAAGAGAACAATTCCGTTCTTACTTTATATAAAGACCCAAGCATGGATGCGGCACTTCCATAATATGGATTGCTATAATCGTTTCTCGAGTTATTGTAATATTGTCCTCCGAATCGGGTTTCTATACTCAACCCTTTCATGAGATCTGCCTTTAGGAAAAAGTTTCCATTAATCTCATGTTTTTTCCTGTTGTCCAAGTCATATGTGGCATCTGCAATAGAATTGGTAAGCGCACCAAATCCTCTACCCGTACCATAATCATACTGGTAACCACCGAAAACAGGATCATTTACAAGTTGACCTTGCGCATTTCTAAGGAAAAGTGGATAGATTGATGGAATATTATCCACAAACCAGAAAATGCTTCCACTATCTGCAGATTGGCCGTTTCTATTAGTGTTGGAATAGGCATATCCAAGATTAAACTCTCCTTTCAGCCAAGGTTTTGCCTGATGGGTCAAATTAAGTCGCCCACTGTAACGTTCATAGTTGGAATTGATCACGTAACCTTCGTCCTTCAAATAACCTAAACCTGTATAGTAAGTGGTTTTTCCTTCACCACCACTGATACTCAAATTAGTTTCGCTTCGCATTGAGGTCTGGAAACCATAGTCCTTCCAGTTTTCAGGATCATATTTTCTGGTAACTCCCGGTCTCACTTGGTGGGTTGCCGGATCAATCAGTTCTCCTGCCGTAGCATTCCACATATTATATTGCGGTCTAATCCCCGCAGATGAGAACAATCGGGCGTTCGCATATGCAACCGGATCTGCTGATCCACTTAATTTGCCTTGATTATATAGTGCCTCCCATGAAAGTCCAATATATTGTTCAGGACTAGTAATTACATCATACCTAGGAATCAGTGGACTGTTAAATCCAATTTTCGTTTCAATCGTGATCAAATCTTTTCCGGCCTTTCCTTTTTTGGATTGAATCATCACCACTCCATTTGATCCTCTGGAACCATAAATTGCTGTTGCAGCCGCATCTTTCAATACAGTCATGCTTTCGATATCCTCTGGGTTCAGTGCAGACACATTCCCGTTGTATGGCAAACCATCCAACACATATAAAGGCTCTCTGTTTCCACTCACCGATCCAAATCCTCTGATTCGGATATCCGGTTCCGATCCAGGCTGACCTGAAGAGGTCATTACCCGAACACCGGCCGCCTCACCTGTCAAGGCTTGCGCCACATTGGAGACATTCTTCTTTGAAATGTTTTCCGTGGACACCTTCGAAACAGAACCCGTGTAGTCTTCTTTTTTCACTGCAGTGTAGCCTACAATGATTACTTCATCAATTTCTTTAGACGTTGCGCTATCTTTCTGCGCCAGTGCAAACTGGCCACCTATAAAGAATAGAGCTCCGGCTGTCAAAACTTTTAATCTCACATTCATTTTAATATTATTTTAATATTTAGCCGGCAAATATGTCAATAATATTTAACCTAAACAATTACCGGAAAAATCTATTCGCTTAAAAAAAATGGCGAAAAAATCATCAGGCCAGCTTGAGATTAAACAAACCTCATCGTTAGCTTCGCTTTGTTTACTTTTCCTTAGACCTCTATCGGTTTTGCTATCTGTTCTGCAACATTAATATTTCTATTTAGAACCTTTACATTTTACACTAATGACCAAAAAAAGCCTGTCCGAAGACAGGCTTAAAGAATTACTTGATATCGAAGAAATGAGTTATTTCAATTTCTTCTTCACCGCTACTTCTTCATAAACTTCCAGTATATCGCCGATTTCAATATCGTTATATCCCTTGATGTTCAATCCACATTCGTAGCCTTTCGTTACTTCTTTCACATCGTCCTTGAATCGCTTCAAGCTTTCCAGCTCCCCGTCGAATTTCACGATGCCGTCTCTCAACAATCTGATTTTAGAGTTTCTGGTGACCTTACCGCTTAGCACCATACATCCTGCGATTGATCCTACTTTAGAAATTTTGAAAACCTCACGGATTTCCACGTTTCCGATCACCTGTTCTTTAATTTCTGGCGACAACATGCCTTCCATAGCTTCTTTCACATCATCGATAGCGGCGTAGATTACGGAATAAGTTCTGATCTCGATTTCTTCCTTGTCCGCCAAATCTTTTGCATTTGCACCGGCTCTCACATTAAAACCAATCATGATCGCATCCGAAGCCGCTGCCAATAGTACATCCGATTCGGTAATCTGACCAACTCCCTGGTGAATGATATTTACGCTGATTTCCTCGGTGGACAAACCTTGCAACTGATCAGAAAGCGCTTCCACTGAACCATCCACATCACCTTTAAGGATAATATTGAGTTCCTTGAAGTCGCCCAGCGCGATTCGTCGCCCAAGTTCATCAAGAGTAAGGTGTTTTTTCGTCCTGATAGATTGCTCACGTTGCAATTGCTCTCTCTTAGTCGCAATGGTTTTCGCTTCCCTTTCATCTTCAAAAACCCTGAATTTATCCCCTGCTGTAGGCGCTCCATCCAATCCCAAAATGGTTACTGGGATCGAAGGTCCGGCTTCCTGCATAGGTTTTCCTCTTTCATCCAGCATCGCTTTAACTTTACCGTGATTTTTTCCGGCCAAGACATAATCTCCTACTTTCAAAGTTCCGGATTGAACCAACATCGTGGTTACATAACCCCGTCCTTTATCCAGGGATGCTTCAATTACCACTCCGTTTGCAAGTTTATTAGGGTTTGCCTTCAGTTCCAGCATTTCCGCCTGAAGAAGAACTTTCTCCAGAAGCTGATCCATATTGTTACCAAACTTCGCCGAAACTTCTTGCGATTGTACATTTCCGCCCCATTCTTCCACCAAAATATTCATGGCAGAAAGTTGTTCTCGGATTTTATCCGGATTGGAGTTGGGTTTATCCACCTTGTTTAAAGCGATAATCATCGGAACTCCCGCAGCTTGCGCGTGGGAAATCGCTTCTTTGGTTTGCGGCATCACATCGTCATCGGCAGCAATCACGATGATTACGATATCGGTGATTTGTGCTCCTCTCGCCCTCATCGCGGTAAACGCTTCGTGACCCGGAGTATCTAGAAAAGTGATTCGCTGACCGTTTTCCAGTTTCACGTTATATGCACCGATGTGCTGAGTGATTCCACCGGATTCACCAGCGATCACGTTTGTTTTTCGAATATAGTCCAGTAGGGAAGTTTTCCCGTGGTCCACGTGTCCCATTACGGTTACAATTGGAGCTCTAGGCACCAAATCCTCTTCCAAATCAGGTTCTTCTTCAGCAACCGACTCTTCCAGATCCGCATCGGAGAATTCGATTTTGTACCCGAATTCATCTGCTACCAAGAGCAAGGTGTCTGCTTCCAAACGCTGGTTCATGGTCACCATCACTCCAAGTGAGAAACATGCGGAAATCACTTCGGTTGGACTCACGTTCATTAAGCTTGCCAATTCTCCAACGGTGATGAATTCCGTCACCTTCAAAGTTCTGTCTGCTGCATCCAGTTCCTGCTGAAGTTCATCCTGTTCCCTTCTGAAAACTCTCTTCTCTTTTCTGTATTTTGCCCCTTTGTTTTTACCTCCTTTTTGGGTAAGTTTTTCCAGGGTTTCTTTAATTTGGTTTTTAACCTGCTCGTCGGTCAGTTCTACCGGCATGGTCGGAGCATTTCTTCTGCTTCCGCCTTTTCTATTTTGTCCGCCGCCGTGTGGAGCTCCTCCTCCACGGTTTCCGCCCTGTCCTTGTGGTGGTCTGTTTCCTTGCGCACCACCCTGGCTTTGCTGATTTCCGGTTCCGGGTGTTCCAGGCTTTTCGATGCGTTTTCTTTTTTTCTTCGCAACGGAACTGCTTTTTGGTTTGTTGAACTGTGACAAGTCAACGGTTTGTTTCAAAATTTTCGGCCCGTCTAATTTTTGGTAAACCGTCTCTATTTTTTCAGGCTGCTGAATTTCCGGTTCTTGTTTTGCCTGTGTTTTAGGGGTTTCCTCGGCTTTCGGAGTTTCCACTTTTATAGCTGGAGTTTCTTCTGGTTTCTCCTGCTTTTCAACCACCGCCTCTTTAGTTGGTTTTGGTTTGTGTCCCTCTATTTTTGAAAGGTCAATTTTATCCAAAATCTTGAATTCCTGCTTCTCCGTGACCGCCTCAATTACCGGTTCCACTTTGGGTTCCGGTTCTTCCTCTTTCTGAGGTTCAGGTTTTTTAGGATCCAAATCGATTTTACCCAAAATTTTTGTTTCAGGTTTCAGGGATGCTTTGGCGCGGATCACTTCCGGTTTAGAAGGTTCAATTTCCAGTTTCTCTTCCGGAACCTTCGTTATCACCACCTCGTGCGAAGCTTTCTTTTGTTCGCTGTCTTTCGCAAACTCCCCGCTCAACGCATCATATGCCGATTCATCCAATTGCGCGTTCAAGCTTCCGTCAAATTCGATTTTCTTTTCTTTCAGAAAATCCTTGAGACGGTCCAATGAAATATTGAATTCCTTTAACGCTTTATTTACTCTAATTTTGGGCATGTATAATCTATACTTTTATTTAAAAATTTTGGCAAAGTTAACCTATTTTAACTTTAATGCTGTTTTTTTGCAGATTTAAAGACAATTTAATTCCAGACAAACGATCGAAATATAATTTCTTAAGGATTAATCCTCGAATTCTTCCCTCAAAATCTGTTTCACTTCCTCGATGGTTTCTTCTTCCAAATCGGTCATGTTCAAGAGGTCGTCTGTATCTTTATCTAAAACGCTTTTCGCAGTGTTCAGTCCTACCTTTTGGAACTCGTCAATGATCCATTGCTCGATGTCGCCTTCTCCTGTTCCGGCAAACTCCTTCAATTCCACATCATCGTCTTCGCTGGTTTCTCTGTAAACGTCGATCTCGTAACCACTCAGCCAAGAAGCCAGCCGGATATTTTGTCCCTGTTTACCGATGACTCTGGAAATCTCTTCCACTGGCGTGTAAACCAAGGCATAATTCGTTTCCGGATTGATTTCAATTTTGTTCACCGTCACATTTCCAAGTGCTCTTTTTACCATGATTTCAGGGTTTTTAGACCACTGGATCACATCGATGTTTTCATTTTTCAATTCACGAACCACGCCATGAATTCTGGAACCTTTCACACCTACACAAGCTCCAACCGGATCGATCCTGTCGTCATAAGCATCTACTGCAATTTTTGCTTTTTCACCCGGAATTCTCACTACTTTTTTCAGAATGATGGTTCCGTCCTGGATTTCTGGAATCTCTAATTCCAATAATTTTTCCAGGAATTTGGGAGCGGTTCTGGAAACGATGATTTGCGGCTTTGCACCTTTGAAATCAACACTTTCCACGATTGCCCGGATGTTTTCTCCTTTTTTGAAAAAGTCTGATGGGATTTGGTTTTCTTTTGGCAAGATGAACTCATTGTCTTCATCATCAAGCAAGATCACATGTTTATGACGGATATGGTGAACTTCGCCCACCACGATTTCGCCGATTCTGTCGTGGAACTGTTCGTATAAAACCGCATTGTTGTGCTCCTGCAATTTGGTGGCCAAAATTTGCTTTAAGGTCAAAATACTTCTTCTTCCAAGTTGCTCAATTGGAATTTCCACAGTGTAGTCTTCACCCACTTCGAAAGTGGGATCGATTTTCTTGGCTTCGGAAATTTCAATTTCCAAATCGTCGTCTTCAGACATCTCGTCTTCCACGATGGTTTTATTTAAAAAGATTTGGAAATCTCCTTTGTCAGGATTCACAATTACATCAAAATGGTCATCGGAATCAAACCTCTTTCTCAAAAGGGTTTTCAGTGAATCCTCGATGATTGCCATCAATTCCGTTTTGCTGATGCTTTTTTCTTCCTTGAAATCGCCAAATGCTTCTATCAGTGCTAAACCGTTCATAATATTATAAATGATAATTGATAATTGATCAATGAGTAAATCACGATCAATCCTAAGTTATGTTAAAATTTTATCGCAACAAGTGCTTTTTTTATTTCGGTGTAGGGAATTTCTTTTTCTTCCACCACATCCACTTTTCCTTTTCCAATCTCTTTTGGTTTTCGGTAACGCAGAACCAAAGTGATTTTGTCTTCCTCCACTTTCAGCAATTCGCCTTCTATTTTGGTGTCGTCTTTCAGAAGGACATCCAACTCGCGACCTATATTCTTTTTAAACTGCCGCTCAGAATTCAGCGGCTCGCTCAATCCGGCACTCATCACCTGCAAGGAAAAATCGCGCTCTTCCCGATCCATATTGAATTCAATAGCGCGACTTGCATCCAAACAATCTTGAAGTGAAACGCCTTGGTCACCATCCAAAATCACCGTCACATCATCACCTGCCGAAATTTTCAGATCAATCAGGAACAAATCTGTTCTTTCTGCAAGAAAGCCGTTTAATAATTCTTCAATTCTACTTCTGAAATCCATAATCTCAATTATTTCGGTACGAAAAAAGGCTTTCTTCCGAAGGCCTTTTCATTCTTTTCCGTAAATCCGGTTGCAAAGATAGGTATTTTATATGAAAAAGATTAATATAGCCCAAAGTGGCTAATAAAGAGTAGTTTACAAGAGTGGGAAATCCAATCGGTAACGATTTAGTAATGGTGCTTACTGCACTCGCTTTCATCTGATTACCTTGTAAATCAATACTGCAAATATAAAAAAATAAAGGGTAAAGTACATAGGTGCTTTACCCTTTTTTTCTTTCCTCTCATACAAAAATTATGAAAAAAAATTCCCCCACTGTGGGGAACCTGTGATATTTATTCCAGTATATTTTCCAAATTTTGGTTCATCATCAATAGATGTAATTCCGAAACAGATAGTGATAACTTTTAAAAGACTAAGCTATGGAAATCCTGTTGAGTAAAATATTATCGCAAATAAGGTATCAAGAAGATAAACTCGCTTCCGATTTGATGCCAACGGCGGAAAAGGCGTATCAAATGACCTTATTCCTGAATGAAATGCTTCTTAAAGTAAAAGCCAAGATTGTGCAAAGTGGGTTTAAGAACGAACAGCAGGAAATTAACTTTTTTAAGAACATCAAACCCCAAATCTTAGGAAAGCTCATCTACTACAATAAAGTATTTCGATTTGAAACGACCTGTCCGGTCAGCACAGGGAAAATACATCAGAGTTATTACGAGAATGAATTAAAATCTCTCAAATCAGAATATAAGGAGAGTATTTGCAATACCTATTTTTACAGGTACTACCGTGCAGGAAGAACAGACCGTGACCACAGCTATTTTATGCTCGGAAAAATTAATTACCACGATGGTTTAAATAGCGGAGTTTTTGAAATAGACCTTAGCTTTTCCACTTATTACGATAACAAAATAGCCCATATTATTGCCAATGAACTACTCTATACTTATTTGCTAAACAAAATCAATCCCGAAGAAAATCCTGACTTCGTTTTACTAAATGACGATGTGAATAAGGATATTTCGTGGACTAATTCGCAAAACGCACTTATCGAACTGATATATGCCCTGTATGCTTCCAGTTCTATCTCACACGGAAGTATCGGTATCAGAAAACTGGCTTTGATTTTTCAAATCCTGTTCCGAACTCCTGTAAATGATATACATCACGCTTTCCACAGAATGAAAACCCGTGCAGGTTCCCGAACGGCATTTTTAGACCAGCTTAAAGTTTCATTGGAAGAATATATGGATAAAGACCTTTGACTATTAAAAGGCATTGGTTCAAAGCAGTACATTTATGTGTACTGCTTTTTTTTACCCATATCTGCCAATTGGCAAATGAAGGCAAAATAACGTAGTTAATAATTCAAAAGCCCTCGAAACCCTTATTAAACAAGGGTTTTTCCCGATTGCAAAAATTTTCAAAAAACCGTCAAACCAATTGGCAGACATTGGCAGACAAACTTTGCCACCCTTAGCAATTTTGCATTGTGAACATTAATAGCAATGCAATGAAAATAATCACTATCGAAGAAGAAGCGTGGCAACAGCTCAACAGCCGTATCAATGCGATTGCCGATTATCTCAAAAGGTTAAATGATACAAGCTACGATGACTTGTGGCTGAACAACCACGAGGTATGCCAATACCTGCACATCAGCGAAAAGACTTTGTGGCGTATGCGTACCAAAGGCGAAATAGCTTATTCAAAACTTTACGGGCAATACTTCTATACGATTGGAGCAATCAAGGATATGCTCAATGCCAATGCTATACAAAGCAATGATGAATTTGTACAGGAGCTTATGGCAAAAGGCAAAAGCTATATCAAGAAAGGTAGAAAGCTGAAATCAGGTAAATCTTAAAACGTGCGGTTATGAACATTGACAGAATGGAATTTTTGGCGTGGATGGAACGCCTAATGGAACGCCTCGATATGCTGGGCGACAATATAGACAGCTTACAAAAGAAACGCAACAGCATTGACGGAGAGGAATTGCTCGACAATCAGGATTTACTGCAAATGCTGAAAATCAGCAACCGTTCCCTGCAACGGTATCGCTCCATCGGCAAGTTGCCCTATTACACCATAAGTGGCAAACTGTATTACAAACTGTCTGACGTGCATCAGTTCATCAGGGAAAGTTTTAATCCGCCTTTACCCAAACTGAACGCCAATGGATGACAAACACTGCCTTTGACTGCCATATCAGGCAAGTGAGCAAACGCTTCATATACATTCGGCATTTGAACTTTAAAATATTCAGATTATGAGCGAAGAAACAGAAAACAAACAGCAAACTCCCGAACAGTTATCGGATATATTACTGGTATTGGATAAGCAAAAGAATAAAATACAGGCGGTTACCGGCATAGACGAAAACGGCAAATTGAAGACTACTGACCCCACAAAGGAAAACCAAAGCCAGTTTATGCGTGTGGATAAGCACGGCGATTTGTTCTCCAACTTCTTCTCTAACTTTTGGAGGCAGTTAAAAAATCCGACCAATTTTTCATTCTTCAAAGTATCGGCTGATGAAGCCGTAGATAAGGCTAAGGAAATGCAAAAGCAGGTAGATAATCCTACACCCGAAGGCGAAAAGGAAATGAAAAAGAACGAGGTAAAAGCCGAACCCGAAAATGAACAAAAACAAGAAAATAAAAATGATATGGCAACAACACAGACAACACCGGATACCAGCGAATACCGCTACAAGCCGGAACAGATTGATTGGGAAACAATGAACAATCTCGGAATAGGCAAAGAACGCCTTGAAAAAATGAACCTTTTAGACCCGTTGCTAAGAGGTTACAAGACCAATGACCTTGTACCTGTAAGCGTAAACCTCGGCGGGGCTATTGTTCGCACAGATGCCCGTTTGTCTTTACAGACTGCACCGGACGGAACCGTAGTGGCAGCGATACACGGTATCAGGAAAGAGCCTAACCTGAACTTTGAGTTTTTCGGACACAAGTTTACCGATGAGGATAAGAAAAACCTGCTCGAAACGGGGAATATGGGTCGTGTGGTTGACTTGACCAATTCCAAGACAGGCGAATTGATGCCGTCAATTATCAGCGTGGACAGGCTAACCAATGAGCTGATTGCCCTGAAGACCGAATTTGTCAAAATTCCCGATGAGATTAAGGGTGTAAAATTGAACGATGAGCAAAAACAAACCTTGATGGAAGGCAAATCGCTTTATTTGGAAGGAATGATTTCTAAAAAGGGCGATGAGTTTAGTGCCAATGTACAGTTTAATGCGGATAAAAGATATGTTGAGTTTCTGTTTGATAGAAGTAACAATAATCAGCAAACACAAGAAAACCGGCAGAACAATCAGCAAAGCCAACCGCAGGAAGCTCCGAGAACTTTTAGAGGTAAGGAACTTGATGATGAACAATACAATAAGTTCAAAGCTGGACAAACTGTTTATATAGATGGTCTGATAGATAAAAAAGGACAAAAATATCAGGGCTACATCACGCTCAACAAAGAAACTGGCAAAACAGATTTCTCGTTCCAAAATCCCGACAAGCTCAAAGCCCAAGCGAAACCAACCGAAGCCCACAAAACGCAGACTGCGGTTAATTCCGAGGGAAAAACCAACGAAGCAACCAAGAATATCAAAGAGCCTTTGAAATCGGGGCAGCAAACACCCAAAAATGAAAAACAGCAGGAACAACAGAACAAACCCAAAGCACCTGCAAAATCCAAAGGCGTAAAAAGATAGTGAATAATGAAAACAATTATTGCAGAAAAACCAAGCGTAGCAAGGGAAATAGCCGGACTTGTGGGAGCATCCGATAAAAAGGACGGCTACCTTACGGGTAACGGCTATTTTGTTACGTGGGCATTCGGACATCTGATAGGATTGGGAATGCCCGAAGATTACGGCATTTCGGGGTTTGACAAAGCATCCTTGCCGATACTTCCAAACCCTTTTATGCTGACCGTTCGCAAAGTCAAAAAAGACAAAGGCTATCAAGCCGATGCTGGTGCATTGAAACAGCTAAAAGTGATTGAAAAACTGTTTAACCAAAGTGAAAGCCTCATCGTGGCAACCGATGCAGGTCGTGAGGGCGAACTCATCTTTCGGTACATTTATGAGTATCTGAAATGCTGTAAGCCCTTTAAACGGCTTTGGATAAGCTCGCTGACCGAAAAAGCCATTAAACAGGGCTTTGACAACCTAAAAGACGGAAAGGAATTTGACGGATTATATCAGGCGGCACAAGGCAGAAGCCGTGCCGATTGGCTCGTAGGCATCAATGCTACACAGGCATTGAGCATTGCCGCAGGCAACGGTATTTATTCGCTCGGAAGAGTGCAAACGCCTACACTGGCTTTGATTTGCAAACGGTATATAGATAACAAGAATTTCGCCGTACAGAAATATTGGCAGATACAATTATCCCACTCCAAAGAGCAAATTGATTTTAAAAGTATTTCTGCTACCAAATGGCAGGATAAAAAGCTGGCAGATGATACATTAAAATCTATTGAAAGGAATGGTAATACTGTAACAGTTACTTCCGTAGAAAATAAGAATATAACGGAGCAGCCGCCTTTGCTTTTTGACCTCACAGGCTTGCAAAAGGAAGCCAACAAAAAGCTGAACCTCTCTGCTGAAAAAACTTTGAATATTGCTCAAAGCCTGTACGAAAAGAAATTCATTACCTATCCACGTACCGGGAGCAAATACATCCCCGAAGATATGTGGGCTGAAATTCCCAACCTCGTGAGGGCATTGCAGAACAGGGAAACCTGCAAAGCTGCTTTATCCAAAATTAAATGGGGGCGTTTCAATAAGCGTATTGTAAATGATTTGCGTGTTACCGACCACCACGGATTGTTGATTACAGATAAAGTCCCGTCCGTTTTGAGTGCAGACGAAAATGCGGTGTATGATATGATTGCCTTTCGCCTGCTCGAAGCCATTTCGCAAGCCTGCATCAAAGAAATAACCGATGTTTCCTTACAGGCAATGCACTATGATTTCACCGTAAAAGGCTGTAAAATTTTGGAAGCAGGCTGGCGTATGATTAAGGGTAATTTTTCGGAAGATGATGCAGAACCTATACAGGATTTGCCCGAATTGAAAAAAGGCGATGAACTTAAAATAAAAGAAGCTGCCATTCTCGAAAAGAAAACCAAACCTCCTGTGCTTTATACCGAAGCTGGGCTTTTGTCGGCTATGGAAACCGCAGGTAAGGAAATCGAAAACGAAGAAGAACGGAAAGCCCTGCAAAACATCGGTATCGGTACTCCGGCTACAAGAGCCGCCATTATCGAAACACTGTTTACCCGTAACTATATCCAACGAGAAAAAAAATCTTTAATACCAACCGAAAAAGGATTGCAGGTTTACGAATTGGTTAAAGACCGAAAAATTGCGGACGTGGCTATGACCGCAGAATGGGAACTCGCTTTGCAGAAAATTGAGAACAACGAAGCGAATGCCGGAAGTTTTCAAAAGGAAACGGAAACCTTTGCAAAGTCCATTACCGATGAATTGCTGCAAACCTCCATTGCTCAAAACAGCCTCCCTAAATTGGTTTGTCCGAAATGTAAAAGCCAACAGCTTATTATCCGTGATAAGATTGTTAAATGCTCCGATGAAGTTTGCGGCTGGATACAGTTTCGCAATGTGTGCGAAGTGCAAATCAGTATTTCCGATATTGAAAACCTTGTGAATAAAGGGAAAACCAATCTTATCAAAGGAATGAAAAGCAAGGCAGGAAAGAAATTCGATGCTTATATCGTATTGGATGCCGATTGCAAAACCTCTTTTGAGTTTGATAATAAAAAGCCAAAAAGATAATGACCGATATTACCATATCCCAAAAGGAAATAGCACCGCTTATCCATACCATTAGGGATAAGCAAGTTATTCTTGATGCTGATTTAGCAATGCTCTATCAGGTAGAAACAAAAGCCCTAAACAGGGTTGTAAAGAGAAACCAAAACCGCTTTCCCGAAACTTTTTGCTTTCAGCTTAGCGAACAGGAAGTAAAATCTTTGAAGTACCAATTTGGCACTTCAAACGTTGGACGGGGCGGGAGGCGTACGCTACCCTTTGCATTTTGTGAGCAAGGAGTGGCAATGATGTCCGCATTGTTGCGAAGTGATATAGCGGTAAAGGTCAGCATTGAGATTATGAATGCCTTTGTAGAAATGCGGAAAATGCTTATCAGCAATGCTTCGCTGTTTCATCGTTTGAATAATATAGAACTGAAACAACTACAAGCCGACCAAAAATTTGAGGAAATCTTTAAGGCATTGGAAAGCGACAAGCTCCACAGCGAAAATGGCATCTTCTACAACGGTCAGGTTTTCGATGCTTACGCCTTTGTGTCGGATATTGTACGAAGTGCCAAAAGCTCCATTATCCTGCTGGATAACTACGTGGACGATACAGTGCTGACTTTGCTGGGCAAGCGCAAGGAAAATGTAACCGCTACAATCTATACCAAAACTATCAGCAATCAGCTACGGCTGGATGTACAACGGTACAACAGCCAGTATGCTCCGATTGAAATTGAGGTTTTCTCCGATGCTCACGACCGCTTTTTGATTATTGATAATGCAGAACTATACCACATCGGGGCATCTCTCAAAGACCTGGGCAAAAAATGGTTTGCCTTTTCGAGAATGGATATTGAGGTCGGCAGGATGCTCCAAATTCTAAACAATCCATAAAATGAACCTCTGAATTTTCAGAGGTTTTTTATTGCTCATTGCGACAAATCCTGCCACACAAAGCCAAACCCTGCCACTTCTTCAAAGGCACTTATCTACCGCTATAATTTTAGGCTTCAAGCAAAATTCTAAACAAAATTATAGTATGAGTACACAGCAAAAAGACTTGTCGTATTACAGATTACGACTACAAGAACATCTTAATTCAGGCTTTCCTGAAAAAGCCAGCGACCACAAATTTATCGACCAGCGTTCTTCGTGGGCTGCCAATGCTTACGAGGGTGCTTTCAGTTCGGGAAACGCTATTGAGCAGTGCAACGAAATAGCCAATTACATTCTCTTTGAGGGCTTACATTTTTCAAGGTTCGATACCATTTTTCAGGTGGTCTGCAATGAGTTCGATACCCTAATGGCAGACGAGGAACTTCGACCATTTGCCCTGAAAATGTTCCGTGTTTGCGAGCCTGTTTTTGCCAAATATAAACTGACCGATGATTTCGCCTACGGTTATGAGTTTGATGTACTCTACACCGAAATAACGGGAACCATCGCAATATGGATAACCGAAAATGGGCTTCAGTAAAAAGCAACATCTCCAACAGAATATTGATGCCCTGCGAATTGCTTTTAAACTGGAAAAGGAGAACCGACAAGCCACCGTAGGCGAAAGACTGCTAATGATGCAATACAGCGGATTTGGCGGTCTTAAATTCGTTCTGAACCCCGTTGAATATGAGATGGACATCAACAATTGGAGAAAGACCGAACACGACCTTTTCTCTATTACGCAGGAGCTGCATCAGGTTTTAAAAGAAAATGCCACAGACGAAAAGCAATACAAACGATTTGTGGACAGTATGCGAAGCTCCGTACTCACAGCATTCTACACACCGCCGGAGGTTATAGATGCCGTTTCTTCCGTATTGCGTGATAGCGGTTTGAAGATTGATAAATTCCTCGAACCCTCCGCAGGTATCGGCTCATTTATACAATCCTTTTCGGAAAATCAAAAAGCCAATGTTACTGCTTACGAAAAAGATTTGCTAACGGGCAAAATCCTAAAGCAGCTTTATCCCGCAAATAATATCCGCATAAGCGGTTTTGAGGAAATCCCCGAAAAGGAACAAAGCAGTTACGATGTTGTTGCCAGCAATATCCCGTTCGGTGATACCTCTGTATTTGACCTTTCATACTCCCGAAGTAGAAACCCCGCAAAGGAGCAAGCTGCCCGAAGCATTCATAACTATTTCTTTTTGAAAGGAAATGATATGCTCCGAGAAGGTGGTTTGCAGGCTTTCATTACCTCACAGGGGATTTTGAACAGCCCGAATAATGAGCCGATACGCAGGGCATTAATGGAAAACAACAATTTGGTTTCAGCTATCCGCTTACCCAACAATCTGTTTACAGATTATGCAGGTACAGAGGTTGGCTCTGACCTGATAATCCTGCAAAAGAATACAGCAAAACCAAATTTGACCGAAGCGGAAGAATTGTTTTGCCAAAGCAACAAAACAGGATATGGTACACCCAGCAATGCTTTATTTGAGGACGGTACAAGAATTATACATACGCATTGGAAAGTAGATACTGACCCTTACGGGCAACCTGCATTAATCTATACACACAAAGACGGCGTTGAGGGCATTGCAAATGCCCTCAAAGAGATGCTTTCCGAAGATTTTGGTAACCACCTGAATTTGTCTTTATACAAAGGCGAACAACACGATGAACCTTTTATACAAATTCCAACGCCGGTAATTCCGCCTCCCATTGTTGAGCGTGAAATCATTCAGCCCCAGCAACAGCTTTTTACGACACCTGTGATAAGACAGGAAAGTCCGCAGGAATTAAAACAGCTAAGCATTTTCGACCTATTTGAAAATACAGGTGAAACTGTGGCTGTCCTTGCTCCGCCAAAAAAAGCAACATCAGCCAAAAGACAGACCAGCCAGAGAAAACGAATGCCTATCAGTCGCCAGCCCGACCTGTTCAGTTCTGCAATGCAGCAACCTTACACGCTTCCTGTTTCAAATGGCAATAAAACATTTAATGGCAAAGAACAGGAAGTAATCGGCGATTTGTTTTCGCAACAAAACGGGAATGGCCAAGCTGATAAGCCAGCCATTCCCGTAGCCGTTCTTGCCGCCATTCCCGAACCTGCGCCGTTTAGTAACGAACTGCAATCGTTCCACCGAAACGATTGCCTTGTGGTAGATAATGGCTGGGTGGGTTATCTGCAAAGTGTAGATACCGCAGACGGTACGGCTGTCTTCCACCCGTTGCAATTACCTCCTACGCAAAAAGCAAGAGCCGAAGCGTATATACAGGTACGTGATGTTTACCAACAGCTTTATACCAAAGAAGCACAGCACCAAACTGAACACAAAGAAGAAAGGGAAAACCTTAACCGATTGTACGATGCCTTTATCAAAAGGTATGGCAATCTGAATAGCGCCGATAATATCAAGCTCATTAAAACGGACAGTGCCGGAAAGGAAATGCCTTATCTGGAGCGTGTGGTGGGCGGCGTGGTACACAAAGCGGATATATTCAGCCGTCCGGTCAGCTTTTCCATCACAACATTAGCTACCGACAATCCCGATGAAGCGTTGGCGGCATCGCTGAACAAATACGGAAGTGTGGATTTGGACTATATGTCCGAAGTGAGCAATATGACTGCCGATGTGCTGAAAGAAGCCTTACACGGCAGGATTTTCTATAACCCTTTGCAACAGGAATATGAAATCGCCGAACGCTGGATTGCAGGTAACGTGGTAGAAAAAGCGGCGGATGTAAGAAACTACCTCGAAAACAATCCCGATGATGCCCAAGCCAAAGAAAGCCTTACTGCTTTGGAAGAAGCCCGCCCAAGACGAATTGAATTTGAAGAGCTGGACTTTAACCTCGGCGAACGCTGGATACCGACTGGCGTTTATGCCCGTTTTGCTTCGCATCTTTTCGATACGGATGTGCGTGTACATTATTCCGAAAGCTCCGATGACTTTTCTGTAACCTGTGGACAGAAGAATGTGCATATATGGGACAAATATGCTGTTAAGGCAGAGAGCAGAACGTTTGACGGGATTAACCTGCTGAGGCACGCCCTTGTCAATACTACGCCTGATATTACCAAGAAAATCACAATAGATGATAAGGAAGTAAAGGTTAGGGATATGGAAGCCATTCAAATGGCAAACACCAAGATTGACGAAATCCGAACTGCCTTTACAGAGTGGCTCCACGCCCAAAACAATGAGTTTAAAAACAGGCTGACCGACCAATACAATGATACCTTTAACTGTTTCGTCCGACCGAATTATAACGGAACACATCAGGAGTTTCCGGGATTAGACCGCAAGGGGTTAAAAATCCAAGACCTGTATGATAGCCAAAAGGACACCGTTTGGATGATTAAGCTCAACAACGGTGCTATCTGCGACCACGAAGTAGGTGCAGGAAAAACGCTGGTAATGTGTACGGCAGCACAGGAAATGAAGCGGTTGGGGCTGGCTCACAAACCAATGATTATCGGGCTGAAAGCGAACGTACCCGAAATTGCCGAAGCATATAGAACCGCCTATCCGCACGCTAAAATACTCTATCCGGGCATTGACGATTTTACGCCTAAAAAACGCTTGCGGATTTTTGGTGATATTAAAAACAACGATTGGGATTGCGTGATACTCACACACGACCAATTTTCTATGATACCGCAATCGCCCGAAATGCAAAAGGAAATTCTCGAAATAGAACTGGACAGTGTGGAGCGTAACCTCGATGTGCTGCAATCGCAAGGAAATGAAGTTACCAGAGGGATGCTTGCCGGAGCGATAAAGCAAAAAGAAAATCTCGAAGTAAAGCTGAAAACCCTGCAACACGATATTGAGAACCGTAAAGATGATGTGGTGGACTTCAAAATGATGGGCATAGACCATTTGTTTGTGGATGAAAGCCACCAGTTTAAAAACCTCATTTTTAATACACGCCATTCAAGGGTTGCCGGATTGGGAAATATGGACGGAAGCCTAAAGGCTTTGAACCTGCTCTTTGCCATTCGCACTATCCAAGACCGTATTGATGCGGATATGGGTGCTACTTTTCTTTCGGGTACAACCATCAGCAATTCACTGACAGAGTTGTATCTGCTGTTTAAATACCTACGCCCAAGAGCATTGGCAAAGCAAGGCATTCATTCTTTTGATGCGTGGGCGGCTATTTACGCCCGTAAGACCACCGATTATGAATTTTCGGTGGCTAATAATATCGTGGCGAAAGAACGTTTCCGCTATTTTATCAAAGTACCGGAACTGGCTCAATTCTATTCCGAAATCACGGATTACCGTACAGCGAAAGATATTGGAATTGACCGCCCCGAAAAGAATGAGGTGTTATACAACATACCGCCAACTCCCGACCAGGAAGCATTTATCCAAAGCCTGATGCAGTTTGCCAAAACGGGCAATGCCACTTTATTAGGAAGAGAGCCGCTTTCTCAACGGGAAGAAAAAGCAAAAATGCTGATTGCTACGGACTACGCCCGTAAAATGTCGTTGGATATGCGAATGGTAAGCGATATTTATGAAGACCACCCCGACAACAAGGCTTCTCATTGTGCCGCTAACATTGCGAAGTATTACCACCAATACAATGCGCAAAAAGGAACGCAGTTCATTTTCTCGGATTTAGGTACTTATAAACCGGGTGAATGGAATGTATATTCTGAAATTAAACGCAAGCTCGTGGAAGACCACAACATACCTCCACACGAAGTCCGGTTTATACAGGAAGCTAAGAATGATAAGCAGCGTAAGGAACTTATCAAAGGAATGAACGAGGGCAAAATCCGTGTGCTGTTCGGTTCAACAAGTATGCTCGGCACTGGCGTAAACGCACAGAAAAGAGCCGTTGCCGTACACCATTTGGATACACCGTGGCGACCGAGCGACCTTGCCCAAAGGGACGGGCGGGCTATCCGAAAAGGCAATGAAATTGCAAAGCATTTTGCGGACAACAAAGTACAAGTAATTATCTATGCCGTAGAAAAATCACTGGACAGCTATAAGTTCAACCTGCTATTCAACAAACAGCTTTTTATCGACCAGCTAAAGAATAATAATCTCGGTAAGCGTACCCTTGACGAGGGTAGTATGGACGAAAAATCGGGTATGAACTTCTCGGAATATGTAGCAATTCTCTCAGGAAATACCGACTTGCTGGATAAAGCCAAAATAGAAAAGCAGATTGCCGGACTGGAAAGCGAAAAGCAGGCTTACAGTCGTTCTAAATACAGTGCCAAATATAAATTGGAAGACTATACAGCCGAACTTGACAAAGCCCAATCACGCTTTGACCGTATGAGCCTTGATTGGGGAAACTTAGAGCAACGGTTACAAAAACGGCAGGACGGTACGGTTGTAAATGCTCTTGTGCTGGACGGTTTATCGCCGAATGCCGATGTAAAACAGACGGGTGCAAAACTTAACCAGCTTGCGGACAAAGCACGTACAGGAGGCGATTATGAAGAAATCGGTAGCCTGTATGGTTTTCAGCTATTGGTAAAAACCGAAGTTTCCCAAAAAGAGGGCGTGGATATTCGTGTGAACCGATTTTTTGTACAGGGCGAGGGCAATATCAAATACACGTTCAATAACGGTGTTATGGCAAAAGACCCCGAAACGGCATCACTGAATTTTTTAAGGGCTTTGGAAAAGCTGCCTGTCTATATTAAAAAGGAACAGGAGAATATTGCCGAGTTCCAAAAAGATTTGCCTGTGCTTCAGGAAGTGGTTAACGGTACGTGGTCTAAAGAAACCCGTTTAAGCGAACTTAAAACTGAACTGGCTGCCGTAGAAAGGAAAATACAGCTTTCCATAGAACCTGTTAAACAAGTAGAAGAACCTGCGGAACAAACTGAAAAAAAGCAGCAAGCTCCAAAGGTGTCAGAAAGCATTATCAGAACTAAAGGTATCCATTTGCCACGAGGCGTACTATGAAAAGAAAACGGGGATCTGCAAGTCCCCGTTCCTTTTTTATCAATTTCTAATATTCATCTTCTTCCAGCTCATCCATCCGTTTTATCAGCGCATCACGCAGGCTGTCAAGAAACTTCGTCCGGTTTATTTTTCGGGCTTTCAGCTCCATAAATGTATGGTAAAAGTCGCCTAAATCAACATTAAAGATGCTTTCAAATGTTTTGGCGATTACTTTAATATCCGTATTGTCAAATACACCCTGAGCGTGAAGGGCATATATCAATTCTGTCAATGCAGTTTTACTGCCTCGCCAATTTAAGTTAGGTAATTCTATTGATTTGCTTTTATGTATCGGGCTGTGAAGCTGGTCTTCAAGATATACTTGTATCAGGTCATTGGCGATGATTTTTGCAGCCTTATAATCGTGGGAAGTGGAAAAATTATGGTCCGCTTCAAAATAATAGGTGTCCAGACTTAGTTTAATGTCATACTTTCCCCGTACAAATAGCTTATCATCTATAAAAGTATTATTGGTTCTGTAATATTTATAAAATTCGAGGTTATTGTCAAAATATCTTTTGAGTTTTTCCAATTCATCATTATAGTATTTCTTCACTGCCTTACCGCCATAAGGTTTCTTTGTTTCGATTTTATAGATAGCGTTATAATAGATGAGCTTTGAAACAATAGCGGGCTTTTGATGCTTGAAAAAACGAATTTCTTCCTCTACATTTTTAAATCCTCTGTTCAATACATATTCTTTCACATTAGACAGGCATTTGATGATAAGTTTTATTATCACTTCAATCTGTTGTATGGAGCAATCCGTTTCAGTTTCTAATTCTTTGATTGCGGCTTCCAGATTATTCAACGTTTCGTTATAAAATTTATCCATCCTGTTTATTTTGAAATTTCTATTGGACACCTACATTGAATTAGTTGATGTCATTACATAGGGTTAGCTAATCGGTCAAAGTGCCTTTTTACGATTTCCTTTCGATGATTTAAAGGTTAAAACAGCAATTACCGCCAAAGCCAACGTAAGCATACCTCCATACAAGAACTCTTTTTCGGGAAACCGTGTGCCTAAAAAACCTGCTATCGGGTATGCTATTGCCCACCACAAATGAGAAAACGCAAAGTGAGAACCGTACACCTTACCTTGATTTTCTGATGCAATGTTTTCGCCTATTAATGTTTCTGACGGCATATCGGCAAGCGTTTGACCTATACCTGCCAAAACCCATAAGAACAGCAAGCCGTTGTACGGAACAAAATTGGCAAAGCTGATAGCTAAACCTATCAGGACAGCCCCGCTTATCAGCGATATGCTCCGTGTTTTGGTTTTATCAAGGCTGCCTAACAGAAAAGCCGTGATAGCTGCGCCTACTCCGAAAATTGCCATTATCCAGCCGTAATGCTTATCATCTAAAGCTAAAGATGTTTTTACCAAACCAACGGTATTTACCAATACCATAGCTCCGGCAATAGCAGATATAAATTCAATACTTAAAGAGAACCTTAAAATCTTGTTTCCAAACAATAAGCGAATACCTTTTATTACTTCGCTCCACGTATTGCCGGGCGGTGTACTATCGGTATTCACTCCTTTTTGCAGTGCTGCCACCGGTATAGTCAATATCAGTAGTATGGCAATGAATAATGTTGCTCCATTGACAAAGAAAATCTGCTTGGCTCCTAACCATACCGCAAATATCCCCGCCAATGCAGGACCAAATACGCTTAACAACTGAAAAGTTGCCATTGATAAGCCGTTGGCTTCCCTGTATATTTCTTTGTCTACTATCTGTGGGATAATAGCCCTGTATGTTGGCGTGAAGAATGCAGCGAATACGTTCAATGCAAATATCAACCCATACACCTGCCACTCGGCATTTACAAACGGCAGCATACACACAATTGCCATTCTTGCCAGTTGCGTTATCAGCAATATGTTTTTTCGCTTTAATTTTTCAGACACTACGCCTGCAAAGGGCGAAAAAATGATATACGCCGTTACCCGCAAAGTGAGAGCCGATGCCAATATAGCTGCCGCATTATCGGGGCTGATTTCATAGGTAAGCAATGCCAATCCTAACCACGTAAAGGCATCCCCGAACAAACTTGCGATTTGGGCAAAATAAAGCCTTGCGAAAGTCGAGTTCCGTAATGTTTTAAATGGTTCTGTAAACGCTTTTTTTAATAATTGTAATTCCATTTTACATTTTTAAATTATTCTTATTAAGCGGATAAGCACCGCCGTCAGACGGTGCTTTTTTCTATCCGCTTCGTTATGGTTTCTTAAAAATTCATTATCAGTTTCACACTGATATTACGTCCCATATTGAAAACGCCCATTCTTCCCGTTGCCGGATTTTCAGGAGCATATTTCAGTCTGCTTAAATGACTTTGATAAGCCACATCAGCAAGATTTTCTCCACTAATGAACAAAGACATAAAGTCGCTCCGGTTGAACGCCTTAATATTTGTTCCGATACCTGCACTCAATAAAGTGTATGCGGGTGTTGCTGTTTCTGTTCCGTAAGCACTGAAAAACTTATCCTGCTGAAAGAAGTGGTTAATCCCAAATTTGATGTAAGCGTTGGAAAACGTTCTATTTACATTCCTTAATTCGGCTTTGATTTCGCCCCTGTATCTCGGGGCTGGGATAAACGGCAAGTATTTCGAGCTTTCGGGTTGGCTGCTTTGGGTAGCCTGTACATACGAAAATGAGTTTTCCAAATGCAGCCATTCTATCGGTTGCGGGTGTATGTCCAAATAAATTTCGCCACCAACTAAGGTAGCGTTGCCCGCTGTATATTGAAAGGCTGGCGCACCATCAACAGGGTCGGGAATAATTTCCGTTCCGTCTTCCGCAACAAGTTTTTCGAGATAGATATAATTTTGAATGAAGTTTACAAATGGCGTAAGCTCCAACGTAATGTGTTTGGAGTTCAGAAAATAGGCAACATCTATCTGGTGACTGATTTCTGATTTTAAATCAGGTGTTCCGAACAGATAACGAAACGTTCCCTCGTGTCTTCCGTTCGCTGACAGTTCCGTACTGTTCGGCGCTCTGAAACCTCTCGATACATTGAATTTTAACGTAGAATTTTTATCGACTTGATAAGACAATCCTAAGCTACCGGAAACGCCATTGTAGTTTTTATTAAAGGCACTGAACTTTAATTCCGCATCGGGGTCTGTACTTTGCACAGGCTCTTCGTCTTCATTAAGATAGAGTTCTTTTGAGTTCATAGACCTGTTGTCAAATCTAAGTCCTCCGGCTAAAGTGAGTTTGCCAAAAGTTTTCTGTGTAAAAAGAAATGCTCCGGCATCAAACAGATTATAGGCAGGTATCAAAAATTCTTCCCCTCTGTTGGTGTTGGATTGCCACATACCACCGATACCAACCGAAGTTTCCCAGCCTCTTGATTTTTCAAAATTATACCGCACATTATAATTAAGTGTGTTCAAATCAAAGAACAATGCCGGTTCATTGGGAGCGGCGGGGTTTTCATACTCTCTTCGTTTATTGTTCTGAAAACCGAAATCGGCATTAATTGTACCTTTATTCAATATGAAATAATTGTTGGAAGAAACGCCCAAATGGTTGATGGTCTGATGTGGAAAACCGACCTTATACCCTTTATAATCATTTCCGCTTGCAACTACTTCATCGCCATTGGCATTTTCATAGATAAATCTTCCTAACTCGTCCCTTTCGCCCTCTACAAGATTAAGCGTGTTGTTATAAGAGCTGACGGTGAGGTGCGAGTGTCCCCACCTTTTGTTTATTCCCAAGAACAAGCTGCCGTTAAGTTCCTTAAAACCCGAATTGAAGACTTTCCCATCGTAGGCATTTTGATAGTTGCCCGCAAATTTATTACTAAACCTGCCCAACCATTGTAAACCATCCTTATTGCCTGCATTGGAAAGGGAGTAGCCTATCAGGTTATTATTGCTTTGGTAATTCGTAGAAACCTGCGTTTTTATCTCACCTATTGGCAAGGCTTTAGGAGCAAGAAAGTTAAGCACTCCGGCAATACCGTCCGAGCCGTACATCAGGCTGCCGGGACCTTTCACTACTTCCACTCTGTCCACCGCATTCTCATCTATTTCAATACCGTGTTCATCTCCCCATTGCTGCCCTTCTTGACGAATACCGTTATTCAATGTAATCACCCTGTTGTATCCCAATCCTCTTATGGTAGGTTTTGAAATTCCCGTACCCGTTGTTATCTGGTTTACGCCCGGTATGTTTCTCAAACCGTCAATCAGGTTGGTAGCACTGTTTTGTTTTAAGGTGTTGCCGTCAACCGCTTTGACAATAACAGGGCTTAATCTTAGTTCTGTCGAGCGGGTTACACCTGTGATGATTAACTCGTTCAGCTCCGTAATGGCAGGACTTAATACAAAGTCCATAACCGTATCTTGTGCTATCGTTATTTTCTCGATTATTGGTTCATAACCTGTAAAACTTATCTCTAAAAGATATGTTCCCCGTTTCAGGTTTTTGATTTCATAATTACCGTTTACATCCGTTGTGGTTCCGGCTTTTAAATCAGCAATATAGACTGATACCCCGGCTAAATTTTTATTATTTTCCTGGTCTTTTACTGTACCGGAAATTCTGTTTTGTGCAAATATGTTTAAGGTTGCTGAAACAAAGGCAACCAATAGCAATACGCTTTTTAAATTCATAAATCTGATTTTTTAATTCTTATAATTTGAGCTGGATAAACAGACGCTCCGGCTGCTTACCTCTATAAAAAATCAAATTATTGGCGGACCTCTGTTTTGGGTTTCAGGAAGTGTGGCTTCGTAAAAATTTGCCTTATATAATGTATATTCCGAACGATGTTCAACATTAATGCAAACAAACTGTATAGCGGTAAAAAGATGAACAGATACACAATGATTGTCACAAAGAAAACACTTCTTTAATACTTTGCTAAGGTGGGCTTTATGTTCGCAGAAACTATTGCTGCCATCTGAATAGTAAACAGTTTTTTCACATTTGGTTGCTTTTTCAAATGCAATAATTTCATCGTGGTGGTGAAACATAAGTGCAGGGCTGTTGCCGAACAGGTATAACATCAACAGAAAAAGTCCTGCAAATTTTATGTTTCTTTTATCTTTCAATTTTAGCTACGATATGGTTAAAAATGTTTTGGATTTTCCTGTAAACTCAACGGGTATCTACCAAAGACAATCCTGAAAATCGGTTGCCATATGTAACAATAAGCCCAGCGCAACAATCCTGACTATTTTGTTGCCGAACAGCAAGAGCAAGAAATACACTGCTATTGCATAATACGAATGCAGGTAGTGAAAGCCAACGCTGCATCTGTTCGGGTCGAATATCGGTTCTGCAAACAGGTGGTCTATATCAACAAGCATTGTTGCTAACAAAATTATCCAGACCATCTTCCATTCCTTTCTGAAAAACACGAAGGCAACCAATCCCGGAAAGAGAAGGTGCAAAGCGTAGTGGATAATATTTTGCAGTACGAATAAGGACATTTAGTTATTTTTCTTTGGTCGTTTTTTAGTCGGGTATGAAGCCTATTAATAGTTTATGTTGATTTGTTATGGAAATAAAGCCTTGCGGAAGTCTTATTCCACAAAGCCTTATTATTTCACCGCCAATTTTAGATGAAAAATTAGTGTTGATGTCCGTGTGCTTTGTCAGCAGCAGAAACCTCATTTTTAAATTTTCCAACCAACTTTTTGCCCTCATAGGTAATCGTAACGGTGCAATTCGTATGGATGCCATTTTTAGGCAATGCCACTGTCAATGCTCCATTTTTACCTGCGATAAGATTAGCTGTTGATTTACTGCCATTTTCAAAAGCAAATTCTACCGAGCCGGTAGCCGTTTTGGTTAACGTTTTAGCATTGGCATCCAGCACATAAAAAGTAAGCGCATTGTTGGCTTTTACCATTTCGATATGGTAGTTGTCAATATCTACCATTTTACCCCCGTGTGGAGCTGCACCGTGTCCGCTTTGAGCCATTGCAGGGCTAATTGCTAAAGTTGCAATAGCAACCACTAAAGCCATTCCGATTGATTTGATTTTTCTCATTTTTTTTGATTTTTAAAAAGTGAATAATTAAGAATTAAATTTTTACCCTAAGTAATTTGATT
This sequence comes from Chryseobacterium koreense CCUG 49689, assembly GCF_001045435.1. GTDB lineage: Bacteria > Bacteroidota > Bacteroidia > Flavobacteriales > Weeksellaceae > Kaistella > Kaistella koreensis. The sequence goes on along the minus strand of NZ_LFNG01000004.1, from coordinate 249,585 downwards.
GAATTAAGAAACACCAGCGTATCAGGTAACAGGTGGATGATGGCTGCCTGCACCGGTCCTAAAACTCCCGTTAACACCAATGTGATACCTACAACGTGTACCACACCCACACCGCCGATGATATTTTCCTTAATTGTCCTGAATGCTTTTTTACTGATGGCTTTGGAACGGGCTATTTTTTCCAGCTTATCTTCCACCAATACAATATCAGCCGCTTCCATTGCAGCTTGTGTACCCACTATGCCCATAGAAATACCTACATTCGCCTGTACCAAAGCAGGTGCATCGTTAATGCCGTCACCAACCATTGCTACTTTTTCGCCTTTGGATTGTAGTTCCTGTATCGCCTTGATTTTGTCTTCAGGCAGCATATCTGCCCTGAATGATGTAATACCTAATTGTCCTGATACGTGTGCTGCCGTCTGTGGATTGTCGCCTGTGAGCATAATGATGTTTTCTACACCGCTTCTTTTCAATTCCTCAATCATTTCCTTTGCTCCCGGACGTATCGCATCTGACACATAAAACACAGATGCCGCATTGCCATCCACCGCCATATAGATAGCCGTATCGGTGAGGTTTTCGCTATTGACGGTTACGGAAATAGTATGGTCGTCCATCAGCGTTTTGTTACCTATCAGCACTTTTTTATTGTTGATGGTAGCACTGATACCTTTCCCTTTGAATACCTCAAAATCCGTAGGCTCTGATAACGAAGCACCCATATTGTCCGCATACATCAGTATAGCATTGGCAAGGGGGTGGCTGGAACGGTTTTCCGCTGATGCCGCTAATTGCACCAATTCTTTTTCAGTAAAGCTGTCATCGAGTATTTCAACTCTGTTTACGGTAGGCTTACCTATGGTCAATGTGCCTGTTTTGTCAAAAACAATGGTTTTTATCTTCGCCAATTCTTCCAAAAACTTACCGCCTTTTACAAGTATTCCTTCTCTTGCGGCTCTTGCTATGGCAGAAATGGTTACTAAAGGCGTAGCTAAGCCTAATTCGGCAGGCGAAGTGAAAATAAGCAGGGCTATCACGAGCTTTACATCTTTAGTTAGTAGGTAAACACCCAATACAAAAACGAAAACAACGGGTATCAGCCACGCCGCTACCTTATCCGTTAATTTTTCAATAGGGGCTTTACTGCTTTCTGCTTCTTCTACCAAAGCGATAATGCGTGAAAACACCGTATCTTTTCCCGCTTTGGTCATTTCTACGTCCAAAGCCCCTAACTCCAGTATTGTACCTGCAAATACTTCTGTACCGGAATTTTTTTCTACGGGTACGCTTTCTCCTGTTATGGGGGCTTGGTTTACAGACCCCGAACCCGCCACTATCTTACCGTCAACGGGTATTTTTTCGCCAGCCTTTACCACCACAATATCACCCACCGTCAGTGATGCAATAGATACGGGCTGCTCGTTACCGTCCTTTTTCAATATGGCTGTCTGTGGCACAGAACCGATGAGTTCCTTTATAGATGCTCTTGCTCTTTCACCGCTTGCACTGGCAATGTATTCGGCAATCAGGATAATCATCAGCACCACAGAACCCGCTAAATATTCTTTACCAACGACCGATACGATTACGGCAATGGAAATAAATAACTCCGTACCTATTTTCCGTTCCCTGATTAATTCGAGAATGGCAGTTTTTAGCAATGCGTATAAACCAAAAGCCGTAGCTGCCAGCAAGACGGGAAGTGGTATAATTTCTAAATAAAACAACAGGCTGGCAATACCCACTGTAATAATGCGTATGATTTCCCAAAAAAATTGCCGGGAAAAAAAGGTTTGTAAATAGTTCATATTGTTATGATATTAATGGGTATGCCCTTTGGATATACCCAAGTTTGAAATAACTACCGATAATATGAGCAATGCTATAAACAATACTACCCCAAGGGCAATCAAACCATACTTCATCTTTTTAGATAGGGGTCTGTTATTTGTACCTCCTTTTCTTTTCGGAGGAGGTACAAATTTTTTCCTCTTTCTTGTTTTCCGACTTCTATTTGTTCTTGATTTCATACAGTAGATAGCATTGTCTTATTCTTCCTCTTCAGCGTTTTTAATTGCCGAAAGAATGGTATAAGCATTTTTAGTAACTACCTTTAATGATTGCTGATTAACACTTTGAGGCAATTCGATAGCCGTATAGCCTTCCTGTTCCATACCTTTGGCAACTTGTACCAACTGGAAGGTATAGCCGTCTTTACTATCCGCTGTTTGAATAATGATGTAATCCAAACCGTCCAACTGAACAATGGCATCATTCGGTACTGCACTCTTTTGTTCCGTTCCTGTTTCTACCCACGCCTTTACATACATTCCCGGTAAAAGTTTTGCATCTTTGGTAAAGCGGCAAAGCACAGGTATCATTTTTTTGTCATCGGCTGCCTGACCTACCAAGTACACTTTTGCTGTGTGGCGGTAATCATTCTCATTAGATAATGAAAACTTAACCGTTTGCCCAACCTGAATTTTTCCCAAGTCTTTTTCAAAGGCATTTAAGGCAAGATGCAGGGCATCTGTACCTGTTATCTCAAACAGCACATCGGTAGGGGCAGCATATTTACCAATGTTGGTATTGCTGCTTTTGATATAACCTGAAATGGGTGCATAAATGCCCGCAGTTCTGGAAATTTTATTGCTGCTTTTTAAACTTGCGCTGCTGATGCCAATGAGTGCCATTTGCTGTTCTAATCCGGCAATACGGGCTTTCATTACATTATAATCTGAACTTACCTGTTGAAAAGTCTTTGCTGCATTCACATCCTCGTTTCTCAATTCCTGCTGCCTTTTGTATTCCTGCGATAAATATTCCAACCTGCCGATACTTTCCAGATATTCCTGCTGAATGGTAATAAATTCCGGGTTTTCAATGGTGGCTAATTGCTGTCCTTTTTTTACAGCTTGCCCCGGTAGCAGCCCTGCTGTTTTTATATAACCTCCCAATGGTGCTGACACTGTGGCTATACTGTTAGGGTCAGCTTCGATAGCTCCCGTCAGCTTGATGATATTACTTAGGTTTCTTAATTCGATAGCACCTGTTTGTATCTCTGATAGCTTATACTGGTCAGGAGTAAACGTAATTTGTCTGACCGAAGAAGCTGTGTCCGCCTTGCTTTCTGCGGTAGTCTGCTCCCCGGCAGCTTGCTCTTTTTTATCCTTACAGGATACTACCACTATTGCTGATAGCAGTAGGAGCGGTATATATTTTTTAAATGACCTATTCATTATTTTAATTTTTTTGAATGATTAATTTTTACCTGAAATTGCTTCTATGGAAATAACGACCCTGTTGAAATTATACAGGTTGTCTATATACTCCGAATGGATGTTATTGGATAGCGTAAGGTTTTGCAAATATTGTGTATAGGAAATATCACCGCTTCTAAAACCTTTATCCGAGTTGTTGATAATCAGGTCTGCCTGCGGCAATGCCTGTGTCTGATAATAGTTTATTGACTTCTGATATTTCACATACTCCTGCGCCAGCTCTTTTAATTGTCCGTTCAGGTTCATCGTTGTCAGTTCCACCTGTTTTTGTGCAATCTGCTCGTTGATTTTAGCCGCATTGATTTTGGATTTATAACCTCCGGGGAAAAGAGGAATAGCAACACCAATCTGGAAAAAATTAAACCGGTCTTTTCCGGTATAGGTTCTGTCTATACCGTTTATTGTTTGCAAGCCTTTGTAGGTTTGACCGTTATAACCTAAAATAATATCCGGTAGCATCTTGCTTCTCTCCAAAGAGATTTCTCTTTGGCTTACATTGATTTCCTGTTGCAGATATTGAATGATGGGATTATTGGCAGTAGATGCGTTATCCATAGGCAATAATATATCTCTTGGAACTAATGCGGTATCTGCTATACTGATATCATCGGTTGTGTTGAGCAATGTCTGTAAAAGCTGCTTGGCAATTTTTATATCGGCTTCGTTCTTTTCCAGCTCATTTTGAATTTGCCGGTACTGTACAGATGAAGTAGCATTTTCAAGGCTTGTACTTTCTCCTGTCCGGTATCTCACGTCGCTTGCTTTGCTTAGCTTACTAAAAATGGTGTCCTGCTCTAACAACAGCTTCCTTTTTTCCAAAATGTACTGGTATTGCAGGTAAGCCAGCTTCACGTCTTCTACAAGGTCGTTTTCGGTCACAGCTTTGTATTTTTCGCTGCTTTGTATTCTTTCCTGCGCCAGCTTTGACTGGTTGCCGTAAACCGTTGGAAAATCAAAACGCTGTGTAACACTGATTAAATTATCATTAATGGTAGGATTACTCACTACGCCCTGCGTATAGGAAATTTCTGTCTTAGGAATAGTAACGCTTCCTTTTTTTAAAGCCTGCTGGACATTGATGTTATACTCCGCTATCTTGATGCTGTTGTTGTTTTTTAACGCCTCGTCAATAGATTGCTGCAAGGTCAGCACTCTCGTTCCCGAATTGGATGGTACTTGCGCCTGCATTACAGATGGGAAACAGAAAAATCCCAATAGCAATATGGCGGTAGGTAAGGCTTTGTTTTTACGCATTTTGAAAGATGATTTAGTGAAGTAGATATACAGTACCGGCAGCACTACAAGGGTTAAAGCGGTTGCCGTTATCAGCCCTCCAATAACTACCGTAGCCAACGGGCGTTGTACTTCTGCACCTGATGAGCTGGACAAAGCCATTGGTAAAAAGCCTAAAGAGGCTACGGCGGCTGTCATCAATACAGGTCTTAACCTTACCCGAGTGCCAATACGCACCCTTTCGTAAATATCTTCTACACCGTCTTTTGCCAATCGGTTAAATTCCGCTATCAATACAATCCCGTTCAGAACCGCAACCCCAAACAACGCAATAAAACCTACACCTGCAGAAATACTGAAAGGCATATCCCTGATAAGTAGAGCAAATACACCGCCTATTGCAGACAATGGAATAGCTGTGAATATTAATAAGCCCTGCTTTACCGAACGGAATGTAAAGTATAAAAGCAATAGGATGAGCAATAGTGCGACAGGCAAAGCTACTGCCAGCCTTGCGTTGGCTTCTTCGAGATTTTTAAATTGCCCGCCATAGGTGATATAATAGCCTGATGGCATCTTAACCTTAGCATTCACAATATCCTGAATATCGTTTACGATGCTTTTTACATCTCGGTTTCTTACGTTGAAACCAAGTGTAATCCGTCTTTTCGCATTATCTCGCTGTATTTGTACCGGACCGGGTTTGTAAGCAATATTCGCCACCTCGCTTAAAGGGATTTGCTGACCTGTGGGCGTACTTACAAATAGATTTTGAACATCTGTAATGTCTGCTCTTGAAGCATTATCCAATCGTACTACCAAATCAAAACGTCTTTCTCCCTCGTACACCAAACCTGCTGCTTTACCGGCAAAGCCTGTTTCGATGGCACTGTTCACGTCCTCAACGTTCATTCCGTATTGGGCTATCTTATCTCGGTCAAACTGTATGCTGATTTGTGGTAAACCCGTAATTTCTTCCACATACAAATCTTCTACACCCTCAACATTTCTTATTTTCCGACCTACATCTGAAGCAAGGTCAGAAAGCACATCTAAATCTTCACCGTATATTTTTAAAACCACATCCTGCTTAGCACCGGTAAGCAATTCGTTAAAACGCATCTGTATGGGTTGCTGGAAACTGAATGTTGCATTGGGGATTACAGATAGAGATTGTTGCATTTTTTCAATCAGTTCTTCTCTGTCGCCTGCACTTGTCCATTCTTTTTTAGGCTTTAGCTTAACAACCATATCTCCCGCTTCAATAGGCATTGGGTCTGTCGGAATTTCACCCGAACCTATTTTGTTTACTACCTGTTCTACTTCGGGATAGTTCTTCAATAAAATGGTTTGTGCTTTTTGGGAAACGTCTATCATTTGGGTGATGGAGCTTCCCACGGGAACCCTTGTTTCCACTGCAAAATCGCCCTCGTCCAACTGCGGGATAAATTCACCGCCCATTCTGTTGAATGTGATAAGTGTGATGATGAACAATACCACTGCAACCGATACTACCAAAAGTTTTCGCTTCATCGCACCATTAATGATAGGTGTATAAACTTTCTGTATGGCTTTCATCATCCTGTCCGAAAAGTTTTCTTTGTGCGTTGTCTTTTTACTCAACACCAATGCAGACATCATCGGAACGTAAGTGAACGATAACAGGAATGCGCCTAAAATGGCAAAAGAAACTGTTTGTGCCATTGGTCCAAACATTTTACCCTCAACGCCTACCAATGCTAATAAAGGCAGGTACACGATTAAGATAATAATCTCGCCAAATGCTGCTGCGGAACGTATCTTACGGGACGACTGATAAACTTCTTCGTCCATTTGGTCTTGTGTCAGTTTAGCCACGCCACCGTACCGTTCCTTGCTACCTGTAATCCTATGCAACACCGCCTCAACTATAATGACCGTTCCGTCAACGATTATCCCGAAGTCAATTGCCCCCAAGCTCATCAGGTTTCCTGAAACTCCAAAAACCCGCATCATTGCTATTGCAAACAACATTGCCAGTGGAATTACAGAAGCCACTACCAATCCGCCTCGCAGGTTTCCTAAGAAAAGTATCAATACAAAAATTACAATTAATGCCCCTTCAATAAGGTTGGTTGAAACGGTTGAAATAGCTCCGTCCACCAATTTTTTACGGTCGAGGAAAGGCTCTATTTCTACACCTTCGGGTAAACCTTTCTGAATTTCCGCAATCTTTTCTTTTACATTGGTAATAACCTCCGATGAGTTAGCTCCTTTCAACATCATAACGATACCTGTAACGGTTTCGCCCTCACCGTTACGTGTGGCTGCTCCGTATCTTGGACCGTTGCCAAAACGAACTTCGGCTACATCTCTTAACAAAACGGGTACGCCTCCCTCGGTTTTTATAACAATTTTTTTGATTTCCTCAATGTTCTTTACCAAGCCTTCGCTTCGGATAAAGAAAGCATTCGGACCTTTATCAATATATGCACCTCCCGTATTTTGGTTGTTTTTTTCCAGTGCTGTGAAAATATCGGAGATATTAATGTTCTGGCTGGCAAGCCTGTCAGGTTCAATGGCGATTTCGTATTGCTTTACAAACCCTCCGAAGCCACTTACTTCCGCCACGCCGGGCGTACCTAATAGCTGCCGTTTAATAATCCAGTCCTGAATGGTTCTTAACTCTGTGGCATCGTACTTATCTTCATAGCCTTTTTTGGGATGGATAACGTATTGGTAGATTTCGCCCAAACCGGTGGTTACAGGAGCCATTTCAGGCGTACCCACCCCTTCGGGGATATTTTTAGCTGCAATAGTCAGCCTTTCCTGTACCTGTTGCCTGCCCCAATAGATGTCTACCTTTTCTTCAAATACAATGGTAACAATAGAAAGCCCAAAACGGGAAAAGGAACGCATATCCTTTATACCCGGAATGCTGACCATTGTCTGCTCCACGGGAAAGGTTACGAGCTGTTCCACTTCCTGCGCCGCCAGTGTAGGCGATACAGTAATGACCATCACCTGATTATCCGTGATGTCAGGTGTGGCATCAATAGGAAGTTTGGTAAGCGAATAGGAACCCCAGCAAATTAATGCCAGGGTAAATAATCCTATTACCAACTTATTCTTGATTGAAAAATGAATGATGTTATTTAACATATCATAATGTTATTAGAATATTTATTGTTTAAGAAGATACTGTCCTTTCATTTTGATTTTAACAGTAATGTTCTCATTGGAATTGTTTTTGAAATACCAGCCCTGCGGACCTTCAAACGGAGCGACTAAAGAGCCGACCATATTATTGGAATAGGCAATAGTATAGCTTTCAAAGTAGTTGCTGTTGTTCTTTACTTCGCCGTGAAAGTCAAAGTATAGCTCACCTTTATCGGTAATCCATTCATATTTCATCTGACCGTATTTCAACATATTTACTTTGTATTCCAATCCTTCGCCTGCCGGAATAACCACGCTTACCTCGTCTGTACGTTCTGCCAGTTGAGTGGCTGGTGGCGGGTTATCTGCCGCCGCTGGTTTGGCAACATCTGCCGGAGAGCCAACATTTTCCAGTTTTAGTATCTTGTGCGGTCCCGAAGCCAACGCTTCCGTACCTGCATCACCAACATACAGCTTGCTAAAGCCTGTTGCCTTGCCAATACCCAAAGGGTCTATCCCGTATTCAGCCGGGAGTACGGCACTTACCAAGAGTACCGCTCCAATAACCAAAGCAATAATGACCTGCTTTACAATGGATTTCTTATCTAAGATTTGATGTGCTATTTCTGCCATTTTGATATTTGTTAAGAGTTAAAATAACCGACTAACTGATAGCCGAATAATAAAAAGCCTGCTGCCATCAGCAACATATTTGTAACTGTTGAGAATTTTAGAAAACTCGGTGACCTTCTCCAATTAGTGATGATAAACAATACAAGGGCTAAGGCTATGAACTGACCTATCTCTACACCGATATTGAAGCCAAGCAGGTTGGTCAATAAGCCGGTTCGGTCAAAGCTCAATTCCTGTAACTTACTGGCTAAACCAAACCCGTGAAAAAGTCCAAAGATTAAGACTGCCGCTTTGGTATTGGGCTGACGTCCTAAAAACCTTTGAAAGCCTCCTAAATTATCGAAGCCTTTATACACGATAGACAATGCAATAATGGCATCAATCAGATAGGCATTGATTGCCATATCTGCCAATACACCCAGCAATAGGGTAATACTGTGACCAATGGTAAAAAAACTCACATAAAGCAGTACTTCTTTTGGGCGATACAGAAAAAAGATAACGCCTACAAGAAAGAGCAGGTGGTCATACCCGGTGAGCATATGCTTTGCCCCGATATACAGAAAAGGAACGAAAGCTACTCCCGAATTGCCGCTTAAAAATGTCTGGGTATCCTCATCTACTCCGTGAGCATACGCCGCCCCTGAAACCAATATCAGTAGGGCTATTGATAGAAAAATTTTGATATACTTCATTTCCGGATTTTTTGTTAATTGAAAGCATAGCATCGAGGATGTGCATAGGTGAATACACACATCTCACGATGTACAGTTTGTGAAATCAATTATGCACACGGATTAAGCGTAATCCCCAAAAGGATTAATGCTTGTGTCCGTGAGCTTTGTCTATGCTGTCCTGATTAACTTTAGGCTGCGCAGCAGATTTATCTGTGCTGTCAGCAGGTGTATGATTACCCGCAGGGTCGTGGGAATGACCGTGAGCCTTGTCAATGCTGTCCTGATTGACTGCCGGAGCTGTTAGTTCCTGTTCTGAATTTGAATTATCCGAAGAAGATTTTTCGCTGTTATTGCAAGCTGTAAACGCAAGTGCAGCAAATGCCGCTATAATGAATGATTTTTTCATCGTTAAAATAAATTTGATATTAAAAAAGAAATAATTCGCCCGTAGGATTGGGCGTAACTCAAATTTTAACTTTCAGAGAATGAAAGTTAAGCAACGATGAAAGAGGGAGGTCCCCGAAGGGTGTATGCTCCGAGGAGCGGTGGTAAATAAATAAAGTGTCCATCAGGTGGAAACGTGTGTTTCTGATAGACAACTATATATTCAACAGGCGGAATGAAATCAATCGGTAAAGCCTTGATTGATTTTACATCATCCTTTGAAATAACAATTCTGGTTTCGCTTGAATTAGTAAAAGATACGTGTTCGCCAGCGTGTATAAAACCCGAAAAGGCAAGCTCTAAAGGTGTTTCTTTACTATTGTTATGATGATTGTTGCCATTCTGATGCCCGTCATTGGCAATATCTGCGTGGTGGTGGTGCGATACAATGCCGTGCCCCAAAATAACTAATTGGGCAGCAATTAAAAACAATATGGCAATATATTTACGCAACATTATGGCAAAGATATACAAATAAGTTCATTTGGTAATAATTCGGTGCAAAAAAATGAATTTAGCCCCCAATAAAATATTACAATGGCAGATGCTTAAATTTAAAAAGCCTTTTACACAGGCTCAACAGGAATATGGATTGCTCTCTCCATATTTTCGTAAGGATTTGTCAGCGGGCTTTGCGGTAAAATCTCAAATGCAAAAGGTTGTTTAATCCTGTAAGGGCTTTGATGCAGCCATTCGTATAAGCTGTGAAAAGTATGGAATATTTGTTTTGTATCGCCTGTAATGCCACATACGGCAAACTTTCCGCCGTCAATGTTTAGTATATCAATGCCTTTGGGTATCTCCTGATGTGCCTGTAACGTTATTCCTGCCTGATATATGCCTGCGTGTGGATTGACAATGCCGACAAATTGCGTGTTCACAGTCAGTAAATCCCTTGCCTCTGCAAACTGAATAACTCTTTTGAAACTCTTATGAATTTCTCCGATGTCTGTTAAAGGTGCATTTACAAAAATGACTTTAAGCGATTGGGCTTTTTTTATTTCAATGCTCAAATCCTTTTCCCTGCCGTTATTATCATTTACGAAAAAGTTCCCATTGATTTTTATATGCTTCAGGTACTTTGTAATAGTCGTGTGGTCTTTTGACGGAATGTTCCGCAATTCCTCTGCCGAAATACCAAAGAAATTCCTAAAGCTCCTTGCAAATGTAGAAGATGAAGCAAAACCGTTATCCAGTGCAATTTCGGTAATGGATTTGTGCGTATGTGTGAGCAAATAATGGGCAACATTTATCATTCTTACCTTTATGATAAACTGTTTCGGGCTTTCGCCAGTTACCTGCTTAAATATTTTTTGGAAATGAAAAGGCGAATAATTAGCGATGCCCGCAAGTTGTGCTAACGAAAGCTCCTCTTGCGGGTTTTGCTGAATGAAGTTGATAACTGCATTGATTTTCTTTTTATGTTCCGTTGAAATATCAAACATCGCTTACAAAGGTAATCAAAATACAGGCTAATGGTTTGAGTGCTGCTCCATTCCGTTGTGGTGTGGCGGTGTATGATGCCCTGAATGAAAATGATGAATAATGCCGTGAACAATGGTTGCAACAAGGATGAGGTGAAGCATCACAAGAACGACTTTACTGAAATGGCGATACCATTTTCCAAGCGAATGCCTGTCTATGTAAATCCTCAAAAAAACGGCTGCAATCAACGTCAATAATTCAAAGGTCAAAAGACCTGCTAAATGTAAGTGAAACATAATTTTATATGTAAGCTGATTAAATTAAAAAAAGCAAAGAGCAACCTTATATTGTTACTCTTTGCTGTAACTGCGTTCATCATTTTTTAACAACAAGTTTTTCAGTTGCGGCATTAAACTCAATCGCCTTTTTGTTGCTTTCGGCAACTCTCGATTGTTTGCCGTGAATGATTTTTCCCAAAGGGCAAATACCGTCAGCAGGTGGTTGGTGTCCTACGTGCAATGCCGCTCCAAGTGTAAGAACAGAAGCCGCACTTAACATTACAATTTTACCTTTCATATTATTTTCGACAGTGATTATAGTGCTGTCCCCGCACTTCTAATAATTTACTAAGGCAAAGATTGAATGTTTACATTGCATACACTTTACAAAACGAGGGAAGTAGTTTGCATTTCTTGCGATTGTTGCCAAAACATTTAAAGAACTTTCACTATTCGGCTATTGTTCCTGCACCAAATGCTGTAAGTTCGGGTCGTTCTTGATACGCTCCATTTCGCTGACTACAATATTCAGTATATCAGATTTTATCTGTTTGTAATTGCTTTCAATTTCCTGCTTCATTTTATCCTCGCCCTGCTCATTTACAAAAGATAAGATTTGCGGTATCTTTTGATAGGCTTTGCTTTCTGCTGCTACCTTTTCATTATCTACCACAATTTCGGCGTGAAAAATCTTTTGCTCGATACGTTCATCAAAGTTATCTGATACAGAACCGACAAACATCCCTTGCGTTAAAGTTGAGATTTTGGAAGCGGGAATAAGGCTGTCTAACTGTGTGGAGATAGAGGTAGATTTATCGTTGCGGTTAATCGTCATACTTTGGCGTTTCTGCAACACTTTACCAAAGCGTTCTGATAGGCTCTTTGCCGTTTCTCCAACCACCTGACCACTAAAAATATTGCCTACGGTATTCTGTATTACCTTGCTTTCTTTATCGCCGTAATCCCTCGTCAATTGCGAAAAATCCTGAAAGCCCAAGCAAACCGCTACCTTATTACTTCTCGCCGTTGCGATAAGATTGTCCAGTCCCCGAAAATAAATGGTGGGCAATTCGTCTATGATAACCGAACTTTTAAGCTGTCCTTTTTTGTTGATGAGCTTTACAATTCTTGAATTGTATAAGCCCAATGCTGCGGAGTAGATATTTTGACGGTCGGGGTTATTGCCTACACATAAAATTTTCGGCTCTTTCGGATTGTTGATGTCGAGCGTGAAATCATCGCCTGTCATCACCCAATAAAGGCTCGGCGAAATCATTCTTGATAAAGGAATTTTTGCCGATGCAATTTGTCCCTGTAACTGGTCTTGTGCGCCGCCTTGCCACGCATCCATAAAGGGCGACAAATAATTTTCCAAATCGGGGTAAGAGGTTAAAATCGTGAACACGTCCGAATACTTTTTATTCAGCAATTCAATGGCGTGTGGGAACGTACAATACTTACCATTCTCGTAGATTTTCAGATACCAAATAATGGCAGCCAATAAGATAATTGGGCTTTCTACGAAGAAATCGCCCTGCTTCTGTATCCAGCTTCGGTTGAGGTTTAGCATTATGGTATAAGCCGCTTCGTAAGCATCGGATATGTCGGTCATAAAATCGGGATTGAGTGGATTGCAACGATGGCTCTTGCGTGGGTCGTCAAAATTTATCACGTAAAATTTTGGCTGTACTTTGTACTTGTCCCTGTGCTTCAGTAAATGATTGTAGGCAATGGTAGAAAGGTCGTCAAACTTGAAATCGTATATGTACATACTGAAACCTTTCTCTATCTGCTGCTTGATGTAGTTATTTACAATCGCATACGATTTACCCGAACCCGGAGTGCCTAACACAATTGATGCCCTGAATGGATTGACGATGTTAATCCAGCCGTTGTTCCATTTTCCTTTGTAATAAAACTTCGTGGGAAGATTGACAGAGTATTCGTTTTCCATCAACTTGGTTTCCTGCTGAAAGCTCTCGTTCTCGTTGTTGAAAACATCGTCCATCAGGTTGTTGCGAAGCAAACGGCTCATCCAAACGCCAGCGACCATTAAGGCGATATACCCTAAACCTGTGGTTAAGATATACAGAAATGTAGCGATTAATAACGGTAGCTTTAGTAAAGGGAAATTCAGAAAGAACAGGATAATACCGATTGCTAAAGCCACATAGATTTTAGACCAGGTTATCTTCTCATCTTTAACGCCCTTTGTTCCCAAACAGCTCAAAGCCAACAAAACCAAAGCGAAGACTTTGGTATATAAGGTATGCGAAAACAGCCCTGCCGTTCGCTGAAAGTTGCCTAATATTTTATTGATTAACTCCAATGTCCAGCCACGCTCTATAAAGAAACCGTAGCAGAACCAATAAAGGTGCATCAGCACTATGATGATGCTTACTGCCCGCATAAAAGCCATTATCTTGGCAAGTCCTCTTAAATCGTCTTCTCCCTGCATTTTTGTAAAATTTTAAATGTTCGGGCGTGAATTTAGAAGCTGTGTTGTGTGGCTATAAGAATGTGGCAGTGAATGGCAGTGTTTGGCATTAAGAGGCTATAAAGCCTTCAATACCGTTCAGGTAATCCAATGATTTTTTTTAAATTTATACTCGTGAAAACCATTTTGCTATTCTCGTCTGTTGGAACAAGCAAGATTTAAAAGAGGAATGCTATGAATTGGAATAATCCTGATGCTTATCCCGGAGAAACTGAAGAAGAATATGAAATTCGGAAAAGAGGTGAAAGCCAAGCTGCCACCGGATTAATGTCTGGGATAATAAAGTTTTTTCTTTTCGGCTTAAAAATAGCGGCTATTTTCGGCGTGTTCTTTTACGCCGGGTTTTTGCTGTCGCAAAAATTGTGGGGCAAAGAAACTGATAACTTTAAGATTTGGGCATTCTCCCTATTATTTGCCTACCTCATCTTCTGCATCGTTTATTTTTTGAAAGGAACTATTATAGGATTACGGAGAAAGAACCAGAGGCTATGGATATTACCGTGGGCTATCTGTGTTTTATTATGCTGCATTGTTCCTGCATTCATTATAAAATCAATAGTAGCTGGTATGTTCAGCGTGACAGAACGAGATAGTATATGGTGTATCGGGCTAAGCTGGGGAGCGTTTGTACTTTCCGCATTATACATCTACGGTATTTATCAATTCAAAACACCTACTGCACCTAAGATTTTGCATTGGAGCTATGCGTTGGGGCTGAAAGTTTCTACATAATAGGCAAAGAAAAACCTGTTACTGACCTCGTTTGCGCTTCCTTTTCTTTTTCATTCTATTGGCAAAATCCTGTTCCTCGTAATCCTCGCCCTGTGCTTCGGGAATGAGCAAACCGCCCAACGCTTCAACCAACCCGTCTTCATTTTTATCGGTAGTAACAAAATCAAACAAATGGTGGGGTTCTTCCGCAGGAAGATCTGCATCATTTGTCCTTGCTATTTTCGGTATTAGCTTATCAGGCTCTTTTATCTCCGGCTTAATGTTGTTATTCCAGTAATCATTAAAGGTATTGGCAGAAAGCTCTGTTGCTAAACGTGAACCGTTCCAAACCGTTTTGGAATTGTGGTCAATAAAAGTGATACCGTAAATACGTCCTGTATCATTCCGGCGCACTACTATGTTAATGCCCTGTTCTCCTAACTGCTTTTTAAATGCCTGTTCATCGCTTGTGGTTTTCAGGGCTATGGTAACGGCAGATTTTAGGGTCTGCTTGGTAGGATTGTCTTTCAATGCCGTTTTGCATTTCGCAAAATGCAATTCCAAAGCCGGAAGCCCTGCGCTCTTGCCAAACAAGGAAGCCTTGAACGGATGCCCGGCTCTTTCGCCTTTTTCATTCAACGGAATATATAATAAGCCCTGCTGCATTTTTCCTTGTAATTCGCCCTCTATTTTCTCGGTGGTAATATTGAACAGGGAAAGCAGGGCATTGTATTCGCCCAAAGTTTGGTATTGGTAGTAGTTCGGCAGGTGGCGAACGACCGAAGCTATTTGGCTTTTTACATCGCCCGCCCGATAATCTACCGGACGGAAAACCTTATCAGTCTGGTTACGTTCTTTGTCCGTAGCCGGTATTAAATGATATTGTTTTTCCAGTTCCCGGCATACATTCATCGACCGCATTTTCTCAAATTTGTCCGAAATCTTTTTGCCCTGCTCGTCCACACATACCGATACGATGTGAATGTGGCTGCGGTCAATATCAGTATGCTTGAATACAATAAAAGGCTGCTCGCCGTAACCCATTTCCCGCATATACTGCTGTGCCATTTCCCGAAATTTATCATCATTTACGATGTCTTTCGGGTCGGGATTGAGCGAAATATGCAGCGTATGTTTCTCGGTATTGCGGTTGGCTATCAGATAAGGAGCGAAAGATTGGGCTAATTGCGCAACCGTATATTGACCGCTTGCGGTTTCAATCATCTTATTGGCAAACAGAATTTGTCCGTTTTCTTTTTCAATTTTCAGGTTATTGTATGCCAATGCACCATATAAATTTCCGCTCCTACCGATTTTTGCTATCACTTTTTAGAATGGTTTTTGAGGTATTTTGCTTCAAATTCTTCGGTCAGTTCAATGATTTTTCTACATAACATCGCCATTTCAGCCGTCTGTTTTTCCAGCTTAAAGAGGTAAGCCGATGCTTTTTTCTGTGAAAAATTCTTGTAAAGCAGCTTAATAATCTGGTTGTAATTCACGCCAACGTTGCGGAACTGGCTGTGAAAAGAGGTCAGCCGCATATAAAAATCAACCGTTCCTTTGTCAATCTGAATGGTCTTTATCGTCTTGTCAAAGATGCGGGATTTGATAAAGTGTGCCTTTACATCCATATTCGACTGGTCAAACAGGGCAAGAAACTTGGCGTTTTCCTCTTCGTTAAGAGAAAGCGAATACCTGAATATCGCTGGGTCTGTTTTAAGTGGACGACCAATGGGTTTTCTCACTTGTCTTTTGTTGTTCTCGTTCATAATAAATCCATTTTTAACCTATACAAAACCCTGACTTCGGAAGGTGTTTTCCAGCCCCCTGCAAGGGCAAGTTGTTCTGCATCGGAAAATACTTTTGAGATGCTGAGAACACAACTTGCCGTGTTCTGTTGAACACAAAAATCCGCCCTGCGGGACGGATTGAATGTAACAGGGAAAAACGGCTCGATGCCGTTCCCCATTTTTTCCGATTTGTCAAAATATGCTTGCATAAATCCGTTAATAAAAATCATTCTACAAAGTAACTACCTCTTATTAAGAGTATTGCAATGCGATACCCGGACAAATACTGCCTTTGAACGCCAAACACTGCCACAATGAAATAAGCACCTATCTATCTGCATTTCTTTGTACATAGAAACAGAGATAAGGGCGCAGATAAGTATGCAGGTAACAACATAAGTACCTGATTAAAAAAGTAGCTAAGTGCAATT
This sequence comes from Chryseobacterium koreense CCUG 49689, assembly GCF_001045435.1. Taxonomy (GTDB): domain Bacteria; phylum Bacteroidota; class Bacteroidia; order Flavobacteriales; family Weeksellaceae; genus Kaistella; species Kaistella koreensis. The sequence continues at coordinate 233,044 of NZ_LFNG01000004.1, read as the reverse complement.
GTACGGAGATAGAAAAATACCTGCCGACATACCTGAACAGATAGTTGAGCAAGTAAAAATGCAGGTACGCATATCGGCAGATATGCAGATGCAAACCTGCATATCTGCATACAATCCTAAAGAAGTATTCAGGTACATCGCTAATGGAGCGCATACCTGCCTAAGTAATTACATACCTATATGCCTATGTACAGGATGATATAGGTAGAAGCCTGCGGAGATACGGACATAAGTAATTGAGTATATAAATAAGTAAAAACAGTTGTAATATGAACGAAAAACAAAAACCAGTATTTATCGCCTTTTCATCCCAAAAAGGCGGTGTAGGTAAAAGCACCTTTACTACGCTTGTTGCAAGTACAATGCACTACCGGTTAGGCTACAATGTTGCCGTATTCGATGCGGATTTTCCACAGCACAGCCTGATGAAAATGAAAGACCGTGATTTGAAAATGATAATGGAAAACGAGGCTTTGAAAAAGCTGGCGTACAAACAATTTACCACTATCAACAAAAAAGCCTATCCAATAATACAGCACAAGGCAAACAGCGTACTGGAAGAAGCCCACGAATTTGTAAGCAGCTCTTCAGTGCCACTTGATGTGGTATTCTTTGACCTGCCCGGAACGGTGAACACACCCGGCATCCTGAAAGCACTGGCAGGAATGCACCACATTTTTACGCCCATTACGGCAGACCGTGTGGTAATGGAAAGTACGCTCATTTTCACACAGCTTTTGCAGGACGTGATTATGAAGAAAGGAGAAACCGATATAAAAACCATTAACCTGTTTTGGAACCAAGTGGATGGAAGGGAAAGTACCCCGCTATACGGTATATATAATCAGCTTATCGAACAGTTAGGGTTAAGCCTGATGCAAAGCCAAATCAAAAACAGCACACGCTTCCGCAAGGAAAGCGAAGTAAACAGCAAAACCATATTTCGCTCAACCCTGATGCCGCCCGATGAGCGGCTGATGAAAGCCTGCCAGTTGGACGAGTTTATGAGCGAATTTTTAAAAATCATTCAATTATAGTCCTATGGAGAAAGACAATAAGAAAAAAGTAACGCCCGATATTAACGAGGAGCTGATGATGAACCTGATGGTAGATGGTGTAAAAAAAGAGGGCTTACAGCTTCCGCCAGAAACCGCCGATGAACCGGAGCAGAAAGTAAGTGTGCGGGAAGAACCGACAAGGGAAAAGCCTGCGGTTAAAGAGAAGAGCAGGACCAAAAAGGCAACCGAAGCCGATTACGAAAGTATCTTTTTCAAAAAGTCGGAAACCAATGCCCGTGATGGGAAAACGGTCTATATCCGACCAGAGTTTCACGAAAAGCTGACACGTATTATACAAGTAATTGGTGAAGACAAGATTAGTATTTACGCTTATTTGGATAACCTGTTGGATTATCACTTTCAGGAATTTGGCGAACAGATTACCAAGAGCTATAACGATAAGTATAAACCCATTTAATAATTGGAGCTATGGAGATTGTAATTGTAATATGCCTGCTGATAGTCATTGCCTTGCTTTTGCAGGACAAGATTGTCATTAAGAAAAGGTCGGAGCAAAAGCCGACAAAGGGAAAAATCAATCCGCACCTTCCCGATATTATGGGGCAGCCTAAACCGAAATTAAGCCATTCAGTGCCAAACACTGCCAATGAAAGCCAAATAGAGGAAGTGGAGATAAACCTTGATAATTTAGACATTGAATATGACGAAAACGAAAACGTCAGCATTCAAATTCCGCAGGAAGAACTGGACGAAGTTTTCAGCAATATACCTGATTTGGAAGATGAGGAAGAAGACTGGAACAGGTACGGAATACCCAATGGCGATGACGGTTTTGCCCAAGGGGTTACCTTCGAAGAACTAAGCTCCGTGGGGGTATTGCTCCAAAAAGAAAAATTGGAAACAGCCCAAAAGGAAACAGCGGTAGCCATAGTTCAGAAATTACAGGGAACCGAACTATTCAGCCTATTGGAAAATTCTGTGGCGGATGCTTCCCGAAAGATAGCCGAGCTTTTGGATAGTAGCCTTTCAACTGAAACAGAACCCGGTTCTTCCACCTTGCGGAAAAATGATTTGGGGAATTTTGACATTGGGGAGTTCTTATAGACTTCCCTTTGTCTTTTTAAATTCCGTTTTCCGAGAACTCTTCAAACGCAGAATAGTTTTTTATTCCTTTAGACTTGTTCACTTTTCCCATAATTGTGCAATCAATCCGGCTTTTTAGATAGGATGCTAAATCATCAAAATGCCGAACATCAATATAATTAATTCCTGATGCTTTATATCTTTTAGATAATGAAATAGTAAAAGCAGCCCAGTTGAATTTTTCTCCCTTTTTACTTAGTTCAATTTGTTTCCAATCGCCATATCTTTTTTTTAAATAATCAATATAGTTCTTCTTAGAAAGCTCTTTCCCCAATGCTCCGTCAGGTAATTCAATTTTTGCTTTTACAGGCTTGGATTTTTTTACAAACTTTGGAAAATACTTATGTAGCAAAGCCTCTGATTGTTCAATATGCTTTGTAACGGTGTCCCATCCCCAATAATATAAATGAAATGGAAGTTCCTTTTCTTTTCTGATTTGATTGAGGTATTCCTGTATTTGCACATCGTCACGGAAGGTAGAAACAAAAACAAATTTGTCGAAATCAATAGCTAAGTCCCTCGATTTTTCTAAATCGGTGTTTATATCCTGAATTAGATTTTTCCTGATAGTTTCATCCTTTCTTCCAATGCTCTTCAATTTGCATTGAATAACCGTTTTGGTTTTAGTAGAAAAGACATCAATTCCTTTCTGATTTTGTCCTTTTACACCAAACGTCTGAAAGTCTGTATTCTCATATGACGAAGTATTCTCTACAAAATTGAATAAATCACAAGTAAGTTCCTCAAATAACCTTTCATCTTTTAAAGGAGGTAGTTGATAGTTCGCCATCTAAAAAAATCGTTTAAAAATTGTTTCCTGTTCGGTATCTGAATATTCAGCAATCACTTGTTTTGACCAATCAAAATCAAACTTTCCAAACTTATTTTCATCGCCGTTTAAATCAATTTCATCTTCATTGAAAGTAAGTATATATTGAAAGTTATGCAGCTCGTTCGATTTGTGGTACATATAGTTCAGGACATTGGATATTGTTTTGTATGATATGGCGTGAAATACACCATCGTGTACAAGAAAATCAGGGATATTGCGTTTATCAATCCTGCTTTTTAAGAATACCATTAAATCATACGCTACAATTTTCAAACGTTCCTGTCCCAAAGCATCTGCTTTTGGAATTTCCAGACTTATTTTAAATGGCAACTGATTTCTTGGCGAAGTAGAGTTTAATGTGATATTAAAATAAGAATTATCAAATTCTTCATCCAAATAGATAGCATTTTCAAGAATTTGCTGAAATAATAATCTCAACTCATCAAGATAGGTTTGTTGCTTATTTAGTTCACTAACAATATCTCTCTTTAATTCTGCAATGACAATATTGGAATTTCCTAATATTTCCTCTATTTCGTCAATTTCCCTTACAATTGAGGTGTTCCGTTCTAAAAGTGTTTTTTCATTCACTAATCTTTCGTAGGTACTCTCAATCCTGTCCAATGCACCTCTCTCTTTTAGCAATGAAAATAATTGGCTCCTGTTCTTTTCTAATTTTTCAAGCTGTGTTAAACTTTGGTCTATTGATGATTGTAATTTCTTTTCTTCTTCCAATAAATATTTATTTCTATTCGCCAGAAGTTGTTTTTTAAAGTCTATAACTTCATCTAAACTCTTTTTTACAAAGTTGCCAAATGTAGATACGGTTTCATTGTAGAGCTTACGAATTTTGTCCAGGTCGATAGATGTTACATCATTGTAAGAGGATTTGAGTTTTTCTAATTTACGGTTTGTATTATGATAGATGACAGATTGCTCGTTAATTTCAGATATAACCTGATTTAGCTTTTGCTCTATCTCTTTGTGATTAGCAAGAAAGTTGTACTCTTTCAGGCTATTCTCAAGTGCTACAATATCTTTTTCGATTTTTAGCCGCTCGGTTCTAAACTCCTGAATATCTTTCCCTGTATCTGCCTTAACCTTTTCTGATAATGATTTTACTGTATTATTGTATCTTTCATATTCAGAAGAAACTTCGTTATATTTTAAAAGTGTTTTAGTCGGGAGATTAAGCAAATAAAAATTATACAACGCCTTTTCTCTTGCATTGGCGTTATAAGAAACAAAATTTAAAGGGTCAACTCTCTGCTGACTTTGCAAGTCATCCTTAACAAAAAATTCCATCAACGTTCCATATCTTTTTCCCTCAAAGAATACTTCGTTGTTCTCTGTCGGAAAAAATATCCCTTCCAGCAATTTCGGCATTTCAGATTTTTCATATTCATCGAGAGCATCCGGTCGCTTCCCGAAAAATATTTTTTTTGTATCGGCAAAGCCCCTCTTGAGAAAATATTTTTGTTCCTGTACTTCAATTTCTAAAGTAATCGTGTGTTCATCCTCACGTAAAAAGTCATACTTTTTTTGAGCAAATCTTTTTTCTGCTTTACCGCTTAGTAAGGTAAAATCAACAAGCCTGACCAACGTAGATTTGCCAATACCATTAATCCCTCGTGCTTCTTTATCCCCAGAGTATTTGCCCAATATGATGTTTATTCCATTGTGAAATGGAACAGCATCTATAAGGTTGGTTTCTGAATATATTCTAATTAACATTGTCGAATAAACTTGTTTGATTTTCTTCTTGGCTTTCTTTCTTTACCAATTTAATTTTATATCCTTTTTTCTCAATACTGCCAATTGTATGCAAAAAGGTTAAAGCATACAGAAAAAGGTCGGGTGTTCTATCTTTATCCCTGTTTAAAAACTTATTCATTATATCATCCACGATGGTATATTTGTTTTTAAAAGGGGAATTGCCCATAATACTAATAATATCTGCTCCCAATACCATAAGATTGGTTTTAAGATTGCTTTCTGGCTGCGGTAATATCATAGTTCATTTTCTGTTTTTCTGCCTATTAAACACTGCTCAAACATATAAAGCAATATAGATTTTACACACTTCACATATTCATCATCTTTAATGTTTCCATATGCTGTTGTATATTGGTCGGTTAGATTATATAATCTATCCTTGAAATTTCCTGAAAGTTTATTGTAATCATTTATAACTCTTCTTTTCAGGGTATTAATCTCATCATCGTTATATCCCGAAAGTATATTGGTAATCGTGTTAAATTCTGCCATAACCAGTACCATTTCCGAGTTCATTCCATCCCAATCTTCCTGCTCAAAGTTGAGTTCGATTTTCTTTTGGGGAGGGACTAATGATTTCCTGTCGAAATGCAGAGCCTTATCTTCTTCGCTTGAAGCATTCAATAAGTCATTAATAATTTCCTGAATATAGTCCTGTATAAAAAAGTTCTCAATCCCCAAATAAGCTGCAAGTTTTCTTTTTTTACTTGATACAAGTTCATCAACAATAGAAAGAATTTGGTCTATACCCTTAATCGAAGTATCGCCGTCCAAACTCTGAATTAGCGTAAATTGTTCCGGTGATACTTCGTGGTTTACGTACATTTCCCAATTTGGAAATTTGTCTTTCCAGTTTTTCTGGTATTTTTCGAAATCTCCTTCTTTGTTTGTTGCCCCTAAAACTTTCGTTTCAAAATCAGTTTTGCTATATTTTCTTGGTGCGTAACAAGCCAATATTTTTTGTTCGGGTAAAATAGTACCGTCATTGCCTTTATCCTTATTCCTTCTAATGGGCGTATAGTTATCAACGCCATATTTCAAAAGAAACAGTTCATCAATAAATTCTTCGAACTCAAATCCTTCTTTGGATTGAATTTGCATTTTAAAAGCGTTCTTCAATAATTTATCCATATACAAATCAGAGTTCCAAATTAATTTTAACTGTACCGTCAAATCCCTTTTCTACTATCTCTTTAAGGGTTTGAAGTTTGATATTATTGCCATAATCAGTTTCAACCTTAGAAATGTAACTCCTTTTCTTACCCACTTTTTGGGCTAATTGTTCTTGAGTTAGCTGTCTTTGTTCTCTGGCTTCCTTCAGCATTTCTCCAATATGTCTGCCTGATATTTTCATCTCAAAAAGGATTAAAATTGACTTTATTACGAATGTACAAATGTAATTTAAAAGTTGCATTGAACCAACTGTAAATTGTATAAAAAGCATTTGAAAATTTCCACTCTCGTTCTGAAAATTCCCACCAACAAAGCCACTCACAGCCAAACACTTCCTTTGACTGCCACTTTCTTATAACGCCTCTTTTTCCACAAGACATTTGTCCCGAAAGCTCGCAAGGTGCGGGATAAAATGTAACAAATAAATGTGTTTCAATTATGGAAAAACAGAGAAAAAAAGTTTTGCTGGCAGCCGTGGCGATGCTGTCAGGAATTGGTGCGTTCGCACAGGGAAACGGTTCGGCAGGTATCAACGAAGCTACTCAAATGGTAACAAGCTATTTCGACCCCGCCACCCAATTAATCTACGCCATCGGTGCGGTGGTTGGGCTCATCGGAGGCGTTAAGGTGTATAACAAATTCAGCTCCGGCGACCCTGACACGAGCAAGACTGCGGCAAGCTGGTTTGGTGCGTGTATCTTCCTGATTGTTGCCGCTACCATCCTGCGTTCATTCTTCCTGTAATCCTTTGCTTATGAATAGTTACAATATTAACAAAGGCATTGGGCGTACAGTAGAGTTCAAAGGATTGAAAGCGCAATACCTGTTCATTTTCGCAGGCGGACTGCTCGGTACGCTTATTCTCGTGATGATACTGTATATGGCAGGCGTAAACTCTTACATCTGCCTGTTCATCGGAGCAGGGGGTGCTTCGCTCATCGTATGGCAGACCTTTTCACTGAACCAAAAGTACGGCGAACACGGGCTGATGAAAGTGGGTGCAAGAAAACGGCATCCTCGATACATCATCTGCCGCAAGCCTGTACACAGGTATTTAAAATTCACTTCTAAACCAAAAGCCGTATGAGAAATGTAGCAAAGACCTCCACTTTGGAAAGCAAATTTCCATTGCTGGCAGTAGAGAACAACTGCATACTTTCCAAAGATGCGGACATTACCGCCTGTTTTGAAGTGCGTTTACCGGAACTGTTCACGGTAGCTTCTGCGGAATATGAAGCCATTCACTCCGCTTGGCACAAGGCGATTAAGACCTTACCCGATTTTACGGTCATTCACAAACAGGATTGGTACATCAAAGAAAGCTACGCCCCCGATTTGGCACAGGAAGATCAGAGTTTTTTATCGAAATCTTATCAACGCCATTTCAACGAGCGACCATTCCTGAACCACTATTGCTACCTGTTCCTGACAAAAACCACCAAAGAGCGTATGCGTATGCAAAGCAACTTCAGTTCGCTTTGCAAAGGCACACTCATACCAAAGGAAATCAGGGATAAGGAAGCGATACATCGCTTTATGGAAGCCGTAGCACAGTTTGAGCGTATTGTGAACGATAGCGGTTTTGTGAGCCTGCAACGATTGAGCGAAGAAGACATCATCGGTACAAATGAAAAGCAAGGATTGCTGGAACAGTATTTTACCCTTTCGAGGGAAGCAGGAACGCCGATGCAGGACATCGCACTCGGTGCTGAAGAAGTCCGTATCGGAAACAAAAGGTTGTCTTTGCACACCCTGTCCGATACGGACGATTTGCCCGGAACGGTATCGGCAGATACACGTTTTGAAAAGCTATCTACCGACCGTAGCGACTGCCGTTTGTCGTTCGCTGCACCTGTGGGGTTGTTGTTGAGCTGCAACCATATCTACAACCAGTATTTGTTTTTGGATAACAGCGAAGCGAACCTGCAAAAGTTTGAAAAATCAGCAAGGAATATGCACTCATTGGCTCGGTACAGCCGTGCCAACCAAATCAACAAAGAGTGGATAGAAAAGTACCTGAACGAAGCACATTCGTTCGGGCTTTCCTCTGTTCGTGCGCATTTTAATATTATGGCGTGGTCGGAAGACCCTGCCGAACTCAAACAGCTAAAGAATGATTGCGGTAGTGCGTTAGCACTGATGGAGTGTAAGCCACGCCACAACACTACGGATGTTGCCACGTTGTATTGGGCTGGAATGCCGGGCAATGCCGGCGACTTTCCGGCAGAGGAAAGTTTTTACACGTTCATAGAGCCAGCCTTATGCTTCTTTACCGAAGAAACCAATTACCACAATTCGCCGTCCCCATTCGGGGTAAAAATGGCGGACAGGCTTACAGGCAAGCCTATCCATTTGGATATATCAGATTTGCCAATGAAGCGTGGCATTATCACGAACCGGAACAAATTCATTCTTGGTCCGTCAGGTTCGGGTAAATCGTTCTTCACAAACCATATGGTAAGGCAGTATTTCGAGCAGGGCGCACACGTACTGTTGGTAGATACGGGTAATTCCTATCAGGGTTTGTGCGAATTGATTAAGGGGAAAACCAAAGGCGAAGACGGGGTTTATTTTACCTATACCGAAGACAATCCCATTGCCTTTAACCCTTTTTATACCGATGACGGCGTGTTCGATATTGAAAAGCGTGAAAGTATCAAAACTTTGATACTAACGCTTTGGAAAAGGGACGATGAACCGCCGACCCGTTCGGAAGAAGTGGCATTATCCAATGCCGTTAGCGGTTATATCGAGCGTATCAAAACGGAAAACGTGTACCCATCATTTAACGGCTTCTACGAGTATGTAAAAGGCGATTACCGCAAGGTATTGGAGCAAAAGCAGGTAAGGGAAAAAGACTTTGACATTGCCAATTTCCTCAACGTATTAGAGCCTTATTACAAAGGCGGCGAATACGATTACCTGCTGAACTCAAACAAGCAGTTAGACCTGCTTTCCAAACGCTTTATCGTGTTTGAAATTGATGCCATCAAAGACCACAAAATCCTCTTTCCCATAGTCACGATTATCATTATGGAGGTGTTCATCAACAAGATGCGCCGACTGAAAGGTATCCGTAAGCTCATCCTGATTGAAGAGGCTTGGAAAGCGATTGCCAAAGAGGGAATGGCGGAATACATCAAGTACCTCTGTGCGCCCGTACAGGCGGCTTAGTAAATATCTCTTTGGCAAGAGATTAGGTTAGTGTTCTTTAAAAACCTATCATCAACCGACTTATCTGAAAGGGAAACTGGACAGGGAGTGAAGCATGTCGGTAAAGTCATAAGTCAGTTAGCTATCAGACTGCTACTGAATGGCAAGATGAAAAGATGGATATGAGGATAAAATCCGAATTGATTAAACGATAGTCCAAGCGATTCCACTTGAAATTATGGCGTAAGATAGCTATCAATCGTCATACTGTAATACTCCACCAGTGAATTGGTATGGTTGGAGCAGGAACTTATTACAGCGCAGTCGCAGTAAGCGTACAAAGGACGGAAGTCGTATCCGACAATCCATCGTGCCAATAGTTATTAAGTCGCAAACGGGGATTACCTAAATCGGAATGCCAAAAGGCTATGAGAGTAAAGCTCTCTGAATATCCGACATGGTAACGGAGCTTTCGTAGTAGTCCGAGCAAGGGAAAGCCTTGTACATGGCGAAGGGAAGCAGCTAATTTTTATTAATACGATTAAAGGAAAATGTGAGAGACATTATGAGAAATCCAGAAAGAGTATTAAACAGTCTAATGGAACACAGTAAAACTTCAAGCTACAGGTTTGAAAGGCTTTACAGGATTCTGTTCAATGAAGAGATGTTCTATGTTGCCTATCAACGCATTTATGCAAAAGAAGGTAATATGACGGAAGGTTCAGACGGTCAAAGTATTGACAATATGAGTTTATCTCGGATTGAAAAGCTGATAGCCTCATTAAAAGATGAAAGCTATCAGCCCCAGCCATCGAGGAGAATTTATATACCGAAAAAAAACGGTAAGATGCGCCCCCTTGGCATACCTGCTTTTGATGACAAATTAGTGCAGGAAGTGATAAGAATGATTTTGGAAGCTATTTATGAGGGACGTTTTGAATATACCTCACACGGTTTCCGTCCAAATCGTAGTTGTCACACTGCGCTGGCTCAGATTCAGAAGTCATTCAATGGAGCCAAATGGTTCATTGAAGGAGATATAAAAGGATTCTTTGATAACATCAGTCATGATGTGCTGATAGGCATACTTAAAGAACATATCTCCGACGATAGATTTATAAGGCTAATCAGAAAGTTTCTGAATGCAGGTTACATCGAAGATTGGAAATTTAATAAAACGTATAGCGGAACACCGCAGGGAGGTATTGTTAGTCCATTACTGGCAAATATTTACCTCGACAGATTAGACAAATACATAAAAGAGTACATCACAAAATTCGATAAGGGAGAAAAACGCAGACCAAGTAGAGTCCGTATGGATTTTGAAAATGCTAGAAGAAGAACTGTAAGAAAACTAAGGTATGTAGAAGACGAAAATGAAAAAGCGGTTTTGATCCAACAGATCAAAGCAGAAGATAAGGAACGTGCAATGTACCCAAGCTCTGAGGAAATGGACACAGATTATAAGAGATTGAAATATGTCAGATATGCAGATGATTTCCTAATTGGGATAATAGGCAGTAAACAAGATGCTAAAGCAGTCAAGGAAGATATTAAAAATTTCCTTAATGAAAAGCTCAAGGTGGAACTGTCAGATGAGAAAACTCTCATTACCCACACGGAAGATTCAGCACATTTTCTTGGTTATGAAATCTTTGTGAGAAAATCCAACGCACAGCGAAGAGATATTGCAGGTCGTTTGAGAAGAACCTATGGAAAAAGGGTATATCTCAAATTGAGTACAGAAACAATGAGGAATAAATTACTTGACTATGGCGTATTGGAATTCCGATACCCAAATGGAAAGGAAATTTGGAAACCAAAAAGCAGGTCTGGACTTATATTCAATGACGACCTTGAAATTCTTGACCGATATAATCGGGAAATTCGAGGGTTCTACAATTACTTCTCTATTGCTAACAACTGTTCTGAACTGCACAACTTCAGGTTTATAATGGAGTACAGTATGTACAAAACCTTTGCTGGGAAATATAAAAGTTCAACGAGAAAGATAAACGCCAAGTATCGTAGAAATGGAAAATTTACAGTAAGGTTTACCACTAAATCTGGTGTTGTAAAAGAGAGATACTTCTACGACTTGGGGTTCAAAAGAAAGAACCCGATGACAGACGCTGGCTTTGATATTTTACCCTATTCCATCTTTGATGCAGGTAGGACAAGCCTTATAGACAGGCTAAAAGCTGAGAAATGCGAAATATGTGGAGCTACGGAAAAGCTTGTGATGCACCATGTGCGAAAACTCAAAAACCTTGAAGGTAAAAAGAGTTGGGAAAGACACATGATTGCGAGAAGAAGAAAGACCGTTGCTGTATGCCACAGCTGTCATCAGAAAATCCATAACGGAACATTAGACTGACAAGATTAGTGGAGAGCCGGATACGCGGAGACGTGTAAGTCCGGTTCGGGGGCGAGTGTTTGGAAACCTACCGTAGCAATACGAAAAGGCGCTGGATGCTTAGCCTACTTAAGACCGTTCGCAAATTCTTCGGAGAAGCGATTGTCGTAACGCAAGAGGTCGATGATATTATCCAGTCGCCCATTGTGAAAGAAAGTATCATCAACAACTCCGATTGTAAAATCCTCTTAGACCAGCGCAAGTATATGAATAAGTTTGACGATATACAGGCAATGCTGGGGCTTACCGATAAGGAGAAAGGGCAGGTACTTTCTATCAATATGAACAACGACCCATCAAGGCTTTACAAAGAAGTCTGGATTGGTTTAGGTGGTACGCACTCGGCAGTCTATGCCACCGAAGTTAGTTTGGAGGAATACCTCGCCTATACCACCGAAGAAACCGAAAAAATGGAAGTAATGCAGCTCGCTGCTGAACTGGACGGAAACGTGGAACTCGCCATTAAGCATATCGCTATGCAACGGCGTGACAATTCAAATCAATAGTCATTAACAATTTAAAATTTCAAGAAAATGAAAAAAATCCTTTTTATGGTGTGTACGGCACTAATGCTTGCCGTTGCACCGTCCGCAAAAGCCCAATGGGTAGTAACCGACCCCGCAAACCTTGCATCGGGCATTCTCAACAGTGCGAATGAAATCGTACAGACTTCTTCCACCGTAAGCAATGTGGTTAAGAACTTCAACGAAGTGAAGAAAGTGTACGAACAGGGCAAGGAATATTACGACAAGCTGAAAGCCGTCAACAACCTTGTGAAAGATGCCCGTAAGGTGCAGCAAACGGTTTTGCTGGTAGGCGATGTTTCGGAAATGTACGTGCAGAATTTCGGCAAGATGATGAACGACCCCAATTTCTCGCCGCAAGAGCTGACCGCTATCGGTAACGGCTACTCCGCATTGCTCAATGAAAGTACCGAACTGCTGAAAGAACTGAAGCAAATCGTAACCTCATCCAGCCTTTCGCTGAACGACAAAGAGCGTATGGACATCATCGACCGTGTGTACAAAGAAGTAAAAGACTACCACAGTCTTGTACGCTATTACACCAACAAAAATATTTCTGTAAGCTACCTGAGAGCGAAAAAGAAAAACGATGCCAAAAGGGTGCTTGACCTATACGGAACTGCTAACCAAAAATACTGGTAACAATGGAATGGGATAATCTTCACGAACTCCTGCGTTCGCTTTATGACGATATGATGCCGCTTGCAGGCGATATGGCGGCAGTGGCTAAAGGTCTTGCGGGATTGGGTGCATTATTCTATGTGGCATTAAAGGTTTGGCAGGCTTTAAGCCGTGCCGAACCTATTGATATGTTCCCATTGTTACGCCCGTTTGCTTTGGGGCTTTGCATTATGTTTTTCCCAACCATTGTATTGGGAACTATCAATGCAGTGCTAAGCCCCGTTGTAACGGGAACACATTCCATACTCGAAGACCAGGTGCTTGACCTGAACAAGCTGCAACAGCAGAAAGACCAACTGGAATATGAAGCAATGGTCAGAAATCCCGAAACCGCCTATATGGTATCGGACGAAGAGTTTGACAAGAAGCTGGATGAATTGGGCTGGTCGCCCTCCGACATCGGCACGATGGCGGGTATGTATATGGACAGGGGTGCTTATCAAATAGAAAAAGCCATAAAGGATTGGTTTCGCAATCTACTGGAGATACTCTTTCAGGCGGCGGCTTTGGTTATTGATACCATAAGAACATTTTTCCTGATAGTCCTCTCCATACTCGGACCGATTGCCTTTGCAATTTCCGTATGGGACGGCTTTCAGTCCACGCTCACGCAGTGGCTCACGAGGTATGTGAGCGTTTACCTGTGGTTGCCTGTTTCCGATTTGTTCAGTTCGATGCTGGCAAGGATACAATCGCTGATACTGGAAAAGGATATAGCAATGCTTTCAGACCCGACCTATATACCCGACACCTCCAATACGGTGTACATCATCTTTATGATTATCGGCATCATCGGGTACTTCACTATCCCGACAGTAACAGGCTGGGTAATCCAAGCTGGAGGCGCAGGAAACTTTACCCGCAATGTAAACTCAACAGCAATGAAAGCAGGAAACCTTGCCGGAGCCGGAGCTGGTTCAACGGTTGGAAACATCGGCGGTCAGTTACTTAAAAAATAATGTAAAACAATAATCATTCTTAAAAATGGAATTTAAAACGCTAAGAAATATAGAAAACAGCTTTCGGCAGATACGTTTATATGCCATCGTGTTTGCCGTTCTCTGCATAGGCGTAGTAGGATTTGCCGTGTGGAAATCGTACAGCTTTGCAAATGAACAAAGGCAAAAAATCTATGTGCTGGATAATGGCAAATCACTGATGCTTGCCTTGTCGCAGGATGCCAGTATTAACCGACCTGTGGAAGCAAGGGAACACGTCAGGAGATTTCACGAATTGTTCTTCACGCTTGCACCCGATAAGAACGCTATTGAAAGCAATATGAGCAGGGCGTTCAACCTTGCCGATAAATCAGCTTTCGACTATTACAAAGACCTGTCTGAAAAGGGCTATTACAGCCGTATCATTTCGGGTAATGTTCAGCAACGAATTGAGGTAGATAGTGTGGTGTGCAATTTCGACAATTACCCCTATGCAGTGCGCACCTATGCCAAACAGTTCATCATCCGTTCGAGCAACGTAACACGCCGTAACCTGATTACTTCCTGCTATCTCGTCAACTCCGTTCGTTCGGATAACAACCCGCAGGGATTTAACATCGAAAAGTTTGCGGTAGTAGAAAACAAAGACATCGAAGTTATCGAACGCTAAAAATTAAGGATATGAAACAGTTACTTGATTTAGACGCATTCGCAAAAACGCTGACCGATAAAGGGTATGACGGTTATTTCCAAACGGAGGCAGCTTATGCCGACAAAATCAAAGACAGCATCAGCAGGTTTTTAGAGGCTTGTAAAAATGGGATGGATAAACCGATGTTGCCCAACATTATGATGCTGACAACTTACCTGCAATGGAATGGCGATGATAAGCCAAAGGTTGAATGCAATATGTGGGTAAAGTATGAAGACGGTCTTTTTGATGTACAGAAGATGAATATTGAAAGGATAGACCAATACGGGCAATTATTGAAACAATCCAAACTGACAGACCTCTCTACAAGCTCGGTTCCGACAAGGAAAGAAGCCATTGCCCAAGTGTCTGACAAACCTAAAGAACAGTTGTCTTCCCCGAAAAGGCGGTTTAAAATGCGATAACCGAAAATCATTAAAGTATGAAAAAATTAAGAGCAACTATGGACAGGTTTTTTGATAAGCTCGATGAGCGTTGGCGGGCTTTGCCAGTGCGCAAGCAGCATCAATACACGTTGTACTTTTTTGTGGGTTATCTCTTGCTTACGGCAGGGGTTATTGGCAAAGTAGTGTACGATACGGGCAAGCCGAATGATACCATCAACATCAGGCATATCGAGAACCCTGTCCTCAAAAGTAAAAATCCTGCAAGGTTGCAGGATAGTGTATCAACAATTTTAAAAAATCAGTTTTATGAAAGAAAATGAAAAAAGGGTCAGCATTCTCGTTGAGGAAGGCGACCAAAGTAAAGCATCCAATCTGCTGGATGATAAAAAGAACAGCAAAGACCGCCTTAAAAAGCCCTTGATATTCGGTTTGATGGCGATTGTCTTCTTAGGCTGTATGTACCTCATCTTTAAACCGTCAAAGGATAAAAAAGAGGTCGAAAACATCGGGCTGAACGATGCTGTTCCACAAGCTACCGGGGCAGGAATGCCCGACAGCAAAGGCAAAGCGTATGAGCAGGAAATGCTGGAACAAAAAGACCAGGAGAAACGCAATGCCCTTACCACGCTATCCGATTATTGGAATGAGGACAGCTCATCTGCCAACGCCAAGAGCGAAGAAGATTTTGTAGAAGAGGAAGAAAGCAACGGCTATGGCAGTGGCAGAAATTCGGGACGTTATGGCAATCCTGCCTTGAACAGCTACCGAAATACACAAAGCACGTTAGGCTCATTCTATAATAACGACAATGCAGAAACAATGGAACTCCGCAGGCAATTGGATGAGCTAAAAGAAAAACTGGCTGATAAAGATGTACCTAAAGCAACAACAGTAGATGACCAGCTTGCCCTGATGGAGAAATCCTATCAAATGGCTGCAAAATATCTTCCGCAAGGTAATAGCAGCAATGGAGAAGCCACACCCACAAACGGTACAGCTTCGGGAGCTTCGACTGCCAGCCAAAAAGAGCATTTTGTATCATTTACGCCCACAAGGAAAAACACCGTATCAGCCTTGTATCGTGAGCCAACAGACAGCGAATTTTTGAACGATTTAAACCAGACCAAAAACAGGGGCTTCTATACCGCAGGTTCTACTGAACAGGTGGTACAGCCGAAAAACAGCATCAAAGCCTGCGTACACGATGCACAAACCGTTGTTGGGGAAACGGGCGTAAGGCTTCGTTTATTAGAGCCTGCCAAAACGCCTAATCGTACCATTCCCAAAGGAACTATCGTAACGGCGAATGCCAAGTTTCAGGGCGGTCGTTTACAGCTAAAGGTTACTTCGGTAGAACTGGAGGGTAATATCATTCCCGTAGATATTACCATTTACGATTTGGACGGGCAGCAAGGCTTGTACGTTCCGTATTCGCCCGAAATGAACGCACTTACCGAAATGGCGGGCAATATGAGCCAGACAGGAGGAACGAGCGTGATGCTTACGCAGAATGCCGGACAACAGGTTGCTGCCGATTTAAGCAGAGGCATTGTACAAGGAATTTCGGGCTATTTCGCAAAGAAAGTACGTACACCAAAGGTTACGCTCAAAGCAGGGCATCAGGTCTTCCTTGTATCAAAACAATAATGTTAAACTAAAATAATTTTATAATGAAAAATCTTTTTAAAACACTTTGGGCATTTGCTCTGACTATCGGCTTAGCCGTAAATTCTTTTGCGCAGGACAGCATCAGAACTCCGCTTGCATTGGGCAAGATAGAACCATACAAAATGGAAGTAACCTACGATAAAACTTCGCACTTGATTTTCCCGACTGCCATTCGTTACGTGGATTTGGGAAGCGAATACCTGATTGCAGGTAAAGCCGAAGATGCGGAAAACGTACTACGAGTAAAAGCATCGGTAAGGAACTTTGAACCGGAAACGAATTTTTCAGTAATTACCAATGATGGACGTTTTTACAGTTTCAGTGTGTATTACAGTTCCTACCCTGAAGCAACAAGCTATGACCTGCTAACAATGCAAAAATCAGTAGATAGAACCAACGGAAACGATGTGCTTTTTGAAGAATTGGGCAACAATTCGCCCTCACTGGCAGGCTTGTTACTGGAAACCATTTACAAGAAAGACAAGCGCATTGTAAAGCATATCGGGGCTAAGAGTTTCGGCATTCAGTTTATCCTCAAAGGCATTTACATACACAACGGCAAATACTATTTCCATACCGAACTGCGTAACAAAACCAATGTTCCGTTTGAGATTGATTTTATCAATTTCAAAGTGGTGGATAAAAAGGTTGCCAAACGTACCGTAGTGCAGGAAATTCCTTTGACACCGCTTAGGACTTACAAACCATTGGACGGCATAAAAGGAAAATCTACCGAGCAAAATGTATTCCTCTTAGACCAATTTACCATTGCCGATGATAAGATACTTCTGATTGAGATTTTCGAGAAGAACGGCGGCAGGCATCAAACATTGCAGGTGGAAAATTCGGATTTAATCAAGGCTCGTTTGATTGACGATATGCACCTGAAATTTTAATAACCCATTTAAAACAACAGTAATAAAATGAAAAAGTATATCTATACCGTGATGCTCGTTTTAATGGGTATCACAACGACACAGGCACAGCGAATGCTGCCGAAACAGAAAGGGTTGGAAGTAAATGTTGGTGTGCTGTCCGATGATAAAATCGGCAACGATTATTATATCAATATCGGTATGACCGTGAACGGTAAGAACGGCAATTACCAGCTTTGGGCGTTGGAATATACGCACCAATACCACGATTATAAAGACCTCCGCATCCCGCAGGAAACTTTTACAGCCGAGGGCGGTTACAGCTTCTTCCTTTTGGGCGATGCCCGGAAGAACATCACGCTGAATGCCGGAATAACCGCCGTAGCAGGTTATGAAAGCATCAACCGTGGCGAACCGATGTTGTATGACGGAGCGAAGATATTGGACGAGGACAATTTCATTTACGGAGCTGGCGGACGACTGACCTTTGAAACGTACCTTTCTGACCGATTTGTATTAGTCCTGCAAGGGCGTACAAAAGTCTTTTGGGGTACGGATTTACGACAGTTCCGACCGTCGGCAGGTGTGGGATTAAGGTTTAACTTTTAAAACGTAAAAAACGATGATAGCAATATTCAATAAATTCAGAACAGGGCTACTGCCATTATATATATTCCTGGCAATCCTCACAGCTTCGGTTACGTTGGTATCTTGCAGCAAAGATGATGAACTCGAAATACAGAACAATTTTCCTTTCGAGGTCAATGTAATGCCAGTGCCTAAAGATGTTGCCAACGGACAAACCGTAGAAATACGCATTACCATACAGCGTACAGGCAATTACAGCAACACGCAGTATTTTCTTCGCTACTTCCAGTTTGATGGTCAGGGAACGTTGCAATACTACAATGAGCCGCCGTATCAGCCCAACGACCTGTACCAGTTACCAACGGAGCAGTTCAGGCTGTATTACACGTCAACGTCTGCCGTATCACAATCTTTTGATGTTTGGATTTCGGACAGCTTCGGGAACGAAAAGCAGATAACTTTTCAGTTTAACAGCAGCGATTAAGAGCAGTATTCCAATTCATAAATAACGGCTTATCTGATGGGTAAGCCGTTTTTAATTTTAAATTCGATAGTTGCTAAAGAAATAATTTCTTATCCTTGCAATAATGAAAAAGGGTATTATCCTTTCGGTTTACCAAATTTGAGTAAGTTATTATTTCCATAAACAATGAAAGCGGCTTGCCTTTTTGGGTAAGCCGTTTTCGCATTTTATAAAACTGCTGATTTTACAGACTATGGAAATAAAAATTAGAAAGGAAGAAAAGGAAGATTTCAAAAAAGTTTTTGAACTCATTCGCCTGGCTTTTGAAAACGAGGAATTGAGCGACCATAAAGAACAGTTCTTGGTGGAACGGTTACGCAATTCTGATGCGTTTGTCCCCGAATTATCACTTATTGCCGAAGTAGATAATCAAATTGCGGGATATATATTGCTCACAAAAATTAATATTGAAGACAAGGATAAAAACACTTACACCTCGCTTGCGTTAGCCCCTGTTGCTGTGTTGCCGAATTATCAGGGAAAAGGTATTGGCGGCAAACTCATACAAGCTGCCCACGATATAGCAAAAAAAATGGGCTTTGGCTCTGTGATGCTGTTAGGACACGAAAACTATTACCCTAAGTTTGGCTATAAGCTGACCAAAGAATTTGGGATAAAGCTGCCATTTGAAGTTCCTGAAGAAAACTGTATGGCAATAGAACTATCGCAAAATGCGCTGCAAAATGTAAGCGGTGTAGTTCGGTATCCGAAAGAGTTTGAAATTGAATAATGCCACGGATATTTTTCGTAAATTCAAACAGTGGAAATAAAGTATTTTTGGTATGGTTGCATCATTGGTAATAGGTATTATATTTTTGGTTGCAGGACTGGGACTTCGCTACTGGATTAACCGGAGAAAGTTTTACAGGCGCAGCCCTATGGGAGCAGAGGGCTTCTCATCTTATGAAAGTTCGGTTTTCATTAAATTCGTGGAAAGGGTCGGTAAATGGATAGCTTACGGGCTGATTATTTTCGGTCTGTTGTCGCTGTGGGTTTATTGGCGTGAGAAAAAAGAAAAACAACAACCTGAAGTAAAAATAGAACAACCTGCCGAACGCAGATAGTTATTACAGCATACATTTTTTAAGCAAATCGGATAGCCCAAAAGCTATCCGATTTTTTTATTTACGGCTTAGTAAATCGCCAAACGCTACCTCTCAAAGCCAAACCCTGCAACTTTCCCCAATGCCGTACTAAGCCTTTATAAATTCAACTTCCATAGCAAAATTGAGCAAACAATGGAAGTAATCGCAATACAAAAATCCGCACTGGACGGAATGAAGAATGAGCTGAAAGCACTTTTGGAACTTACCGAAAATGCCACGCAGAAATACACGCCAATTTTTGCGCAAGAGCAATGGCTCGATAACCAGGAAGTGTGTTTGATGATGAACATTACCAAGCGGACTTTGCAGACGTATAAGGACAAAGGGTTATTGCCTTATTCCAGACTGAACCGTAAAAATTATTATAAACGCTCGGATGTACAGGCTTTGCTCGAAGCCGGACAACCGTACAATACTGCCGAAAATGGATTTATTCACGAATGACAATGAAGAAATCATTGCCCATCAGGAAATGATAACACAGCTAAGAACCCGTATCGAAAGCATATTGAAAAACTACCGCCCTGTAATGAACGGAGAAATTTACCTTTCGGGCGAAGATGTGTGCAAGCTGCTCCATATCAGCAAACGCACTTTACAGCAGTACCGTGATGATAATATACTGCCGTATATACAAATAGGCGGTAAGATTATTTATAAGGAAAGCGATATCCTGACTATACTGGAGCAAAATTACATTTCACAAAAAATTGTTTGACTGTAATCTTTTTTGTATTATATGCTGTCAAAAAAGGACGAGTTTAGTATCTTTGTTGTCGAAAATATAGAAAATACTTAAAGTTGTTTTTGCTTTAAGTTCCGCATTAGAAACTGGTAATTTTTAAAACCCCGGAACGAATAAGTAAGAACGCTCACGTTATGGCGTGGGCGCTCGCTTATTTGGGGGTCAGGCGTACCAGTGCCTTAATGCCAGTAAGTGTGGTTGCCTGCGCCTCTTTTTTTTGCAGGTTCCACTAACTTGATAAACATTAAGAGTTATGGACGGCAAGGATATTTTTTACCCCGAATTTGACCACCCTGCTACGCAATTATCAGCGTTCTCTCTCTGCATTGATGTTTTTATCATATCCCTTAAAAACGGGGAAATTGTACATTTTAAACCTAACGAGATAGCACACTTTAAAGATTGGCTTGACCGTTTTAAAGTCAGGGACATTGAGGTCGATAAAGGAATACCTTACGTTACTCGAACTCCGAATTTATCTAAAGCTCCCAACGGATTTTTTAACCTCATCAAACTAAGCAAAAAGAAAATGAGCAAAGAACAAATAATAAAGGTAGGGATGATAGATGACCACGATATGCTTAGAAAGGGTATTTGTGATTTTCTAATGGGTTTCGGTTTTGAAATACTTTTTGAAGCCGAGAATGGAAAAATGGCAATGAAAAAAATGGAGGAAATCGAAGTTGTTCCCGATGTAATGGTTGTTGATATAAATATGCCGGTAATGAATGGTTTTGAAACCGCTAAAGCATTGAATGAAAAATATCCGCAAACCAAAGTCCTGGCTTTTAGCATTAATGATGATGTACAGGATGTAGTAAAGATGCTTCAGCGTGGCGTAAAAGGGTATATACTGAAAGGCGCAGACCCCGAAGAACTTAAAAAAGCCATAACCGTTATAAATGATGGAGGACATTATTTTAGTGCTGGCGTAGCCGAAATTGCAAAAGAATACTATAAACAGTTTCCGCAATAACAGGTTTCTTTGTTACTTTCTTTTCCGCAGAACTCACGAAAGAAAGTAATCCCCCAATAATAAATTATGGGATAATGAATATCCCAAGCAATAATGTCGCAACCTGTTTGGTAAAATGGAAAAGAAAGGATTTGTGTAAGGGCGCATTTTGCTAAAGGGGATTGCACCAATTTAAAGCAAAAAGACTGCCCAACCATCGGGAGGATCTGTCTTTTTGCCGCCCGACTTTTCGGGTCAGGCGGCTGCTATTTTAGCTTATGGTTTTTAAATACTCGTCATAACGTTCCGTTATATCCTTGCCTTTCCTGAACGTGTCTTTTGTGTAGCTGTAATGCTCTTCAAAGAACTTTACTTCTTTGGTGGTAAGGTCTATTAAATAGCGGTAGTCTGCGTTTATCCGCCTTTCATCCATTGTACAATGCTCCGTAAGCATTTCGAGTTCTTGCTCACTGTTGTCAAGGGATAACAAAGGCAAAAAAAGCCTTTCAACGATATATCCCTGTTCGGGTGCGCTGCTGCTGTCGGCAACGCAAATAAGAGATTTGCCGTTGCTCAATTTGATATGAAGATTTGAACGTGTCATAAATTGAAATTGGGGTTTATTGATTAAGCCGTTAATTGGATTAATGAAAATTCTTCCGTCCAAAATTCCTCGCTGGTGTGCTTGCCGTATGCTGTATAGTAGCCTGTACCGTTTGCACGCAATACAAGCCTGTAACAGTCCAATCGGTTTTCGGGTGCGGTAAACATTTCCTGCTCCCCCTCGTCAAGCTCCACAAATGCCCATTCTTTATCGTTTAGCATTTCTTCAATGTTCGGGGTATCGTCTTCGCCTGTGCAATAAAAATCTACTGCCGTATCATAGTAGTTCATTGAGCAGAAATAATGATTGCCCTCTAACGGCTTAACCAATGCAAGCCGTTTTGCCTGTTCCTGTTTCCATTCTTCGGATAGATGGATAATTGCAAACTCGCAATTATCCCATTCGCTATTGGTGTTGGCTTTAACCAAAATATGTGCTGTCGCTTTATCGGATAGTTTCATCGTTCTAAATTTTAATGGTGTTTAACTGATTTTCGATTTTACGTTCTAATAGAGTGTCGAGTATTTCCCATTCGCTGTCGTACTCCTTGCCCTCAAAATGGTAGGTGTCTGTTTCCTTGTCTAATTCGTAGCTGTCAAAATCTTCGTCTTCCAGATAAATATCTATGAGTAGCTTGTCAGAAAACATTGTCCTGCCATATACCAAACAACCTAATTCCTCATAATCCAATTGGAAATCTATGTTGTAATGCTCGGCTATCTGCTTAACTGCTTCCGCATTTGGCGACCATTTTGTTTGATAATTGAATATTCCCGTATCGCTTTCGTAAACCTCAAAGAAATATCCGCCGTTACTGTCGTCTATGAAATCGGGCAGTTGTCCGCAATTCTCTTTCCTTTCTCTTTCAGCCATTGATTTGAATAGCTGTGTTACCTGTTCGATTGCTTCAGGCTTCCCCTCGAAGACAACCGTATTGTTGCACCAATTTGGCATAATTATTTATCGTTTAAGGTTATTTTTAATAAAGGCTCACTTCCGAATATTAGGTGTATAGCCTGTTTTAGATTGGGTTTACAGTCCTCTGTCTGTGCATATTCGATAAGGCAGTGCATCGCAAATATTGCGTTGTATCCGTCAAAAAAATGGTCTGCAAACCAGCGTGGTTTTTTGAGAAGTTTGTCCTCGTTCTTCTCGATTATCCTGTGTGCATCCTGCACAAGCCTGTACCAAAATTCTGCGGTAAAAAAGCCCTTTTGATACCAACCCTCACGAATGGTAATTTCATTTTTCAGAAAGTATTCGCACTGCTTTTTTACGGCGTTCTGAATGTTCGCCATTTCTTCGGGGAATAGCCTGCAAAGCAATTCGCCTTTATCTAAGTTGTCCATTTTATGTAATGCTTTCATATTGTTGTTTTATAGTAGGCTACCACCATTTAAGGCGGTAGCCTGTTGTTATCTAATTAAGGTTTAGGATTTCCGCACCGTCCAAAGCAAATGCGGTACACAATTCAAATGCTTTCTGTGATTTGAGTTGGGCAGTACCACCCAATACAATGCTCTGTAATTTGGCTTCATCATCTTTGTAATTGCGTACATTCTGAAAGTAGCCTGTAACAGCGTTGTATGCTCCGAACAAAGTCCCTTTGGTCGTGTTCATCTGTTGTGCATCATCTGTCATAGCATATAGAAGCGCATTATCAACCACGTTTTTGAACACGGTGGAAACTTCATCGTCAGCCCCTTTGTTGATAAGGTCAAGTGTTTCTTTGTTCGGGCAAAGTGCCAACTGGATTAGCTTTCTTACTTCTCGGTCTGATACTTTTACCTTTGTCCAATTATTGAAAATGCCCTCTAATTGGTTGCTCAATGTGTTGGCAAGCCCCATAATCTTGTGGGCGTTCTCGATACGTTGTTTTGCTCCCGAAGTATGTTTGATACGGACTACATTGGTCATACTGCGTAGTGAGGCATTCAGCGTGTTTTGGCATACGATACGGATAGGCGTAAATGCTGCGGTAATACTTCCGCTACCATCGTGCGAAGTGGTTAGAAAAATGTACTTTTCCGTTACATCATCGCCATTGCCTACACGGATATAATCGGGCAGTTTGGCAGTGATAAAGATGCGTTCCCCTTTGCCCAATGCCCCTGCGGTTTCGTACAGGATACCTTCGCCACCACCTACAATAGCATCAAAAAAATTAAAGGCTTCCCGATTTTGTACAATGTGGTAATCCTTACCGACTACACCCAATACTGCATTGTTATCGGTGCGTATGTTAGCGAAATAGTTAGGTACTTCTAATTCGGTGCTACCTATTTCTATACCGTTGGCAGTTTCGATAATGCCCGAACCTTTGGTAAACAGTGGGGATTTTACGACATCGTAATCTAACCCTGCGTATTTGATAGCTTCCTCGCTCGTTGGGTATTGCTCTACGATTTGCCCCAAACCGTGCCACGCTTTTTGCTGTACTGAAAAGAAACTGTGCTTTCCTGTTTGCTCGTTGAAATGAATGTTATGTGCCATTTTGATAAATTTTGATGTTAAAAAATGATTGAATACTCGTTGTTAGAATGGGAGGTCGTCATCTGCTCCCTGTGCTGTAACCTTGTTGTTCTCGGCTTGTGCAGTAGCTTGTATGGTTTCGGCTCTCCTGCTACCTCCGTGCAGTTTGATTTGTGAGGTATGAAAGTTCAGCCCCGAATGTGCTTCGCCGTCTTTGCCTATCCACGCTCGTGTATTCACTCGCCCTGTGAGTTCTACCAATGTGCCTTTTGTCAGCAGTCTTGCCACGTTTGCAGATAGCCAGTAGGCACAATCGAAGTAGGTCGTTTGCTCTACACGCTCGCCTTGTTTGTTCTTGTAGCTTTCGTTGCTCGCTACCGAAAAGTTTACTACTTGCTTGTCGTTGTTAAGGGTTCTTACTTCCGCATCCCTTGTTAGTCGTCCGATGATGTTCATAATCGTTCTGTTTTAAAAGTTTGACATTTTGTTACGTTCGCTTTTCTCGCTTCCTGCTTCCTGTTGTGGTCTGCTCCGCTTCGCATAATATTTTCCAAAAGAAAAACCGGAAAAAAGAAAGCAGATAATCCAAGCGGGCAACAGCGATGACCAAGAAAAAAAATGATTTAATGGGGGTTCCTTTAGGGGGAAACCGTTCATTCGTTTTTTTTATTGGTGGGTGTGTGCGATGGCTGCCCGCTATAACTTAGCTGCCTTTTTACCGGTTGATTGTGGAAATTTTCTATTCCTAATTTTTATGTCAATTATGAACAGGCTTCAATAGTCTGAAACAAAGGAGGAGTAATAAAAAAGTATGGGCATAAAAAAAGCAGAACCGTTAAGTTCTGCTTCTTGTGGTTAGATAAAAGCGGATTAGATTGCCATCATAAATGCCTCTTCCATTGCTTTGAATTTCGGTGTAACCAAATCCATATCCTTGCTGATTTTTTGGCTTGTGATTTTAGCATAAATTTGTGTGGTGGAAATGTTTTTATGCCCCATCATTTTGCTAAGGCTTTCAAGCGGTACGCCCTCGGTCAGAAACATTGTTCCAAAAGTATGTCTTGCGGTGTGAAAGGTTACTTTTTGCTCCGTGATAATCTCTGCCTTTTCAACCAATTTACCTATGTGCGTATTGCAGGTTGCATTGGTAGGAACCGGAAAGATAAATTCATTCCTTGTTGTACCCTGATATTTCTCAATGATACGTTTAGGGATTTCCATTAACCGAACATTGGAAGCAACATCAGATTTCTTTCTCCGGCTGATAATCCATTGATGACCGTCAAAGAATGATTGAATATTGCTTCTTGTCAATTTCTTAATATCAGCGTAAGCCAATCCTGTAAAGCAACTGAAAATAAAAATATCTTTTACAAGTTCATATCTTTTATGCGGAACCTGACACATCATCAGCTTTTCAACGTCTTCTTTCAGTATGTACCCTCTGTCGGTTTCTTCCATACTTATTTCGTAATCCTCAAAAGGATTATCACGTATCAGCCCTTTTTTGATAGCCAGTTCAGCCAAAGCAATAACAGGCATTGTGTAAATCCAAACCGTGTTATGGGCGCATTGCTTATCGTAGCGGAGGTAAAAGTCAAACTCACGGATAAAATCTGCCGTCAGTTCCCGAAATGCCATATCTTCCCTGTGATAACGCTCTTTTATAAATTCCGTAAGATGATTGTAAACAGTGATGTATTTGTTGTAAGTTCCTTGTGAACGCTCCTCTTTATCAACCAATCTTTTAAATTCAACATTCTGGTCGTTAAAAACTTTCAATATGGCATCATCCATTACACCAACACCGAGAAAAGAGAGCTTTACTTTTTGGGCAGTTGCAAAGCCCTCGTGCTTCAGCATATCTTCATAAATCTTGTCGATACGTCCCCGTATATTGTCCAGCTTTTGGTTGATGCTCAAAGCTGTGGCACTTTTGCCCTGAACCCGTCCGTGTTTTAAATCCCAACTATTAGGGTTAATTTCTAACTTTGTCCCGAAAGTTTTCGGTGTTCCATCAATGGTAATACGTGCCATAACCGGGGCATTACCGTTCTTTTTCAGTTCGTTCTTTTTCAAATAGAAAAGCAGTTTGAACGTCGATTTTTTTGTCTGCTCCATAACTCAAATGTTTAACGTTTAAAATTAAATTACATTGAGTTACAAGGGAATATAAAAAAGGGTGCAAAAGACTGAAATATAATCAGTTAAGCTATATAGTTGCCTTTATCAATCGGTAACGAATTAGTAACCTAACCTTGTCAATTTAAGCCCAAAACCTATCAGACACCGAGTTCCAAACTAAGACTACACATTTATAAAGCATTGTATAGTAGCGGTTTTAATCGCTTTGCGTACTTTTGCTTTTTATTAATCTTTTTATTTCAAAAAGCAAAAAATTTATTCGTCACGAAAATTAAATCTTTGAAAATCAGAGCCGTGTGATTTTACGAATTAAGGAACTTTCTACAGCGGTCTTTCATCAATTCCTGTAAACGGAACAAGTTACGACAATTTTTCCCTATTTTTGTCCATGAATTTGAGTAAATCATAGATGAATATCACAATTGTAGGAACCGGTTACGTGGGTTTGGTCACCGGAACAACTTTAGCAGAATTGGGAAACAATGTCTATTGTGTGGATATTGACGAAAAAAAAGTGGAAGGAATGCGAAACGGCATCGTTCCCATCTACGAACCGAATCTGGAAGAAATGTTCCTGCGAAATATCCAGGCGCAAAGATTATTTTTCACTACCGATTTAAAAGAAGCTTTGGATAAAAGTGAGGTCATCTTTCTGGCTTTACCCACTCCACCCGGAGAAGACGGCTCTGCCGATTTGTCCTATGTCTTGCAGGTTTCCAATGATATTGGCGAAATGATGACCAGCTATAAAGTCATTGTCAATAAATCTACTGTTCCTGTGGGAACCGCAGAAAGAGTTCGCGAAACCATTTCCGCGAAAACCAAAATTCCTTTCGATGTGGTGTCCAATCCCGAATTTTTGCGCGAAGGTTTTGCTCTGGAAGATTCGATGAATCCTGCGAGAGTCATCGTGGGAAGCAGTTCCGAAAAAGCCAAAGAAATCATGGCCCAGATTTACCAACCGTTCACCAACACGGGCATTCCCATTATTTTCATGGACGAGAAATCCTCTGAGTTGACCAAATATGCGGCAAACTCTTTCCTCGCCGTGAAAATCACCTTCATGAATGAAATCGCCAATTATTGCGAAAAAGTGGGTGCCGATGTGGACAAAGTGCGCCTCGGAATGGGAAGTGACGATCGAATCGGGCACCGTTTCCTTTTCCCCGGAATCGGCTATGGCGGAAGCTGCTTTCCAAAAGATGTGAAAGCACTGATCAAATCCGGAAAGCAGGAAGATTTTGATTTTCAAATTCTGGAGGCCACCGAAAAGGTGAACCAAAACCAAAAAACCATTCTGGTGTCTGAAATCGAAAATTATTTTGGCGGAGATTTAAAGGGGAAAAAAATTGCTTTGTGGGGACTTGCCTTTAAAGCAAATACCGATGACATAAGGGAAGCTTCCTCTTTAGATAATATTAAGATGCTCCTAGAAAAAGGTGCCGAAATCACCGCTTATGATTCCATCGCTGAAGGAAATGTGAAGAAAATCTTGGGCGACCAAATATCCTATGCCAAAGACATGTATTCCGCTCTGGAAAACGCCGATGCCCTTTTAATCGCTACGGAATGGAGCGAGTTCAAAAATCCAAATTTCGAATTGATGGCAAAAAAAATGAGAAACAGAGCTATCTTCGACGGTAGAAATATGTTCGCCATCGAAAAGGTGGAAAACTCTGGGTTCTATTATAAGTCGATCGGAAGAAAGACAGTGAAATAAGTCCACATCATCACGAATTAAGAAAGCTGCAATTGAAGCCCAACCTCACTTTCAAACTGATTTTCGCTGTAATACTGGCGTTTACCGTGAGTGTCTTTGTTTATTTTTCATTTGCAAATGTGTATTCCTCGGTTTTATTTAATCCCGAAAATTTCCAAAAGCAGTATTACAACGGGATTTACCGGTATCGGATTTTGAGCAGTGCTATGCTGGATTCGGTTTACACACTGATCCAATCTCTGCCAGTTAAAAACAAGGTGCAGACCTTTCTTTGGGACAAAAGTGGCGATCCCGTCCTGTATCTCTCATTTGCGATTCTTAATACTTTTTTCACGATGCTTTCTGCAGCGGTGATGGTGCTGATCACCGAAAGCAAAAATTTTGTGGCAAGTGGTTCAGAAAAAATACTGTTGGTTGTGGCATCTCTTTTTGCCATCATAATTACCCAATTCGTTATTGTTCCCTATGATTGCAGCAGCTATTTTTTTCTGCTCCTGTTTTTTGCCGTATTGCTGAAATATATGGAGAAGGAGACATGGTCAACCTTGGCGGTCCTCATTTTGATTATGGTGGTTTCATCTTTGAACCGGGAATCTTCGGCACTTTCTATTTCACTTGCCGCCACTTTGCTCTTCTCGAAATATGGGCTGCACAAGAAATCCATACTGCCAGTTTTCTGGCTGGCTCTTTCTTTTATGGCGGTTTATTTTGGAGTGCGGATCTATTTCGGGGTTTTTTCCACCAATGACAGCAATCTGCTGTTCCGCAACTTCACCCTTTACCGGAATTTGTTTGGAATCTTGTTTTGGGTGGTGTTTTTTACGCTCTCCATCATCATTGCCAAAGACAAAACCGCGGTTCGAAATATCTTTGTTTTCCATTTGTTTGCAATTCCCTACATTTTGATGTGCTTTTATGCAGGAATTCTTTATGAAGCCCGCCTTTACGTACCGTTATTTTTGACTTCTCTCTTCCTTGGAAGGACAGCGTTTCAGAGAATTGGATAATTTACTTTATTTTTGTTAAAAATACATTGCGCACAAATGACCGAACCACAACAGCAATGGACAGAAACCATTGAATCCCACCATTCCGTTTTCGAACTGAAACTTGGCGAAGTCTGGCGTTACAAGGATTTGGTGTACATGTTCGTGAAGCGGGATTTCGTTTCCAGTTTCAAGCAGACAATCTTGGGTCCGGTTTGGTTTTTTATCAACCCGATTTTCACCACGCTGGTTTACATCTTGGTGTTTGGAAATCTGGCGAAGCTTCCCACAGACGGTGCTCCCAAGATTTTATTTTATCTGGTGGGAGTCACTTTATGGAATTATTTTTCAAGCTGTCTGACTGGGACATCCTCCACCTTTACCGGAAATGCGTCCATTTTTGGAAAGGTATATTTTCCGCGGTTGGTCACTCCGATTTCGGTCGTAATTTCTAACCTGATGAAGTTTGGCGTACAGTTTCTGCTTTTTCTTTGCTTTTTCTTTTACTATTGGTACCAAGGCGAGGTTCACCCAAATTTATGGATCTTGGCGACTCCGTTTCTTATTTTATTGATGGCGGCGTTTGCTTTGGGAGCGGGAATGATTTTTTCTGCGATGACCACTAAATACCGCGACCTCAACATGCTTTTGGGATTTGGAGTCAGTCTTTATATGTATGCTACACCGGTAATTTATCCGGTTTCTGCACTTTCCGGAATCTGGAAAAAATTAGCGATGGGCAATCCACTTACCGGTATTTTTGAATGTTTCAAATACGGCTGGCTCGGCAAAGGAGATTTTTCAGCTTTAATGTTGGGAATCAGCACCTTGATAATTTTCATTATTTTAGCCATGGGAACCATCATATTCAATAAAGTGGAAAAAAGTTTCATGGACACGGTATAATAAGCGATTGCCAAGAAGTATTGAATTGAACAACAGAGAACAAATAAAATATGCTGGCTTTAAAAGCGGAAAACATATCAAAACAGTACCGTCTCGGGCAAATTGGAACCGGAACGCTTTCGCATGACCTGAACCGATTGTGGGCCCTGTTTCGCGGAAAGGAAGATCCTTACTTGAAAATCGGAGAGGCAAACGACCGCTCCACCAAAGGCAACTCCGATTACGTGTGGTCTTTGCGGGACATCAACTTCGAGATCGAACAGGGAGACGCGGTGGGAATTATCGGAAGAAATGGTGCAGGAAAATCAACATTGTTAAAACTTTTGAGCAAAGTTACCAAACCTACCACCGGAAAAATTTACACCAACGGAAGAATCGTATCTCTTTTGGAAGTGGGGACCGGATTCCACCCAGAAATGACCGGCCGGGAAAATATTTATTTGAATGGTGCGATCCTGGGAATGACCCGAAAAGAAATCAATAGGAAGTTTGATGAAATCGTGGATTTTTCAGGAGTTGAAAGATACATCGATACCCCGGTGAAACGCTATTCTTCAGGAATGTATGTCCGTTTGGCATTTGCGGTTGCGGCCCATTTGGAATCCGAAATATTGATTGTCGACGAAGTATTGGCAGTGGGAGATGCGGAGTTTCAAAAAAAATGTCTCGGGAAAATGGGCGATGTAAGCAAGGGAGAAGGAAGGACCGTGCTCTTCGTGAGCCATGACCTGAATGCCGTTTCGCAATTATGTGACCAAGGGATTTTGCTGAACCAAGGGATTGTGGAATACAAGGGCAAAATCAGGGAAACGGTTTCCACTTACCTCAATGCCGACAATGACGATGTAGTTTATTTAAACAGGTCAGACCACAGCAAAAAACCAATGTTTATCAAGCAAATCAAAGTGGTGAAATCAAATGGTGAAGTTTCGAAAGAATTCTCCTATGATGAACCCATTGAATTCAGCATAGCTATCGGCATTAATGAAACAATTCCCAATTGTAGTTTTTTTGTATCGATTCTTGATTCAAGAAAGAGAAGGGTGTTTTCTTGCGAAAGGGATTTGATTGAAGAGACCATGACGCTCTCAATTGACCCGAAAACGCTGGTCAGGGGAAACTATTCCATTCATGCATTTATCAATAAACCAAAAGTTGCACAAATTGATGTGGCCGAAGATGTTTGCAAATTCACCGTGGTTGATTCTGATTCCTATCTTGCCAAACATGGCGAATACGATTACGGATCCGTATTTGGAAGATTTACCTGGAAATAATTATGATGAATAAAATTAGATCTCTGTTGCAAGCTTATAAAAGAGAGAGACATACTGAATTAACAAGAAACCTGGTCAACCCAAAAACAGGTATTTCGCCGGCAGAACGAATGCGTTTAATGTCATTCCGATCCTTTACGGAAAGTGACGCCACCTTCTTTGGCAAATCATTTTATTTTTCGCACGGACCATCTATGGTTCACTCCATTGACGAAATTTTCGGCCAAGAAATCTATTCTTTTACCACAGATGAAGAAAAACCCTATATTATCGATTGTGGTGCTAATATTGGCTTAAGTATCTATTATTTTAAGAAGCTGTATCCACTTGCAAAAATACTGGCATTTGAACCAGATGAAAGAATTTTCGACATTTTAAGTAAAAATATCCCTTCTCTACCGAATGAGGAAAATGTACAGATTAAAAAGGAAGCCGTTTGGACTGAAGACACTACATTGGAATTCTATTCTGAAGGAGCATTAGCAGGCTCCTCTGTTACGGATTTTGGGAATCACAATAATATTATCAAAGTAAACGCGGTTGATCTGAACAAGTATTTGGAAGAGCCGGTCGATTTTCTCAAATTAGACATTGAA
Source organism: Chryseobacterium koreense CCUG 49689 (assembly GCF_001045435.1). Classification (GTDB taxonomy): domain Bacteria; phylum Bacteroidota; class Bacteroidia; order Flavobacteriales; family Weeksellaceae; genus Kaistella; species Kaistella koreensis. The sequence goes on along the minus strand of NZ_LFNG01000004.1, from coordinate 201,125 downwards.
GGAGCAGAAAACAAGGTGATTTTTCATATCAAAGACCGTCTGAAAAATGTCAAGAATTTATTCCTGGAATACCACGGAATCATAGGAGAGGAGCAAAATCTGGGAGAAATCCTGAACCTCCTGAAGAACGCAGGTTTTCAATACTATATCAGATTGGCCGGCGAAACGATCGAGTTTCCATTCCGGCGGGAAAATCCAAAAAATTTCAACCAGCAGCTTAATATTTTTGCTTACAGAAAATGATTTCAGTTGCACTCTGCACATTCAATGGCGAAAAGTTTGTTGCCCAACAGCTGGAAAGTATTCTTTCGCAGCATCTTCCGGTGGATGAAATTGTGGTTTGTGATGATGGCTCAACTGATCACACCTGGGAAATACTCACCAATTTCCAAAACAGATATCCCAAGATTTTTCGTGTTTTCAGAAATGAGCAAACACTGCAGGTCATCCGAAACTTTGAAAAAGCCATCAACCTTTGCACAAAAGATATCATCATCCTTTCCGACCAGGATGACTTGTGGTTGCCCGAGAAGACCGAAAACATCAAATCCTATTTTGATGAAAATCCCAGTATGGACGCATTGTGCCATGATTTGCTTCTCATGAAAGACGAAACCATTCTGGATTTCACGAACTGGTACACCCTGAATTTCGACCCCGATGAACTCAACCACATGAGCATGATCGATCGTTTGCTTTTCCGAGGGAATATCGTCACCGGAGCGGGATTTGCTTTCCGAAAGAGGAATGAACCGATTCGTTTTGACAAGGCTTCCTCCAAATTTCTTCATGACCGACAACTTGGGCTTTATTTCGCGTTGGAAGAAAAACTTGGAATCATCCGCAAACCGCTTGCAATCTATCGACTTCATGATGCCCAACAAATCGGCACAGACTTTTCGATACGTGCCGCCAAACAAAAAGAATTCAGCAAGTTTGATCATGCAGGTCCGCGATTGAGAATCAATTTTTACAATGCAGCCTTGGAATATTGGAACCAGGATTTTCAGTTCAGCTCCCAAGAAAAAATAAATAGGATCATTTTGCATAAGCTAAAGCAGCAGAGAGACTACTACTTTTCACAACTGCCTTTTTTCAAAAGAAAATATGTTCAATTGGTTTGGTGGTGGAACAACAGATATGGTTTCAGGTGGAAAGATTTTTTTTCGTGAGCTTTTTCAATTGGTGATTAATTTGTAAATTTCAAATGTCTTAAAGAATTTATGCCAAAAATCTCCGTCATCATTGTCACCTACAACGCCATGAAATGGGCAGAAAGATGTTTTTCAAGTTTGAGAAAATCAGCCACTCCCGTGAATTGCATCGTGGTCGATAATGGCTCCGGAGATGGAACCCAAGATTTCATTAAAACCAATTTTCCAGAAATAGAATTTATTCAGTCCGAAGAAAATTTAGGTTTTGGGAAAGCCAATAATCTGGGAATCGAAAAAGCGTATAAAAATGGGGCAGACTTCTTTTACCTGATGAACCAGGATGCCTGGATTTTCCAAGATACATTTGCTAAACTTATGGAAGCTTATGAGAATTATCCGGACAAGAAGGAAATCGGAATACTTAGTCCGATGCATTTGGACGGAACCGGGCAAAAACTGGACTTCAATTTTGAAAGATATCTTGGCAAAAATACCGGTCGCAACAGAATCATTTCAGATCTTTATTTAGGAAATGCGAAATCATTTTATGAGGTCGATTTCGTCAATGCCGCACATTGGTTGATCCCTAAAAAGACCATAGTTGAAATTGGCGGATTCAATCCGTACATTTTCCATTACGGTGAAGATTTCGAGTATGTCAACCGCGTTCGTTTTCGGAATTTGAAAATTTTGGTGTGCACGGAAAGCAGTGTGGTTCATGATACCGTGCAGGGATTGTACAAAAAAGAGCCGAAAACCAAACAAGAAATGCTCGCCGAGAGCAGGATTTCCGCAAGAAAACAACGGGAAAACAGATATTTTGATCCCGCTTCCGATTTCGACTTAAAGAAAGAAAAAAAGGAATTTTTCAGCAATATCATTAAACTTGCATTAAAAGGAAGATTGGAGGAATCCAAATATTATTACCAATTGTATCAGTTTTTCTCTACACGGTTTCCTGATATTGTGCAAAAGAGAGAAATCATTTTGAAGGAAAAACATCCGTTTTTAAATCTTTGATCAGAAGAATAACACACCAATCCTAATCCACATTTTCGATGAAAAACCTTTTTTCCTATGCCACTAATCTGACTTTGAGAATCAAAGACATCCAGCGCCACCAAAAAAAAATAATGGATCTGCAATATGAAACCATCTGGGCAAATATTTACCATGATTCCATCAAAGGAAATCGTGAAATTAAATCGCTTCCCCTGAATATTGGTCGCTTTGCAGGAAGTTACGCATTTTTTTATGTGCTTTTTCGCATAATGACCGACAAAAGACCTAAGCGAATCTTAGAATTTGGATTGGGCGAATCTTCCAAATTCATTTCCACTTTCATTAAAAATGAGTGGCATGAGAATTTGCACACCATTGTGGAACACGACGAAAATTGGCGAAAAAACTTTGAAAAATCATTTGAGCTCTCCAAAGAAAGTCAAATCATGATTTTTCCTTTAACCACCAAAAATGTGAAAGGGTTTGATGTCCTTTCTTATCAAAATATTGAAAATACCGTTACAGGAAAATACGACCTTTATGTCATTGACGGTCCTTTTGGATGTGAGAGGTACTCGCGATATGATATTGTGGGTTTGTTGACAAATTTGCAAAAAGATGATGATTTCATTATTATTCTAGACGATTACGACAGAGCCGGCGAAAAAGACACCCTGAATGATATTGAAAATCTACTGAAACAAAAAGGAATCACTTCAGAAACCGGAATATATCGAGGAGAAAAATCTGTAGCAGTGGTGGTAAGCGAGCAAAATAAATACTTCACAACTTTGTAGAACCCATGCAGTCTAACTTAATTTCCATCATCATTCCCACCTATAATCGTACAGATTTGCTGCCCGAAACGTTGGACTCCGTGTTGAGCCAGACTTATGAAAACTGGGAATGCATCATTGTGGACGATGGAAGTTCAGACCACACCCCAAAAGTTGCACATCAATATTCGCAAAAAGATTCCCGATTCAAATTTCATCAAAGACCAACTGAACGGAAATCCGGCGGCAACGGCGCAAGAAATTTTGGCTTTCTGCAATCAACCGGAAATTATGTGAAATGGCTGGATAGTGACGACCTGATCGCGAAAGACCTTTTGCAAAAGGAAATACAATTGCTTTCCGAAGAAAATGCAGACCTCATTTTAAGCAGCTGGATTTATTTTGACTCCGCAAACACCCATTTCCCGGAGCGAAACCGTCTGGTAAAAGCAGCGCCACATAAAGGCATTGAGCTATTGAACAAAATGGGAGAACTGGGCGAGTTCAGTTTTCCGTCCTGTTATCTGGTAAAGCGGGATTTGGTGGCAATCGCAGGACTTTGGAATGAAAATTTGCGGGTCAATCAAGACGGCGAATTCTTTTTCAGGATCATCAGCAATTGCAATAATTTGCGGATTTTGGAGTATTGCGGTTCTCTTCACAGAAAAGACGGGGAAAATAAAATCAGCCAAAAAGCAGATCACAAAAGCATCAGCAACAGAATTAATTCTTGGAAGTTGATTGATGCCATGATTCAAATCCGAAAAAATCCGCAGGAACTGCAAACCTATATTTCGGGAACCAAAACCATCCTCTACAACGAGCAAAGAGATTCCGGAAACCTCGATGTAATTTTGGAAAACAGTGACTTTTTCAAAGAGCAAATAAGGAGTGAAAAAAGCCGAAAAATGAAGCTGAAATTGATGTTGCTGAAGCTGAAAAAATCTTGAACAAGAAAACGAAAACACATGATGAATCCACCGATAAGCATTTGCATCCTTTCCTGGAACAGTGGCAAAACACTGAAAAACACTTTGGCTTCTTATCAGAGGAATGGCATGTTGGATTTTTCAGATGATATCACGATTCTATTTCAAGAAGTTTCCGAAAAAGATCAATCCACTGCAAATCAATACCATGTGAAATTCATCGGTTTGAAGGAAAACATCGGGATTGGAAAAGGCATCACCAAACTCATTGAAAACGCCAAATATGAAACCGTCCTTTTTCTGGAACATGATTGGGAACTTATTGAAAACAAAGCAACTTTAAAGTCAAGGTTAAATTCCGGCATTGAACTTTTAGAAAACGGTTTCGACATCGTGCGATACAGAAGCAGAAAAAATCCCGGACATCCCATTCATTCACTTCGTCACAAAGGAAACGAACTCAACTATTATGATGATTGGCACAAAGCGAAATCGCCCCATTTGCTGGAATCGCTTTATTGGCTGGATCCTGCAGCGGAGTTTCCCGATAAAATCCAAAAACAGGGAGCATACTTCATCACCACCGCAAGATGGGCGAACTGGACAAACAATCCCTTCCTGCTGAAAAAAGAATTCTTTGCGAAAAATATCGCTAAAATTGCGACCTCATCTGAACATTTCGAAAGAGATATTGCGGAATGGTGGGTGAAACAGCCGTTCAAAATTGCGCAGGGAGAAGGTTTGTTCACGCATCACGATTTGGAAAAATATCCACAAATCTCTATCTTATCCAACATTAGCAAAAAAATAAAAACAGGGTTCAAAAAACTTTTCCCATGAAAATCCTCTTCCATGAAAACGAGCTGAATTACCGCGGAACCTCCATCGCGCTATATGATTATGCGGATTTCAACGAGAAAATTCTGGGAAACGAATCCGTGATTGCGTTCGATAAAAACTGCAAAACCAACCATCCTTTAGGAATTGAAAAATTCAGATCGCGCTTTGAAGTTTTCGGCTATGACGACTTTTCGGAAGTGGATTCGTTTATCCAAAAAAACAACGTGGAACTTTTGTATGCCATAAAGAATGGCGACCATGATGGAATCGTTTCCAAAGAATGTAAAACTGCGGTTCATGCGGTTTTCAAACATTTCGAACCGCATGGAGATGTTTACGCTTATGTTTCGGAATGGCTGGCTCTGGAAATGACCGGCGGAAAATATCCTTTCGTTCCGCACATGGTCAATTTTGAGCAGGATACTCACGAAGATTTAAGGAAAGAATTAAATATCCCGAAAAATGCGAAAGTTTTCGGATATTTCGGAGGGTCGCAAAGCTTTAACATTCAATTTGCGCAAAAAACGGTGGAGGAAATTGCCGGAAAATATCGGGAATATTTTTTCATCTTCATGGGAGTGGATTCGTTCATCAAGAAAAGATGGTGGAAATCTGATTTGAAAAATATTATTTTTCTGCCACCGAGCAACAGCATTTTATACAAATTAAAATTCATCAATACCTGCAATGCACTACTGCATGCGCGCGAACGGGGTGAAACTTTCGGAATCACCGTTGCGGAATTTGCCCTCAAAGGAAAACCCGTCATCACTTTTGCAGATTCGCCGGAAAAAGCACATTTGATGGAATTGGGAAATGACGCTTATTTGTACCATAATCAAAAAGAACTGAAACAGATTCTTCTGGAAGCCGACCTAACGCTTTTCGCTAAAAAATCTTACGAAAAGTTTCTGCCGGAGCCGGTGATGGAGAGGTTTAAAAACATATTTTTGAACCTATAGAATAATTGTCATGAATTTACTAAGATCAATAAAATCAATCCTCTTCCAGGAAGGCGTTAGCAGTTTTATAAAGAGGAAAAGAAACAAAACCTTTTTGGACAACCGAACTTTATTCACGATGAACTATGAAGGGCGTAAAGTAAAAATTTTCCTCAACAAAAAGTTTGGCTATGTTGACCAATATATTTTTGACCAGGGCATCTATGAAAAAGACATCATCCGTAAAATTCGTGAACACTTATCACCGGAGAAAACAATGCTAGACATTGGTGGAAACATTGGCCAACACAGTCTCTTACTCGCGCCTTACTGTAAAAAAATTTATGCATTTGAACCCATTCCAGCGATTTATTCAGAATTTAAGCAAAGTATTTCTGCAAATAGATATGAGAACATTGAGTTGCATAACACTGCGATCAGTGATGAAAACTCTGAAAAAACCATCTACTTCTCTTCAAAAAATGCAGGTTCAAGCTCATTTCTTTCAATTCTGGCTGAAAACCGTACTCCTATCAAAGTACATACAAGCAAAATAGCGGATATTATATCAAATGATGTAAAAGTCGATGTAGTAAAGATCGATGTTGAAGGATTCGAAGCAAAAGTAATTCTTGGAAACAGGGATTTCTTCGTTAAAAACAGGCCGATTATTTTCCTTGAATTTTGTCCGAGCAACATCGATACCGAAGGAACTTTTAAAGCCAAAGATCTGGTCAGTTTTTTTATTGAAAATCAATATGAAATAGAAAGTCAAAGACTCGACAAAATCCTTAGTTTTAAAAGACCAGAAGAAATCTATGAAACAGACAACTGGATTTGCATACCAAAATGAACATATATACAGTGCGGTATTAATTCAAAATAGATTTATCTGAAGAGCACAACCAGTTAAGAAAATCACCAAATCATCTTCACACCGCTCTGCAAATACCGATAAATATACATATCGTAACCACTATTACAATAACCATCATTACAAGAAAGCCAAAACAATGTGCGGAATCTCAGGAATCTTTGCATAAATTCATCATTTACTATATATTTGCATTAGCGTAACCACGGTTACAGTAACCATCAGTACAATAATGAAGTTTTACAACAGGGAAATAGAAATCGAACAACTGGATGCTATCAGAAAGCAATCACTGAAGCAGGCACAGATGACCTTCGTGGTTGGCAGACGTCGCGTAGGAAAAACCAGTCTCTTAAAAAAAGCAGTAGAACCACATTTGTATCTCTATTTTTTTGTCGGTCGCAAAAATGAAGCCCTCCTCTGCTCCGAGTTCACCGCAGAAATCGAACAGAAACTGAATGTAGAAATTTTTGGGCAGATCAATACATTTAGAGACCTTTTTGGAAATCTTTTGAACCTTTCAAAATCTAAACATTTTACGCTGATCATTGATGAATTTCAGGAGTTTTATTCGGTGAATTCTTCCGTTTACAGTGAAATGCAAAACTTGTGGGACAGCCATAAACAGGAAAGTAAAATGAACCTGATTCTATGTGGTTCAGTATATTCGATGATGTCGAAAATATTTGAAAACAGCAAGGAACCGCTGTTTGGAAGAGCAAACCACAGAATTACGGTGAAAAAGTTTGATACCGTAACATTGAAAAAAATTCTAGGTGATTACCATCCCCAATACACCGCCGAAGACCTTCTCACGCTTTATGTGATTACTGGGGGAACCGCAAAATACATCGAAATCCTGATGGAAGCCGGTGCCTTTACCTCTGAAAAAATATTGAATGAAGTACTGAAGGAAAATTCGCTATTTCTTGATGAAGGCAAAAATGTGCTGATTGAAGAATTCGGAAAAGATTACGGAAACTACTTTTCAATTCTTTCGCTCATTGCCTCTTCCAAAACTTCCCGACCTGAAATTGAATCGGTGATGGGAACAACAGTGGGCGGATTCCTAGAGCGTCTGGAAAAGGATTACGAATTGATTAACAGGGTTATTCCCTTCGATGCAAAACCAGGAAGCCGAAATATCAAATACAGAATCCGCGATCAGTTTCTGCATTTTTGGTTCCGGTTCATCTTCAAATATCAAAGTGCGGTTGAAATAGAAAATCTGGATTTCGTGCGGACTATTGTCGACCGCAATTATGCGACCTTTACTGGCGCGGTACTTGAACAGTACTTTCGGGATCAGCTACAGGAGACAAAGAAATTTTCAAGAATAGGAACCTATTGGGAAAAAAACAATCTGAATGAGATTGATATTGTAGCAGAAAATGCATTGGAAAAAACCATGCTGATTGCCGAAGTAAAAAGAAACCCCAAAAACATTAGTATTTCTGCGCTGGAAAAAAAAGCGGAAAAATTGATTAAGAAATTCCCTGATTACCATTTTGATTTTAAGGGTTATTCAATGAACGACATCTAAACACCAAAACCATGTGCGGAATTGCCGGAATCATATCGCCCAACGCCAAAAACCATTCTGGGCAAATCCAGAAAATGACCAACGCCCTCATTCATCGCGGTCCCGATTCCGGGCATCATGAATTTTTTGAAAACGCGGCACTCGGTCATCGAAGACTTTCCATTATCGACCACTCAGAAACCGGGAAACAGCCGATGTTTTCGAATACGGGAAATGAATGTATCGTTTTGAACGGCGAAATCTATGGTTTTCAGGATTTAAAGAAAAAATTTTCCGATTATCCGTATCGCGGCACTTCAGACACGGAACTCATTTTGGCAATGTATCAAAAATCCGGAACCAAATTGCTGAATGAACTTCCGGGAATGTTTGCTTTCGCAATCTGGGACGAGGAAAAACAGGAGCTTTTTTGCGCAAGAGATCGTTTTGGCGAAAAACCATTTTATTATGCAACCGGAAGAAACGGTGAATTTATTTTCGCATCGGAAATCAAGGCGATTTTAGCCTCCGGTTTGGTGGATCCGAAAATCAATCAGGAAGCGCTTTATCACTTTCTGCAATACGGCTATGTGAGTGCCTTTCAAAGCATTTACTCTAATATTTTCACGCTTCCTCCCGCACATTTTTTGATCTATTCCCAAGGTAAGGTTTCTGTGGAAAGATATTACGAAATCCCAAAAACCGACTTGAATATCTCGCTTTCCGAAGCCAAAGAAGAATTTACGACATTATTAAAAAAGGCCGTCCAAAAGCAATTAATCGCCGATGTGGAAGTGGGCAGTTTTTTGAGCGGCGGTTTGGATTCATCCACCATTGTGGCAATGGCGAACGAGTTTAAGGACAAACAGACCACCATCAGTTTCGGATATTCCGGGGAAGACAGCGAACTGAAATTTGCTGAGGAAATTGCCCGAAAATACAAAACCAACCATATCGAAATCTACGAAAACCGAGGAAATATCGCGAATGAGCTTCTAAAGATTTCCCCTTTTTTTGATGAGCCTTTTGCAGATATGAGCTTTATTCCGCAATTCAAAATTTGCGAAGCGGCGGCAAGACATCTAAAAGTGGTTTTGTCCGGCGATGCAGGTGACGAACTTTTTGGCGGATACAATTTCTATCAAGTTGAAAACCAATTAAGAAACCATTTCAGTTATCACAATGCTTTGGTGAAATTCGGCTTGAAGCAGTTTGGGAAATTTCGCAAAACGTCTTATTTGACTAAAGAAAATATTGCCCATAAAAACATCCTGGATTTCCATCAGCATCAAGTGAGAAACTACTTCAATAAATCGGAAATCCAATATTTGGGAATTGCTTCAGCATACCATCAAAATTACAGTTTCAAGGCAAATCCCGATTCGCTGAACGACATCATGCGAACCGATATAGAGAAATATGTTCCCGGGAATATGCTGGTGAAATCCGACCGAATGGCGATGGCCAATTCACTGGAAGTAAGAACTCCGTTTTTGGATAAAGATTTCGCAGAATTCTGCATCCAACTTCCGGAAAACCTCAAAATCAATACTGAAAACGACAAAATCATCCTTCGCGAAGCGATGGGGAAATACTGGACGGAAACCATTCGGAATCGCCAAAAACAGGGATTCGGCTCCTCCGTTGAAGATTGGTTCGAGGAAAAAAGCCTGATCGATTTGGCGGATGATTTGCTGCAAAACAAATCCTCGCCAATTTTTGATTTCATTAATTTTAAGGAGACGCAAAAGTTTCTGAACAAAGGCAAGCAGCATTGGAATTTGCTTCAATTGGCGATTTGGGCAGAAAACGCCAAACCGCAAAACCCTTAAACCTTAATGTAAATCGTGAACATCTCCGTAATCATCCCCGTTTACAACGCTGCTGCTTTTCTAGAAAAAGCAGTAAGTTCCGCTTTGCAGTTTGCAGAAGTAAAGGAAATCCTTTTGATTGAAGACCAATCCACTGACGACTCGTTGGAAATTGGCAGAAATTTGGAGGAGAAGTTTGAAAAGGTCAAGCTCTTCCAACATCCGGATAAAGGAAATCACGGAGCGGGAGCATCAAGAAATTTAGGGATAGAAAAAGCCTCCCAAGAATTCATCGCATTTCTGGATGCCGATGACTACTATCTTCCGAATCGTTTTGCTGAGGACAAGAAGCTATTTAAAGAGGAAAGAATTGAAGGGGTTTTCAATGCAATAGGAACAGAATTTCTGACTGAAAAAGGAAAAGATGAGTTTCGGGCAAAATTCAAAAACACCGAACTGACTACCGTGAAAAAGCCCGCAGAAGGAAAAGATATTTTTTATGGATTACTCGGAATGAACAACGATTTCGGGACTTTTTTTCATTTGGATGGTTTGACGGTCAGGACGGAATGCATCAGAAAAAACAATTTAAGATTCAATGAAAATCTGCGTGTTCATCAGGATTCAGACTTTATCATTAAGCTTTCATACCACTGCCATCTGAAATCGGGAAATATTTCGGAAGCAGTAGCAATTCGCGGCGTTCACGATGACAACCGGATCACGAAAATCCAACTTTATTCTGAACAATACAATCAGCGGCAATCACTGTTGTGGAACTCAGTTTACGAATGGTCAAAAGGGCAGGACATCAGAAAAGAATATCTGGACCATCTTTCATTGAAGAAAAAGTCTTTTGAATTATCCTTGAAAAAAGGACTGCCGAAAATTCTTGGTATTATTTTGACCGTAATAAGAAATCCGAAATTTTTAAAAACAAGATACCGTTTCACCTACTGCAAATAGTTTTTCAGCCAAATACTACAATTACAAAACACCAATGAAAATCTCCGTGATCATCCCCGTTTACAATGCCGAAAAATACGTGGCTCAAGCTGTGGAATCTGCTTTGCAGTTCCAGGAGGTTTCGGAAGTGATTTTGGTGGAAGACCAATCTCCGGACAACGCTTTGGAAGTATGCGAAAAACTGGTTGAGCAATTTGAACGAGTGAAGCTGTTTCAGCATCCCGACAAGGGAAATCACGGTGCGGGAGAAAGCCGGAATGTTGGAATGCGAAATGCGACCGGAGATTTCATCGCTTTTCTGGATGCAGACGATTTTTATCTTCCCAACCGTTTTGATGCTGAAAAAACAGTATTTCAAAATCCGCATGCAGATGGCGTTTATGGCGCAATTGGCGTTCATTATTGGTCAGAAAAGGCGAAAGAACAGTTTTACCACATTTACCAAGAAAAACTCGCCACAGTTTATGAAACCCATCCTCCGGAAGATGTTTTCCCCGGTTTGATCGGTATGAGAGGAAGTTTCGGGTTGTTCAGCATTGATGCATTAACCATTAGAAAATCGGCATTAGAAAAAATGGACTTGCTGATGAAAACCGATTTAAAACTTCATCAGGATACCGATTTTTTGATGAGATTGGCATTTTATACCAATCTTTATCCCGGAATTTTGGATCAGCCGGTAGCAGTTCGCGGGGTGCATGAAAGCAACAGAATTTCACAGCTGGATTCAGGGAAAGTGAAACCGGCAAAAACAAGGGTATTGCTTTGGAAGCACCTGAAAAATTGGGCAGAAAAAGAACCTAAAATGCCGAAAGAAGAATTGCTGCACATCACCAGAATCCATCGCAGTTTTGAAATCGCGCACTCCCCTTTCTTCAAAAAATGGGGAATGATTCTGAAGTATCTGGTTTTGGATTTTAAGAGTATGCGGAGCGGATTATACAATATCAACTTCAGAAAAACTTTATTCCAAAGATGAGTCGGAACTATTTGATAGAGATCGTTTTCAGCCGGTAATGCCTTTTCAAATTCCTTTCCACCGAAGTATCTTTCGCCGGATTGCAATCAATATAATTTTCTCCTGTTTCCAACAACACTTTTCTATCTAGGTATTTTGAAAACCGATAATTGAATCCGGATTCTAGCACCACATCGGGCGACTTTTTCCTTTGAAACTCAATCTGCGAAGTGACCATTTCATAATTTCTATAAGCATGAAAGGAAACCACAGCCGCGAAAAAAAAGAACATCAGCAAAAAAATATTCAACACGAAATGAAAAATTTTGGTTTTAAGAAAAACTATTATTTGTGAAAAAAAGATAAAAATTGAGGTGATAAAACAAATGTTGCTAAAAAAAAGGACGCGGGTTCCGAAAAGTGGCGAATACGCATCAACAAACAAACCAAATATCCCTGCAACGGAGAACAAAACGATTCTATGAAGTTCCTTTTTTTCTATTTTTTTTCTAAAATAAAAAACCAAAAAAGGGAACAAAACCAGAAGGGAAGCCAATTCGAAATTATAGTAATAATACATTTTGAAAAGCATCTTCCAGTTTTCAAGATATTGCGCAGCATTAAGACTGTAGGGTTCTTCTCCCACAAAATGATATCTCACCGAATTGGCAGGTGCAAAAAACAACAGCAGATAACCAAACAGAACTGCAATTGATAAAATGAGCAATTTCTTGTTTGGCAATTTTCGCAACTTCACATAATTCACGACGGAAAATAAAACAAAAGCTGCTAACACAAGAGGAATCGTGTGCTCGTTTCCAAGTCCGGTAAAAATCCCGATCAAGATCAAGAACCAAATCGCCAATTCCTTTTCATCTAACCAAGCTTTTTGGTAAACAAATTCGTCGATAATCAAAAAAAGATAGCCAAACGAAAAAATGTGGGTGAATGTGTAATTTCCACTGTAGGGAACATAAAAAAACATTTCCCCGAAATAGTTGATCAGGAAAACAAATCCTGCGATCAGCCCCAAAAAATTTCTGATAGGTGTTTTTTGAAACTCGATACTTCTTCTGAAAACCACCCTATAGATCAACCAAAAAAACGAAGTAAAAAGCATAACCGCAAAAATGGGCTGCAACCATCTGTTTCGCCCGACCAGATTTGAAAAAAACTGTCCAATTCTGGGGTTCGTCTCTAAATAGGAATGGTAATATTCCACAAAAGGATTGGTATAACCTCCCAGATAATAGAACTGGTCGCGAAGAACCGGATAAAAAAAACCGCAAAAAAGAACACAGCAAAAAACCATGCACAAGGTAAAAACATCAAAAAAACTAATTTTCATTTTTGATGATTTCATTATAGTAAAGTGGCCGATTCTTCACCTCAATGTGGATTCTGCCAATGTATTCACCAATCACGCCCAGAAAAATAATCGTAATGGAGCTGAAAAAGGTAGTGATCGAAAGCAAAGTCAAAAATCCCGTTTTGTCTTCGCCATACCAATAACTTCGATAAATGGAATAGAATAATACTCCGAACGAAAACAAACATCCCAAAACACCAACACCAAATGCGACACGCAATGGTTTCACCGAAAACTGTATCACACTGTCAATAGCCAACTTATACAGTTTCAGAAAATTGTATTTGGTGGTTCCCGCATATCTCTTCGGCGCAGCAAACTCAATGATCTGCGCATCTTGCATACCAACCAAAGAGAGCATTCCGCGAAACATCCTGTCTGTTTCATTCAGTCTATTAATCCAAAGAACGTATTTCTTATCGAGCAACCTGAAATCCGGCATATTCCGCGGGATTTTCAGATCAGAAAACGAGTTCAGAATCCAGTAATAAATATTGCCTAGTATTTTGTATTTCCACCCTTTACCTTGGTTATCAATTCTTTTTGTGAGCACCAGTTTTCGGCCATTTAGCCATAGATTGATCATTTTGAAGACCAATTCCGGTGGATGCTGCAAATCGGCATCCATGAAAACGACCGCAAATTCATCCGATTTATTTTTGATTTCCTCAGCGACATAATTCAAACCTGCGGTCATCGCGATTTCGTGTCCGAAATTTTTGGATTGATTGACGATGGTGATATTCGGAATCGTTTTTTGCGATTCCAATAAAACGGACAAAGTCAAATCTTTGGAACCGTCATTCACAAAGACCATTTCATAGAGGAAATCCTTACCGTCGAGATTTTCCTTCAGCGCATCAATCAAAGGCAGAATATTTTCCTGCTCATTATAGGCGGAAATAATGATAAAAACTTTTTTCATATCATTAGTTTTTTAAAAAAATCCCGACAAATTTTCCTTCAAAATCCACCACGGTAGGTTCAATACCATTCTTTTCACAGAAATCCTGGAACGCCGAATTGTCGTTAATATCATCGCTGATAAAAACGCCGCCCGCTCTCAATCTCGGATAAAGTTGTGAATATGCCCAACTCATTCCCTCATAAGCTTTATCGGAATCATAATGAACCACATCAAACTCATGAGCTTCACCGAAGATTTTAGGTAAGGATTCCTTATCTGCATGCCGAAAAAGTTTCCAGTTGGATTTCAATTTTTCCGGAACCACGCAGCCAACATATTGGTCACCGTTTTGATCCAAATAGGGCATATCCGAACTGTAAAGCGTTCCGTTTCTTTTAGCCAGAGAAAGCAATGCCGCAAAAGAAGACCACCCGTAAGCAACTCCGGTTTCCACCACATTTTTCGCATGGGTAAATTCACATGCCGAATAAATCAGTTCCAACGCTCCCGCTCCACCCATTTTTATCGGGCAGGATTTTTCCTTTTGCTGAGCGGCTTTTAATTCTTCCGGGAAAAGTTCAGAGAACGGCTTCATTTCGAAACCAAAAAGAATCTTTAATGCCTCTTCTGGCGAAATCGCTTTTGCCGATGCCCAAAGAAAAGTTTTTTCTTTCCCCCGGAATGCGGCATTCCTGCTGAAGATATTTTTGATGATTTTTCTTCCCAGTTCAGGGTAAAGGCGCGGCCTTTTCAGATACCCGAAAAAGGTTTTTGAAATACGTAAAATTTCATTCACTGTGTTTTGCTTTGAACAAAAATAGAAAAAGTCTGCCGATTTATAGCAATTGTTTATCAAAGCCTTTCAAAAGCCTCAAATTCTTTATCAAAACAGAGTTCTAATTCCGTAGTTCGCGAAATATCTTTAAAAAAGGAAACGAATCTTGGATCTAGTTTTTGCAAATATTCGTCGCTGTCTAAACCATTGATACTCGGGTGCAGCATGATTTCCACGGTGTCGTAACTTTTGCTTTCCCTTAAGAATCTGAACAAATTTCCTGAACGGATATCACAGGTATTTAACATGCAATAAAAACCAATCTTTTTTTCATTCTTATTAAAAAGTGAAAGCGTTTTCAGCAGAATCAGTTTAATGATGTTCGCCAAATTAGTGGTGGAACCATTGAATTTCAAACTTTCAAAAAAATTTTCATTGATTTCCCTAATTCTTGGGATCTTATGTTTTTTGGCAAGTTTTCGTACGATTTTGTTGATCGAAGGAATTATGTGAATATGTTCGTGGCCGTCAATATGGGAGATTTCAATGCCGTTTTCCTTTATTTTCAAAATCTGGTTTTCAATTTCATTTTCTAAAGATTCCAGCACCTTTGACGTTTTCCTCAATAAAAGCAGTTTCACAAAAGTCCAGTCAAGTAGGCCATTTTTTCCGAGCACATTTTTTTCATACAAAGCTTTTCCACAAGTTAAAGTAACATGGACACCAATCCTTAGATCCTTCAAATTCGGGATTAATTGGATGGCATCTTGAAAATATTCCGTATTGGCCATCAAACTCGCGTGAGTAAGGTAACCTTCTGTATTTGCCTTTAAAATCGCCTGATTTACTCCCACCGAAAATCCAAGGTCGTCTGCATTAATGATTATTTTTTTCATCTTTTTTCGGAAATTGAGAAAATTAGCGATTGTTTAGCCCGTATTTACCGTGCCCAAAATTACTAATTTTCAGACTGTTTTTAAAAAAGCAGTTATATTTGTGAGCTATTATGGTTCAAAGTGCCATTTGAATGTGAATGCAGCATTTGCGATTGTTATTTTGTGATAAAATTTGAATGAAATTTTCCATCCTCATCGCCAATTACAATAACGGGAAGTATTTTCAAGAATGCTACCAAAGCCTTCTTTCACAAACCTACCAGAATTGGGAAGCGGTCATCTTGGACGACTGCTCAACAGATAATTCGGTTGAAATCCTGAAGGATATTTTTAAGGATGATGCCCGTTTTCGATTTTATCAAAATAAAAAAAACGAAGGCGTTGGGTTTACCAAAGGAAAGCTGATTGAGCTCGCCCAAGGTGAAATTTGTGGTTTCGTGGATCCCGATGACGCAATACTTCCAGCTGCTATAAAAAAAGCGGTCAATATTTTCGAAAAAGAAAAAGAAGTGGTGCTCACGTATTCCAGATTCATCAAATGCGATGAAAATTTGAAGCCAGTTTCTCAAAATAAATCCGCAAAACAGGTTTTAAACGGCAATCGGTATTTTTTCAATTGTCCCATCGTCATCAATCATTTCGTCTGTTTCCGCAGAAAAACTTATTTCGAAACCGAAAAAATAAATCCCAAACTGAAGATTTCGGAAGATCAGGATCTTTACTTAAAGTTATATGAACAGGGAAAAGTAAGATTCATTGACGACGCCAATTATCTATACCGATTTCATTCTGGCGGAATTTCACAAAACGAAAACAAGCAGAAATCCCGCGAATTTTGGGGCAAAGTCATTTTCAATGCGATGAAGAGAAGAAATCTTAAAGCCATTAATGGAAAAAAAATCCCCGAAACATACACCGATGCCCGGGAAATTTTTGAACTCCTGGATTACCAGAATTCCATTCAATATAGGCTTAAAAAGAAAATCAAAGTTTTTTTCCAAAACCTTCTCTAACTGATGTCGCAGAGCACAAAGAAATTCTTTCCGGCACTTACTGGCTTTCGTGCAATCGCGGCATGGATGATATTTGTGCTGCATTTTTTTCCGTTCAACAATCCGTTTTTTCCAGATTTCATCAAGAAATTCATCCAAGAATGGCATATTGGTGTTGATATGTTTTTTGTACTGAGCGGATTTTTGATTACTTACCGATATTTCGGACAGAAACAAATGAATCGCGTAGAGATCAAGAACTATTTCGTGAATAGATTTTCCAGGATATATCCCATGTATTTTCTGATTACTTTGGGCGTTTTTGTAGATTTCATCATTAGAAATCAATATTGGGACCGGGAAAAAACCATAGAAGCCATCCTCAGTTTCACCATGACCAAGGCCATTTTTGCCAAATATTTTTTCGCTGCGGGAATTTCGCAGGGTTGGACTTTGACGTTGGAGGAGATGTTTTACTTTACCGCGCCGCTTTATTTTGTGCTCATCAAAAAAAACAAATTCTGGTTGGTCGCAATACCGGTGTTCCTTTTTTTATTCGGCGTTTTTCTCCGAAATATCAGTGCAGTTCCTGAAAACTCATGGGGATTTATGCAAAAGAATTTTTCCTATTATATTTTCGAGTTTTTCGCGGGAATGTTTCTTGCACTGGTTTTCACCAGGAATCGATTCAATTTAAAAAGCAGCGGTTTGTTCACTTATTTCGGGATTTTTTCGATCGCAGTATATCTGTTGCTCAATCCTTTTGGGTACAGCAGTCCAGATTTTATCCGCGCGTCGCAAACCATTTTACTGGCAAGTTTTGGCATTCTGCCGCTTTTTTGGGGCCTTCTGCATGAAGATACCTTGGTGAGCAAATTTCTGTCAACAAACCTCATGGTTCTGCTCGGCAAAAGTTCCTTCATCTTCTACCTCATTCACAAAGGATTTATCTCCATGTTTATTTACGAATTTGTTTTTCCTAATGTTTTGGCAATTTTTATTATCTTGAACATTATTTCGATACTGATGTTTAAATACCTGGAAGAACCCGCAAGACAATGGATAAGGAAAAAATACGCCGAAAAGGCCAAAAAATAAAGCTCCTTTTTCGCCACCGTTCCATGGAAATGGGAGGCGTGGAAAAAGTGATGCTAAGTCTGCTTCACAATCTGGATCGGGAAAAGTTTGAGATAACGGTTTTATTGAACCTCAATCAGGGCGAACTTCGGGATCAAATCCCGGAATATGTGAGGAAAGTTTTTTTGACCGATGGGAAAGAAGATTTTTCCAACAATCACTTTATCCAAAAACTTCAACTTTTTTTAAGGAGAATAAAACTCCGGAAATTCAGAAAAAATCCCGAAATCATCGACCAAGAAATCTTGAAGGAAAACTTCGACATCGAAATTGCGATGACTTATAATGATTTTGAATCGGTTTTAAACTCTACCAATAAAAACTCGAAAAAAGTCGGCTGGTTTCATTCCGAAATCCACCTGCCGAAATTGCAGCCACTGGTTCCAAAAATCCTGGAACATTTTCCCCAATTTGACTATATGGTATATTGTTCGACAAGAATAAAGGATTTGATGCATGAACATTATCCAAACCTGAATTATCCGCCAGAAAGCGTGATTATCAATGCGATTCCCATTGAGGAAATTAAGAGAAAAGCCGAATTCCCAGAATCCGAAGCGGGAACTTTTGGAGAAACTCCAAATTGGCGGGAAAGTGAAAATCCGAATTCCGAAAACAGGATTCCTCAGTTCATCTCCATCGGTCGTCTTCACAGCAGAAAAGGATACCACAAATTAATGAAAGCTCACGCCAAGTTATTGCAGGATGGGTTTGAGCATTCCGTCCTAATCATAGGTGATGGCGAGGAATTGCCCAATCTTTTGCAGCAGCAGAAAAAGTTGGGTGTGGAAAAAACCTTCGTCTTTGCCGGAAATAAAATGAATCCATATCCAGATTTGAAAAATGCCGATTTTTTCATCATGCCGTCCGAAAGTGAAGCGTGGCCTTTAGTGATTGCGGAAGCTTTGATTTTGCAGAAACCGATTATCGCAACAAAAGTGGGCGACGTGGAAACCATGATTGAAAACCAAAAAACAGGTTACCTCATCCATTATGATACCGATGAAATATACAGCGCCATGAAGGAATTTTTAACGAACAAAAAAATGGTTTCAGAAATAAAGCAAAATTTAGTCGAAATCGAAAAACAGTTTGATAACAGTAAGGTTTTTGCGGAAATCGAAAAAATATTCGTTAATTTAGTTCAGTCTAAAATCTAATTTTTTTCTAATGATCGTGCGCTTCTTCTACAGAATTATCTTAAAGATCAATACATTTTGCGAAAGCTTGGTGGGAAAAGCCTATATCGAAATCTGCAAAGCCAAAGGATTGAAGGTGGGAAAAGACGTCATTTTCGTGGAGGCCCCGAAATTTGGTTCGGAACCCTTCCTAATAGAAATTGGCGACCGCACCAAAATCACCGCAAACTGCACTTTCATTAACCATGATGGCGCAATGTACGTGATCCGTTCCATGGAAAAATACAGTGACGCACGTAATTTCGGAAGGATCAAGATCGGAAAAAACTGCTTTATAGGAAATAATTGCACGATTCTTCCCGGAATCGAAATGGGCGACAACTGTATTTTGGGCGCCGGTTCTGTATTAAGTTCATCAATGCCGCCAAATTCGGTTTTTGCGGGAGTTCCCGCCAAATTCATTTGCACCACCGAAGAATATGGCGATAAAGCACTGAAAAACAACGTGATGTATCCCAGAGAATTGGAGCCGAACCGCAAAAAACTTGAAGCATACATTCGGGAAAACCTTCCCCATTCTTACAAACCGATTAAATAATTTCTTGTTTTTGTGGCATCCAAAAAGAAAATGCTCATCAGAATCGGTTCCCTGCGTCATGGCGGTGCAGAGAAAGTATTGGTGACTTTTCCAAACGATATGCATTTTTCAAAATAGTCATGTTAAAAAAATACATATTTTTGCACACGTTTCGTTTTCGTGTTAAAAAAATCGTTTTTTATTAACATGATATTTTTTTTAAGCTTAATGGTTTAACACGTGTAAATTACTATTGAATAAAAAAAATAAAATACTTCAAAATGAATAATTCCTTTCAGCTCAAACCATTGCCTGCATATTTCGATTTCGACACGATTGCGATCCTGAAGCAGCTTGCAGTTTCTCATCGGCTTCTTGCCGAACTGAAAGGAATCTCGCAAACCATTCCCAATGAGAACATTCTGATTAATACACTTGCTTTGCAGGAAGCAAAGGACAGTAGTGCTATTGAAAATATCGTTACTACCCACGACGAACTTTATAAAGAAAATATCTCCATCCACAGCAGTGCTTCTTCTAAAGAAGTGTACCGATATGCGCAAGCGCTGAAATTCGGTTTCGGAATCATCAGAAAAGAGCAAATGTTAATTACGAAACACATTGTTGCCATTCAAAAAATATTGGAAAATAATGACGCTGGAATCAGAAAACAGGCCGGAACTGTTTTAAAAAACAATTTAGGAGAAGTCGTCTATTCTCCACCACAAGACAGCAGTGAGGTGCAAGCTCTTATGTCTAATCTTGAAAAATTCATCAACGATGACGGGATGATGCAAGTTGATCCGTTAGTAAAACTTGCCATTATCCACTATCAGTTTGAAAGTATTCATCCTTTTTACGACGGCAATGGCAGAACCGGAAGAATTATCAATATTCTGTATCTTGTCCTCCAAGATTTATTACATCTTCCGATATTATATCTGAGCCGCTACATCACACAAAATAAAAATAAATACTATGATGTTCTTCAAAATGTCAGAAACCAAAATGACTGGGAATCAATGGTTTTATATCTGTTAAAAGGTATTGAAGAAACTTCACGGGAAACGATAGAACTTATTAAGAACATAAAAAGCATCTTGCAACAATACAAAATCACCATAAGGAAAGAGTTGCCAAAAATTTACAGTCAAGACCTCATCAACAATCTCTTCAAAAATCCTTATACAAAAATTGAATTCTTGGTAAACGATTTACATATTTCGCGACAGACGGCTTCAAATTATTTAGATCAGATTACACAACTCGGTCTGCTTGAAAAAGTAAAATCTGGAAAATCAAATTATTATATTAATGTTGCGCTTTCGAACTTATTAATAGGTAAACCAAATATAAAACCCAACGATTTGATAGAATAACCGCTCAAATTTACCAATTAGATTGAAAAAGAAAATCCTCATCAGAATCGGTTCCCTGCGTCATGGCGGCGCAGAGAAAGTATTGACGACGTTTCTGAAAAACCTTCCCGAAGACAAATACGAAATCGATTTGCTATTGAACCTGTATTCGGGGAAATATTTGCCGGAAATCCCAAAATGGGTCAACATTCTTTACCTCAACAAAGGAGAAATGATCACCACGAACCGGATTCAGGATATTCCGAAAAAGGCATTCCGGGTGATTTATCAGAAACTTTTGAAAATATTTCCGCAAATCCTTTATTCTAAAATTTTAAAGGGAAAAATATACGATATCGAATTCGCGGCAATCCATGGATTAAGGGACGACGTTTTGAACTCGCCGATAAAATCATCCAAAAAAATCGTCTGGATTCACAACGATTTAAGAATGACCGATTTCCATCATTATACCGACGAAGAAATCCGCAGGTTTTTTGGCTTTGACAAGATCTTGGTGATTTCTGAGCAGATCCAAAATGATTTTACAAACCTTGCAAAAAATGAAGAAGAGCGAAAAAGAATTGTGAGGATTTATAATCCTTTGGATACAGAAGAAATTCTGCTAAAATCCAATGCCCATAAATCCCCAAATGAGGTTTTGGAAAAAAAGATTCCAAATTTCATTTCCGTCGGGACAGTATTTCCACAAAAGGGTTTCGACAGACTCCTGAAAGTCCATAAAAAATTATTAGACGAAGGATTTGGTCATCAAGTGAAAATCATCGGAGACGGCTACGATTTTGAAAAAATCAGAAACCTGAAATCAGAATTGGGAATTGATAAAACTGTGGAAATGGAAGGGTTTTCCGATAATCCCTATCCTAATTTTAAAGCGGCGGATTACTATATTTTAAGTTCAAGATATGAAGGTTTTCCCACGGTTTTGTTTGAAGCTTTGACTTTAAGAAAGAACATTATCGCCACAGACGTTTCCGGAGTCCGGGAAATGCTGCTTGACGGAAAACTGGGTTTAATCGTGGAAAATTCCGAAGAAGGAATCTATCAAGGAATGAAAAAAGCACTGACTGAACCGGAAAGTTTTGAAAAGTATCAAGAGGAATTAAAAGATTATGAAATGCCTTTTAATCTTGAAAATTCCGTGAACTCCATAATGAAAATCATCGATGAACTTTAACCTTAATTTATAAAGGGTTTTCATTCTTTACCGGATGGATAGGAGAAAATCTGTTCAATTCTGTGAAATTTGTGAGATAAAAATTATCTTTGTTCCAATGTCTAAAACCACCATCCAAAAAGATTTTTACCGGGAAAGCGGAAAATGGCTTTCCACACCAGAAATTTGGGCAAAGTGCATCAATCCGAATCTGCATTTTGTCTATCTTTTGAGGAAAACCCAACAATTTCCGAAAAAATCGTTTTGGGGAATTTGGTGGCGTTTGATTTTGAGACACCATCAAATCAAATACGGTTTCCAGATTTATCCTGAAACGGAAATCGGCGAAGGATTTTATCTGGGACATTGGGGAATGGTGGTCATCAATCCCAAAACGAAAATCGGCAAAAACTGCAATATTGCTCAAGGCGTCACGATCGCACAGGCAAACCGGGGAAAAAATGAGGGCGTTCCGGAAATCGGAGATGAAGTCTGGATTGGACCCAACGCAGTGATCGTGGGAAAAATAAAAATCGGTGACAATGTGTTGATTGGCCCGAATTCTTATGTGAACTTTGATGTTCCTTCTAATTCCGTAGTCATCGGAAATCCGGGACAGATCAGTGCAAATCAGTTTGCAACGGAAAGTTACATTAACCACAAGATACCATAATTAAAATCTAAAATCAATTCCACTTAAAAATGAAACAATCCTACCAAAAAATCTTCGAAAACAACGAAAACTGGATTCAGAAAAAATTGAATTTGGATCCCAATTATTTTGACAAACTCGCGGCTGGTCAAAGTCCACAATACCTATATATCGGTTGCTCAGACAGCCGTGTATCTGCAGAAGAACTGATGGGGTTGACTCCGGGAGAATTATTCGTGCATAGAAACATCTCCAATGTGGTGAACACCCTTGACATGAGCTCAACCGCCGTGATTCAATATGCGGTGGAACATTTGAAAGTGAAACACATCATCGTTTGTGGACATTACGGTTGTGGTGGCGTGAAAGCAGCCATGACTCCCCAAGATTTGGGATTGCTGAATCCTTGGTTAAGAACCATTCGGGATGTTTACAGGATCCACCAAAAAGAACTGGACGCCATTACAGATGAACACCAACGCTACGACCGACTGGTAGAACTAAATGTGGTAGAAAACTGCATCAATGTGATTAAAATGGCATGTGTCCAAGAACAATATATCGCCAACAATTTTCCGATTGTGCACGGCTGGGTTTTCGACATGAAGACCGGAAAGATCATCGACCTGGACATCGATTTTGAAGAAATCTTGAGAGATATCCAAAAGGTCTATGACCTCACCAATACAGAATGGGTGATGGGCAAAAAAAGTGAATAAGATCTTCAGGTCGAAGATCTATGTAAGAAAACGATTTTTCGAAATGGTGCGATTTTTTTTCGCACTTTTTCTTTTGCGCAGTCGCCATTAAATTTTGCTTAAGATTTAGCACCTCTTATCCTTGGTCAATCAGCTGTGCTTAACTTTACAAAAATTTTCCGTTTGAACCGATTCCTTTTTCTCATGATTTTCACGTGGAGCCATTCTTTTTTTTATGCTCAAAATGCTTTTTCGGACAGCATCCAAAACCCGAAAACCGAGCAAAAGGATATTCGAGATGTGATTCACCAAATACTGCATTCGAAAAAAAAGCTACACCAATCTCGCGATTGATTACGGTTTCGGATAGGATGGGTCGAAGGGATTTTTTGTAAATCTCGGCGAAGTCTTTTAACCAACCAGGTAAATCGGAATTTTCCCCAATAATTATCGGAATGGGCTTTCCTTATTTCCCATTATAAGCTGACATGGTATTTTGAATTCCCGCGAAAACAAATGACAGACAGGCTTTCCCAAAAAGATCGATTCTTGCCTGCAATGTTTTCAGTTCCTCCTCATTCCATTTTCCCAGAACATAATCCACTTGCTTCCCTTCGGAGAAATCGGCTGAAATCCCGAACCGGATCCGTGCATAGTTTTGGGTTTGGAGCTGTTCGTTGATGCTTTTCAAACCGTTGTGTCCCGCATCCGAACCTTTCGCTCTAAGTCTTAATGTTCCGAAGGGAAGTGCCAAATCATCTGTGATAACGAGCAAATTTTCCAACGGAATGTTTTCTTTCTGCATCCAGAATCTCACGGCATTTCCGGAAAGGTTCATGTAGGTATCCGGCTTTAGCACAAAAACCTTTCTGCCTTTGTATTTGCCTTCCGCCATCCAACCAAAATTCGCAGATTTGAAGGGGGCATCAATTTCCGCGGCGATTTTTTCCGCAACTTTAAACCCGACATTATGCCGGGTTTCAGTATATTCCTCGCCTTTATTGCCGAGACCTACGATGAGGTATTTCATTTCATGTAATTATTTGTAGGTATAATTAACGTACTCGTCCGCAGAAGAGGTACTCTTCGTAGGATATCCTTGGCTATCGTAAATATGAGTATAGTCAAAAGTTTCGGTAGGAGCACCGGTAACACTGTGTTTTTGCTGTGTCACATTATTAGCTGATAGCAGTGATCCACCATGAGGTGCCATTCCCGCAAGATAAACAAGAAACTCGGTTGGTAACAACCTCATTGGGGATTGCTTGTTATCATAAGTCATTTCATAGGTGTTGATTTCTGGATTCATTTGAAGCTCCCCTAGAAGATCGTAAACCCCGGATTTCGCAACTGTTTTAGTAATATTTGCGCCGGTATAGGTGTAATTAGCTTCTAAATAAGCTTTTGCTGGTATTGGAAACGAAGTATCGAGAATTGCAACTACTTTAATCAACTGAGTTCCGTTATAAGTATAGGTAGCTGTCGTTTTCAGAAAACCCGGAATCTCTGATACCATTTTTGAAACATT
The DNA here is from genome assembly GCF_001045435.1 of Chryseobacterium koreense CCUG 49689. GTDB lineage: Bacteria > Bacteroidota > Bacteroidia > Flavobacteriales > Weeksellaceae > Kaistella > Kaistella koreensis. The sequence continues at coordinate 176,147 of NZ_LFNG01000004.1, read as the reverse complement.
TGCCCCGCTATATTCCAGCGTAACAGTTTGAGCAGGATTGGTAATCTTGGAAATCTTATTATTTGAGTTATAAGTCATTAACCAAACATCTCCGTCACCCGTGTAAGAAATAAATTTATTCCCTTCATATTGATAGGTTGTGGTTTGATCTTCCCACTCGCCGGTTTCTTCATTAAGGGTATGCGATTCCGTTTTAGTCAGCAATCTTCCGGCAGGTGGAGTTCCGCCACCACCGGATCCGCCGTCAGAACCGGTTCCTCCCACTCCGAAAAGCAGATCGCCGTTTTCGGCCCTATTCGGTTCGCAGGAAAAAACGATCAACAAACTGAATGCAAACGTAAAAAAATAAAGTAACTTTTTCATTGTTAAAGTATATAGCGCAAATGTAATATTTTTTTTTGAACGAAATTTTTGTTGGAAAATTACTTTTGGTAAAAATGCTCCCACTTTTATTTAGCAATTTTTTGCAGCAACTAGATCTCTCCAAACCCAGCGCAACATTTTCTCGGAAGCATCTGGGTTGCCGAAGTTGTTAATGTTTGAAATTTTTTCACATTTATTTTTGAAACATGAAGGACATGAAGGGGTTAAGGATCATTATGCTTCATATCGTTAAGAATTCTAAAGAATTAATTCAGGGGTATGTTTTGATTTTCTGTACTTGGTATTTCACTTGTGAAATCTAAAAAAGATATTGGACAAAATTTCTCTTAAATCCTTCATGTCCTTAATGTTTGAAATTTTTTCACATTTATTTTTGAAACATGAAGGACATGAAGGGGTTAAGGACAATTATGCTTCATATCGTTAAGAATTCTAAAGAATTAATTCAGGGGTATGTTTTGATTTTCTGTACTTGGTATTTCACTTGTGAAATCTAAAAAAGATATTGGACAAAATTTCTCTTAAATCCTTAAGGTCCTTAATGTTGGAAATTTTTAACATTTATTTTTGAAACATGAAGGACATGAAGGGATTAAGGACAATTATGCTTCATGTTGTTAAGAATTCTAAAGAATTAATTCAGGGGTTTTTTCGATTTTCTGTACTTGGTATTTCACTTGTGAAATCTTAAAAAGATATTGGATTAAATTTTTCTTAAATCCTTCAGGTCCTTAATGTTTGAAACTCATCAAGCGCAATAATGAATTGTCATCCTTTTTTAGGGAAATGTTTTCGCGAAGGTTCAAAATTTCGAAATAATTTCTTTCATGTCTTCCCAATCAAAACTCATCCTGAAATCAATCTCTAATACTGAACTTGCCGTTTTACAATTTTCCGATCAGAAAGTTACCTATGGGCTATATTTATTGATGCAATATCCTTTCCAAAACACCGGTCACCTCATCCACATTTCGCACATGCTCCTTTCTCATCATCAACTGATTTCCCTCTGCCGAATGCTTTTCCTTTAAAGTTGCTTCCTTCGGATTCATCGATAAATACGAAATAATATGCTTGAATTTATCACTCTGGTAAAATTTATCCTGCGGATTCGACGGAAAATATCCGAGGAAAATCCCATTCTTGACCACGATTTTCTCAAAACCGATTTCTGCCGCAATCCATTTCAGCTCCACAGATTTCAAAAGGTTTACCGCTTCTTTCGGCAAGGTTCCGAAACGGTCAACCAATTCACTTTCCAATTTTTTCAGTTCTTCTTTGCTCTGGATTTCCGCCAGTTTTTGATAGAGCGAAAGCCTTTCTTCAATACTTGAAACATAAGAATCCGGCAACATCAGCTCCAAATCCGTGTCGATATTAACTTCCTTCGCTGACTTGAACAATTTCTTCCTTTCGTCCTCATTCTCGAAAAGATGGTCAAACTCCGCGTCGTTTTGAAGTTCGTCCAGCGCTTCCTGCATGATTTTTTGGTAGGTATCAAAACCCATTTCGTTGATGAATCCGCTCTGCTCTCCGCCAAGCAAATCTCCTGCACCACGGATTTCCAAATCTTTCATCGCAATCTGGAAACCGCTTCCCAAATCGGAAAACTGCTCGATCGCTTCCAGCCTTTTTCGGGCATCCGAAGTCATCATGTCAAAAGGCGGCGTAATGAGAAAACAAAACGCTTTCCGGTTGCTTCGGCCCACTCTTCCACGCATTTGGTGCAAATCCGCCATTCCGAATTTCTGCGCATCGTTGATGAAAATGGTGTTTGCATTCGGCACATCCACACCACTTTCCACAATGGTTGTGGAAACCAAAACGTCATATTTCCCTTCCATAAAGTCCAAAACATTCTGCTCCAGCTGTTTCCCGTCCATTTGTCCGTGTCCGGTTATGACACGCGCATCGGGAACCAGTCGCTGGATCAATCCCGCGATATCTTTCAGGTTTTCAATCCTGTTGTTGATGAAATAAACCTGTCCGTCTCTTTGAATTTCGTACGAAATTGCATCGCGGATTACCTCTTCATTAAATCCTACGATCTGCGTTTCCACCGGTTGTCGGTTTGGCGGCGGCGTTTTGATGACCGATAAATCCCTTGCAGCCATCAGCGAAAATTGCAGCGTGCGCGGAATTGGAGTTGCCGTCAAAGTCAGCGTGTCAATATTGCTTTTTAAAGTTTTCAGTTTATCTTTTACCGAAACACCGAATTTGTGTTCTTCATCTATGATTAAAAGGCCTAAATCTTTAAATTTCACTGAACTTCCAACCAATTGGTGCGTTCCGATCACGATGTCTATTTTGCCGTTTTTCAGACCTTCCAAAGTTTCGGATTTTTGTTTAGCCGTGCGGAAGCGGTTCAAGTATGAAATTTCTACCGGGAAATCCATCAGTCTTTCCTTAAAACTTCGGTAATGCTGGAAAGCCAAAATTGTGGTCGGAACCAAAACGGCCACCTGTTTTCCATCGGTCGCCGCTTTGAACGCCGCCCGAATCGCCACCTCGGTTTTCCCGAAACCCACGTCGCCACAAATCAAACGATCCATCACGGTGTCGTTTTCCATGTCCTTTTTCACATCTAAAGTGGCTTTTTCCTGATCCGGAGTGTCTTCATAAACGAAACTGGCTTCCAGTTCGTTTTGCAGGTAAGAATCGGAAGCAAATGCAAACCCTTTCGCGGTTTTCCTTTTGGCATAAAGTTTTATGAGGTCAAAGGCGATTTGCTTGACTTTCGCTTTTGTCTTTTGCTTCAGGGATTTCCATGCCGGAGAACCCAGTTTCGAGAGTACGATTTCCCTTCCGTCCGGACCGTTGTATTTCGAGATTTTGTGCAAAGAGTGAATGGAAACATAAAGCAAATCGTTGTTTTTATAAACCAGTTTGAAACATTCCTGCACTTTTCCGTTATTGTTCACTTTCACCAAGCCCATAAACTTCCCGATTCCATGGTCGATATGGGTGATGTAATCGCCGACTTTCATCTGCATCAAATCCTTCAGCGTGAGTTGTTCTGATTTTGCGAAAGTGTTTTTGGCCTTAAACCTTTGATAGCGGTCAAAGATCTGATGATCGGTATATACCGAGATTTTATGGTCAAAATCCACAAAACCGGAGTGCAGTTCAGACTTAAATGATTTAAAGGGAATATTTTTTTCCAAATCCTGGAAAATTGCCTCTAGTCGCTCCTTTTGTTTTTCGGTGGAAAATGAAATCCAGGTATCAAAACCATCACGGTGTTTTTCTTCTAAATCTTCAATCAAAAGCTGAAAATTTTTATTGAAGGTCGGCTGCGAAGTCTGATTGAGCTGCAGGGTCGGAAAACCGGAAGTCTGCAAAGTTGAAGAAAAATCCAGCCACTGGAATTTTTGGATGCCATTCCTGAAATCCTCTTCAGAAACGAAGAGGTCTGCAGGTTTTTGATGCTTGATCGCCGTACTTAAAGTAGAAAATTTTTCCTCGGCTTTTTCATAAAAATCCTTTAGTTTCGAAAAACCCGACGCTGAGTTTTTGGTAATGACCATCAAATTCTTGGGAGCCAGTTCCAACAGAGAAACCTTAGTTCCCGTGACTGAAAAATTCATATTGGAAACCAGTTGAAACTCCTTTATTTTATCCTTTGAAAGTTGGGTTTCAATATCGAAAGTCTTGATGCTTTCCACCTCATTCCCGAAAAACGTAATTCTGAAAGGTTCTTCATTGGAGTAAGAAAAAACGTCCACAATTCCTCCTCTCACAGAAAATTCCCCTGGTTCGGAGACAAAATCAGTGTGGTTAAAATTATAGTGGTTCAGTAATTCTTCCGTAAAATCGAAATCCAGGGAATCACCTACTTTTATGGTGTGGGAAATTTGCTTGAAATCCTCCTTTTTCATCACTTTTTCAGCCAAAGACGAAAACGGAGCCACCATAACCTGCGGTTTTCTATTCTGGTGGATGCTGTTTAAAACTTCTGTTCGCAAAACCAGATTCGCGTTCTGGGTTTTTTCCATTTGATAGGGATCCAGATGGGTCGGCGGAAAATACAGCACGTTTTCCTTTCCCAGCAAATCTTCCATTTCTGCAGAAATATAGAGCGCTTCTTCTTTGTCATCGGTCAAAAAAAGAATAGATTTCTTTTGAACCAGAAACAGTTCCGCAGCAAAGACTGACGGAAAAGATCCTGCAAATCCTTTGATGGAGAGGTGCCGATGCTGCTCGATTTGATTGAAGATTTCCTTCCCGAATTCATTTTGCAAAAGATTCGGAAGAAAGGTTTCGTTAATTTTTTTTAAACCCATGGATTGAAAACGTTGTTGAATGCCGCAATTAATTTAAAACGACAAAAGCGATTTCGGGAGTACTCCGAAATCGTGAATCAAACGACAAATTTAGTGAAACTTCAGGAAAACGGTTCCCTTTCGCTTTAATTAAAATTTGGAAGCCCGTCTTCACTTTCCAGATCATCTTTCAGCCAAACTGATTTTGAAAGGAAATCTTGATCCGGATAATAAATAAAGAGGCAATTTTTTCCTTTGATCGTGTTGATAATCGGCTCCGCCAAAGCACGCGGAACGGCGGGACAACCCCAGCTTCTGCCGATTCTGTTTTGCGACCTGATGAAATCTTCACTCACATAATCCGCTCCGTGCATCACGATCGCGCGTTGCGTAGCATTGTCATTGAATCCGCGATCCATTCCCAAAAGCTTTAGGGAAAACCCGTTATTGCCATTGTAAGTTGATTCAGTGACATAAAAACCGAGGCTGCTTTGGTAGGAACTTTCGCGGTTTGAGAAATTTTTCGCAAATTCCTCGCCGGTATTTTTTCCGTGCGCAACCAGGGAATTAAACAAAACTTTCCGTTCGTTTAAGTCAATAATCCAAAGTCGCTTTTGGGTAGAAGAAAGAGAAAAATCACCGATGCTCAAAAGATGGGAATCGGCATCCAGTTTCCCCGCTTTTTTCAGATTGTTGAATCCTCGATACGCCTTCTCAAAAACTTCAGCACGGAGAATATTCGATGATTTAAAGTCGATGGATTCATAGATCTCAGCTGCGGCTGAGATCGTGTTTGCTTTAGGATTTTCGACTGATTTATGATTTAAGGAATCGGTAGAAACTTTGGGTTGGTTTTCGGAAACGGATTTGGGATGAATTTCATTTTTATAAAAAGATGTCGCAATAAATAAGACAAGGATAAGTGACAAAAGGATTTTCTTCATTCGATATTATGTTAAATAAATTGACCGGCGCAAATCTACAAAGATTTAGTTATCAGAGTATTGCCTTAAAAATTTTTAACGGTTTTTTATGAAAGATTAACGTATTCCTTTTCTTAAAATTAATTTCATTAAATTTGCGCAATCATGTTCAAGACATTGAAATTATTGCTGATCGTTTTGAGTTTGGGGGCATTTATCCTTCCTAAGCAAATGCTTTTTGCTCAGCAGACAGCGCAATGTTGCGAACAAAAAAAGCAGGAAGACAATTGCTGCAAGACTGAAAAAAAACAACCTTGCCACGACAGCAATTCAAAAAGTCATTCAGATAAGAATCATTGTGGAAATGATTGTGCAAATTGCCATTCATGCTCCCTTTTTTCATTATTTAATTTCGTTTCGCCGGAAACCCTGGCATCTGAGTCCATTCATCTGGTGGAGACCAAATTGAATTTCAACTACAGCATCTGCTTTATTTCCAACAATTTCAAAAACATTTGGCAACCGCCGAAAATAGCTTAATTTATTGAATTACAGCCAGAAGTCCGTTCTTTTGGCAACAAGTTTTTTAAATTAAATTATTTTCAAAATATGAAATCTTTACTGAAAGTATTTCTTACTTTCTCCATCTTATGTTCAACATTTATCTCCGCACAAACCATTACCAAATCTACTTTTTTGGTCAAAGGTGAATGTGGAATGTGCAAAGACCGAATTGAAACCACCGCCAAAAAGAATGGTGCAACCTCCGCAAATTGGAACGCGGAAACCCAAAAACTCGATGTGGAATTTGACGCCGACAAATTTTCTGCAGATGAAATCCTAAAAAAAATCGCCGAAGCCGGTCATGACAATGAGCGATTCTCTGCTTCCGATGCGGTTTATGAAAACCTTCCCGCATGTTGTCATTATGATAGAACACCCTCTTTCCTGAAAGCCAATACCACGGAGCAACCCCAAAAGAAAGACAATGAGTTTTTCGTTCATGGAAATTGCAGTTCATGCAAGGCAAGAATCGAGAAAGCCGCAAAAGATGCCGGAGCTAATTCTGCAAACTGGGATGTAGAAACCCAGAAAGTGACCCTTGATTTCAATCCCGCAAAAACTTCTGCCGACAAAATTCTGAAGAAAATTGCCGAAGTGGGGCACGATAACGAAAAGTATAAAGCTTCTGATGAAGTTTATAAAAATCTTCCGAGCTGCTGTTTATACGACCGAAGTCTTCCACTCGGTGTAAAAGGTGAATTGGCGCACAGCGATGAGGATTTGGCTCCGAAACAAAACTCGCCTTCAAAAGCTGACCATCTCGGGAAAACCCTGGAAGAGGTTCGTTTGCTAAAAATCCAACAAGCAACCGCTTTAAGCAAAAAAGAGGCCGGCTTGACCTACAACATCGGTTCAAAAGAGCTTTTGAAAGCGGCTTGCTGCAACCTTTCCGAAAGTTTTGAAACCAATGCCACAGTTGATGTTTCCTTTAGCAATGCCGTGACCGGAACCAAACAGCTTAAAATGCTCGGTTTAGACCAAAAATACACCGCATTGACCAAGGAACTTTTGCCTGAAATTCGTGGACTGGCTTCCGCATACGGACTAAATCTCATTCCGGGAAGATGGATTTCCGGAATTCAGCTGACCAAAGGCGGAAGCACCGTGACCAACGGTTACGAAAGCGTTACCGGACAAATCAACACTGAACTTCTGAAATTCAAAAATGAAAATGAAACTTCGATCAACCTTTTTGCAGATGCAAATTTGAGGACTGAAGCCAACATCACTTCTACCCAAAAACTTTCTGAAAAATGGAACCAAAGTGTTCTTCTTCACGGAAACGGAACTTTCGGAGAAGCCGACTACAATGACGACGGATTTCTGGACCAACCCAAAGGAAATCAACTGAATGCGGCTTACTTGTTAAATTTTGACGACTTGAATCAAAGCGGATTCGGATCCCATTTTGGGATTAATTTCCTGAAAGACGAAAGAATTGCCGGACAAAAGGGATTTGACAAGAAATTGCCACAATCTGCACAAAGCCTTTATGGAGTCGGAATCGATATTTCAAGAATTCAGCTTTGGAATAAAACAGGTTATGTCTTTAAAGGAAAACCCTACCAAAGCCTCGGTTGGATGAACCAGTTCACCCATCATGAACAGAATAGTTTTTTCGGTTTCAGGAATTATGACGGGCAGCAAAACACCTATTATTCCAATTTGATTTTCGAGGGAATTTTCGGGAATACCAATCATAAATACAAAACCGGGGCGAGTTTTCTATATGATGACTTCAATGAAAACTACCTGACTCAAAATTATAAACGCACCGAAACCGTACCGGGACTTTTCTTTGAATATACTTTGACCGGAGAAAAATACACTTTGGTAGCAGGTGCGAGAACCGATTTCCACAATTTGGCGGGAACACAGTTTACCCCGAAAATCAACTTCAAATATGACCTTTCGCCAAAAACCATTCTGAGACTTTCTGCAGGAAGGGGATTCAGAACTGCGAATGTTTTCGCGGAAAACCAACAGTATTTCGCTTCGAACAGGCAGATTGAAATTTTAGGAAATGGTGGAAAAATTTATGACCTAAAACCTGAAATCGCATGGAATTACGGCATCAGTCTTCAACAGGAATTCCAATTATTCAACAGAAAATCAATGATTGTAGCAGATTTTTTCAGAACAGATTTCCAAAATCAGGTTTTGACGGATTTGGACGCATCGCCTCACAAAATACTGTTTTATAATTTGGATGGAAAATCTACCGCAAACGCTCTGCAGACCCAATGGGATTTTTCCCCGGCAAAAAATTTCGACGTCCGATTGGCTTATAAGTATTATGATGTACAGGCAGAATATCTTTCCGGCAAAAGAGAGGTGCCATTTATGGCAAAAAATCGTGGATTTGCGAATTTTTCATATTCCACCAATAAAAATGATCAGGGCGGATTTTGGAGTTTTGACACTACTTTAAACCTGGTTGGGAAACAAAGAATTCCTGACACCAAAAGTAATCCTGCCGAATTCAGGCTTCCGGAATATTCCAATTCTTACGCTACTTTGAATGCACAAATCGCGAAAGATTTCAATAAAAATATTCGTGTATATTTGGGAGGAGAAAACCTGACCGGTTATACCCAGAATAATCCCATTTTGGATGCAAAAAATCCATTCGGAAACTATTTTGACGGCGGAATGGTTTATGCGCCGATTATGCCCACAAATGTTTATGTTGGAATTGATTTGAAATTTTAAGAAATATGAAAAGAGTACCCTTGTTAATGATTGTTGCCGCCTCGATTTTTTGGTCGTGTGACAAAAATAAGACCGAAACCGATTTGAAAGAGAATGCAAAGGTGGAATCTGCAACTTCCGATTCTGCTGCCGCGAACAATGCGCAAACGCAGACCGTGGAGTCGCAAGAAGCTGCAAATGTTTCCACACCTGAAAATGCTGTAGCAGTAAATAATTCCGGGAAAAAACCACAGCTTAATCCGCCACATGGAGAACCTTTCCACCGTTGCGAAATTCCTGTTGGCGCACCAATCGACAGTCAACCTGCCGCAACTCCTGCACCGCAAATGATGCCGACGCAAAGTGCTGCAAGCAACAACTTCAACACGAATCCGATTCCTTCGACTCCGCAACCGGTTGCAGCACCTTCAGCACAGAATCTGGGGCCAAAACCGGCGCTGAATCCGCCACATGGTGAACCGCACCACCGATGCGATCTCCAGGTTGGAGCGCCTTTGATTTGATCTTTAATTAATGGATAACAGAAATGCGGAATCTTTTTCAAGGTTCCGCATTTTGTTTATCACGCAAAGAATTTACTACTTAAATTTTCGACAGCAAATTTCTGAAATTCGTCTTTTCATCAATAATTCTTCGCAAATCTGAAACCGGAACTCTTTCTTGTTTCATGGTGTCGCGGTCTCTTAAAGTCACAGTGTGATCAGTCAAAGAATCATGGTCAACTGTGATGCAGAAAGGCGTTCCAATTGCATCCTGTCTTCTGTAGCGTTTTCCGATACTGTCTTTGTCCTCGTAAATCACGTTGAAATCATATTTCAGATCATTGAAGATTTTCTCACCATATTCGCCGAGTCCGTCTTTTTTCATCAAAGGTAGAATCGCCGCTTTCACAGGAGCCAACGCAGGTGGAAGTGTGAGAACTGTTCTTTCGGAACCGTCTTCCAAAACCTCATCTTTCAGACAGGTGGAGAAAATTGCAAGGAACAATCTGTCTAAACCAACCGAAGTTTCCACCACGAAAGGGGTATAATTTTCATTTCTTTCATTATCAAAATACTGCAATTTTCTGCCGGAAAACTTTTCGTGTGCAGATAAATCGAAATCAGTTCTGGAATGGATTCCCTCCAGTTCTTTAAACCCGAATGGAAACTTGAACTCAATATCTGCTGCGGCATTTGCGTAATGTGCCAATTTTTCGTGGTCGTGGAATTTGTAGTTTTCCCTTCCTAAACCTAAAGCCAAATGCCAATTCAGACGCTTCTGCTTCCATTCTTCATAATAGCCAAGCTCTGTTCCCGGTGGAACGAAGAACTGCATTTCCATCTGTTCAAATTCCCGCATCCTGAAAATAAACTGTCTCGCCACGATTTCGTTTCTGAATGCCTTTCCGATTTGTGCAATCCCGAAAGGAAGTTTGTGGCGCGAAGTTTTCTGCACATTCAAAAAGTTCACGAAAATTCCCTGAGCGGTTTCCGGTCTTAAATAAAGGTCGGTTGCATTTTCTGATGCAGCGCCGAGTTTTGTGCCGAACATCAAATTAAACTGTCGCACATCGGTCCAGTTTTTGGAACCCGTATCCGGATCAGCGATTTCCAATTCCTCGATGAGCGCCTTTACATCAGCCAAATCATTATTTTCTAGCGAGCGGGCCAATCTCTTCAAAATCACAGACTGTTTTTCACGGTATTCCAAAACTCTAGGATTGGTCGATTCAAACTGTGCCTTATCGAACGCGTCACCGAATCTTTTTTCTGCTTTTTCAATTTCCTTCTGTGCTTTGTCTTCCAGTTTCGCACAGTAATCTTCCAGCAAAACATCTGCTCTGAAACGTTTTTTGGAATCCTTGTTGTCAATCAAAGGATCATTAAATGCATCCACATGGCCTGAAGCTTTCCAAATGGTGGGGTGCATAAAAATCGCCGAATCAATTCCCACGATATTATCGTTCAGCTGAACCATCGCTTTCCACCAATATTGCTTGATGTTATTTTTCAGTTCTGCTCCATTTTGACCATAATCGTACACCGCCGAAAGTCCGTCATAAATTTCCGAACTCGGGAAAATAAAACCGTACTCTTTCGCATGTGAAATCACCTTTTTGAAAACATCTTCCTGCTTTGCCATCGAATTTTGAATTTGTGCAAAAATAGGGAAATTAATGGTGAGGATAAAATGTAAAAAAGCAGAAAATGATTTCTGCTTTTTTATGTTGAAAAGGAATTTTTCCTTAAAAATTATCACTCAGGGCAATTCCGTTTTCCGCTAAAGTAATTTGTGAAAATAAGGACTGTCCAAAAATAATCATACTAAGAAATAGTAGTTTCTTCATAAATAATTTTTCACTAATATACTGTCAAAATTGTGTTTGACAAAATTTATTTTCATTACCAAACCCACATATGTTGAGATGGATCGTAATTATACCTCATCACCGTAGAGCTGAATGTTGCATTTTTTAGATTTAAGACGAGTAGATTTAAGGTATTTTCATAAACCACAAAAAAAGCCTTCACAAAATCATATTTTGTTTTGTATTCTTTATGGTAGAAAACATTCGCAAGACAACTGTTCGTGGAGTACACCTGAAATTTGCGGATCTTCCAGTGTTTGTCAAAAGTCAATATTCGATAGCCTGTTTCCGGTTCGCTTGCTCCACAAAAACCCTGCTTATTGAAATTGGAGTCTCTCTCGAAATAGAAGAGAATCCTGTTTTCCTTTTTGTCTTCGAACGTGGAAATAATTTCGTTTCCACCATATTCATCCAAGACTCTTCGAAGGTTGTATTTTTTTCCGTTGGGCAGATTGAGCCATTCATTTCTTAAGGTGATGTCCAAATCATCCTTGAAAATTTGAATTCGATACTGCTTGCCGTTGTGCTTCATTTTACCATTTTGCGATTTTCCCGATCCTTGGCTGATTTGCAGAAACTCATTATAATTAGAGAATTCCGGGCATGGCGAAGTCCAGCAAAATGACTCTTCGTCTGAGATTTGTTTAAAACCTTGCTCACTATCAAAATTGTAGAGCATTAAATTTCCATTATAGAATCCCATCAAAGGAATTTTCTGCTTGTACTTATCATAATAATACCATCCTTTTACGGTAAAAACTTTGTCGTGCCATCCGGAATGTCCCAGGTATTCCAAATACATGGTAATCGGCTGTCCGGCAACTTTTCCCTTGAAAGTGGCAGAAGTTTGCCAGTCTTTCTGCAGTGAGATCTTCGGATCTATGAATTGGGCGAATAAAAAAATGCTTCCCAGCAGGAAACAAAAGGTGATCATTTTTTTCATTTTAATAATTGGTGTTAAACTTGAGATAAGCCATGAAAATTCAATGCCAATTTTAACATTTCATTAAGAAAAATTTATGTTTTTCTTAAGATTTTATTTTAGCAGTTGATTTTTGTAATTTTACCGAACAATAATTCCCATGTACAAATCCCTAATCCGCCCGTTTTTGTTCAAACTTGATCCCGAAAAAGCGCATCACCTCACTTTCTTTATGTTAAAGAATTTTGGATGGCTCGCAAAAGTCTTTCTGCCAAAGCCGATTGAGGATAAAAGGTTGGAGCGTGAAGTTTTCGGGTTAAAGTTTAAAAATCCGGTGGGTTTAGCAGCCGGATTAGACAAAAACGCTGTTGCTTTCAAAGAATTTTCAGACCTTGGATTTGGGTTTGTGGAAATCGGAACCTTAACCCCGAAACCTCAACCGGGAAACCCACCAAAAAGACTTTTTCGACTCATTGAGGATTCCGGAACTATCAACAGAATGGGTTTCAACAATGAAGGTGTTGATGCCGCCATCGAAAGATTAAAGAAAAATAAAAATGTCCTGATCGGTGGAAATATAGGCAAAAATAAAGTCACTCCTAATGAAGAAGCGGTCAATGATTACCTCATTTGTTTTGAGAAATTATTTGATTATGTAGATTATTTTGTGGTGAATGTTTCCTCGCCGAACACGCCGAATCTGCGCGAACTCCAGGATAGGGAACCTTTAACGAATCTTTTAGGCGAACTGCAAAACCGCAACTCTAAAAAAGAAAAACCCAAACCAATCCTTTTGAAAATCGCTCCGGATTTAACTGATGAACAGTTATTGGATATCATCGAAATCATTAAGGAAACCAAGATCGCAGGCGTAATTGCAACCAACACCACGCTTTCCAGAGAACACCTGAAATCCGAGAACAAAATAGAGTCCGGTGGATTATCCGGAAAACCATTAACCAAACGCTCCACGGAAGTCATCAAATTTTTATCTGAAAAAAGCGGCAATGCGTTCCCAATCATCGGTGTAGGTGGAATTCACACCGCAGAAGATGCCATAGAAAAACTGGAAGCAGGAGCAAGTTTGGTACAGCTATATACCGGATTTATTTATGAAGGGCCGGATTTGATTCGGGAGATTAACCAGCAGATTCTGGAAAAGTTGGAATCCAAATAAAATTACCCCTTTTTAGCATTTCCCAAAAATCAAAAACGCCATCAATCAACAGATTAACAGCGTTTTGAGTACCTCGGACGGGACTTGAACCCGTACGTCCTTGCGGACACAGGATTTTAAGTCCTGCGTGTCTACCAGTTCCACCACCAAGGCAGGTAGATAAATGAGCGAAAAACGGGATTCGAACCCGCGACCCCGACCTTGGCAAGGTCGTGCTCTACCAGCTGAGCTATTTTCGCAGTTCCAGAGAATTTATTCTCCAAATGTTATGTGCGGATGAAGGGACTCGAACCCCCACGCCTCACGGCACCAGATCCTAAGTCTGGCGTGGCTACCAATTACACCACATCCGCTGCTGAACTCTGTTCTTTTTTTTGGTGAGTGCAAATATAAAAACTTTTTCTCTTTCAGGCAAAGAAAAATTTGGAAAAATCTCAATAATTTTTCATCACCCGTTTTATTTTCTCTCGGTAATTTCATACTTTTACATCTTATAACAATTTGATTATGGAATTACAAGGAACAGTGAAGAAAATATCTGAAATCCAGACTTTTGCCAGTGGATTTCAGAAAAGGGAAATGGTGATTTTGACCGAAGAACAATATCCACAACCTATTAATGTAGAGTTTCTGCAGGAAAAAGGCGACCTGCTTAACAACCTGAAAGAAGGTGATAAAGTGAAAATTGGAATCAATCTGAGAGGTCGCGAGTGGACCTCGCCACAAGGGGAAGTAAAATATTTCAACTCCATTATCGGCTGGAGGGTAGAAAAATTAGACGGCACCAACATTTCCAACGAACCCACGGAGGCCGCTCCAGTTCAAAGAGCAGAACCGGCAAGTGAAGTGGCAAAAGGCGAAAATCCTTTTGGAAACGAGGAAGACGACGATCTGCCTTTCTAAATCGCCCGGAAAACAAGACCAAAATCCTGCTGAAAAAGTGGGATTTCTTTTGCATAAATGGTACGTCTCCATCCAAATGAAATTTCGTTTCCCGACCCCGAACTGTTGGAATCAGAATCGGGCTTAATGGCTATTGGAGGCGATCTGTCACCACAAAGATTACTTTTCGCCTATCAGCTGGGACTTTTCCCATGGTTTAATGAAGGTGACGAAATCTTATGGTGGTGCCCTGATCCGCGATTTGTTTTGTTTCCAAATGATTTGAAGATCTCCAAATCGATGAAGAAAATTCTTCGCGACCATGTTTTCACCTTTACCGAAAACCAATGTTTCAGAAAAGTAATGGAGGAATGTAAAAACGCGTTTAGAAAAGGTCAGGACGGAACCTGGATTTCGAAAGAGCTCATCGATTCCTTCGAAATCCTGCACCAACACGGTTTTGCAAAAAGTGTGGAAGTTTGGCAAAATGACGAATTGGTGGGCGGTTTTTATGGTGTTCTCATCGGGAAGATTTTTTGCGGCGAAAGTATGTTTTCCAAAGTAAGCAATGCCTCGAAAGCAGGATTCCTGGATTTTGTGCAAAGAAATGCCGAAAACTTCAAGCTGATCGACTGCCAAATTCACTCCGAACATCTGGAGTCACTGGGCGCCACCATGATTCCAAAACTTGAATACTTAAAAATTTTAAAAGAAAATCAATGAACCACGAAAAAGAAAAATGGATTCTGCTGACGATTTTGACCATCATTTGGGGTTCATCATTTATCCTGATCAAAAAATCCTTGGATTATTACAATCCTTATGAAGTGGGAAGTCTGCGGATAATAATTGCGGCAATTCTATTGATGCCCGTCGCATTTCTAAACATCAGGAAATTCCCCAAAAAACAGTTGAAATGGCTTTTGCTCGCCGCAGCGTGCGGAAATTTCTTTCCAATGTATCTCTTTCCGATGGCTGAAACCAAAATCAGCAGCAGTGTGGCGGGAATCATCAATTCCATGGTACCGATATTCGTGATTCTGATTGGGCCGTTTCTGTGGAAAGAGGTTTCCACAAGATTCCAAAAGATCGGCGTGGCAATAAGTTTCGCGGGTGTTTGCATCCTGACTCTCGGAAGTCATGAAGCCGGTGAGCTCAAACTCATTCCGATTCTACTATTATTGTTGGCCACTTTGATGTATGCGATCAATGCATTGACCGTGAAGAAAAAACTCAATCACGTGGAACCGGTTGCACTTTCTGCGTTTGTTTTTGGTTTCGTACTGTTCCTCCCATCGCTGATTTCGCTTACTATTTCCGGTTTTTTTCGCGATTTTCATTTCACCCAAGAAAATTTCATCGGCATTGGGTTCGTCTCTTTGCTTGCCATTTTCGGAACCGGTTTGGCGATGATGCTGAACTACAGGATATTGCGGATTTCCACAGCTTTATTCGCTTCCACAGTTACTTTGCTCATGCCGATTGTGGCGGTAATCTGGGGAATCATCGATGGGGAAAAACTGACTGCAATGCAAATTTTCGGGGGAATTATTATTTTAGCCGGCCTGATTTTCTTAAGGTCAAAACCAGCCGACAAAAAACAAAAAACTGCATTGCCCGAAGACAGCGCAGTTTGAAATAAATCTAATAAAAAGTAAAAATGAAAGGCGACAAAGATATATAATTGATTCTATACCAAGCAAATTTTTTTTGTCAAAATCCAAAATAATTTTAAAAATACCTTTCTCATTCAGAATTTTCCTAAATTTGAATAATGTTTATCAAAGATTATATTTCCAAAGACTACCCCGCATTTAATGTAAATGATTCCATAGAAGAAGCCAACGAAACCGCAAAAGAATTTGGCTACTCACACGTTTTCGTGAAAAAGAAAGGAATATTCCAGGGTGCGCTGAGCCAGTCTTTTTTAGAGGAAAGTCCGGAGGGAAACCTCTCTTCGCTCGCAATCCATTTTGAGAAATTTGCGATTTTGGAAGACAGCCACTTTTTTGATTCCATCAAACTTTTTCACACGTTCAGTGCGAATGTGGTTCCCGTGATCAACAAGCAGGAAAAATATCTGGGTTATATCTCTACCGATGATGTTTTCAGCGAGCTTTCAAAATATCCTTTGGTTTCGGAAATGGGCGCCATGCTCATTGTGCAGGTTCATGAAAAAAATTACTCCATGACCGAAGTCTGCAAAATAGTGGAATCCAACAATTCTAAAATCTATGGTTGCTATTTAAGCGCCATCGTGGAAGACGAAGTGCGGATTACCGTGAAAATCAGCAGCAACAATCTGACTTCAATTGATGAAACCTTTGAAAGATACGGATACAGCGTGGTCCATAAATATTATGATGACGAAAAAGAGGAACTTTTAAAAGACCGGTTCGGATTCTTCCAAAAATATCTTGAATTTTAATTAATGAAAGCAGCCATCTACACCCAAAAAAACGACCTAGACACCTTTCTGTATCTGAGCAGGTTCGTTTCAGAACTGGAGAAACGCGGAGTAAAGTCCATTCTGTACGAAAAAATGGCCAATGCGATGGAGTTTTCAAATATCTTCGAAACCTTCACCAATAAATCAGATTTGCAGGAAAAAGGAGTGGATCTTTTTTTCACTTTCGGTGGCGATGGAACCATCGTGAATTCATTGCTCTATGTGCAGGACTCGGAAATCCCCGTCGTAGGAGTAAATACGGGACGTCTAGGATTTCTGGCAAGTTTTACCAAAGAAGAAATTTTCCTGGAGCTAGACGACATCATAAAAGGTAATGTGAAAATAAGCAAACGCTCTGTAATTGAAGTAGTTTCGCCTAGAGAAGGAATGTTTTTTCCTTATGCCCTAAATGATGTATCGATTTCCCGAAAGGAAACCACCGCAATGATTACAGTGGATTCCTATATAAATGACGAATTCCTGAATATCTTTTGGGGAGACGGCCTGATTATTTCTACACCTACCGGTTCCACTGCCTATTCGTTAAGTTGTGGAGGTCCGATTATAGAACCCAACAACAACAATTTCGTCATCACACCGATTGCACCCCACAATCTAAATGTTCGCCCTTTGATAGTTAATGACGATGTAGAAATCAGATTAAGGATAAAAAGCCGGGTCCCGGAATATTCCATATCGCTCGATTCCCGCTTATTCCATTTAGAGACAGGAGTGGAAGTCCATATCAGAAAAGCGCCTTTCGAGATTTCTTTGATTCACCCGAATAATTTGAGTTTCTACGAAACCATCCGCCAAAAACTGCTTTGGGGAAATGACAAGCGAAATTAAACTGATCTTTACGCCATGATGAAGCTTAAACTGTTCGTTATGTTCTTGTTTTTAGGATCGCTTTGTTTTGCTCAAATGTGGATCAATGATCTGGATCAGGCAAAAAGACTGGCAAAAACCACCAATAAGTTAATCATCCTGGACTTTACCGCAAACTGGTGCAAACCATGCAAAGAGATGGAGCGCGAATACTGGAACAATCCAAAATATAAAGAATCTTTGGGCAGCTTTATCGCAGTTTCGGTTGATTTTGATTCCGAAAAATTCCTGAGGTCTTACTATGATGTCAAGTCAATTCCAAATGTAAAAGTTATTGATTACCAAGGAAATGTCATCCATCAGTCTTTAGGTTTTTTAAACGCAAAGATGTCTGATCTGGAATTCGGAGGTTTCCCTTCTGATGTTACATTGCTATATGATGTCCTAGAACTTCAAAAACTTAAAAATCCATCCGATGCAGAACTGATCGAACTCGGCAGTGCCTATCAAGGATTGGTTCAAAAGTCTGTAAACTCCAGAGCGAAGAACGCATTTGCCAAATTGAGCGACACTTATTTCAGCAAGTGCATTAAGAAGACCGAAAATGCGGATTTCAAAGAAAAAGCGGGTCTCGCAAAAGCTTTTAACAGTGTATTGACCGATAACCCAAAACGCGCGCTGAAAAACATAGACATTACCAAAGTTTCCGATGGCAACAAGCTTTTTGCATTCTATGTCCTTTTACATGCCTCCTATTCTACCGAAAACAGAGCAGATGCAGAAAAATGGTTCGCCGAAATCGAAAGGACCGGACAAGAAGACTGGATCAGAAACGCCCAAAAACTAAAGGCGAAATACGCCAAATAATTCCTTTAGTTTCCTTATCTTTACGTTTCTAAAAAGTAAAAATCAAATCTTTAAAAAAAATTCAATTATGAGCAGAAAGTTTCCGGCAGGTGTTGCCACAGGACAAATGGTTACAGACATCTTTCAATACGCGAAAGAAAATAAATTTGCACTTCCGGCGGTCAATGTGATTGGATCAAGCAACGTGAATGCCACCATGGAAACCGCAGCAAAACTCAACTCCCCGGTAATTATCCAGTTTTCAAATGGCGGAGCCGCTTTCAATGCCGGAAAAGGCATGAGCAATGATGGTCAAAAAGCCGCAATCTTGGGTGGAATCGCAGGTGCGCACCACATCCACACTTTAGCGGAAGCTTATGGAGCTACGGTGATTTTGCACACCGACCACTGCGCAAAAAAATTATTGCCATGGATCGACGGTTTAATGGATGCCAACGAAGAATATTTCGCGAGAACCGGAAAATCCCTTTATTCCTCTCACATGTTGGATTTATCTGAAGAGCCCATTGCTGAAAACTTGGATATCTCTTGCAAATATTTCGAGAGAATGGCAAAAATGGGAATGACTTTGGAAATCGAACTGGGCGTAACCGGTGGCGAAGAAGACGGAGTGGACAATTCCGGAGTAGATTCCTCAAAATTATATACCCAACCGGATGAAGTGGCATACGCTTATGAAAGGCTGAAAGCGATTTCTCCAAACTTCACGATTGCTGCAGCATTCGGAAACGTGCATGGCGTTTACAAGCCAGGAAATGTGAAACTGACTCCGAAGATTTTGGACAATTCCCAAAAATACGTTCAGGAAAAATTCGGAACGGGAGCGGAACCTGTGAATTTCGTCTTCCACGGTGGTTCGGGTTCTTCATTGGAAGAAATCCGTGAAGCGATCGACTATGGCGTTATTAAGATGAATATCGATACCGATTTGCAGTTCGCCTATACAGAAGGAATTAGAGATTACATGGTCGAAAAACTGGATTATTTGAAATCTCAAATCGGAAATCCGGAAGGTGAAGACAAGCCAAACAAGAAATTCTATGACCCGAGAGTTTGGGTTAGAAAAGGCGAAGAAACCTTCGGAAAACGTTTGGTTCAGGCGTTTGAAGACTTAAACAACATCAATACGCTTTAACAAAGCAATCTTATTTAAAAAGAAATTTTCTTCTCGGAGAAGATTTCTTTTTTTAACTTTGACCCCGAAATTATCAAAATTTCATTGGTCTCAGTTTAAAATTTTTATTTAATAGTACAAATTTGGAACTTGAAATCGATCTGTCGGCAGACAGACCTGCAACCTTAAACAAATTTTACAATGGCATTCGACTGGTTTAAAAGAAAGACACAAAATATCACCACTTCCACAGAAGACAAAAAAGATGTACCCAAAGGACTTTGGCACCAAACCCCGACCGGGAAAATCATCGAACACGAAGAACTGAAGGCAAACAACTACGTTTCGCCGGAAGACGGATTTCACGTGAGAATCGGATCCAACGAGTTTTTCTCCATCCTGTTTGATGACAACAAATACACGGAACTCGATGCAAATGTGGAAAGTGTGGATATGCTGAATTTTAAGGATACGAAAGCTTATTCCGACCGTTTGAAAGAAGTGAAATCAAAAACCAAACTCACTGATTCCATCAGAAATGCAGTGGGAACGGTAAACGGAACCGAAATGGTGATTTCCTGTATGGATTTCGCATTCATCGGGGGTTCACTTGGTTCGGTAATGGGCGAAAAAATCCGCAGAGCAGTCGATTACTGTATTAAAAACAAACTTCCTTACATGATCATTTGCCAATCCGGCGGAGCCAGAATGCAGGAAGCGACCTATTCATTGATGCAGCTGGCAAAAGTTCAGTCCAAATTGGCGCAACTTTCCGAGGCGGGATTGGTTTACATCGCTTATTTATGCGACCCGACTTTCGGCGGAATCACAGCATCTTTCGCAATGACTGCAGACATCATCATGGCGGAACCGGGTGCATTGATCGGATTTGCGGGACCAAGAGTAATCCGCGAAACCATCGGAAAAGATTTGCCGGAAGGTTTCCAGACTTCAGAATTCCTACAGGAAAAAGGGTTTGTGGATTTTATTGTGAAAAGAACCGAAATCAAGCAGAAAGTTTCACAAACCGTGAACCTTTTGACCAACGCTTAATCTTTTAACATCAAGAAAGTTAAAGAGTTAAGAATAGATTAACTTCTGATTTATCAATATCTTCGCGAACGAAAAATTGAGCGGCATAATTTATTCACCCATTAATTCTGTTAATAGTTGGTGAAAAAAGTTTAAACATTCCGCTTATTAAACTATAATAAACCAATACAAATCTCACTTCATCCGGTGGGATTTCTTTTATGAGGACGGCCAGAATTTTCATCAACGCCATCAGAACTCTGAGTTTTAAAAAAATCGTCAAGCTTTTGAAATTGACGGTTCCACATCCTCTGTTCACCATCCTGAGTTTTTTGGCCACCGTAAAAACTTTCACGATTGCACAAAACCATTTCCCAAAAACCAATTCAAACAGCGGAATCGGCAACGCTTTCAGACATGCACTTTGGACTTCCCTGATTTTGATGTATTGCTGCAAGATTTCCTCTCCAAAAAAAGCGCTGGAATTCTGCAAAAAAATGACCGACCTGCATGAGGAATTGTTCCCAAACGAACCCCTTGAAAAAGAAATGGATTTGCACAACAACAAAATAGGAATGAACCTTTTCATGGAAATGTTGCCCGGAATCCACCGGCAGTTTTTCGAAACCAGCTTTTTTGTCGAGCAACTATTAACGAAAGCAAAAACCGCCAGAATCCTTAAAAACATAGATGAAGATTACGGAAATGAGCTGGTTTTTTTAGATGGGGAAGAAAATTGGGAAGAAATCCCCGCACACCTTTAGTACCTGAAATTCCACAAAAAATTCCGCCCATTGCTGAGCGGAATTGCTATACAGATTCTTGCGAAATCTATTTGATTATTCTTTTTCGTAAAGGTTTACTACTTTCTGCGAAACACCGGTATTGCTGAAACCACCGTCGTTATAGAGGTTTTGCATGGTTACTTTTTTAGTCAGGTCAGAGAACATGGCGACACAGTAATTCGCGCAGTCCATCGCATCGGCATTTCCGAGCGGCGACATATCTTCCGCGTAACCCATGAAACCGGTAAAACCTTTCACTCCGCTACCTGCGGTCGTCATTGTTGGAGATTGGGAAATCGTATTGACACGTACTTTTCTTTCGCCCCAATAATACCCGAAAGTTCTGGCGATGCTTTCCAGATAGGATTTGTTATCCGCCATATCATTGTAATCTGGGAACGTTCTTTGTGCCGCGATATAAGTCAGTGCAAGGATGGAGCCCCATTCGTTCATGCAGTTCTTTTCCCATGCAACGCGCATCACCTTGTGAAAGGAAACCGAGGAAACATCCCAACCTTTTTCGAGCCAGTCATAATTCATTTCGGTATAGTGTTTCCCTTTTCGCACATTCACCGACATTCCGATGGAGTGTAAAATGAAATCAATTTTGCCAAATTTGGCGATGGCCGCATCGAAAAGTTTTTCCAAATCTTCGATGGAGGTTGCATCTGCACCGATTACTTCAGAACCGGTTTTTTCAGCAAGGGCATTCAGTTCGCCCATTCTCATGGCGATTGGCGCGTTTGACAGGATGAATTCTGCACCTTCTTCGTGACACCTTTCCGCTACTTTCCATGCGATTGAATGTTCATTCAGCGCACCGAAAATAATTCCCTTTTTCCCTTTTAGTAATCCGTATGACATAATTTTTATTTTCAGCAAAATTAAGAAATATATTGTTTGAGGCATAAAAAAAGGAAGTCAAATTGCTTTGACCTCCTGTCGTTAATATAAAGTCTGATTAATTAGTTGACTTCCGAAATTCGGATCGAACGTCTTCTGCTTTATCCTTGGTTTTTTCCCAAGTTTCCTCTGCAAAATCTTTCGTGCTTTCCCATGCGTCAGAAACTGCGTCTTTCGTATTTTCCCATGCATCAGCAACATTATTTTTTGCCTGTTCCATCCAGCCTTCGCGGGTTGGTTCTTCGTTATTATCACGCTTTTCACGGATATAAGCTTTTGCTTTTTCAGCATACTCGTTAATCGTCCATCTGGCTTTTTCTACAGCATTTTCTGCTTTGTTATAATCCTGTCTGTCCATAACAATATTTTTAAAATTAATAATTTGGTTAATCGAAAAAATCTAATTAGATAAATAGGTTGATTCAATAACCATTCCGTTGACATTTTAAAATTTTGTTAAATTTTGTTTAAATTTTTCACAATACGCCTGCAAAATATTCAAAAACTCATTTTCAGCTGAAATCTTTTATATTTACTTAAAATTTAAGAATAATGGAAATCATCCGATGCGGTTGGTGTGAAAAAGACGACCTCTACCGAAAATACCACGATGAAGAATGGGGAAAACCCGTTTATGACGACGACACGATTTTTGAATTCCTGGTTTTGGAAAGTTTTCAGGCGGGACTTTCGTGGTACACCATTCTAAATAAAAGAGAAAATTTCAGGAAAGCCTTTGAGGATTTCAATTACAGGAAAATTGCCGAATACAATGAAGATAAGATTGAAGAATTGATGCAAAATGCAGGAATCATCCGGAACAGGATGAAGATTTCAGCCACCATTGGCAATGCCCAAAAATTCTTGGAAATCCAGAAAGAGTTTGGGACTTTCAGCACATACATCTGGAATTTTGTTGGCGGAAAACCTATTGTCAATCAGCCGAAAACATTGAAGGAAGTTCCCGCTACTTCTGAAATCTCGGACGCTTTAGCAAAAGACTTGAAAATACGCGGTTTCAAATTTCTCGGTTCCACCGTGATCTATGCACACATGCAGGCAACCGGAATGGTTTGCGACCATTTAGTGGATTGTCATTGCAAGTGATTTGAAAAACCTAATACAGCTTCTTTCGGGATCTTTGAATGAAAAGGCCACGAATGCACGGATTTTGATTTAGAGTCTATCCGTGAATCGTGGCTAATTTAATGGCTTAAGATTTTGATGGAATCCCTTTCTTTGGAAGCCAAGTGTGAAAATCCGGAAAAGGCTTACTTGATAATCCTATCCAAAACCCATTCAATCATATTTTTCTCAGAGGCATGGTGATCGGCTGAAAACTCACCGCGTCTTCTGTTTGCAATCACGCAGTTCACTGTCAATGCTTTGTGTCCCAATAATTTAGAAAGTCCATAAATCGCAGAAGTTTCCATTTCAAAATTGGTAACTCCCAAATCATTCAAAGTTTCCAAAAACTGGTCATCGATGGCTTTCAAACGGAGCTGTCTTCCCTGCGGAGCATAAAAGCCCGGGAAAGTAGCGGTGTTTCCGTGATATTTTGCATCTTTATAATAATCCGAAATATCTTCTGCCCAATCTGCAAAATACAGCATCGGCTTGATCTTTTCATAAGGGAATTTTTCCAAAAAGTTTTTGGAAAACTCGTTTTCAAACTGGTAATCGGAGTAGAAATGTAGAAGTCCGTCCAATCCTACCACGTTTTGGGTAACGAGCATATTGTCCACTTCCACATCGGGATTCACACTTCCGCAAGTTCCCAAACGGAAAATTTGAAGCGCGGTGTGTTCAGATTTGAATTCCTTGTTTTTCAGGTCTATATTTACCAAGGCATCGAGTTCGTTCATCACGATATCGATATTTTCAGCACCAATCCCGCTGGACATCACGGTGATTCTTTCACCACGCAAAGTTCCGGTGTGGGTATAAAACTCCCTTTTATTTTTCTTGATTTCAATGGTGTCGAAATACTTCGAAACCTTCGGAACACGATCCGGGTCACCGACTAAAATGATTTTTCCGGCAATTTCTTCCGGCAATAAATTGAGGTGATAAACGCTTCCATCTTCATTCAGAACCAATTCGGAAGCAGCTAGTTTATTGAGCATAGCAAAAATTTTGTTTAAAGTTTAATTTTGAGGATTGTAGGATTTGAGATGTTTTCTGAAGTAATAGTTTCGAGCTTTAACTCGCTCAAAAATAGACTCGTGAAGCAAAATCGACTTTATTTCAACTTCTATTTCGCGGCGAACCAAATTCACACGGTGGTCTCATCCTCCCACCCTTTTCGTCTTATATCCCATTTCCTGTAGGATTTTCATGATCTTATCTCGATTGTCACCCTGGATTACGATGATTCCGTCTTTTTCAGAACCTCCAATTCCGAGTGTTACTTTGATTTTTTTCGAGATTTTTTTCAAATCTTCGTCACTTCCCTCAAAACCCTCGATCAATGTCACAGGTTTTCCGTTTCTGCCTTTCTTCTCGAATTTGCAGACGAGCGGTTCCTTCTGCACGAATTGTTCTTCCGGCATTTCAAATTCCTGCTCTTCGTGGTTGGGAAAAAGGTTTTTGAGTTGGTCTCTTAAATCCATTAAACAAAATTAAGGAAATAATGGTTTTGACAAAGGCTAAAGTGAAAAATTCTGCAGTTTTGAAAGCGTGATTAATTCCATTTAAGAAAAATCTACTGAATACGGACCGAAATTTATGTGGCCTTTGCACATTTTAACTAATTCCAATTTGGAGTGGAGCAAAAATAGTTTAATGGCAATTTTACTTAAAATTAATCTATACAGCAGATTGCAGCGAAACTGCACTTCAAAATTCATCGTTCCAAATTCTAATAAATAATCTCTATCGTTAAGATTTCACAAAACCCGGGATGAAGTTCGTTTCGTTCCGAACCATTTCCTTACTTTTGCTTCTCATTTGAGAAAAAAATGAAAATCGACAGCAGTATTTTTCAGGATTTGGTCAAATTTTACGGGGAAGCGTTCCATCTACCGCCGCTCTCCGCGAAAATTTATGCTTACCTCATTTTTGATTTTGAAAGAAAAGGGATTTGTTTTGACCAGTTCGTTGAAATTTTCCATGCTAGTAAAAGTTCGGTCTCATCAAATCTACAACACTTGCTTACTTCCAACCTCATTAAGGATTTCACTCCTATTGATTCACGGAAAAGGTATTTCGTCATTAATCCAAATTATATCAAGATTCGTTTCGAGGAAATCATGCGGAAAATGGCAAGCGAGATAGAAATTCTGGACAAACTTCACCATTTTCAAAACTCGGATGATGAGAATTACAATGAAAAATTCGAAATTTACAAGTCGCTTTTAAATAAAAATATTGAAAATATCCAGGAAACCCTTACGAAATTTTAGTGTATGAAAAACCAACTTTTAGTATATTCCATCGCAGCACTGACTATGATCGGCTGTAATAAAAAGGATGAAAAAAAACCGGACGGCCCGAAAGAAGTCCCAGTAGTTTCGGTAGAACAGCGAAATGTGACGGGTTACCAAACTTTCCCGGCATCCATTCAAGGACGAATAAATAATGATGTCCGTGCAAAAATCCAGGGATATATCACCGAAGTTCTGGTGGATGAAGGTCAACGAGTACAGAAAGGGCAACCACTTTTTAGACTGGAAACCAACACTTTAACCCAAACCGCAGATGCTGCCAAAGCCGCCATCGGAGCCGCTCAATCATCGGTCTCTGCCGCAAAAGCAAATGTGAATGCCGCTCAAGCCGCGGTCAACGCCGCACAGGTCGAGGTAAACAAGCTTATTCCGCTAGTGCAGAAAAATATCATCAGCATTGTGCAGCTGGAAACTGCAAAAGCGAATCTTTCAAAAGCGCAGGCACAGCTTTCCCAAGCGCGTGCAGGAGAATTGCAGGCAAGTGCCGGAGTTTCTCAAGCCACCGCAAATTTTCGGGGTGCTCAGGCAAATATTGATTATTCGATCATTCGTGCTCCAATTTCGGGCGTGATTGGAAAACTCCCTTTGAAAGTCGGAAGCTTGGTCGGTCCAACAGATGCTACTCCGTTAACTACAGTTTCTGATACCAGCGAAGTTTTTGCGTATTTTTCAATGAACGAAAAAGAATACCTGAATTTCCTGGAAGATTCCAAAGGAGCCACCGTTCCGGAAAAACTCAGAAATATGCCAATGGTGGAGCTGCAACTCGCCAACGGAAGCATTTATCCCGAAAAGGGGAAAATCCAGACCGTGACCGGGCAAATCGACCCGCAAACCGGAACCATTCAATTCCGGGTAGCTTTCCCGAACGCCGCAAAACTTCTTAGCAACGGAAACAGCGGAACGATCAGGGTTCCAAAACTGTATGAAAACGCGACCATTGTTCCAGAAAGCGCTACTTTCGAGCAACAAGGTTTAGTCTATGTTTACAGAGTGGAAAAAGATACCGCGAAGAACATTCTGATCGGTGTCACTGACCGAGTGAATAATTTGGTGGTGGTAAAAGACGGCGTGAAAAAAGGTGAAACCATAGTTGCACAGGGAGTTGGACAAATTAAACCAGGAACCGCCGTGAAATCAAAGCCAGTCCAATTCGACGATATCGTTAATGCCATAAAACCAATTTTCTGATGGTAAAACATTTCATCAATAGACCGGTTTTTGCATCCGTAGTTTCAATTCTCATTGTGATATTGGGGATTCTGGGACTTCAGGCGCTTCCGGTGACCCAGTATCCAGATATCGCACCGCCCACGGTGAGTATTTCTGCAAATTATACGGGAGCAAGTGCGGAAACCGTTATGAACAGTGTGGTGATCCCAATCGAGGAACAAGTAAACGGTGTAGAAGGAATGGATTATATCTCTTCTTCAGCCGGAAATGACGGTTCGGCTAGGATCCAAGTATTCTTCAAACAGGGAATCAATCCTGATATCGCAGCAGTGGAGGTTCAGAATAAAGTACAAAGAGCTATTCCACTTTTGCCCGCAGATGTTACGCGGTCCGGAGTTACCGTTCAAAAACAGCGAACGAGCGCATTGATGTTTCTTTCGTTTTATACCGAAAATCCAGATTTAAATGAAGTGTGGCTCCAGAATTATCTGAACATCAATGTGATTCCGGAATTGAAAAGGGTAAATGGCGTAGGTGAAGCACAGGCTTTTGGCGGAAAAAATTTCTCAATGAGAGTTTGGATCGATCCCGCAAAAATGGCGGCTTATGGTTTACAACCTACCGATGTCACCGCAGCAATCAACGAGCAATCACGCGAAGCAGCGGCAGGACAGCTTGGACAAAACAGCGGAAGTGCTTTTGAATACGTAATTACCTATAAAGGAAAATTTAACGAAGAACAGGATTATGGCGACATTATCTTGAAATCCCTCGGAAACGGACAGTTTTTGCGACTGAAAGATGTAGCAGACATCAAACTTGATGCGCAATCATACACCACCGTCGGGGAAAATAACGGCCGAAGTTCTGTGAGCATGGGGATTTTTCAGACTCCCGGTTCCAATGCGCAAACGATTATTAACGATATCAAAAAGTTCTTGGAAGAAAATTCCAAAACATTGCCTAAAGGAATCGGCTATACCATTAACTTTGACACCAACGATTTCCTGGAAGCATCAATCGGTAAAGTAGTTACAACACTTCTAGAAGCATTTTTGCTGGTGTTTTTGGTGGTTTATATTTTCCTTCAGGATTTCCGGTCCACACTTATTCCGGCGATTGCGGTCCCAGTTTCGATTGTGGGTTCATTCTTTTTCCTGAATTTATTTGGATATTCCTTAAACCTATTGACTTTATTCGCTTTAGTCCTTGCGATTGGAATTGTGGTGGATGACGCGATTGTGGTGGTGGAAGCAGTCCACGCCAAAATGGAACACGGAATTACCGACGCCAAAAAAGCTACCGTTTCTGCGATGGACGAAATTACCAATGCAATTATTTCCATTACGTTGGTCATGGCGGCAGTATTTATCCCGGTAACTTTTATTACAGGTCCGACAGGCGTTTTTTACCAACAGTTCGGGATTACGCTGATTGTAGCGATTTTGATTTCGGCTGTTAATGCTTTGACTTTAAGTCCGGTTTTATGCTCATTATTTTTAAAGCCAAATCCGTCACATCACCAAGAATATGCCCAATTGAGCTTCATGCAGAAATTCTTTTATAAATTCAATGTGGCATTCAAAGCGGCGACAAACCGATATGGACGAGCTTTCATTTTTCTTTTAAGGCATAAATGGGTAACTCTGATTATCTTCGGTTTGGGTGGATTATTTTTCTGGTGGTCCAATTCCAACATGCCGAAAGGATTCATCCCAAAAGAAGACCGCGGAATTATTTTCACCGATATTTCCCTTCCACCGGGAGCATCGATGGAGCGGACTTATAACGTTTTGAAAGGATTGCAGGAAGATGCTCGGAAAATCCCCGGTGTGGCAAACGTCACTTTCACGGCGAGTCGTGGGTTTATGTCGGGGAGTGGTTCCAACACAGGACAGGCTTTCGTGAGGTTAAAACCTTTTGCCGAAAGAGCACATGATGCAGACCTTTCCGTGGAAACCATTACCAAGAAACTTTTTGGAATTGCCTCGAAATATCCGGATGCGAAAATTGTGTTTTTCTCACCACCGAGTGTGCCTGGATTTGGTTCCAGTGATGGTTTTGCTGCCGTTTTGCTAGATAAGTCCGGAGGCGATTTAAAAGAATTGGACAATGTTTCCAAAAATTATATCAGTGCTTTGATGGAAAGACCTGAAATTCAGTTTGCCAATACCTCCTTCAACACGAACTATCCGCAGTACGAAATGGTAATTGATGTTCCGAAAGCAAAAGAAGTGGGTGTAAATGTTTCCGATATTTTGAGTACGATGCAGGGATATGTCGGCGGAGTTTACGCAGCGGATTTTTCGAAATACGGAAAACAGTTCCGGGTGATGGTTCAGGCATTTCCGGACTCAAGAAAAGAACCTAACGACCTCAACAGTATTTTTGTGAGAACAGCTTCAGGACAAATGACGCCGATTTCCCAGTTTGTCACCATGGAAAAAACCTTTGGACCAAAATCAGTGGAAAGATATAACCTGTTTACTTCAATTTCCATTTCAGGATCGAATAATCCTGGATTTTCTACCGGTGATGCCATTAAAGCGGTGCAAGAAGTTGCTGCTCAGAAATTGCCTTCGGATTATGTGGTGGAATTTACCGGTTTATCCAAAGAAGAGCTGAATTCCGGATCGCAAACCGCCATTATTTTTGTGCTGAGTTTGGTATTCGTCTATTTTATATTGGCTGCACAGTATGAAAGTTTTCTGCTTCCATTAGCGGTAATTATTTCGCTTCCGCTGGGAGTTGCAGGCGCCTATTTTGGACAAAAAATTGCAGGTTTGGAAAACAATATCTATTTCCAGATTGCCTTGATTATGCTCGTGGGATTATTGGCAAAAAACGCCATCTTAATTGTGGAATTTGCAGTTCAGCGAAGACACCACGGCGAAACTTTGGCGATGTCCGCGATCAATGCGGCGAAAGCAAGGTTAAGACCAATCTTGATGACTTCATTTGCTTTTATATTCGGGATGCTGCCATTGGTTTTCGCATCGGGAATCGGTAAAGTGGGTAACCAATCAATTGGTACGGGTGCTGCTGCGGGACTGTTAATCGGAACATTTTTCGGGCTGATTGCGATTCCTGTTTTGTATGTCATCTTCCAATGGTTGCAGGAAAAAATCAAACCGATAAAAGAGAATGAGATTCATTTGGCGGAATAAAGCTCCACACAATCGCAAATGATCGCTTTGAAGAGAAATTGTCAAAAAAATTAATATGAAAAGCATATTCAATATAAAAATTCTGATTTTATCTTTAGTAGGAATTCTCACACTTTCTTCGTGCATGGCACGAAAAAAATATGAGAGACCCAAAGATGCCGTTAATGAAAATCTTTTCCGGACCGATCGTCTTCCGAAAGATTCTTCGAGTATTGCGACCGTTTCCTGGCGCGAGA
The DNA here is from genome assembly GCF_001045435.1 of Chryseobacterium koreense CCUG 49689. Taxonomy (GTDB): domain Bacteria; phylum Bacteroidota; class Bacteroidia; order Flavobacteriales; family Weeksellaceae; genus Kaistella; species Kaistella koreensis. The sequence continues at coordinate 145,971 of NZ_LFNG01000004.1, read as the reverse complement.
TTTTCACAGATGCAGTACTCCAGAAACATATCCAAAACGGGCTCGACAATAACCTTGATATCAGAATTGCACTACAGAATATTGTGGCTGCAGAATCTTATCTGAAACAAAGCAAAGCCGCCTATCTTCCCACTATTGCTGTAGGACCTGGTTATACTTTTCAAACTCCGTCCTTGAATACTGCGAGTGGTCAACTTGCCAATGAAAGAAGATCACAAAATACTTTCGATGTGGGCGGCGACATTTCCTGGGAAGCGGATATTTGGGGAAAAATGAAAGCTTGGGAAAAATCACAATATGCCAATTATTTAGGAACCACCGCGGCACACAAAGCGGTAAAGACTGATCTAGTTGCAGCTATTGCTTCCGCCTATTATCAGCTTTTGACTTTCGACGAACAGAAACGGATTATCAACGAAACCATTATTTTGCGAAAAAATAATCTGGAAACCACTAAAGCACTGAAAGAAGCCGGAACTTTGACCGAAGTTGCGGTACAGCAAAGCGAAGCACTGGTTTTCAATGCGGAATCACTGCTTATCAATATCGATACCCAGATTGCGCTTTTGGAGAATTCGATGAGTCTGTTGATGGGCGTTCCATCCCAAAAAATAGACAGGACTACTTTGGCGCAGCAAAAAATGCCTGCTGAATATAAAACCGGTTTCTCGGCTAATCTTTTAGCGAACCGAGCCGACGTGATGCAGTCCGAATACAATTTGATGTCCGCTTTTGAACTGACCAATGTTGCAAAAGCTCAATTTTATCCAAGTCTGAGAATTGGCGGAAGTGGCGGAATCCAAAGTGCGGATATTGACAAACTGTTTAGTGCAAATTCTCTTTTTGCCACTGTGATCGGAAGTTTGACCCAGCCAATTTTGAATCAGAGGCAAATCAGAACCAATTATGAGGTGAGTTTGGCAAACAAGGAAAAAGCATATCTCAATTTCCGGAAAACCCTTTTGAATGCGGGAAAAGAAGTTTCCGATGCCTTGAAAATATATGATTCACAGGATGCGTTTATCGCGCTGAAAAAAAAGGAGCTTCATGCCTATCAAAATTCTGTGCAATATTCCCAGGAACTGGTGAATTATGGGTTGGCCAATTATCTGGAGGTGCTGAATGCGACAGTAAATTCCCTAAATGCAGAGCTCAATATTTCCAATGCCGAATATGCTAAAATGCAGGCAGGAATTGAACTGTATCGTGCTCTCGGCGGAGGATGGCGTTAATTGAATTGCTGAAATTGACGGGGATCTTTGAATGTTTTAGCGTTACTAAGTTTTCAAATCCGCCCAATGTTCCCGGTAATAAAACATCGGAATAATCAGCAACAGAATCAATGGCTGAATCACAAACCTTCTCATGTAAAAGGAAAAAAGGTATCCGATCTCGAATCTGGTGTGAACACAAAACAGATAAATCGGAAAAGTAATTGCGAAAACAATCGTAATCAGAATCGCCGCCTGAAAAGTCCATCGCTTATTCTTAAAAACAAACTGAACCACTACCGCCGAAAAAAATAAATTCAGCGAAAATCTGAACAGGTGGCCCACAAACAACTTCGCCCAATCGAAATCGGGGAAAAGCGCATGCTTATTGGCTTCGTGAAAAAAATTCAGAAAAGGATCGTAAAACAGCTGGTCTTCAAAAACACGAACTGCAACCAACCCCGAAATACCGAGAAATACCAAAAACCAGTTAAGAACTTTCATGATCCGGAGATTTTAAGGCAAAGAATTTAATCCAAATCAACCAAAGCAAAACCACACTTCCGTAGATAATCACCGGAAAAAAGAAGTTATGGGAAATTTTTCCGTATTCAGGATATTTCAGGAAGACCAAATTTAACCCTGCAATTCTGGAAACATTCATGATATGTAGGAAAAACAATCCCAATCCTGCGAAAACAAAAGTTTTGAGTCCCTTATAAAAAGCAAAGATAAATGCAATGAACAAAACCATTACCGACACGGCATTACAACCTTCGACCATTCTGGAAACATACTTCCCTTCCATCAAAAACCACGTGGTTTCCTGCGCCGGTTTTCCCTCAATCAGTGTCGTCTGGTAATTACAGGAATTTTGCAGAAAACCTGCTTGCTCTGCAACCCAAGTAGAAATTGGATCCAATCCAGAATTCTTAAATTCATTCAGATAAAATTGATACAACAAAACCAGCCCCAAGTAAATCAAAATGAATCGGAGTAGGATTTTCAGTACGGGTTTAAAATCTTGCAACATGCTACAAATATAATCTTTTCCGAAAATCTATTTTCGCTATATTTGTAAAATATGACCACTGAAAACGCGAGGCATTTCTTTGAAAAATACACCGGTGTAGAATCATCGGAATTTTTCATTTTGCCTCAAAGCGGATCGTCCAGGAAAAATTTTGTAGGCGAAGCTTCCGGTCAAAAATTCGTCATCACTTCTAATGAAAACCTTGCCGAGAATGAAAGTTTCTATTATTTCTCGGAAATATTTTCTGAACTGGAATTAAATACTCCGCGAATCTTAAGTATTTCGCCGGACCGCAAACTCTATATTCAGGAGTTTTTGGGAGAAAAAACCTTATCTGAAATTATTGCAGAAGAAGGGACTTCTGAAAGAACTAAATTTCTAGTTGAACAGGTTTTAAAAAAACTTTTCGAACTTCAGCGAAGAAGCGAAAATATCATAGACTGGAAAAAAACTTTCGAATATGAAAATTATGATGAGTTCCCGATCACCAATGATTTGTTTTATTTTAAAAGCTTTATCGCCGATGTCTTAGAAATCCCCTACCACAAAGGAAATCTGCTTAAAGAATTTAAAAAGCTCACTGAAGAGATCTCTCTGTTGGAGCCGAAAGGAATGATGATCAGGGATTTTCAGGCAAGAAACATCATGGTCAATAGAAAGGACGAGGTGTTTTTTATCGATTATCAATCCGCAATGAAAGGACCACTTATCTATGATGTGGTTTCTTTTCTGTTCCAGGCTAAAGCGAATTTTTCGCCAAATTTCAGGAGTGAAATGCTGGAATATTATTTCAGTTTATGGGAAAAGGAATTCGGAATCGAGCAAAGCGAAAAATTGACTCAACTAAAAAACTCGTTGAAGCCTATTCAACTAATTCGGTTCCTGCAGGTTTTGGGAGCATACGGATTTCGAGGGCTGATTCAAAGGAAGGAACATTTTATTTCCAGCATCGAAAAAGGAATTGAAAACCTGCGCCATTTTTCGGAGAATTGGCAAAAAATGAATGATTTCCCGGAATTGAGAAAATTAATTATTGAGTTGAACACGGATGAGACCTACAAAAAAATAAACCACATGATTTCAGGTTGAAAGCAAGACTCTTCATTTCTTGTGCTAATTTAAAACATTAAGGAAATGAAGGATTTAAGAATATTTTAGTCGAATATCTTTTTAAGATTTCACAAATGAAATATTAAGTACGGAAAATAGAAAAATAAACCTGAATTAATTCTTTAGAATTCTTAACGATATGAAGCACAATTGTCCTTAACCCCTTAATTTACTTAATGGTTCAATAGTAAATGTGGGAAATTTCAAACATGAAGAACATGAAGGATTTAAGAAAAATTTAGTTGCACTCCTTTCTTAATTTTTCACAAGTGAAAAATTAAGGTTAAAACTCATGAATCTTCTGATTTTTAAAATATTAACTGAAGAATGATCCGGACATCTTAAAACAAAGTATGTTAAAAGTTTAAACCTTAAAATTATGAGAACTAAAAAAGAAATCACTCAGTTATCATATGATATCACTGGATATGCAATTAAAGTTCACAAGGCACTTGGACCAGGATTGCTTGAAAGTGTTTATGAAAAATGTCTCATTCATGAATTAAGGAAGAACGGACATTCGATCCAACAGCAATTAAAAGTACCTATTATTTATGATGAAGAATTAATTTTTGATGCAGATTTAAAAGTTGATATATTAGTTGATGATACTGTTGTAGTAGAATTAAAAGCTACTGAAGATATGCGTCCCATCTATGAAGCACAATTACTCACTTACATGAAGATTTTGAAAAAACCGCAGGGATTATTGATTAATTTCTTTACCGACAACATCACTAAATCAATGAAACCTTTTGTCAATGAATACTTTCGTGAACTTGAGGAATAGTGAAAACATTTTATCTTTACAACTTGTAATCAATAAAATCTAAAATTAGAAAAAAACCTGAATTAATTCTTTAGAATTCTTAACGATATGAAGCATAATTGTCCTTAACCCCTTAATTTACTTAATGGTTCAATAGTAAATGTGAAAAATTTCAAACATGAAGGACATGAAGGATTTAAGAAGAAATTTAGTTTACTTTTTTTTAAAAGATTTCACAAATGAAATATTAAGTACGGAAAATCGAAAAATAAACCTGAATTAATTCTTTAGAATTCTTAACGATATGAAGCACAATTGTCCTTAACCCCTTAATTTACTAAATGGTTCAAAAAAATGTCGTTAATTTGAACATTAGGTCACGATAGAATTAAAAAGAAATTATTTTCATTTTCCTAGTAAGACATAATACTAAAACTTCCCAACAAATAAAAATGAGCTTAACAATAGAAATACACAGTTTCTCCTATAAAAAAGGAGGAATCCCGAAAGATGAAAGTGGAAATGGCGGCGGCTTCGCCTTCGATTGCAGAGGAATCCTGAATCCGGGCAGAGTTGAAGAATATAAACTGCAAACCGGTTGTGATAGCGCTGTCCAGGAATATCTGGAAACAAAAACCGAAATGCCGAAATTTCTGGAGTTGGTCAAAAACCTTGTTTCCATTAACATTGACAATTATCTGGCGCGCGATTTTGAACACCTGCAAATCAACTTCGGATGTACCGGCGGACAGCATCGCTCGGTTTACGCTGCGGAAAAAATCGCTACATTTATACGGGAAAAATATCCCCAAATTACCGTAAAACTCAATCATGACGAACAACCTCAATTAAATAACTATGTTTAAAAACCCTTTCTCATTTGATGGCAGAATCCGCAGAACGGAATTTGGAATCTCCTACATTATCTACATTGCTTTTGCAGTCATCACTCAATTAGTTGCAGGTGCAGCAGAAGGAAATAATAACCCAGCGATCATCATTGTGCTGCTTGTCGCTTACATTCCGCTACTTTGGTTTTTGTTAGCACAAGGCGCAAAAAGATGCCACGACCGTGGAAATTCCGGATGGTTTCAGCTGATTCCCTTTTATAGTTTATGGATGCTTTTTGGGGACAGTGAAGTGGGCGAAAACGAATTCGGACCCAATCCAAAAGGAATTGGAAATGGGAGTGAGATTAGTGAAATCGGAAGTAGTGAGGCCATTTAAATGAAAGCATTAATTTTTGCTGCAGGAAAGGGAACCCGCCTAAAACCGTTTACCGACTACCATCCCAAAGCATTGGCCGTGGTGAACGGAGTTCCGCTATTGGAACGAAATATAAAATACCTCCAAAGTTTTGGGATTAATGATTTCGTGATCAATGTGCACCATTTTGGAGAACAAATTATAGACTTCTTAAAAAAGAAAGACAATTTCGGGGCAAAGATCGAGATTTCAGATGAGCGAAAAGAACTCCTGGAAACCGGAGGCGGACTGGTTTTTGCCAAAAAATACCTGGATTTCGATGAGGATTTCCTGATTATGAACGCCGATATTTTGACCGATTTGAACCTGAATTATTTCGTCAAGTACCATTCCGAGAAAAAAGATTTTGCTACATTAGCGGTTTCCGACCGAAAAAGTTCACGCAAACTTTTATTCGACGAGAAAATGGTTTTGAAAGGATGGCTCAATGTGGAAACTGGGGAACAGCGGCTTGCAGAATTCAACAAAGACTTCAAACCATTGGCTTTCAGTGGAATACATTGTGTAAACCCAGAGATTTTCAAAAAAATCAAAAGAACCGGCAAGTTTTCAATCATGGAGGAATATCTGGATTTAATGGGCACGGAAACCATTCACGGATATGAACATTCGGCAAACCTTATTGATGTGGGAAAGCCGGAATCAATTTCTGCGGCCGAAAAACAATTTAAGTAAGAATATGTCAAAAATAAAAAGAGGAAAAGGATCAATCAGCGAAAACAGCGAAAACGAATTCCAATTTGATCAAAAAGTACAGAATTCCTTCAAGAAAAAAACCTGGGACCAAACCGTGACGAAGGACAGCTGGATGGTTTTTAAAGTAATGGCGGAATTTGTAGATGGCTATGAAAAACTGGCAAAAATTGGTCCATGTGTTTCCATATTTGGATCGGCACGGCTGAAGACTACGGATCCTTATTATCAAGTAGCAGTGGATATTGCTGAAAAAATCACCGAAATCGGTTTCGGGGTGATTACCGGCGGTGGCCCCGGAATTATGGAGGCAGGAAACAAAGGAGCAAGAAAAGGAGGCGGAAAATCAATCGGGCTGAATATTGAACTTCCTTTTGAGCAGCATTTCAATCCATTTATCGATAAAGGGTATAGCATGGATTTCGATTATTTCTTTGTGAGAAAAGTAATGTTTGTGAAGTATTCCCAAGGATTTATCGTGATGCCGGGAGGGTTCGGAACACTGGATGAGTTGACGGAAGCAATGACCCTGATCCAAACTAATAAAATTGGGCGGTTCCCAATTGTCCTGGTGGGAACGCAATACTGGTCCGGACTTTTGGATTGGTTTAAAAATACTTTGCTGGCCAACGGGATGATTTCGGAAGAAGATTTGAACCTTTACCGAGTGGTGGATACGGCTGAAGATGCGGTTGCACACATCAAGGCATTTTACGATAAATACGCAGTGGACGTGAACTTTTAATTGGCATTATATTTGAGATTATAGCTTTACAACTTATGGAGATGAAAAAATTTTTAAATATTGCTGGAGTTTTTGCATTGATGGTAATGATGGGTTTTGCAGTGGCAGATTTTTATTCCTCAATGACAAAAGTAGATTATGTGGAAGGAAGCAAGACTTTGAAGTTTACTACAAAAATGAACACCGCTCACGTTGCTGATGCGATTAAGATCAATCCAAATACGGCAGGATTTGAAGCAGAGGTGAAAAAATACGTGAACAACAATTTTGATGTTTATGTGAACGGAAGTCCTAAAGTCCTCACTTTCACAGGAAGCCAGGTTAATGGGGAATCCGTCTGGGTCTATTTCGAGACTGGCGGAGTAACCGACATCAGTACGATTAGAATCAAGAACACCATTTTGCTTGGTACTTTTCCCAAACAGCTGAATCTGGTCAATATCGCCTATAAAGGAAATCAGAAAACGATGAATTTCCAGCGGGGAAAAGAAGTGAATGAAGCCAGTTTTTAAGATCGGCTTTCTATTAAAGTAAATGAATCTGTCTCCGAAAATGAGGCAGATTTTTTTTGGGAAATCTATTGGCCTGTCGTCCATTTTCCTTAAAAAATGACTTTGGATCTATTTCAAAATATCAGCGGAAATTACGCTTCAAATTCCTCAACCACTACCTCTAATTTTAAAAACAAAAAGACCGCACGAATGCGGCCTTTAAATTTATCTTTACACCAGATTACTGAACCTGGATGTTGTCAATCTGTGCAGTAGTGGTCACTCCGCCTCCAACACCTGTGTATTTGAAGACGATGAATCCGTTTCCGCTCTCTGTGAAAGTATAGGTTCCGGAAGGTGCTAAAGTTCCGTATCCACTCACAGGTCCGGTTTGGAACGTAAAGCTGGAAGTAATATCTTTTAAAGTAGCAGAAGTAATATCGTCACCCACTTTGTAATCGGTAGTAGTGTAAACTTTCAGAACCTTTCCATTATCAAATCCGAAGTTGTGGTCAAAGGTCAACTTTTTGCCCGGAACAAAATTTACCGGCACCATGAAGCTTGTTTCTACTGCTGTAGTTCCGCCATTGTTGCTAGTTGTTGCACCGTTTGCTGTCAACTGAATATATTTGTTTCCGCTGAAGTTTCTAACTTCCCAATATCTGATTCCCAAAATATTATAATTGATATATTTAGGGAAAGTGTTAAACCATGGAGCGGAGGTAGATGGATAACTTTCAAAATTTTCTAGGAAAGTCTGTGGATAAGTAATATCGGTTCCTCCTTTTGGCGGGTATGGATTAAATCTAGGTCCTGAAGCTGCAATTTTCACATCGTCTAAGCTTCTGATGATCATCTGGTAATTTGCATTGTATTTGCTCACTACGAAAGTCAGGTTTCCAGAACCTTTTGGAAGAAGCGTTGCTCCGAAAGTAGAGAATCCGGAAGATCTCAATACTGTTGAACTTCCTGATGAGTCCTCAATATTTCTATCGGTATCCACTCCCGCACCTCCTACGAAGTCCACGTAAGCTTTTTGTACTGGATAGATCTCTCCAAAATTAAATTGAACATTAGGAACAGTAACCAGCGTGTTTAGATAGATATCTTGTTTAGCTGCTGCAAGATTTGTCAAAACCCTCGGTTTGATAGTAACCACATCCATTGCATTTCCATTACATACGGCTGACAAATATCTGTTTAATAAAACGCTCGGGATTCTACCGATCGCGAAATTAGGATCCACGGAACCGATTTTCCATGTACCTCTGTCCAAACCTAATCTCAACCCTTTTGCATTGATTCTAATGTGGGTGCCAATCGGGAAATCTGCGTAGTTGCTAGCTTTATCCACTTCGATTTGAAGACCTACAGTTGGGTTTTCCGGTTTATCCTGGAAAGAGATTGTTTTGTAAAAGTTACCGTTTTCATCACTGGAAACTACATAACCATCAAAAATCTTGTCGTCAGTAATTAACACATAACCTGAGGCAGGAGCCAAAGCTTTGAAATCAGCCATGCTGATGTTTGGCGCATCAAACTTATTGTTACAGTTGATTGGCGGGGTATCCCACTCGTCCTTGTTCACACAAGAGCTTAGTGTAACTGCAGAAACGGCAACTACAAAAGCAGATTTTAGAAATTTTGTGATATTCATTGTATTGTTCTTTTTAAATTTTGTAAAAGGTATTAAAATCTTACTTGAAGGTTGATGAAATAGGATCTTCCCTGGGTGTACCAATATTTCGGCCCAAATAATGGGAATTCACGACTTTTTTCAATCAAATAGGTATTATATTTCACGTTTCTCACCTGCTCGAAACCGCCTGTGATATATTTGGTATTATCCAAAATATTGTTGACAGAAGCTGTAAGCATCACATAATAGCTTCCGAATCTCCAGGATTTACCGGCATTTGCGTTGAGGAAGAAAGCGGAAGGCAGCTGCACCTGTTGCAAAAGATCGCGTAATTTTTCAGGAGTCACGCCATCAAAAGGAGTACCTGTCACAGGATTCTGAACAAAATTTTCCGTCCTCAAGATAGCCGCCGGGTTCAGATAATTGTCATCCAAATAATTCCAGCTTGCTCCAAACCACCAGTATTGCGGTGAGCTGTATCTAAATCCTAGAGAGAATGCCTGCTGTGGTGTTCCTCCCTGTTTATATCCGTTCAAAGCTGCTTTGCCGAAATCTTGATAGGCTTTGCCGTCTTTAGAAACTCCTGCAGCATCAGATGCGAAATATAAATGTGGATCATTTCGGTAGGTAAAGTTCCCGTAACTTGCAACTCCCTGCAAAGATAAAGTAGGTAATACTTTCACGTCAATTCCCAATTCTGCACCAATATTTCTCTTGTCCACATTAGAAAGGACTTCGGTCACGAATGCACTTTGAACGGTGCTTTCATCACCTTCCTGTCCCGTTTTTGAAAGCGTGATTCCATCAGCGAAATATCTGGTAACATCGGTACTGTTTTGAGTATCCACCAAATATCCGGTCAATCTGAACTTAACGAATGGCGAGTTCAAAACATAGCTCAAATCATTGGCATTTACATAAGAATTCTTAACATTTGGCGCAGTGGAAGAATTAACTCTCGGATTGATGAACAAATCTTCCAAGAACGGAGCTTGTGAGAATGTGGCACCGTTGTAAACCAAGAAGTTTCTACCATCTAATTTGTAGATGACCTGCCCCTTCAAACCAAAATCAAAGAATTCATAGTTTGGACTTTTTCCGAATGAATCAGCATACAGATAATGGTGATAAAGCCCTTCTCTGGCAGAAGTGGAATATGCCGCCAAACCTGAAACGAACACATCAAATTTACCGGACTGGAATTTGAATCCCGGATTCATTTTCACTTCCTGTCTTGATAAGATGTAATCATAAGTCATTTTATCTCCTACCCTTTTCGCCACATTCGTTTCTCCTTCGTTATAAAGCCCGCTCTTTCCTGGATTGTTGGTTGCAGCAAATGGGTCTCTGTTTAGAACAAAGTCTGCTCCTAATAAATCTTTCACTTCCCTATACAATTCAGACTTATAGTTTTCGTATGAAAGGTTCAGGATAAATCTTGAAGTATCAGAGAAATTATAGGTGTAGTGAGTTCCGGCATTGAAGATTTTATCGTCGCTCACATCATTAACTTGATAATAAAGCGCTTTCTTTCCGGTTTCTCCATAATAAGTTCCGGCCGGTTGGGTCATGTTTCTCTTGTAAAGTGCATCCCAATTTAACTGTGTGAAATCTGCACCAGATTGCCATCCCGCCAAAGAGGTTTGATAAGCATCCTGCATGGTGGTCACATTTCCATTTGGGTCAATTACCGAAGCATTCGGATCTAATGAATCATAATAACTTGGCAACCATCTGTAATAAGTTGGTGAAGGGTTCTGAACTCCTTGCCAATCCAATCTTGCGCTTTTATCTTTCCCCCACTGGTAAGATATCGCAGTGGCCAAGCTAGATTTTTTATTGATCTTCCAGAAATCCTGCATCTGCACGATCGGCTGGAAACCAGCTCTTACTCTTTCACTTCTTTTCTTGCCATCTTGCCATCCCCAGTAGGAGTTGTAGTGAACTCCCCTGTAATCATAGACCTCCTGTGTACTTGGACTGGAAGTAGATCTTCTATACGGGGATGCAAAAGCATTTAAAGTGATGGTATGCGCATCGTTGATTTTTTTCTCAATTCCTAAGAATCCGCCGTAAGCATCATAGAAAGTACCTTCCTGGATTCCCTCCTGTGCCCATCTTCTTGCACCCATTACGGTGAAAGCCCATCCGTTTTTATTCATTCCGGAGGTGTATCTTAAAGATGCGCGGTTGTTATAGTTTCTGTTGGTCAGTGAGTAAGTCGCCTGGAAACCTTTTCGGTATTCGCTTGCGTTGGTATTTTTAAAGATCACTCCACTCGCTCCACCAAATGCATACTCGGAAGGCGCGTGATTTGCGGCAGTTTCCGGATATCTGGTGATTTCATTAAGCCCACCCCAATTGCTGAAGTCCACGTTTCCGTTATCGGATTTCACCATGGAGACCCCATTCATCATGGTTTCGCCTGTTCTTCCGTCTATACCTCTTGGCCGGAACCAATATGCGCCTAAATCATAAGACGCAATTCTGTTGAAAACATCCTGAGAAGACTGCAGTAAACCAACTGTGGTACCTTGGCTGCTGTTTTCTTCGTCACCAGTATTCTCAATGATCACCAGTCCCTGATCAGCATTGGTCAATGTAGAATAAAGTGTGATCACCCCCAAGTCTTTTCTTTTTTCCTGGTTGATGTCAAACTCCATTACTTTGGTCTCGTAATTCGGTTTCGTAATCACGATCTGATAATGACCTGCTTTCAGATCGACAAACTGGAAATACCCAATCTTGTCTGCCTTCACATCATTTTCAGAACCTTTCAAGTCAACCTCTGCACTTTCCACCGGTTTTCCGTCGGCATCTTTCAGATATGCGAAAACGGTAGTCTGCGCAAAATAAAAAGAAGCTGGAAGCAGCGTAAACATGGAGATTAATGATAGCTTTTTAATCATGTTTATAATTTATTTTTAACTTTCTAATCTATCCCAAATCTAACTTATTAGAATTGGGATTGCAAATTTACTCTAAAAATCAGTAGCTTAAAACTTTTTAACATAAATTTACTTAAAATTCCATTAAAACATTTCTCATGTTAAAATATAGTCGCTTCGATTATAATTTATCATTAGATTTGCACCTCAAAACTTATTTTATTTAAAAATGAAAAAATTTTTCACTTTGTTCGCGATCGCACTTTTTTGCTATTCTTTTTCTCAGCAGAAAGGTCAGCTGCGAAGAGTTGCCACCATTGGATTCCTCAATGTGGAAAACCTGTGGGACACCATTGCCTCGGCTGATTATATCGATGGCACTAAAGACATCAGCAATCCCGCATTTCACCGAAGCGTTCCTTTGGATTCATTGAAGTACCTGGAAACCACAGAAGATTACAAAGGTGAATGGAGCGACAACCTTCTGAAAGGGAAAAAGGTGGTCAGAAACCAAATCCTTTCCGATGATTTCACTCCCAGAAGCGGAAAAAATTGGAATACCAAAAACTATAAACAGAAGTTGGCCAATGAAGCCCAGGTCATCTCCGAAATGGGTGCCCAATACACCAAAACCGCTCCTGCAATAGTGGGACTAATTGAGGTGGAAAACAGACAGGTGATTCAGGATCTGATCAAGCAACCGCAACTCGCAAAATACGATTACGGAATCATCCATTACAATTCTTACGACGCAAGAGGAATTGATGTGGCCCTGATTTACCAGAAAAGAAGATTCACCCCTACCAATTCCCTGAAAAAGGAAATCAAAATCTTTGATGACGGAAAACGAGTCTATACTCGTGATATCCTTGTAGTTACAGGATTATTAGATAATGAAAAAATCGCGGTCTTCATGAATCACTGGCCATCAAGAAGTGGTGGCGAAGCAAAATCTTTGCCGAGAAGAAACGCAGCCGCAGTGGTCTTGAAACAGCAAATGGACAGTGTGCGCGCTTTGGATCCGCACATCAAACTTTTCGCTATGGGCGATTTTAATGATGACCCGGTAAGTTCCAGTTTGAAAAACTACCTGAAGGCAGTGGGGAATCCGAAAGATCTCAGCGCAGATACACCGTACCTTAATCTAATGTATCCGCTCTATAAAAAAGGAGTTGCTTCTTTGGCTTACCAGGATTCACCGAACCTTTTCGACCAGATCATCGTTTCCGGAAATTTGATTTCAAATGAGTTGGGCAAGGAATTTTCGGTATTTAAAGCTGAAATTTACGCACCACCTTACCTCATTACCAAAGAAGGAAACTGGAAAGGATATCCGTTCAGATCCTGGAATGGCGATAAATTTACCGGCGGTTATTCCGACCACTTCCCGGCATTCGTAGTGGTGCAAAGGGACAATTAAAAAAATTTTTCTTAATGATAAAACCGCTTTCGGGCGGTTTTTTTATGCAGAATCATTTCCTGCCAAAATATAAAAAGCCTGTCCGCATTATTTTTTTATCTTTAAATCAAAAAAAAATGAGGATTTTTCTTTCAGTCTGCTGCCTTTTATTATGGTCTTTTTTCACTTCGTGCAACAGCAGCGATCCGAGCAATTCCAGAGCTTATGTTACCGGAAAGATCGTTGGAACACAGGTGGATTACAACAAGGTCACCATTAAAATTATCAGTGATAATATCTCGGTGGCAACAACCATTCCTGACAGTTCGGGTGATTTCACTTTATCCGGACCGCTCCCCAACCAAAAGTTTTCATTGGCTTTGAACCAGAAAATCAAATCTTTTTCTGCCTCTAAAAACGGTTGTGAACGCTCTAGCGATCAATTACGAATCGAAATTCCCATCGGAACCACCTATATCACCTTTCACGAAATAATCCTGGAATAATGAGAAAACTCGCATTGCTTTTATTGCTTACTTCCACCCTGCTTTTTTCCCAAAAGAAAAAGAAATTTGATCTGGACGTGGTCGCCAATATTGATGCCAAAATGATCCTGATGACCGCCGTGGGAAACAATTCATTTTCTACGCTGGTGAGACCTTTCTTTGGTTTTGGCTTTGGCGGAAATTTGATGACGCCGATCAATTATGGGGTGGGTTTGGATGTGAACTTTCTTTATTCCAACGTGATTTATGGAGAAGAGAGCAGATATGGAAACATCGGTTCGCCAAGCATCATTTCCTTTGATTTTTTCCTCACGCACCGCGATTATCTCTCCGAGGATTTTTTTCTGGAAGAAATGGCCGGATTTACTTTCTATAGACAAACCAATCTTTATATCGATGAAAAAAGTGCCAAAAACGTGAATCTGGGAAGCGGGATCAACCTCGGCGCAAAACTGGTCTATATGATGACTGAACCGCAACAGGTTTTTCTTTCCGCAAAACTCAACACCTACAAAACCAATATTTACAACGAGAACAAGGACATTGAAAAATTCTATAACCAATCCACTTTTATTAGTTTTGGTTTGGGATACCGTTATCAATTCTAAGAAAAATTCCCATCTTGATTGAAATCAAGTTTTCATCGAAATTAATAGGCTAACTTTCCCAAAAAAATAAAATGAAAACAACTTCGATGTTTTTCGCCCTGTTCCCTATCGCTTTTTTGTTGACACCTGCCAGATGCGAACCGCAATATGTGGACAATTCCAGAATCTTCGTGGAAGGTAAAATCTCCGGAACCGAAACCTCGCAATTACCACTCAAAATTTCTGCGGGAAACATCGTGATCACGGAAACGCAAACAAAATCTGACGGCACGTTCAAAATGGGAGGCCCCGGAACAAATTCCGATAAAAACTTAGAAATCGGACGCAAAATATTGTCTTACAACAGCAATGTGGCTTGTCAACTTTCTTATGATTCCACCGCAATTGTATTGCCTTCCGGGAAAAACTATTTCAAATTTTCAAATATCAATATAGCTCCATGAAAAAGTTATTCTGTTATTTTCTGCTGATTTCTCTTTCCGTTTCTGCACAGAAAAGAAACAACTTTAATTTTGAAATAAAAGGAAACACCTATACCGGAATTGGCAACAATTATATTGCAGATGGAACCGGAACATTCACAGGATTCGGTATTGGTTTGGGATTTTTTGTGGTTAAAAATTTTGGTTTGGGATTTGAGTTCAACAATGCTTATGGCAAAGTGAAAGACCCGTCAGTTTTCGGGGAGCTGCGCAGTCCACAGTGGTCGAGTGGCGAAATCTACGCATTTTACCGGCATCCGTTTTCGGAACGATTTGATGCAGAAGGATTTATCGGCAGCGGTTTCCATAGCATGGTGAGTAAATCAAACTATAGCAGCAAAGATTTCCGCGAAGGGGGTTCCAGTTTTTTATTGGGTGCAAAAGCACTTTACAGCATTTCATCGAATAAGAAGGTTTATGTTTTTGCCAGTCCGAAATTCTATTTTCTCACCAATTTCACAGAAATGGACGATTCCGCTGTTCAAAAATATTATGCAGAACCCACACTTTTTAATTTTTCGCTTGGACTAAGATTTTATCTCTAAAATCATCTAAATTTGCTCCATGCTAAATTTCATTAAGAAAAAAATCGCGTTAATCTGGGCAAAAAAACACCTCAAGGAAACTCGAAACTTTAAGAAAAATGCTCTTGAAGACCAGGAAAAACTATTGATTTCTTTGGTAAAAACTGCCGAAAAAACATTGTTCGGAAGAGAAAGAAACTTTGAGGAAATCAAAGACATTCCCACCTTCCAGTCTCAAGTTCCAGTTGCTGACTACGAAGATTTAAAACCCTACATAGAAAAAATAAAACGCGGCCAGAGCAATATCCTTTGGCCAGAAATCCCCGAATATTTTGCAAAAACTTCCGGAACGACTTCCGGCTCAAAATACATCCCGATTTCCAAGGAAGGAATGCCGTTTCAGATCGCGGCTGCCCAAAGTGCCATATTTCACTATATCGCCGAAAAAAACAATGCCGATTTCGTTTCAGGAAAGATGATCTTCCTGCAGGGAAGTCCGGAATTGGAGGAAATTAACGGAATAAAAACGGGGAGACTTTCGGGAATCGTGGCACACCATATTCCAAACTATCTGCAAAAAAACCGTTTGCCGAGCCTGAAAACCAACCTCATTGAAGACTGGGAAACCAAAGTGGACCAAATCGTAAAAGAGACCGAAAAACAAAACATGACTTTGATTTCCGGGATTCCACCGTGGCTGATTATGTATTTTGAGAAACTGATCGAAAGAAACGGGAAGAAAATCACAGACCTTTTCCCCAATCTGCAGCTTATCATCACAGGCGGTGTCAATTTCGAACCCTACCGTGAAAAAATGAACGATCTCCTCGGAAAAAAAGTGGACACCATTCAAACTTTTCCAGCGAGTGAAGGTTTTTTTGCATTTCAGGATGATTATCAAAAAGAGGGTTTACTGCTCCTGACCAACCATGGAATTTTTTACGAATTTATTCCATTAGAAGAATATGGCCGCTCCGACTCTGCTCAACGACGGACCAGATTAACTTTAAAAGACATCGAACTCAACAAAGATTATGCGCTGATTCTCACCACCAATTCAGGACTTTGGGCCTACTCAATCGGCGATGTGGTGCGGTTTATTTCAAAAGATCCCTACCGGATTTTGGTTTCGGGAAGGACAAAACATTTCACCTCAGCTTTTGGAGAACACGTCATCGCTTTTGAAGTAGAGGAGGCGATGAAGGCCACTGTGGAAAAGTTCCCGGCGCAGATTACCGAGTTTCATTTAGCTCCACAGGTGAATCCGGCAGAAGGTTTGCCTTATCACGAATGGTTCATCGAGTTTGAAAAAGAACCGGAAAATCTGGATGACTTTAGAAAAAATCTAGATGAAGAATTGCGGAAACGAAATACTTACTATGATGATTTGATTGCCGGAAATGTTCTGCAGCCTTTAATCATCACAAAACTGAAGAAAAACGCTTTCCAAGATTACGCAAAATCTGAAGGAAAACTTGGCGGACAAAACAAAATTCCGCGATTGGCAAATGACCGAAAGATTGGGGATTTTTTGGAAAATTTCAAGAGTGAGCACCCTTAATTTGAAACCATTTTCAGTCCGACTACAGAAGCGATAAGCGTACAGACAAAGAACATCCTCCAAAAAGTGGCCGGTTCATTAAAAATAAAAATTCCAGCCAAAACTCCGCCTACTGCGCCGATTCCGGTCCAAACCGCATAAGCGGTCCCAATCGGAATGGGATGGTTTCCAAAGGAAATTGATTTGTACATCAAAAACATACTGATAAAAAGCGCGACCACAAATCCAGCCCACCAAAACAGACTTTCCTTGCCCGAAGTTTCCTGCGCTTTTCCAAGGCATGTCGCAAATCCGGTTTCAAATAATCCCGCAATAATCAGAATAATCCAGTTCATAAGAAAAGTTTTAAGTTTGAGGCCTGTCTGCCGACAGGTAGATTTCAAATTTCAAGTTTCAAGTTTCAAGAAAAAATTCACCGCGTAGCAAATTCACTTCTAATACTTCATCTTCCGCAGCTTCGGCACAGTGGTTCCCACAATCAAGGCAACGAGCAAAGTCATCGTTCCACCGAAAACCACAGAACGGACGACTCCGAGGAGTTTCGCGGCAACTCCGCTTTCAAACTGTCCCATTTCATTACTCGACATGATGAAAATGGAATTCACGCTCAGTACTCTTCCTCGGATATATTCCGGCGTTTTCAACTGGACAATCGTTCCGCGGATGACTACAGAAATCCCATCCAACATTCCGCTCAGCATTAACAACCCGAAGGAAAGCCAGTATAGTTTTGACAAACCAAATCCGATGATGCATAAACCAAATCCGGCAACCGCAAAAAGCAGAATTTTTCCCTGATTTTTCCTGAGCGGCACGAATGCCAAAAATGCGATAATACACATCGAACCGATATCTGAAGCCGCATTCAGCAAACCGAAACCTTCGGAACCTACCTTCAAAATATCAGTCGCATAAACCGGAATCATTGCTACTGCGCCACCGAAAAGCACCGCAAACATATCGAGACACAGCGCGCCCAAAATTTCTTTGGTTTTGTAAATGTAGGCAATTCCTTCGCGCATACTTTGCAACACATTGATTTCCTTTTCCTTGATTTCCGGATGGTGTTTATTCAGCATCCAAAAGAAAACCGAAGAAAAAATCATCAAGCCTACCACCACCAAAACAGTCCCGGGAATATCAATCCAGTGAATCATAAATCCACCTAATGCATGCCCCGTAACCGAAGCCGTGAGAAAGGTTCCCTGATTCAGCGTAATCGCATTGGGCAAAGTTTCGCGCGGAACAATTTTGGGAATCATGGATGGAATAATCGGCCCCAAAAATGCCCGACAAAATCCTGTAAAAAAAATGATCGCATAAATAAAATAGGTAATATGCCGATTATCCAAATGCAGCGAATCATGACCATAAAAAGCCGGGATCGCCAAAAGTGCGATCAAAAAAACATAAGCGTAATTGCAAATGAGCAATAACCTTTTCTTTTCCGAATTATCAATCACGTGACCTGCATAAAGCGCAGTAGAAACCGCGGGAATCACCTCTGACAAACCGATGATGCCGATTGCGAAAGGATCGTGGGTCAACTGATAAATCCACCATCCCATCAAGGTAGCCAACATTCTAAAAGACAAAACCAGGAAAAATCTCCCAGTCATCAAATATCTAAATTCGCGTATTTTTAAGGTCTGAATCGGTTCCAGTGAAAACATTTTGCAAAAATAAGTTATAGTTATGAAATACTGGTTAATTCTTATCAGACTTGGGATTTGAGTTTGGCTTTCTAATTGAAGGATGATCCCTGAAAAAATTCTGATTCTGCTCTACCCGCTCCTCAAATCCGGCATTTTCAACCGGCAAAAGCTTCCATCCGGATTCTGACTCCCACTTTCTAATTTAAAGACTTACCAACATAACAATTCAATGACAACCAACGTTTTAACAGTAATATTTTGTTTTTTGTTAGTTAATAAAATCTTAAAATATCATAAAATTTATAACTTTGCTCAATGACTCAAAAGGAAACACTATCATCTTTAATCCACGGAAATTTTGCGAAAGAACTCTCTATTTCAGATGGCAAACTACCGCCAAATGCAGTAGATTTCGAAAAATTGGTGATCGGAACTTTTTTGATTGACAAGAAAGGACTCGATCATTCCATCGATTTATTGACGCCGGAAGTTTTCTATGATCCAAGACACCAGGAAATTTTCCGGGCAATCCTGAAATTGTTTGAAGGAAACCATCCGGTGGATTTAATGACCGTAATTCAGGAACTGAAAAAAACCGAAAGATTGGGTTTTGCCGGTGGTGATCATTACATCATCGACTTGACGATGGGTGTTTCCTCCAGTGCGCATATTGAATATCACGTACGGGTGATTCTGGAAAAATTTATTTTAAGGAGTTTGATTAATGTTTCTGCAAACGTCATCGACAGTTCTTACAAAGAATCTACCGACGTTTTCGAACTTTTAGATAAAGCCGAACAGAGTTTCTTCGAAATCACCAACGGAACCATCAAAAAAGGTTTCGATACCGCAAACAATTTGGTGAAACAGGCAATCGACACCATTAAATCCCTAAAGGACAAAGAAGGACTTTCCGGGATTCCGTCAGGTTTTAGGGATATCGACAAAGAAACCGGCGGTTGGCAAAATTCTGACCTTATCATTATTGCGGCACGTCCGGCAATGGGTAAAACCGCTTTCCTGTTGTCAATGGCTAGAAATATTGCAGTCGAACATAAAATTCCTTTGGCTCTATTTTCCCTGGAAATGGCATCCGTGCAGTTGATTACCAGAATGATTGCTTCAGAAACAGGGATTTCTTCGGAAAAATTAAGGAAAGGTCAAATGTCCGACGAAGAATGGCAGCGGCTTTTCTCCAACGTTTCAGAACTGGAAAACGCTCCTTTATTCATCGATGAAACTCCTTCACTTTCCGTATTCGATTTCCGTGCAAAATGCCGAAGATTGGTTATGCAGCACGGAGTGAAAATCATCATGGTGGATTACCTCCAGTTGATGACCGCAAATTCCGGAAAAGGAGGAGCAGGAAACCGCGAACAGGAAATCGCCATGATTTCCCGATCACTAAAAGCCATTGCCAAAGAACTGAACGTTCCGGTGATTGCGCTTTCCCAGTTATCCAGAAGTGTGGAAACCAGACCGGGTAAAAGACCCCAACTTTCAGACCTCCGTGAATCCGGTGCGATTGAACAGGACGCGGATATCGTGTCATTCATCTTCCGTCCCGAATATTACAAAATTGCAACCTGGGACAATGATGAAGACGGTGCCGAAACTTCCACCGAAAACCAGGCTGAACTCATTATCGCGAAACACAGAAACGGTGCGACAGCTGATGTGAGAATGTCTTTCTATAAAAATATTGCAAAATTTGCCGACCTCGACTTGTTTGGAAGCGGTTACGGTTACCAACCGTCAAACTTCGGACAGCAGGAAGAACCGAGCGGTTTCGACCGGATAAGGACGACCATCGATCCAGGCGCAGCATTTGGGATGTCTGATAACCAGAATCTCTCCGGCTCATCGATGAATGATTTGGATGATGATGACGATTTTGCTTATTAATCTATCACTATGACTTTGTAGCAATTTGACAATCAGATTACTGCAATATTTCATTTACACCTTCTTACATTGAGTTTAAAAATCGAAATCTTCACAGACGGAGCATGCAGTGGAAACCCCGGAAAAGGCGGTTACGGAATCGTGATGAAAGTTCCCGAGAAAAATTACGAGAAGCAATATTCAAAAGGATTCCGTTTGACGACCAATAACCGAATGGAACTTCTGGCGGTAATCGTGGCACTTGAAAAACTCAAATCTGCTGACAATGAAATCCACATCTATACCGACAGTAAATACGTTTCCGACGCCATCAACAAAAAATGGATTTATGGCTGGATCCGAAAAGGTTTCAAAAATGTGAAAAATCCCGATTTGTGGCAAAGAATTATTCCCTTGATTCGATTGCACAACCCGACTTTCCATTGGGTAAAAGGGCACGCCGGACATCCCGAAAATGAAATCTGCGACCAATTGGCCGTGAAAGCAGCGCAATCCCCAAATCCGGAAATCGATGGATTTTTCGAGCAGCAGAGAGATGGCGGATTGTTTTGAGATGAATCTGCGGTGTTGTGAACTTCGATTCGTGGGGGAATTTTTATAACTCATCTATATTTTAATAGCATTTAAAATTCGCACCAAAGGAAATTCACGCCAAGCGATTCACTCACGAGGCAAAATTCTTTATCTTTGTTAGATGAATTATATTGAAGCCTTAGAAAAGCGCTATTCCGTGAAAAAATTCGATATCGAAAAGAAAGTAGCGCCTGAAGTTTTAGAAAATATTCTGGAAGCGGGACGGCTTTCTGCAAGTTCGCTCGGTTTGCAGCCCTACAAAATTTACGTAATTGAGAATCCGGAAATCCTCAAAAGGTTGCAGGACGCATTTTATAATCCCTCACAGATTACCACTTGTTCGCATTTGATTGTGATTGCCGCAAAAAGGGATATTGAAGAACAATATATTGACGGATATTTCCGGCATATCAGCGATGTGAGAAATGTGACGATGCAGACTTTGGAAGGGTTCAGGAACAGTGTCATGAGTTTCCGGGATAATATTGAAAAAGAAAATTTGCTCCACTGGAACGAAAAGCAGGCCTATATTGTTTTGGGCAACCTAATGTTTGCGGCGGCTTTGGAAAATGTGGATTCATCTCCGATGGAAGGTTTCCGGCAGGAAGTAATTGCCGAAACTTTAGGCTTAGACCAAGTAAAAGAAAAAGTGACCGTTACTTTGGCACTAGGTTATCGCGCGGAAGACGATCCATTCCAGAAAATGAAAAAAGTGCGTAAACCTGGCGATAAACTTTTCAAGTATATTTAAAGTGCTTCAAATTGAAAGCAAAACGACAAAGCTTTGAAATTCCTGAAAAACTGAAAAAACGGATTCTTAAAAGGCTAAAAAGTTCTGATCCAAAAAAATTAATTCTTGGCAAGAAATCCGCGAAAAATATTGATCCCGAATTAAACCTTAAAAACTAGCATCCAGCAACCCGTAACTCGAAACCCGCAAATCCATGATAAAAGCAGACGTACTGGTAATTGGCTCCGGAATTTCCGGACTTTCTTATGCAATAAAGATTTCACAAAAAATGCCGGATGCCAAAATCATCATTGTCACTAAAGCCGATGAAGATGAAAGCAACACCAAATATGCTCAAGGCGGACTCGCTGTGGTAACCGATTTTGACAAAGATAACTTCCAGAAACATATCGACGACACGATGAGAGCCGGCGATGGTGAAAACAAACTGGAAGTAGTGGAAATGGTAATCAAGGAAGGACCCGCGAGATTTCAAGAACTCGTGGAATGGGGAACCAGATTCGACGAAAAGGATGGCCATTTGATGCTCGGAAGAGAAGGTGGACACACCGAAAACAGAATTGTTCACCACAAAGATGTTACCGGGGCAGAAATCGAAAGAGCACTTTTGGCCACGATAAAAAAATCACCGAATATCGAGATGATGGCGCATCATTACGTCATCGATTTGATCACGCAACACCATGTTCCGGACAAGGTTTTCGATTTGGAGAAAATTGATTGCTACGGTGCTTATATCCTGGATGAAAAGAACAAGAAAATCAAAAAAATCACTGCGAAAATCACTTTAGTTGCCACCGGAGGAGCCGGTCACGTCTATAAAAACACCACCAATCCGATTATTGCTACTGGAGATGGAATCGCTTTTGTACACAGAGCGCGAGGGAAAGTTTCGAACATGCAATATTACCAGTTTCACCCAACTGCCCTTTATTCAAAAAGAGACGGTATGCTCTTCCTGATTTCGGAGGCGGTTCGTGGCGACGGCGCAAAACTTCGTCTAAAAAATGGCGAAAAATTCATGCATAAATATGATGAGCGCGAAGAATTAGCTTCCCGAGACATTGTGGCAAGAGCTATCGATAACGAACTGAAAATCAGCGGTGACGAATATGTTGGATTGGATTGCCGGGAAATGGATCATGAAAAATTTGTGGAGCATTTTCCGAATATTTACCAAAAATGCCTGGACGAAGGAATTGATCCTTTTACACAGATGATTCCGGTGGTTCCCGCTTGTCATTATTTAATGGGAGGAATTGAAGTGGATATGGATGGGCAAAGTTCCATCAAAAACCTCTTTGCAGTGGGCGAATGTACCAATTCCGGACTTCATGGCGCAAACCGACTGGCTTCCAATTCTTTGTTGGAAGGTTTGGTTTTCGGTCACAATGCCGCGATGAAAACGGTGGAGCTGCTCAAAATCAACGACTTTAATTTTGATGATTTAAAGGCGGTTCCCGAATGGAACGAGGAAGGAATGAAAATGATGGACGAAATGGTGATGGTTTCCTATCTGAGAAGACAACTCCAGGAAATGATGAGCGATTTGGTGGCAATTGTTCGCAGCAATTCCCGATTGGAACTGGCCAAAAAAAAGCAGCGCGAGATTTATGAAGCCGTGACGGAATTGTACAACTACTCTATTCTTTCGCCACAACTTTCCGAGCTCAGGAATTTGGTGAACGTGTCGTACCTCATCATCAAACACTCACTGCAGATGAAGGAAAACAAAGGCAGTTTTTATAATAAAGATTTGGCAACGAAACCGTTGACGATTTCAGAAACTTAGATCAAAAGTCTGTTTATGAAAAGTATAATTCTCTTTTGTGTATTTCTTTCCAATATGGTTTATTCACAGATCATCAAGGATTCGATTTTGGGAAAACCACGATATGTGAAAGAATACGTTCTATTTCTTAATAATTCAGGACCTTATACTTTTTTGAAAAGTGATAGTGAATATGGACACGCCATCATAATGACACCTAAAAATTTGCGTGAAAGTATGCGTAGCAGTTGGTTTGAAACGGACTTTTGCAGATACACCAATAATGAAACCTACTATGATAAAAATAGAAATATTACAAAAGAAATCTGGTATTACGAATCTGGTGAGATCGTAGATGATTATAACTATACTTACGATAGTGTGGGAAGGAAAATAAATGAAAATTCTGGTAATAAACATGCCGCTCGTAATATTCAGTACTTTTACGAGGGGGCAAGCAATAAATTAAAATTTGTAAAATATAGCTTAAAATGGAAAGACGAACCCACTAAAACATATTTTGGCAATCGCGAAACTTATACCCCCTTTACGATTACAAAATATGACTCAGTATCAAAAACCGACAGCATATTTACCGTTACCGATTTTATCAGGAAGAAGGTTGGCGAAAATTCTTACCAAGATGCAAAAGACTCGATATTTAGAAAAAAACTTACTCGAGTCAACTTATATGACGAGAATTTTCAGATCAAAGAATCAAAGTATTTTGACCATAAAACTGATTACAATAATAAAAAACTTTTTCAAAGCGGTTTTACTAAATTTGAATATGACTCGTTGGGCAGAACGACAAAAGAAACTCAAATTCGGGATGACAAATACCACTATTTCATTTTAGAAGAAAACGGAAAATATCGGGAAGAACTGAAAGACGGTGAATATCCAAGTGTTTCCTCGGTTGAATACGAGTTTGACAAAAATGGCAACATTATTAAAAAAACTCGTATTTACCAGGGAAGCATTACAAATCAAGCGCAGTTTGTTTTGGATAAAAACCAAATTCAAAAACTCTATTATATAGATAGTTGGGGAAAGAAAAATGAGGAGTTAGTGCCAAATAATGTTCTATTTAAATACAAATATGATCAGCATAATAACTGGATTGAATGTATAAAAAATGTAAATGGACAAGATCTTTATCTCTGGAAGAGAGAAATCAAGTACTACTAACGAAAACCTATTCTAAAAAAGTTCACGATATAAAGAAATATTACAAAGAAGAAAATTCCAAAACTCATTCATCATTAATCGCTAATCAATCATAAATATGAACCGACCACCTTACGTAACCGACAAAGCATTAAAGGAATTCATCAAATCCGCATTGGATGAAGATATTCAAGACGGTGATCATTCCACACTTTCCACCATTCCGAAAGATCTTCAGCAGAAAGCAAAACTGCTGGTTAAGGAAGACTGTATTCTGGCCGGAGTGGAACTGGCGGAGATCATTTTCAAACAGTTTGATAAAAATTTGAAGGTTGAAGTTTTCATCAAAGACGGAGAAAAGGCGAAGGCGGGAGATATCGCATTTTATGTGGAAGGAAGCGCTCGTTCTATTCTCTCAACTGAGAGACTGGTGCTGAACTGCATGCAGCGAATGAGCGGGATTGCCACGATGACTTTCGACTGGGATTCCAGGCTTTTAGGGACCAAAACAAAATTGTTGGATACCAGAAAGACCACGCCGAACTTCAGGATTTGTGAAAAATGGGCAGTTGCAATTGGCGGCGGAACCAACCACAGATACGGGCTCTATGACATGATCATGCTGAAAGACAACCATATCGATTATAACGGAAGCATTACCAATGCCGTGAAAATGGCAAAAGATTATGTGAAAAAACTCAAAAAGCCGATAAAAATAGAAGTCGAAACCAGAAATCTCGCTGAAGTGGAAGAAGCCATCAAATCCGGAGCAGACCGTATTATGCTGGATAATATGGATATTCCGATGATGAAAAAAGCAGTATCCCTCATCAAAGGGAAAGCAGAATCAGAAGCTTCCGGTGGAATCATCCGGGAAATGCTGAAAGAGGTGGCAAGTACCGGCGTAGATTTTATTTCGGCGGGCGCACTGACCCATTCCGCAGAAAACATTGACCTCAGTCTAAAGGCAGTGAAATAAATTATGGATTGAATAATTTGTAAAGATGCTTTCTGAGAATTACACAAAGATAATTTTTAAGAGCGCAGAAATATTTTTTATTTTAAATTTTGATGTTCAGCTATTTAGGTGTAATTTTAACAAAATTTTAAATATTAACAAATTATTAATATTTCTTTGGCTTAATAAGATTACTTTTGCACCAGAGTTAAATTAATCATAAATTTTAAGTAAAATGAATTTAAATCCAATCAAGAAACGGGTACTGATTGCCGCTTTGGCCTTCACTGGTTTTGGCGCAGTACATGCGCAGGTTACTACGAGTAACATGACGGGAATTGTGACACAGTCTGATGGTAAAGCAACTTCTGGCGCTACAATTACTGCGACCCACTTGCCTTCCGGAACTGTTTACTCGGCAAAAGCAAACGCTTCTGGAAATTACAACTTGGCAAACATGCGAGTTGGTGGACCTTACAAAGTTGAAGTGACTCAACCGGGAGAAAAACCTGTTGTTTATGAGGATGTTTATTTGGAACTGGGACAACCTTTCGTCCTAAATCCAATCGTTAATGAAAATACCACCCAAATCCAGGAAGTGGTGATTACCGGTGCTGCAAATAGAAATATCAACAAAACCGGAGCTGCAACAAATATTGGGCTCAAACAGATTCAGGACTTACCTCAAGCTAACAGAAGTATTACAGAATTTACACGATTGACTCCGCAGGCAAACGGCAATTCATTTGCAGGTAGAGACGCAAGATATAACAACCTACAGATTGACGGAGCAAACTTCAACAATGGATTTGGATTGAGCAGCAACCCACTTCCGGGCGGGAACGCACAACCTATCGCACTGGATGCAATCCAAGAAATTTCTGTAAACATCGCTCCATTTGATGTGACACAGTCTGGTTTCACCGGTGCGGGAATCAATGCGGTGACGAAATCCGGAACCAACACCTTCCATGGATCACTTTACGGTTATTATAATGGCAAAGACCTGAATGGCTGGAAAGTAAATGGAGAAGAAATCGTGAAAGATAAAAGCCAGCGTGTAGGAGCAAAAATGACCAACGGTTTGACGGTGGGTGGTCCAATTATTAAAAATAAATTGTTCTTTTTCGTAAGTGGAGAACGTGAAATCGCAACTGGAGCAAACGCATCGGGAGCAAACCTTTGGAAAGCATCTCAAAATGGAGTTTCTGATATTGCAAATAATATCACCAGAGTTAAAGAATCAGACTTAATCGCAGTTCAAAACCACTTGAGAACAGTTTGGGGATACGATCCGGGACGATATCAGGGATATGCCAACGAGGCAATCCAAACCGGAGACAAAATCTTGGCAAGAATCGACTGGAACATCAGCGACAAACACAAATTGGCGGTACGTTACAATATGCTTGATGCCAAATCGGATGCATTGGCAAACGGAAACTCAGGACCATCTCCTAGATCTTCCGCAAACCGGGTCAGTGACAAGTCCATGACCTTTGAAAATGGTAATTATGGTTTCAATAATACCGTTTCTTCAATTACTGCCGAATTGAACTCCTCATTTACTTCCAATCTTTCGAATAAATTCTTGTTCACTTATTCGAAAATTCAAGACAAGAGAACTACTCCTTCAGACAGACTTTTCCCATTTGTTGATATTTGGGACGGATCTGCCAACGGATCAAACTACATGAGTTTCGGTACAGAGTTATTCTCTTATTTGAATGATGTGGTGAATGATAATTTCTCTTTTACAAACAACTTGACTTACAATGCGGGAAGACACACCATAACCGGTGGTATTGCTTATGAAGTACAAAAATTTGGCAACTCCTACACCAGAATGGGAACAGGATATTACCGATATGCCTCTGTAGCGGATTTCCTGAAAACAGGTACCGCCGCTGAAGTTGCACCAATCATGTTTGGTCTAACTTATCCTTACGCAGGGCAGGACACTTATTCAAGAATTAACTTTGGACTTGGTTCGGCTTATGTACAGGACAGAATTGCATTGAATGACAAGTTAAACTTCACAGTAGGACTTCGTGCTGAATTGCCGATGTACCTCAATGATCTTACAGCAAATCCATCTATCGATAATTTGACATTACTGGATGTAAATGGTAATCCTAAAAACTATTCTTCTGGCAAATGGCCAAAATCGAGAGTAATGCTATCGCCAAGATTCGGATTCAATTATGACGTATTGGGTGACAGATCGTTAACTTTGAGAGGTGGAACAGGAATCTTCACGGGTAGAGTTCCGTTTGTTTGGTTAACCAACATGCCTACTAACGCAGGTGTTCTTCAAAACACCATCGAACCTGGAAGTTATGCAGCTGTAGCTCCATGGATCGGACAGATCAGATTCCATCCGGAAGATATCTATTACTATGTAAATAATCCAGTTTACTATACTTCTGGCGGACAACAGGTTACACCTTTCATCACTTCGCCATCTGGTGGTGTTCCATCATCTTTTGCTTTGGTTGATGATTCCTTCAAGATGCCTTCGGTTTGGAGATCAAGCTTCGGGATCGATTACAAAATTCCGCAAAGCCCAATCACCTTGACCGCTGATATTCTTTATACCAAAGATGTAAACGGGGTATTCCAGTTCGGTGCAAACAGAAAAGTTTCAACAGCACAAATGGTTTATGCAGACCGTGTTTATTATCCAGATGCTGCATCATATACTTATAATCCTGCAATCGGAGGCAACAGCGCAACTGTACTCACCAATACCGATACCAAAGGTCATGCGTTCTCTGCAACTTTCGGTGCGTCGGTAAGACCTTGGAACGGACTTTCAGGATCAGTATTTTACACCTTCTCCGAGTCTAAGGAAGTATCTGCAAATGCAGGTTCCAGTGCAACTTCAGCATGGGGCGGATCACCAACCATCGATTCACCAAACCAACAATTCTTGAGTATTTCTGATTATTCAGTACCTCACAGAATTGTAGCGAATTTCACCTATGAACTTAAGAAAACAGGAACCACTTTCGGGGTTTACTATAACGGAGCTAATCAAGGTAGATATTCCTACTATTATTCTAATGACGTGAATGGCGACGGAATTGCAAATGACTTGATGTACATTCCTTTGAACTCAAACAACATGAAGTTTTCAGATATCACTACTGGTTCAGGAAGCAACGTGACGGTATTGTTTACAGCGCAGCAACAGCGTGATGCTTTTGACAAATTTATCGCCGATAATGGACTTGAAAAATACCGAGGACAAATCCTTCCAAGAAATGAATTCTTGCTTCCTTGGCTGAACCGTTTTGATGTGAGATTGGCTCAGAACCTATTCAAAGACATGGTAAGCAAAGGTGACAAAGTTCAGATTTCATTAGACATCTTGAATTTTGGAAACCTGTTGAACTCCAATTGGGGTGTCAGAGACTACACCGTGAGTTCTTATGGTGCAGCAATCTTGTCAAGAGCTGGAAATCTTTCACCAGATCCATCATTCACCATGTTGAGAGACGGCGCTGGATTAATTCAATCTCCAACAAGACCGGCAAACACTTCAGTGACTACTTGGTCTGCAATGCTTGGATTCAAATACTCTTTCTAAGGGTTCTATTTAACACTATTTTAAAATCCCGGCAATCGTCGGGATTTTTCTATCTTTGCAACTAATCATTAAAAATATTAAAAATGGATTTCAATCTAATGCTCAATGCGCACCGTGGATTCGCTTATTTGATTTTACTCTTAACTGCGATTTATGTGATTGCACTTCTGCTGACGATGTTCGGTTACTCCGGAAAAATCACAAAATTGCTTAAAAAATCAAGCCTTTTCACGATGATTTTCTTTCACACTCAAGCTTTGATCGGTTTGATCATGCTGTTCTTTTTCTCGCCTGGATTTAAAGAAGCTACAGCAACCGGAACTTTAATGAAAGATGCAGTGGCAAGAAATACCTATGTGGAACACCCCACTTCCATGATTATCGCAGCAATCTTGTTGACCATCGTAAACAAAAAATTCAAAACCAATGACAAAATGAAAATGTCTTGGGCGGTGATGGCGTTCATCGCAATCGCTTTAATGCTTTGGGCATTCCAATGGAAAAGACTTTTTGGAGCGTAAAGACTTGTTCAAAAGGTTTAAAATTGT
The DNA here is from genome assembly GCF_001045435.1 of Chryseobacterium koreense CCUG 49689. GTDB lineage: Bacteria > Bacteroidota > Bacteroidia > Flavobacteriales > Weeksellaceae > Kaistella > Kaistella koreensis. The sequence continues at coordinate 116,123 of NZ_LFNG01000004.1, read as the reverse complement.
TCAACATAGTTTAATAGTGTTATGGCAGCTATAAAACATTTTGAGGATTTAGAAATTTGGCAGCTTTCAAGGGTTTTGTGCAATGACATATATGATGTAATTGAAAGCACTAATTTGAAAATCAACTATAAACTCAGTAATCAGATTGATGGTTCTTCAGGTTCTGTGATGGACAAATTCGCAGAAGGATTTGAGCGAAACGGCAACAAAGAATTCTCACAATTCCTGTCTGTTGCAAAGACATCTTGTGGAGAAACCAGATCTCAGCTTTATCGTGTTCTCGACAGAAAATTCATAGACGAAATCAAATTTGAAAAGCTAAAATCTCAAACGGAAATTCTTAGCGTAAAAATTAATAATCTGATGGATTATCTGTCCAAAAGTGAATTGAAAGGACCGAAATACAGAAACAGACCTTAAACAATTTGAACAAGTTTGAACCAATTAAACAATATTGAACTAATATAATGAAAATAGCAGTTGTTGGCGCAACCGGAATGGTGGGCCAGATTATGTTGAAAGTTTTGGAAGAAAGAAACTTCCCAGTAACCGAACTCATTCCTGTAGCTTCTGAAAAATCAGTGGGCAAGAAGATCACTTTTAAAGGCAAGGAATTCGAAATTGTCTCGATGCAGAAAGCCATTGATCTAAAACCGGAAATCGCCTTATTTTCAGCGGGAGGGGAAACTTCCAAAGAATTTGCGCCAAAGTTTGCCGAAGCCGGAACTACCGTGATCGACAATTCTTCCGCATGGCGAATGGATCCAGACAAAAAACTGGTGGTCCCAGAAATCAACGCGAACGAAATTTCAAAAGAAGACAAAATCATAGCAAATCCAAACTGCTCCACAATTCAGCTCGTCATGGTGCTGCATCCTTTGAACCAAAAATATGACCTGAAAAGGGTGATTGTTTCCACCTACCAATCCGTAACCGGAACGGGGAAAAATGCGGTGGACCAATTAAACGCTGAAATCATCGGGAATGACGACGTGGCAAAAGTCTATCCTTATGAAATCTTCAAAAACGCACTTCCTCAATGCGATGTTTTCGCAGAAGACGATTACACGAAAGAAGAGCTCAAACTGATGAAAGAGCCGAAAAAAATCATGGCAGACGACACCTTTAACTTAACGGCAACTGCAGTACGTGTGCCGGTTCAGGGTGGCCATTCAGAAAGTGTAAACATTGAATTTGAAAACGATTTCAATTTGGATGAAGTCCGAAAAATACTTTCAGAAACTCCTGGCGTCGTGGTGATGGACGATGTGAAAAACAAAATTTATCCGATGCCACTTTATTCCGAAGGAAAAGATGAAGTTTTCGTGGGAAGGATCAGAAGAGATTTATCCCAACCGAAAACCATGAACCTGTGGATTGTGGCAGACAACTTGCGAAAAGGGGCCGCAACCAATGCGGTGCAGATTGCAGAGTATTTGGTTGGCAATCAATTGGTTTAGAAATTGTTTCGTATTTTTGGTTAAAATTACTGTGATGACGACCATCGAAAAAAATATCTTAGAAACTTATCTGCTTCAAATTGAGAAGTTAAGTTCCTATGCGAAAATTGAGATTATTGAAAGATTATTGAAATCACTCAAAAAAGAAAAAGACGAAGAAAAGGAGCGTGAAAGAAAATTTTTTGCTTCTGCGGGCGGATTTGGTTCTAGCAAACCTTCTGATGAAATCATCAAGGAAATAAAGGAAAGCAGACACTTTAGAAAAAGAGAAGTCGATTTATAATGTATCTTTTAGACACCAATATCTGCATCCATTTTCTTCGTGATAAATTTAAAATTGCGGAAAAAATCAAAAATATTGGATTTAGGAATTGTTTAATTTCTGAAATTACAGTTTTTGAACTCTATTTTGGTGCAGAAAAAAGCGAAGATCCGAAAAAATCGTTTAGAAATGTAGATGGCTTCGTAGAAGGTTTAGAGGTAATTCCAATTATTGGCTCAGCGAAAAGATATGCGAAAGAAAAATTGAGATTGCACAAATTAGGAAAACCTGTTAATGATGAGTTTGATATGCTCATTGCTAGTACAGCATTGCATTATGATCTGACTTTAGTAACTGAGAACCTCAAAGATTTCCAAAACTTTGAGCATTTAAAAATCGAAAACTGGATTCAAAGATAATAAAGCCCGCTCAATGCGGGATTTTTTATTCTTAGACGCCTCAAACAATATTAATAAAAATATTCAAACTTAGATGCCCATCATTCAAAATTCATCCAAATCCAATTTCGCTTTCCAAAGAAATGTTGCGATTGTAGGAATCATACTCTTCATCGGAAAACTGATTGCTTGGCATCTGACCAATTCCGACGCGGTATTTTCTGACGCCATGGAAAGCATTGTGAATATCATCGCTGCATTCATGGGTTTATACTCACTCTATCTTGCAGCAAAACCAAAGGACCTGGATCATCCTTATGGACATGGAAAAGTAGAGTTTGTAACTTCCGGAATCGAAGGTGCGCTCATCATTTTTGCAGGCATCATCATCATTGTGGAAGCGGTGGATTCACTGCTCCAAGGCAATGAACCCAAAAAGCTCGACTGGGGAATCCTGATTATCGCGGCCACCGCAGTCATCAATTATTTGATGGGATATATTTCCATAAAAAAAGGAATCAAAGAGAATTCTCTCGTTTTGCAAAGCTCCGGCAAACATTTGCAGAGCGATACCTTCACCACTTTAGGAGTGGTCCTCAGTTTGGTTTTGGTTTATTTCACCCAGATTTTCTGGATTGATGCGGCAGTTGCCTTAATTTTTGGCAGCTATATCATCTTTGTGGGTTACAAAATCATCCGAAAATCATTGAGCGGAATCATGGATGAAGCGGACCTGGGAATGATTTCGCGCCTCGCAAAAATCCTGGACGAAAACCGTGAACCAGAATGGATCGATGTTCACAACATGAGGATCCAGCAACATGGAAGTGGGCTGCATATAGATGCCCATTTGACATTGCCGTGGTATTTCGAGTTGAGAAAAGCCCACGAGGAAATGGAGCAGGTCTATAAATTAATCGCCAAAAATACGGATCGAAATATTGAGTTCAATTTTCATTTGGATGACTGCAAACCTTTCTCTTGCGAGATTTGCGAATATTGGGAATGTCCAGTTCGGGAGAGACCTTTCAAAAAAAGGATTACGTGGAATCAATCGAACATTTCACAAGTTAATAAACATTCTGCCGAAACGGATTCCAGCAGTTAGAAAAGCCGGATACTATTTTAAATCTTTAAAAAATTCCCACATCACGATTCCCGCACAAACCGAGACGTTGAGCGAATGTTTGGTTCCCAATTGCGGAATTTCCAGAAAAGTATCGTAAAGCGGAAGTGCCTCATCACTCAATCCATCAACTTCGTTGCCCAAAACCAGTGCGTATTTCCCCTTTTTGTCAATATTAAATTCGGTAATAAGTTCCGAATGGGTAGTCTGCTCAATCCCAATGATTTTGAAGTTTTCTTTTTTCAAATCTTCCAAAGCAGCAGAAATATTCTTCTCATAACTCCAAGTCACACTTTCTGTGGCACCCAATGCGGCTTTGTGGATTTCGCGGTGCGGCGGTTGTGGCGTGATTCCGCAAAGGATGATTTTTTCGACCAAAAAAGCATCCGCCGTTCTGAAAACTGCTCCCACATTATGCATGCTTCGGATATTATCCAAAACCACGACCAACGAAATTTTCTCGGTCTGCTTAAAAGTTTCAACATCGATTCTACCTAATTCTTCGAGTTTCAGTTTCTTGGTGGAGGGCATTTTCGTATTTTTGACAAAAGTACTGAAGAAAATAGGAAACTTAAAGCCCGGAGAAATCTTAATGCAAGAATTTCGGCAGATTTCGTACTGATCCCAAATGCCTTTTTTGAAAATTTCGCTAAACTTTGGCCGGAAATTCAAGTTGATTGCTAAAGCGAAAGGTCTTGCATGAATTTTTACAGCGACCCAAATATTTAACCAAACAATCAATGGTATCTTTTTTTTTTGTAAATCCCTTTTTTTATCTTGCAGAAATTTTCCACATCAAAAATGGCCAAGAAAGAAACCCCTTTAATGACGCAGTACAATACCATCAAAGCGAAATATCCGGATGCTTTGCTGCTGTTTCGTGTCGGGGATTTCTATGAAACTTTCGGGACGGACGCGATCAAGGCATCACAAATTCTCGGCATCGTTTTAACCAAAAGAAACAACGGCGATTCCCAGCTGGAACTGGCCGGATTTCCGCACCATTCCATCGATTCTTATTTGCCGAAACTCGTGAGAGCAGGACTTCGAGTGGCCATCTGCGACCAACTCGAAGATCCGAAAACCGTGAAAGGAATCGTGAAAAGAGGCGTCACAGAATTGGTAACTCCAGGTGTGACTTTCAACGAGCAGGTTTTGAGCTCTAAGAAAAACAATTTCCTGCTTTCCATCCATAAGGAAAAAGAGAAATTCGGAATGGCGCTGGTTGATATTTCCACGGGAGAATTTTTGGTTTCGGAAGGTAATCTGGAGAAATTACTGCATCTCGTTTCCACTTTCGATCCGAGTGAAATCATCTACCAAAGAACCACCGAACTCCCGACTCCACTTAAAAATAAAAATTCCTTTAAACTCGAAGATTGGGCATTTCAATTGAATTATGCTTATGAAAAACTGACCAACCATTTCAAAACCAATTCGCTGAAAGGATTCGGTGTGGATGAAATGAAATTGGGAATTATCGCAGCCGGAGCAATTTTTGCCTATTTGGTTGAAGACACACACCACGCTCTTTTACAGCACATTACGAAAATACAACTCATTCCGCAGGATAATTATCTGATGATGGACCAGTTCACCTTGAGGAATCTGGAAATCGTTTATCCAAGCAATCCGCAAGGAAAATCACTGTTGGATATTATCGATAAAACCTCGACGCCGATGGGAGGAAGACTGCTGAGAAGACGGCTGATTCTCCCGTTGAAATCCGTGGATGAAATTAACCGAAGATTAAACCTGATCGAGTTTTTCAATACCGAAGATGCTTTGAAATACGAGATTCTTCAGCTTCTGAAATCCATTTCCGATCTGGACCGTTTGATGGGAAAACTGGCTTCGGAAAAAATTACGCCGAAGGAACTCGGCCACCTCCGTCAAAGTTTGATCAACATTCATCAAATCAAAAGTTTGCTTCATTCTTCTGATCAGGTTTTGGCGTGGATTCAGCCGCTGAATGATTTGGAAGATATCATTAAATATTTGCAAAACTATCTGAATGAGGAACTTCCTGTATACATTGCAAAGGGAAATGTCATTAAAAACGGGATTTCCGAAGAGCTCGACCGGTTGAGAAATCTTCAAAACAAAGGAAAAAATTTCCTGGACGAAATGTGCGAAAGGGAAACCGAACGCACCGGAATTTCGAGTTTGAAAATCAGTTTCAACAATGTTTTCGGGTACTTTATCGAAGTTAGAAATACACACAAAGATAAAGTTCCGGACGACTGGATCCGGAAACAGACTTTGGTCAATGCCGAAAGATACATCACTGAGGAACTGAAGGAATACGAGGAGCAGATTCTCGGTGCCGAAGAAAAAATCTCGAAAATAGAACACGAACTTTACCGAAAAGTTTGCGAAAATGTGATGATCTACATCGACCAGATTCAGGAAAATTCCAGAATCATCGCTGAATTGGATTGCGGAGTCGGATTGTCCGAACTGGCTGTTTCTGAAAGTTACACCAAACCGATTCTGAATGACACGCTGGAAATTTCATTGACCGAAGCAAGGCATCCCATCATTGAAAATGCGCTACCTTTAGGCGAAAAATACATTCCAAACGACCTTTTTCTCGACCGCAACTCGCAGCAGATCATTATGGTAACCGGACCGAATATGGCGGGAAAATCTGCCATTCTCCGGCAAACCGCAATCATTTGTCTGATGGCGCAGATCGGAAGTTTCATTCCCGCAAAACATGCGGAAATCGGGATTCTAGACAAAATTTTTACCAGAGTAGGAGCAACCGACAATATTTCTGCAGGCGAATCCACTTTCATGGTCGAAATGAACGAAGCGGCCAATATCCTGAACAATATTTCCGAAAGAAGCTTGATTCTACTGGACGAAATCGGTCGTGGAACTTCCACTTATGACGGAGTTTCGATTGCATGGGCAATTGCCGAATACCTCCATCAACATCCGACGCAGCCGAAAACTTTGTTTGCGACCCATTACCACGAACTCAATGAAATGACAGTGAATTTCGAGCGGATCAAGAATTACCACGTTTCCATTCAGGAGAATAAAGGAAATATTATTTTCATGCGGAAACTCGTTCCGGGTGGAAGCGAGCACAGTTTCGGGATTCATGTTGCGAAACTCGCCGGAATGCCATCCACAGTGATAAATCGGGCGAATGAAGTTTTAAAAACTTTAGAAAAAAGCCGTTCCCACAAAAGTGGTAAAGAAAAAACCAAAGCGATTACCGAGGAAAATCTTCAGCTTTCATTCTTTCAGCTCGATGATCCGGTCCTAGAAAATATCCGTGAAGAACTCACAAAAATCGACATCAATACGCTGACGCCAATAGAAGCTTTAATGAAACTGAATTCGATCAAGAAGATGATTGGGCGGTGATGTCCTAATTTGACGATGTCGTTACACTAGTTTACGAATCTGCCAACTTATTCATGGATTCCTGGAGATTCTCAATCAAAATTCTGCAATTCCACCAACTTTCGGTAGATTCCATTTTTTGCGAAAAGTTCCTGGTGGGTTCCCTGTTCTATGATTTCTCCTCGTTCCATCACCACGATCCAATCCGCTTTTTGGATGGTGGAAAGCCGGTGCGCAATGACCAGTGAAGTTCGGTTTTCCATCATTTTTTCCAAGGCATCCTGAACGAATCTTTCGGATTCTGTATCTAATGCGGAAGTGGCCTCGTCCAAAATCATGATCGGTGGATTTTTCAGCACGGCTCTTGCAATGGAGACCCTTTGTTTTTGTCCGCCAGAAAGTTTGTTGCCATCGTCACCGATATTGGTGTAATATTTTTCCGGAAGATTTTCTATGAATTGATGGGCGTTTGCAATTTTCGCTGCAGCGATTACCTCCGCTTCGGTGGCATCCGGTTTTCCCATCAAAATATTGTTAAAAATAGAATCATTGAACAAAACGGATTCCTGAGTGACCATTCCCAAAAGGTTTCGGTAATCCTGAACTTTCAATTCTTTTAAATCAATGCCATCCACCAAGATTTCACCTTCTGAAACATCATAAAAACGGGCAAGCAAATTGGCGATGGTCGTTTTCCCGGAACCAGACTGTCCCACTAAAGCGATGGTTTTACCTTTGGGAATTGTGAGGTTAAAGTTCTTCAAGATGACATTGTCCTTATCGTAATAAAACCCGATTTCTTTAAATTCCACTTGATCTTTCAGGGTAGAAATCGGAATTGGATTTTCGGCTTCATCCACTTTTAAATCATAGTCTAATACTTCTGAGACACGGTCCAGACTGGCCATTCCGCCTTGAATCGAAGAAACGGCGTTGGAGAGTTTTTTGGCGGGATCCAGAATCTGGAAAAACAGACCGATGAACGCTAAAAACGTTACCGGATCGTTATTGGTTCCGGCGATAATGCTTTGTCCGGCAAACCACGTAATCAGGAGAATGGTGATAGAACCTAGAAATTCACTCGCCGGGGAAGCCAATTCTCTCCTCCTGCTCATTCCTATTGCATATTTCTGCCAGTTGTCATTTGTGGTATTGAATCGGTTTTTCAGAATTTTATCGGCATTGAAAATTTTGATGACTTTGGAGGATTTCAAAGTTTCATCCACCAACGAAAACAGGTTTCCCAATTCCTCCTGAGCTTGGGTCGCCTTTCTTTTCAGGCTTTTCCCCACGAAGGAAATGATCCAGCCCATGATCGGGAAAACCAAGAGCGAAAATAAAGTCAGTTTTGCGTCTAAAAGAAAAAGCGTGATCAGCGTGGAAATAATCATGAAAGGCGAATTGATCAAATCCACCAAAGCACCCATAATTCCGCCTTCCACCGCACCAATATCGTTTGAAATCCTCGAGATCATGTCGCCTTTTCGCTGTTCGGTAAAAAACGAAACGGGGAGTTTCAAAAATTTGTCATACATCGCCGTGCGGAGATCTTTGGTAATTCCAACCCGGTAATTAACCAAAAAATAGGCTCCCAAATACCTGAAGAGATTTCGGAGCAAAAATGCAATCGCGGTAATTCCACAAAGCCAGGCTAAAACGGTTACCGCTCCAAGTTCATTGATATTGAGCTGAATTTTGTAATAAGCCATTTCTTTAAGGTAACCGAAATAATCGCCTAATCTTCCGCTGTAGATGGGTGCTTTCGAGATATCCACGCCGTCATCCAGCTTGAAAACGATCCTCAGAATTGGCAGCATCGTGATCACCGAGAAAATGCTGAGCAGCGAGTATAAAATATTAAAGAATATACTCCCGAAAAAATATTTCCGGTGGGGTTTAGCGAAAGAAAGAATTCGGTTGATGGGCTTCATTCAATGAAATTAAGTCGCAAAATTACATAATTTCAATTTGATGGAAACCATCTTGGCAGTGGGAACAAGAAAAAAACAGTCCCAAGAAGGAACTGTTTCACTCAAAAAAAATCGTTGTGAGTTTAGCGGAGCCTGTCCACAGATTTTACGAGCCTTTCATCTTTCCGGATGTAGATGTTTGCGATGAACAAACAAATAATAGACAATAACGGAAAAATAGGCTCAATACCCTTCTCAGGAAAATCAATTCCTCCGGATAAAGTGAGTAGCCAATACGCCAATAAACCGAGCAACAAAGCGTTTATCATCATGCTGATATTATTCAGCTGGATCTGTCTTTTTCTTTCCTTATAACTCAGAATACTAATGAATCCAAACAAGACCAAAACCACAGAAGCGATGGAAATAAAAGGAGTCGGTCCGAATAGCGAAAAATCCTGCCCGGTAATGAACAGAAAAACCGCGCCCAAAATCGCCAAAAATATCCAGACGGTCTGTATTCTTTGTAACATCTTATCTGATTGTGAATTGCAAAAATAGCGATATTTTTTTGCATAATTAAATATTTAGCGTAGATTTGCACTATTATTGATCTGATTAAGAAAAGTCGCCCGACTTAATCTTCTTACTTACACACACTTATATAACACCTTTTTTACGTAACATTTATGTTCAACATCGAAACGTTAAGGTCGAAATCCGCTCTGGATTTGGACAAAATCTCGAAAGATTTAGGCGTTAAAGTTGCTAAAAACAGCACCGATAATGATAAAATTTTTGCCATATTAGACTTTCAGGCGTCTAACACCAAAGTAGCAAAAGATTATTACAACGCCACCGAAACCCCTATGAATACAGAAGACAAAACCACTCCTGCAGTGAAAAAGCCGGCAGCAAAAAAACCGGCAGCAAAAAAGAAGACCGAACAACCGGCAGAGATTTCCGCAGAAATTCCTTTCGAAAAAACGGAAATCATTGAAGCGAAACCCACAGACGAAATCACGGAAAACGCTCTGCAAGAGACAAAAACACAGACTCCTGCCGAACCAAATAGAAATCAGCAGAAGAAAAAAAGACAAAGAATCCCGAATCCGAAAGAGGAAGCGACTCCTGAACCAGTTGCCGCAGGAAATTCCACAGAAAAAGAAACCAGTCCGGAACAACCAAAACCTCAGCCAACAAACGAAAATCCAAACAGGAACCCCAACGGAAACGGAAATCAGAATCAAAACGGAAATCAGAACAAACAACAGCACCAACACAAGAATCAAAATAAAAACAAAAATCAGAATGCCGAAAACCAGGATGAAAACTCTAAAAAGGATTTCAATTTTGATGGATTGGTGACCATTGAAGGCGTTTTGGAAATCCTTCCGGATAACTACGGATTCCTTCGCTCTTCAGATTTCTCTTACATTTCCTCCCCGGATGACGTGTATGTTTCTACCAACCAAATCAGAAATTATGGTCTGAAAACAGGTGACACGGTAAAAGGAATTGTTCGCTTGCCAAAAGAAGGTGAGAAATATTTTTCCTTATTAAAACCTACAGAAGTCAACGGGAGAGATTTGGAATTCATCAAAGACCGGGTTGCTTTTGAGTTTTTAACACCACTATTCCCTGAGGAAAAATTCAACCTGACCGGGAAAAACTCCACCCTCTCCACAAGAATCGTGGATTTATTCACGCCGATTGGAAAAGGACAAAGAGCAATGATCGTGGCACAACCGAAAACCGGTAAAACCATGTTGCTGAAAGACATCGCGAATTCTATTTCTGCAAACCATCCGGAAGCCTATATGATGATTCTTTTGATCGACGAAAGACCGGAAGAAGTAACCGATATGGAAAGAAGCGTAAATGCGGAAGTAATCTCTTCAACCTTCGACGAACCTGCAGAAAAGCATGTGAAAGTGGCAAACCTTGTTCTTTCTAAAGCGCAGAGAATGGTGGAATGTGGCCATGATGTGGTGATTCTCCTCGACTCGATTACAAGATTGGCTAGAGCTTACAACACCGTGACTCCAGCTTCCGGGAAGATTCTTTCCGGCGGTGTGGATGCCAACGCGCTGCACAAACCGAAAAGATTTTTCGGAGCGGCAAGAAATATTGAAGGTGGCGGTTCTTTAACCATTATCGCAACCGCATTGATCGATACCGGTTCCAAAATGGATGAAGTCATTTTCGAGGAATTCAAAGGAACCGGAAATATGGAACTTCAGCTTGACCGAAAAATCGCCAACAAACGAATTTATCCGGCAATCGATTTGGTGGCCTCAAGTACCAGAAGAGATGATTTGCTCCTGGATGACACTACTCAGCAGAGAATGTGGATCCTAAGAAAATACCTTTCAGACATGAATCCTGTGGAAGCCATGGAATTCGTGCACAAAAACATCAAAGCAACTCTAAACAACGAGGAGTTCTTGATGTCGATGAACAAATAAACAAATGCCAAGTTAAAAATGAGTTTGCTTTGCAGTGGGTTCTTATTCCTATTAAAATGCAATCGGCTTTATCCATGAATTAACTGCAGCTTTGGCAATATCTTTTAAAGAGATGCTTTTTTGGCATCTCTTTTTTGCTTGCATAAAACTCCAAATCCAGATGGATCGATTATAGGGTAAATTCAATATTACATAAATTTTGGATATCTCATTTCGCATCAAGAACGTGAAGCATCGTGAAGAGATCATTCCACCGATTTCATCAATGTTAAAGATTTATTAAAGTGATTCCTCTATTTTGGAATTGGTCTAAATAATGGCTAAATTTGGGTATTCATTAATTAAACATCAAAATTATGGCATTCGAATTACCGAAATTAGGTTACGCTTATGACGCACTAGAACCTACGATAGACGCAAGAACGATGGAGATTCACTACACGAAACACCATCAAGCATATGTGACCAATTTAAACGCTGCAATTGCAGGAACCGATTTGGAAGGAAAATCCATTGAGGAAATCTGCAAAACAGGAACCGACAAAGCTGCCGTTAGAAATAATGGTGGAGGTCATTATAACCACACCCTTTTCTGGGACATCATGACTCCCGGTGGAAGCAAAGAACCGGTAGGAAACGTGAAAAACGCCATCGAAGCTTATGGCGGATTTGAAAAATTCAAAGAAGATTTCGCAAATGCCGCTAAAACCAGATTCGGTTCAGGATGGGCTTGGTTGTGCAAAAAAGCCGACGGGTCCGTTGCAGTTTGCTCCACACCAAATCAGGACAACCCTTTGATGCCGGTCGCAGATTGCCAAGGAACACCGGTTTTGGGACTAGATGTCTGGGAACATGCTTATTACCTTCATTATCAAAACAGAAGACCAGATTATGTGACCGCATTCTTTGATGTGATCAACTGGGACAAAGTGGAGGAAAAATTCAACAAATAAACAATCAACTAGACCATAAAAAAGGTTCGGGAAAATTTTCCCGAACCTTTTTTGTTCTCTACCGAACTTCGCCCATGCTCAAATTATTCATTTTAAGTCCATACCTCCACTGCACGAACGCAAAAACCTGGTACAGTTTATATTCTAACTTTAAACCATAATTTTCCTGGGGATCATAATCGATAAGATTTTCTATGATATTTGGAAATTTTCTGGCGTAATAATAAGAATTCCACTCGCTGACCAGAAAAGTGTTTTTTGTTTTCAGATAAGATTCCGAATACATTCCAACTGGTTTCGCAACCGCGTTTAGGAAATAGTTCCATTGCGGATCCAGGACTTCCAAATCCCATTCACCGTCATCATTTTTCTCGGGCTTCAGCGCGACGGTTTCACTGCTTTTCGGTGCAGTTTTCGTTGGCGCGCAATTGAGCGTGAGGAGAAAAATTCCAAGTAAAAAAAATACTTTTTTCATTTAGTTTGTTGATTTGTTGGTTGATCAAATATACGCACTCCTCATCCATCATAAATCAAGCCATGTTTTATCTTCCAAAAAAACCTCCCAGTAAGCTGAGAGGTCTAACCAAATTAAAATAATGAAACGCTATTTGTTTTCCTTATACCTTTTGTCTGGGGTTCCGTCTTTTTTCAGATGCATATTGGCTTTGTACCTTTTATCCGGAGTGCCGTCCTTTTTCATTTTTGCGGCTGGTTTTGTCGCTTCTGCTTTTGCCGCCATAGTTTCTTTTTTCGCTTCAGATTTGGTTGCTTTTTCAACTTTTGCCGGAGCTTGTTTTGTGGTTGTTGGCGCCACTTGCTGTGCATTTGCCAATCCCATTCCTAGAACCAGTGAAAATGCTGCTAATAATTTTTTCATAGCTTTTTTGTATTTGTGAATTGATTTTTGCATTGTAAAATTACACATATTTTTTGCTGCAAAATTGGTGTAGATAGACTTTAACCAAACTTTATCGCTTCTTAAAAAAACATTAAACCTACATTCAAATTAAAGTGCACAATTTTAGGCTTAGAACTTTTATTCACTAAAAAAATCATTTCAGCTCTATCGGATTATTGCTCTTTCTGATCTCTTCCTTTAATCGTTCCTCCATCTGTTTTCTCCTATTTGGATCTGGCGTTCTCATTCCGCCGCCACGTGTTTCTCCGCCAAACCCGCCTCTGCCGGTACTCATTTGCGCAGCAAAAAACGAGGCCGGATCTTTCCGGAATGCTTCGTTCTGCTTTTCGTAATCTTTCCTTTTTACTTTAATCACTGTTCCTCTGGAATCTGGATTTTGAATTTCAGTAATTTTTTTTGCTTCTTTTAAGTCAAAAGAATAATCACCGGCGGCATCTTCCACCTTTGCGATTAAACCCGGAAGTCCTGAGAATTTATAAGGACCGTCCTGAATCGGCATATCGGTAATAAACCACGCATACCATTTTCTTCCCGCAAATTCTGCTTCCGCTTTCTGTGTTTTGTAGTCTCCGATTTTTAAGGTTTCCGGGGTAATCTTCCAATCGATTGCGCGGTCTTCTTCATAGGAATACTGATCTCTGCCAATTCTAGATTTGAAGGTTTTCACACCGGTTTTAAGGTCTTTTTCAATGGTATAATCAATACTGGAACGCAAACTCTGCATTTGGTTTCTGTCGAAATTAAAACTTCCCGTTTGCCGCGCTCTGCTGAAAATGGAATCTCGTTTCATGGATTTTTCGGAATAGAAAACTGACTTTTGCCCGCTCACATCCAAATAGGCATTTTCCGTCCGCACGTCGTTGGGATTCGCAGAGTCAGGCTTCATGGTCACCTGATAGATAAATCGGTTGGCCTGCCCAAAGCAAAGCTGCGCAGAAAGTCCAAGTAAAAACAATACTAAGTTTTTCATATTTTTTTTAATATTTAAATTTTTGATGCCCAAATCTAGCAATAGTTAAAATAGGTTTTCCCATACGACCAAAATAAATGTGGGTGAACCACTTTGGTTTTCATTTTATTATTGTTAATTTTGCAATCTAAAATCATTCTAAATAAAAATAGTGATAAAAGTTAGCGATCAAGCAAAAGAAAAAGCAGCAATTTTAATGCGGGAAGACGGTTTCAATCCTGAAACCGACTTTATAAGAGTCGGCGTGAAAAGCGGCGGTTGCTCCGGTTTAGAATATGTTCTGAAATTCGATAACGAAAAAACCGATGCAGACCAAATCTTTGAAGACAATGGTGTGAAGATCATAGTCGATAAAAAATCAATTCTTTATCTGGCCGGAACTATTTTGGAATATTCCGGTGGATTAAATGGAAAAGGATTCATTTTCAACAACCCAAACGCAAACCGAACTTGCGGATGTGGTGAGAGTTTCTCGCTTTAAGAAAGTTTAGAAGAGAAATTTAAAATGTCGCCTTTGGGCGAATTAAGAAAGAAAAAATGGCTAAATATACCGAAGATGATTTAAGAGAAGATCTTAAAACAAAAGAATACGAAGCAGGTTTCTATACCGATATCGAATATGAGGAATTCCCGATCGGATTGAATGAGGAAATTATCAGAATGATTTCCGTCAGGAAAAACGAGCCCGAATGGATGACGGAATGGCGTTTGGAATCCTACAAAATCTGGCTGAAAATGGAAGAACCCAACTGGGCAAACGTGAAATATGAGAAACCCGACTTCCAATCAATCGCCTATTACGCCGCTCCGAAGAAAAAACCAGAATTGGCGAGTTTGGACGAAGTGGATCCGGAACTGCTGAAAACTTTCCAAAAACTGGGAATCAACATCGAGGAACAGAAAAGACTTTCCGGTGTTGCGGTAGATATCGTGTTGGACTCGGTTTCTGTGAAAACCACTTTCCAGGAAACCTTAAAAGAAAAGGGAATTATCTTCTGCCCGATTTCCGAGGCCATCCAAAAACACCCGGAACTGGTCAGAAAATACATCGGAAAAGTAGTTCCGAGAGGTGATAATTTCTACGCGGCATTAAACTCAGCCGTATTTTCAGACGGAAGCTTCTGCTACATTCCAAAAGGGGTGAAATGTCCAATGGAGCTCTCCACCTATTTCAGAATCAATCAATCCGGAAGCGGACAATTTGAAAGAACACTGCTCATAGCAGATGAAGGCAGCTATGTCTCTTACCTTGAAGGCTGCACCGCTCCTTCCCGGGATGAAAACCAGCTGCACGCAGCCGTCGTAGAATTAATAGCGATGGAAGGTGCCGAAATCAAATATTCCACCGTGCAAAACTGGTATCCAGGTGATGCTGAAGGAAAAGGCGGTGTTTTCAATTTCGTGACAAAAAGAGGATTGTGCGAGAAAAACGCCAAAATTTCCTGGACTCAGGTAGAAACAGGATCCGCAGTGACGTGGAAATATCCGAGCTGCATTTTGAAAGGAGATGGTTCCATTGGTGAATTTTACTCAATCGCGGTGACCAACCATTTTCAATATGCTGATACGGGAACCAAGATGATCCATATCGGAAAAAATACAAAATCCACGATTATTTCCAAAGGAATTTCCGCTGGAAAATCAAACAATTCCTACCGTGGTCTGGTCAAAGTGATGCCCACCGCAAAAGGAGCAAGAAACTTCTCCCAATGCGACTCTCTTTTGATGGGAAATGATTGCGGAGCGCACACTTTCCCATATATCGAAGTAAAAGAGCCCACTGCACAAATCGAGCACGAAGCAACGACCTCCAAAATTGGTGAAGACCAAATATTCTATTGCAATCAGAGAGGAATCAGCACAGAGCGGGCCATTGCACTAATCGTCAATGGATTCGGAAAAGAAGTTTTGAACAAACTTCCGATGGAGTTCGCAATAGAGGCACAGAAATTATTGGAAATCAGTTTAGAGGGAAGCGTTGGATAAAAAAGTGTTCCGAGTTCCAAGTTTCGAGTTCCAAGTTAAGGAATCTCGAGACTTGATTTTTTTAGAATTAAATAAATAGAGTTTTGCGGACTTAAAACCTGAAACTTGAAACCTGAAACATATAGAAATGTTAACAATAAAAAACCTACACGCCAAAATTCAAGACGGCGCAGAAATCCTGAAAGGAATAAATTTACAAATCAATCCCGGCGAAGTCCATGCGATTATGGGACCAAACGGAGCAGGAAAATCGACGCTTTCATCGGTCATCGCCGGTAAAGAAGAATATGAGGTAACAGATGGAGAAGTGAATTTCGAAGGCGAAAACATTGTGGAAGATGCTCCCGAAGACCGCGCCCACAAAGGAATTTTCATGTCCTTCCAATATCCGGTAGAGATTCCGGGAGTTTCGGTGACCAATTTTATCAAGGCGGCAATCAACGAGACCAGAAAAGCAAAAGGCGAAGAAGATATGGGCGCCAAAGAAATGCTCGGTCTGATCCGCGAAAACTCAGAAAAACTGGGCATCAAGAAAGATTTTCTTTCCCGCTCACTAAACGAAGGTTTTTCCGGAGGCGAGAAAAAAAGAAACGAAATCTTCCAAATGCTGATGCTTAATCCGAAACTGGCCATCCTCGATGAAACCGACTCCGGTTTAGATATCGACGCGCTCAGAATCGTGGCAGATGGGGTAAACTCTTTTAAAAACCAAGGGAACGCCGTTCTTCTCATCACGCACTATCAAAGACTTTTAGACTATATCCAACCAGATTTCGTTCATGTTTTGGCAGATGGAAAAATCATCAAAACCGGTGACAAAACCCTTGCTTTGGAACTGGAGGAGAAAGGGTACGATTGGTTGCTAAACTGATTTTAGTAAATCTCATTTGAAAATGTGGGACACTGTCTCACTTATTTATAGTTATGCTCCAAACCAATAATTATCAGGAACTTATACAGCAAATTGGCGTTTTGCTTTCTCAGGGAAGACAAAAGGCTGTGCAGTCTGTGAATACGATTCTGGTAAAAACTTATTGGGAAATCGGAAGATATATTGTTGAGTTTGAACAGAATGGAAGTGAGAGAGCAGAATATGGCTCAAAGTTATTTGAAAGAATTTCTAAAGACCTTTCACATTTATACGGAAAAGGATTTAGCCGTTCTAACATTCTGTATATGCGAAAGTTATATCTTTCTTTCCAAAAAAGTGAGACACTGTCTCACATATTGACGTGGAGTCATTATTTTGAAATTCTAAAAGCCGATTCCGATTTGGAAATAGGTTTTTATACCAAACAATGCGAACTGGAAAGGTGGAGTGTCCGTGAATTGAAACGTCAAATGAAAAGTCTTCTTTTCCAAAGAATTGCTTTAAGCAAAGACAAAGAAGGCATTCTAGAACTTTCGAAAAAAGGGCATCAAATTGGGAAACCGGAGGACTTAATTAAAGATCCCTTTGTTTTGGAATTCTTGAATATTCCAGAACATTTTCAGTGGCACGAAGACGATTTGGAGGAAGAAATTATTTCAAAGCTTCAAAACTTCATTATGGAAATGGGGAAAGGTTTCGCATTTATCGGGCGGCAATACCGAATGAGTATCGGTGGGAAGCACTTCCGTTTGGATTTGCTTTTTTATCATCGAATCCTGAAATGCTTTGTTCTGATCGACCTAAAAAAAGGTGAAATCACGCATGAAGATATCGGACAAATTAATCTCTATCTTAATTACTTCAAAAAAGAAGAAGCGACCGAAGGCGACAACGAACCTGTAGGAATCATTCTGGGAAATCACAAAAACGAAATCCTTGTAGAATATGCAACCGACAGCATCACCAACAAAATATTATTAAGTAAATATCAACTTTACCTTCCGAAGAAAGAAGATTTTCAGAACTTTTTGGAAGATAAACTGCTAAAATAGAATCTAATGGCTTTATTAGAAAACATACAACAAAACTTCACCGAATTTCTTTCCCGTCAAAAGAATTCTTCTTTGAACGAAGAAAGAAATGTGGCTTTGAAAAAATTCTTCCAACTCGGCTTCCCGACGAAGAAAGATGAAGAATACAGGTTCACCAACTTAAAGGAAGTTACCGAAAAGAATTATAATTTTTTCCCCGCGGAAGGAAATTCAATCTCCCAGGAAATGATTGACGAACTTCATTTTGGGGAGGAAGATTTCGATTGGGTCACTTTTATCAACGGAAAATATCATCCATCACTTTCAAAAATTACTTCTGAAATGGTGGAAATTGCACCTTTTGAAGAAGCAGAAAATCATCCGGAATTTCTAGAATACCTCAACAAAATTGCCGATAACGGACTTGCTTTTACGAATCTCAACCTCGCTTATGCGAACAACGGTCTGTTTGTGAAAGTCCCAAAAAATGCGGTGATCGAGAAACCGATCCATATTTTCTATCTTTCACAGGATCAGAAAGAAAATAGTTTCTATGCAATTAGAAATTTGCTAGTTGCGGAAGAAGGTTCCCACATCGAAATCATAGAAAGTCACCATAATTACGATGAATCCTTTGTTTTGACGAATACCGTGACCGAAATATACTCCGGTAAAAACGCGAAAACAGATTGGCATAAACTGCAAAATGACAGCGATTCCTCCTACATGATCGACCATACTTTTGCAAAACAAGAAAGAGACAGTTTAACGACGGTGAACACTTTCAGTTTTGGCGGGAAACTGGTCAGAAACAATCTGGATTTCATCCATAATGGACAGAATATCAATTCATTCATGAATGGAATCACGATGATTGGAAACGAACAATTGGTGGATCACCACACCGCAGTTCATCACAAAGAACCAAATTGCGAATCCTATCAAAATTACAAGGGAATCTACAAAGACCAGTCAAAAGGCGTTTTCAATGGGAAAGTTTTTGTGGACAAAATCGCACAGAAAACCAATGCCTATCAACAAAACAACAACGTTTTACTCAATGAAGGAGCCTCGATTGACACTAAACCACAATTGGAGATTTTTGCAGACGATGTGAAATGTTCGCACGGTTGCACTGTGGGTCAGCTCAATGATGACGCACTTTTCTATCTCAGAGCCCGCGGAATTTCCAAAAAAGAAGCACAGGCAATGCTGCTTTATGCATTTGCAAACGACGCGATGGAAAATATTGACATCGAGCCGCTCAAGGTAAAAATTTCTAAAATTTTAGCGGAAAAACTGGAAGTGGATTTGGCTTTTGAAGAGCTATTTTAATTTACGGAATTCTACGAACTAAATAACAATCATTTGCCACGAATGCACGGATATTTAATTGTGCAATCGTGGCATTTTTTGGGAATAAAGGAAAACAGTTATTTTTATAGCATGAATCTTGAAAATATCTCCGCCCATATCAACGCTTACAAATCCCACGATCAAATCCTCGACGCGGCGAATTTCCTCATCCGCAGTCTCGGTTTGGAGACCGAGAATTTCACAGGTTTCGGTTTTCGTCCGGAGCTGGAACCCAATAGGATGCTTCTGACTACCGAAGGTGAACTCGGTGGAAAGCAGATGGTGATGATTCCAAGGAACCTTTTCGATTTCGATTTGAATCTGGTGGCAAATATGGTTGCCCATGAAATGCTGCACGTGCGCCAAAAAGCACCCGAAACCTTGGTAGATGACAAAAACGAAAGGGAATTTCAGGCCTATTACGAAATGTTGTTCCACAAAGTATTCCCCAATATTCCTGATGTTTCGGATTTTCACAAGAAATTTTTCGGTGAGAAAGCATTGGAATATTACCGAAGAATGGGTGAAAATTCTGAGCTGCAAAAGAAATATGCGGCGCAAAAAACGGAGGTTGAAAACTTACTTGCTAAGTGTTGTTAGCGCTTCTAGCGCTAACAACGCTCCATCAACCTAAAAATCTCTCCAAAATCTCACAAGCAGACTGCGGCAGATTAGTTCCCGGACCAAAAATAAAATCTGCTCCATTTGCAAAAAGGAAATCGTAATCCTGCTGTGGAATTACGCCACCAACCACGATCGTAATATCATCCGCACCGAGTTTTTTCAGTTCCGTCACCACTTGTGGAACCAGGGTTTTGTGTCCTGCAGCCAAAGAGGAGACCCCCAAAATATGGATGTCGTTTTCCACCGCCTGTTTGGCGACTTCTTCCGGAGTTTGGAAAAGTGGCGCCACGTCCACATCAAATCCCATATCGGCAAATGCTGTTGCCACCACTTTTGCACCGCGGTCATGTCCGTCCTGCCCCATTTTTGCGACCATGATCCTCGGTCGTCTTCCTTCATGGTCCTCAAATTTTTGGGTTAAAGAAACCGCTTTTTGGAAATACTTATTTTTATCTGCATTCATTGCATATACTCCTTGGATTGTTCTGATATTTGCTTTATATCTGCCGAAACTTTCTTCCATCGCATCGCTCATTTCACCCAAAGTCACTCTTCTTCTTGCAGCTTCGATGCAGATTTCCAAAAGATTCCCGGTTCCGGTTTTTGCTGCTGCCCTCAATCTATTTAGAATTTCAGCAACTTTTTCCGGATTTCTAGCGGCTTTGATTTGGTTTAACCTTTCGATCTGTTTTCTTCGGACTTCGGAATTGTCGATATCCAAAATCTCCAATTCCATTTGCTTAAGATTTGATTTAAAGGAATTTACCCCGATAATGAATTCTTCGCCACTATCGATTTTCGCTTGTTTTTTTGCTGCGGCTTCCTCGATCCGCATTTTTGGAATTCCCGCTTCGATCGCCTTGGTCATTCCGCCTTCCTGTTCCACCTCATCGATGAATTCCATGGCTTCATCAATCATTTGCTGGGTAAGTGTTTCCACCAGATGACTTCCTCCCATCGGATCTACCACATCGCAAATTCCACTTTCCTGCTGTAAGATGATTTGGGTATTTCTTGCAATTTTTGCGGAATAATCGGTTGGTAAAGCAATCGCCTCATCTAATGCATTGGTGTGCAGAGACTGTGTTCCACCCAAAGCTGAAGACAGCGCTTCAATCGCGGTTCGGGTAATGTTGTTAAATGGTTCCTGCTCCGTCAAAGACCAACCGGAAGTTTGCGAATGGGTCCTTAAAGCCAAAGATTTCTGGTTTTTAGGATTGAATTGCGTCAACAGATCCGCCCAGATAAAGCGAGCGGCCCTCATTTTTGCAATCTCCATGAAATGGTTCATTCCGATCGCCCAGAAAAACGACAGTCTCGGCGCAAAATCGTCAATGTTCAGTCCGGCTTTGATTCCGGTTCTCACGTATTCCAAACCATCGGCTAAAGTATATGCCATTTCCAAAACAGGTGTTGCGCCCGCTTCCTGCATGTGGTAACCGGAAATTGAAATGGAGTTGAATTTTGGGATATTTTTCGAGGTATATTCAAAAATATCCGCAATGATTTTCATGGAAGGTGTAGGCGGATAAATGTAAGTATTCCGAACCATGAACTCCTTCAAAATATCGTTTTGAATGGTTCCTGAAAGTTTTTCCTGGGAAACTCCCTGTTCTTCCGCAGCCACGATGTAGAATGACAAAATCGGCAAAACTGCGCCGTTCATCGTCATGGAAACTGAAATTTCATCCAAAGGAATTTCGTTGAACAAAATCTTCATGTCCTCCACAGAATCAATGGCAACACCTGCTTTTCCTACATCTCCTACTACTCTTGAATGATCGGAATCGTAACCGCGATGGGTCGCCAAATCGAATGCCACGGAAAGTCCTTTTTGGCCCGCCGCCAAATTTCGTCGATAAAAGGCATTGGATTCTTCAGCAGTTGAAAATCCTGCATACTGACGGATTGTCCAGGGTTTTTGGACATACATGGTGGAATAGGGACCTCTCAAATAGGGTGCGATTCCGGCGGAATATTCCTGATCTGTAATGGTTTGTGAATCTAGTGCTGAGTACGAAGTCTTCATTTCAAGTCCGTCCTTCTCAAAAAAATAGGGAAGCTGACCTTCGATATCGATATTGAAATCTGGGGCTTGATTTTGGATTTTTTGGCGCATCAATTGGATATTTATAGCAAGTAAAGTTACGAAAATTTAAAAAAGCATAAATTGTTTAAACCAATTTTTGTAAGTTTGCTTACTGCCGAACCAAATGATAAGCATCTCTACTAAACGATTTTTACCGACGATTTTTCTGCTATTTTCTGCAGGTTTGTTCGCGCAGCAAAAAACACTAAAGGGGAAAGTCATCAATGCGCAAAACGGCGAAGCGATGGCTTTTGTGCCCGTTTACACTGTTGATTCAAAGGGTGACAAGAAATCCACCACTACGGATTTCGATGGTTTCTATGAAATTCTGTATGAAAGCAAACCCGATTCTTTAGTGGTGAAATTCGACGAGTTTTTGCCTAAAAGTATTTTCCTTCAAGAGGGTTTTGCAGACGAATTGAATTTGAGTATTACGCCCATTGACCCCAAAAAAAGTAAACCCAAAACGAAAAATATTGAAGGAATCCTTATCAAAAGAAAGAAAAAATACGCAAATCCTGCTTGGGAAATCCTGGAAAAAGTGGTTGCCAACAAACCGAAAAATAATCCCGATAAGCTAGAATTTTATTCCTACGAAAATTACAGCCGAATGGAAATCTCGATGAGTAACTTCGGGAAAAAGTTAGAAAAAAGAAAGGTTTTCAAAGACATTCGCGGAATTATGGATGCCACAAAAGATGTTTCCGGTGAGGACGGAAAACCGGTGATGCCCATTTTCATCTCGGAAAACTTATCGGATTACTACTTTAGAAAAAATCCGCACAATACTGCGGAATTCATCAAAAAAACAAAGGTGGAGGGAATCGGAATCGAGGACGGAAGCATGTTTTCACAACTTTTGACTTCCACTTTCATTAAATATAATTTTTACCAAAACTATATCCGGATTCTGGGGAAGGATTTTCTTTCACCGGTAAATGACAATTTCAAACTGCTTTATGATTACGATTTGGTTGACCGAAACGTGCAGATCGACAATCTGGGATACTACCGAATCAACTTTAAGCCAAAAAGAGAATCTGATCTGGCTTTTGAGGGGACAATGCTCATAGCGCACGGGGATTACGCGCTGTACAGAACTGACGCAAAGGTGATGCCCAGTGCGAATTTAAACTTTATCAATAATCTGAGGATTCAGCAGGAAATGAATTATCTGCCGGATGCTGAAAGCTGGTTTCCTGCGAAGACAAGGGTCATTGTGGAAACCGCGAAACCCGGCAAGGAAAGCGTGGGAATTTTTCTGAAATATTACTCTTCCGCAAAAGATATTGAAGTTAATAAACCAATCGAAGATTCCAAATTCAACAAGGAAATGGTGGTGCTGGACGATGCCTCCGAAAAGGACGAAGCATTCTGGAACAAAAGCCGCCACGATTCGCTGACCACCGCCGAAAAGAAAATGTACGGAATGATCGCGCAGGCGAAAAACCTTCCGTCGGTGAGAACTTATCTGGACATCATCGATTTAATCACAAATGGCTACTACAAAGCTGGAAAAGTGAGTTTCGGGCCCTATCTGTACACGATTGGCTACAATGATTATGAAGGACTTCGACTGCGGGCAGGTTTCAGGACCAACCAGGATTTTAGCAAGAAATGGATTTTGGGCGGCTACCTGAGTTACGGCTTCAAAGATCAAGATTTTAAATATGGCGCAAACGTGGACTATATTTTTTCACGGGAACCTTGGACTCAAGCAGGAATCAGCTATTTTCACGATTTGGGACAGGTTGCCTTTATGTATGAAGATTACTCGATGCGCAGGAACAATATTTTCGATTCCTTCACCAAAAATGGAAAAATGAGGTTGCGACGACCTTTTTGGCAAGATAATTACCAAGCCTATTTTCAGACCGATGTTTTGAAGACTTTGACCGAGAAAATCACTTTCAAGCATTTTAATTTCGACCCTCTTTTTCCTTTTTCATTTTCTGAAGACGGGAATGCAGAAATCCAAAATTTCAAAACTACCGAAATCATTGCCGAAACCATTTGGCGTCCCGGGAGAAGAATTCTTCAGACCCGCAACAACAAACAGTTGAACTTAAAGGACAATGTGTATAATCCAACCGTGACTTTCCGCTATACCAGAGGAATCAAGGGAATTTTCGGAAGCGATTTTGATTACAATAAATTCAGTTTAAATATTCAGCAAATTATTCCAATGGGGATTTTGGGTAGAGGTGAATATTCCTTGACCGGAGGAATTATTCCGGACAAAGTTCCTTATCCTTTGCTGGAAAACCATTTGGGAAACTCGTTTTTGTTCTACAATAAATATGCTTTCAATACGATGCATTTTTTCGAATTTGTGAGCAATAAATATGCGTCAATGCAATACACCCAAAACCTGGAAGGTTTATTGACCAACAGTATTCCACTCATTAAAAAGCTGAACTGGCGAAACCACGTTACTTTCAACTATCTGATTGGCGAGCTTAATCCGGATTTTGTGCAAGGAATGGGTTCGGACCATTTCGTGCAACGCAGCTTGAACAATCAGCCATTTATGGAAGTGGGTTATGGGATTTCAAATATTTTCCGCTTCGTACGAATTGACTTTATTCATCGGTTGAGCCATCTGGAAACCGTTACAAATCATGAACCGCCCCCGAAATTTAGGATGAAGTTTTCGGTACAAATCAGGCTATAAAAAAAGAACCGCCAAGAAAGCAGTTCAATTTTATATTCCTAAAATCCTAATCTTAATAGTTTTCCTCCTCGCCTTTCATTTTCTCGGCATTTTCTGCCATGATTACGGCATCGAACATTTCCTGCATATCTCCATTCATGTAGGCATCCAGGTTATAGATCGACTTGTTGATTCGGTGATCGGTCACTCTTCCCTGCGGATAATTGTAGGTTTTGATTTTTGCCGAACGGTCCCCTGTGGAAACCATAGATTTTCTTTGAGCGGCGACATCTCCCTGAACTTTTTGAAGTTCGATATCGTATAATTTTGTTCTAAGCATTTCCATGGCCAATTCACGGTTTGCCAACTGAGAACGCGCCTGCTGACAAACCACCACCAATCCAGAAGGTTTGTGAGTGAGCTGGACTTTTGTTTCCACCTTGTTCACGTTTTGTCCACCAGCTCCTCCGGAACGCGAAGTCTGCATTTCGATATCTGCGGGATTTAGCTCAAAATCTACTTCTTCAGCTTCCGGCAAAACCGCAACGGTAATTGCAGAAGTGTGGACCCTTCCCTGTGATTCGGTTTCCGGAACCCGCTGCACGCGGTGAACACCGGATTCGAATTTCATAATTCCATAAACTCCGTCTCCTTCCACCTTTAAAATCAATTCTTTATAACCTTTCGAAGCTTCATTGGAATCTGTGATTTCGTGTTTCCAGCCTTTCGATTTAAAGTACATGGCATAAGCTCGGTACACATCTTCCACAAAAATTGCGGCTTCATCACCGCCGGTTCCTGCACGAAGTTCCACGATCACGTTTTTATCGTCTGCCGGATCTTTCGGGATTAAAAGGATTTTCAACTCCTCTTCCAATCCGGGAATTTTCTCGATGGCCTCGTTCTTTTCAATTTTGGCGAGCTCCACAAAATCTTTGTCGGAACCGTCTGCGATAATTTCATCTGATTCCTCTATGGTGTTCAAAGCCTGTTTGTATTGGTCAAAAACAGCCACAATTTTCCCAAGATCGCTATATTCCTTATTTAATGAGGAATACCTTTTCTGGTCAGAGATGACGTCGGGTTGAATAATCAAATCGGCAACCTCGTTGTAACGCTGCTTGATGGCTTCTAATTTTGGAATAAGTGACTTTGACATTTCCTTGGAATTTGTGGGTGCAAAGGTAGGAAAAAACAGACAAATAACTTGTTTGCTGATAAGTGGAAACCCGTCTTTATCGGAATTATAATTCAGACTCCGGTAATTTGTTTTAAAGCTAAAGTGAAAAAAAAATCAGCTTCTGAAATTCAGAAACTGATTTTAAATATATTGTTTTGCTTTGTGACCACATTTCCCGGAAATTAGGCGGGAATGCAGTGACATCAACTAGTGATGACCGTGATCGGTATGCAGGAAAGGACCATTTCCTTTCGGGTTGCTGAAAATAATTTCTGCTCCCTGTTCTGGCAAAGTTTTTCTTCTCACATCTTCTGGATCAAATGGTTTTGTTTTCCCGAAGTATTCCATTAATCCGGATGTCAGCCAAAGTGGGATGATGAATCCAAAAAACATGAAGATACACCAGAATCCGATAAGGAACATGATGACGAAATAAACGGTCCAAAGAAATTGGTAAAACGGCCAGAATGATGATAGAATCGTTAGCATTTATTCAGATTTTAGGCAAAAGTATGACAATTTTCCTTTCAAGCAAAAGTTTTGAAGTGGATTTTTCTAATTTAAAATGATTTTAAACTTTCCTGTTTTTCAAACCTAGAATGTTTAGTGGGAGATACTCGCAAAAAAGTCATTCCCTTTATCATCGGTGATGATGAATGCAGGGAAATCTTTCACTTCAATTTTTCTCACCGCTTCCATTCCCAGTTCTTCAAAATCAACCACTTCTACCGATTTGATGTTTTCTTTGGCCAAAATTGCAGCAGGTCCGCCAATGGAACCAAGGTAGAAACCGCCGTGTTTTTTGCAGGCATCGGTCACGTCTTTGCTGCGGTTTCCTTTGGCAAGCATCACCATACTTCCGCCATGGCTTTGAAATTCGTCCACATACACATCCATTCTTCCGGCAGTAGTTGGCCCGAAACTTCCTGAAGGCATTCCTTCCGGGGTTTTTGCAGGTCCGGCGTAATAAATCGGGTGGTTTTTAAAATATTCCGGCATCGGTTTTCCGGCATCTAAAAGCTCTTTGATTTTGGCGTGGGCGATATCTCTCGCTACAATCAGCGTTCCGTTCAGTTTCAGGCGGGTCTTGATTGGATATTTTGAAAGTTCGGCAAGGATTTCCGGCATCGGTTTATTCAAATCGATTTCTACGGCTTTTTCCAGGTGAGGTGGAGTTTCGGGTAAAAATCTTGCTGGATTGGTTTCCAGTTGCTCCAAGAAAATTCCATCTTTGGTGATTTTCGCCTTAATATTTCGATCCGCGGAACACGAAACGCCCATTCCAACGGGACAACTCGCTGCATGTCTTGGCAAACGGATCACCCGAACATCGTGTGTTAGATATTTTCCGCCGAACTGTGCTCCGATAGCGGATTCCTGGCAAATTTTCTGGATCTTTTTCTCCCATTCCAAATCCCGGAAAGCGCGTCCGGTTTCATCGCCCGTTGTGGGCAGGTTGTCGTAATATTTTGCGGATGCTTTTTTCACGGCAGCCATTGTAGCTTCTGCAGAAGTTCCGCCGATGACCAAAGCCAAGTGATACGGTGGACAAGCCGCAGTTCCCAAATCAAGGATGGAAGTTTTGATCCATTCCGTTAAAGATTTTTCATTGAGTAACGATTTTGTCTTTTGGTAAAGGAAGGTTTTATTGGCGGAACCGCCGCCTTTCGTTAAGAATAAAAACTCGTAGGAATCTCCTTTCTTAGCATAAATATCAATCTGCGCCGGAAGGTTGGAACCCGAATTTTTTTCATCAAACATTGTTAAAGGAACGACTTGGGAATATCTTAAATTCTTATTATGAAATGTATTGTAAATTCCCTGGCTTAAATGTTCGGCGTCATCAACTCCGGTGTAAACATTTTCTCCTTTTTTGGCAACGCAGATTGCTGTTCCCGTATCCTGGCAGGAAGGAAGCGCGCCTTCTACCGCAACTGCGGCATTCTGCAAAAGGTTGTACGCCACAAAACGGTCGTTATCGGTTGCTTCAGGATCTTCAATGATATTTCTTAAACTCTGCAAATGTGCCGAACGAAGCATGAAGGAAACGTCTTCCATCGCTTTTTCGGCCAATAGTTCCAAACCTTTAGGATCTACGGTGAGGATTTCCCGGTCGCCGAGTTGTTCAATTTTTATGTAATCTGAAGTGAGTTTTTTGTACTGGGTATCGTCTTTCTGGATCTGGAAAGGTTCCGCGTAATTGAATGCCATTTTTATTAGAAATTTTGAAGGGTAAAATTACGGAAAATACGCCTATTTCCTGCCACAAATACACGAAATATTTTATTTAGCCAAAGCAACAAGAGATATTTTCTTTAACACCCAAGTCACCTGAGATTTCTGACTTTTGCTGATTTAAGAATAAAAAGTTTTTTCATCAAAATAAAAAATGGATTGCAAGAACTAAAGAATTAGAATTGCAGGATTCTTTTACTAATCCTGGAAGGATTGCGGTATGCAGATTGAAAATAAATTCTATGTAAATTGAAGAAATATTTTATGCAAATTGAAAATATTTTTTATGTAAATTGAAAATTTTATTTTATATTTGTATTGAAATACAATATATTATGTCGATTTTGAGACAACTTGTAAAAATCATAAATCAATATCTAAAACTCTATCCGATTATTGCCATTAACGGACCAAGACAATCGGGGAAAACAACGATGCTGAAAAACAGCTTTTCCGAGTTTGAATATGTGAATCTTGAAAATCCCGACATCAGAACCGTTGCAGAAAGCGACCCCAATTCTTTTCTGGAGAAATATTCCGGCAATGTGATTTTTGATGAAGTGCAAAGGGTTCCGAAACTCTTTTCTTTTCTACAAACAAAGGTGGATGAAGACCAAATAATGGGGCAATATATTTTGTCCGGTTCGCAGAACTTCCACTTATTAGAGAATATTACCCAGAGTTTGGCGGGAAGAGTGGCGATGTTTCAATTGTTTCCGTTTGATCTTGAGGAACTTTCTGCGGCAGATTTACTTCCTGAAAATTTTGAAGCGCTGATTCCACATGGTTTTTATCCTGCGATTTTCGACCGTAAAATTCCGTCGTCATCCTACTACAAAAATTATATTGAAACTTATATTCAAAGGGACTTAAGTCAATTGCTGAACATTCATGATCTTACAAATTTCCGAAGGTTTCTTAGGCTTTGCGCGGCGAGAACGGGACAGATTCTGAATATTTCGGATTTGGCAAAAGACTGCGGAATTTCCGCGCCAACCGCCAAATCTTGGCTGTCGATTCTGGAGGCGAGTTTCATTGTTTTCCGGCTGGAACCCTATTTCGAGAATTTTAACAAGCGAATAATCAAAAGTCCGAAACTGTACTTTTGCGATACCGGTCTGCTCTGCTATCTGCTGAACATCAACAGTGCAGAAAAACTTACCCAAAACCGCCTGTTCGGAAATATCTATGAAAACTATGCTGTTGCAGAATTGCACAAACTTAATGCCCACCGCTACGAAATGAAGAACTTCTGGTATTGGCGCGACAGCAACGGCAACGAAATCGATCTGATTATGGAAGGAAACGGCAGTTTTGATATCGCCGAAATAAAATCGACCAAAACCATCAGTGAAAAGCTGCTGAAAGGACTTCACTATTTCGCCAAGATCTATCCCGAAAAAATCGACCGGAAACTGTTGATTTATGGAGGCGAAGAATCTTATAAAGTAAAAGAAATTGAAATTCAGGGATGGAAAGATTTCTCTTGAGCAAGATTGCAAAATCCTATAAACAAAGACATTACGCGAGAGATTCACCAATGTGGATTGAAAAAAAATTCTATGTAGATTGAAGAAATTTTTTATGTAAATTGGAAATTCTTCAGTAGAAAAATCAGAATTAACATCAGATTAAATCAGAATTCATTAACTTTATAAAAAATCACAAAGCAATGAACTACCGAACAGAACACGACACTATGGGAGAAGTGCAGGTTCCTGCAGATCAGTTTTGGGGCGCACAAACCGAGCGATCAAGAAACAATTTCAAAATCGGTCCCGAAGCAAGCATGCCGCATGAAATCATTGAAGCATTTGCAATTCTGAAAAAAGCAGCCGTATTTGCCAATGCCGATTTGGGCGTTTTGCCTTCCGTGAAAAGAGATATGATCGCCAAAGTTTGCGAAGAAATCCTTCAAGGTAAACTCAACGGCCAGTTTCCGCTCGTGATTTGGCAAACCGGAAGCGGAACCCAAAGCAATATGAACATGAACGAGGTGATTTCCAACAAAGCACATGTGAACAACGGCGGAAAACTGGGCGAAAAATCAGAAATCCACCCCAATGACGACGTGAACAAATCCCAAAGTTCCAATGACACTTTCCCGACCGCGATGCACATCGCAGCCTACAAAAAAGTAGTGGAACACACGATTCCCGCAGTGGAAAAATTAAGAGACACCCTCCATGAAAAATCACGAAAATTTCAGAATATCGTCAAAATCGGGAGAACACATTTAATGGATGCGACACCTCTGACTTTAGGTCAGGAGTTTTCAGGCTATGTTGCTCAACTAAATTTTTCGGTGAAGGCGATAAAGAATACTTTACCTCATCTTTCAGAACTTGCTTTGGGTGGAACCGCAGTCGGAACAGGATTAAACACCCCAAAAGGTTACGACATGAAAGTTGCGGAATACATCGCAAAATTCACCGGACTTCCTTTCGTTACAGCCCAAAACAAATTCGAAGCACTCGCAGCACATGATGCGATTGTGGAAACGCACGGCGCACTGAAACAACTGGCGGTTTCACTCTACAAAATCGCGCAGGATATCCGTCTCCTCGCTTCCGGACCCAGAAGTGGAATCGGCGAAATCTTTATTCCTGAAAATGAACCCGGCTCTTCGATCATGCCCGGAAAAGTAAACCCTACCCAAAATGAAGCACTGACGATGGTTTGTGCGCAGGTTTTAGGAAACGACACCACCATTTCTTTTGCCGGAACTCAGGGAAATTATGAGCTGAATGTCTTTAAACCCGTAATGGCTTACAATTTTTTGCAGTCCGCCCAACTTTTGGGGGATGCCTGTATTTCGTTTAATGACCACTGCGCCATCGGAATTGAAGCCAATGAACCTAGAATCAAAGAATTGGTGGATCAATCTCTGATGCTGGTCACCGCTTTAAACACGCACATCGGTTATGAAAACGCAGCGAAAATTGCAAAAACCGCCCATAAAAACGGAACAACCTTGAAGGAGGAAGCGGTTAAACTCGGTTTGCTCACTGCCGAACAGTTTGACGAATGGGTGAAACCGGAGGATATGGTTTAATCTATTTTAAAGCGGGTTTGTTTTTGTAGTAGGTGAGTAAGAGCAATTGGAGAATTGGGATGAACGATGAATACCATCAAATTATGGCAATGGCGGTATTAGTTTCAATCACCCCGACCAAATCACTTCATCAACTCTTCTGCCTGCTTCAGCGCGGCATCGGTGATTTTGGAGCCTGAAAGAAGCTGCGCGATCTCTTCGAGCTTTTCTTTATGATTTAAAGGAATAATGGTAGATTGTGTTCTTCCGGAAACATCTTCTTTCAGAACTTTGTAGTTATTGTCGCCTTTTGCAGCAACTTGAGCGAGATGGGTGATGACGATGAGCTGCATGTCTTTAGCCATTTCCTGCATCACATTTCCCATTTCCTGGGCCACTTTTCCTGAAACGCCGGTGTCGATTTCGTCCAGGATTAAAGTTGGAAGTTCCGCATTTTCGGCCATCAACTTTTTGATGGAAAGCATTACTCTTGACCTTTCTCCACCAGAAATCGCAGTTTGAATAGGCTTTAACGGAAATCCAGAATTCGCTTGAAATAAAAGTTGGATCTGCTCTTTTCCAAAATCGTTGAACACCGCCGTATCGGAAAGTTCCACTTCAATTTTTGCTTTTTCGAGGCCGAGTTGCTTTAATAAGGTCTCGGTTTTTTTGATGAAAATTGGAATCGATTTCTTTCTGTTTTTTGAAAGCTCGGCAGCATCTCTTTCTAAAAGTTTTTCCGAATCTGAAATCTTTTTTTCAATCTCTGAAATGTAATGCTCCAACTCTGCAAAACCACTTTGCTCACCGGAAAGTTGGTCGCGAATTTCTTTCAATTCACTGATTGATTTTGCTTGATGCTTCAAAAATAATGAATTGATTCTATTCAATTTCGCGTTCAACTCAAACAGGACTTCCGGGTTGGTTTCAATTTTTTCGGATTCGTTTTGAAGTTCGAAAATAATGTCCTTAAACTCCAGGAAATTTTCTTCTAATCTTTGATTCAGCAAAGAAAACTCATGTGAAAGTGAAGCAACTTTCGACAGTTTGCTTTTTATTTCGTTAAAAGAATCGAGCATTCCAATTTCTTCCCGATCGAGTTTGGCAAAAATCTGCGAAAGGTTTTCGGTAATCGCTTCGGCATTTTCATTTTTGTTGATGGAATTCTGCAAATCCTCCAGATCAACTTCATCCAGATTGGCTTCCAGAAGTTCATTCAGCAAAAAAGATTTGTAATCGCTTTCTTTGTTCCCCTCCGAAAGTTGTTTTTTTAAATCTCTCAAATCTTTCTGAAGCTTCTTGTATTCGGCAAATTCCTTTTGATAATCAAGAATTAACTTCTTATTGGCCGAAAGTCCGTCGATAATTTTGAACTGGTATTCTTCCTCAAATAAGTGAGAAGATTCAAACTGCGAATGAATATCGATAAGCTGTGACGAGAGGTTTTTGAGCGTATCCAGCGTTGTAGGAACGTCATTCACAAATGCTCTGGATTTCCCGGTCGGAAGAATTTCTCTTCGAATGACCGTGTGTTTTTCAAAATCCAAATCATTTTCTTCAAAGAAATTTTTAAAACCATCATTCAGATGGAATTCGGCTTCAACGATACTTTTAGTTTCAGAATTCTGGATGAATTTCGAGTCGGCTCTTTCGCCCAAAATCAATCGCAAAGCGCCAAGAATAATGGATTTTCCCGCACCCGTTTCTCCGGTAATTACCTGTAAACCTTTGTTTAAAGTAATTTCAAGGGAATCGATTAGCGCAAAATTTTGAATGAAAATCCTGGAAAGCATTTTTTGAAGTACGAATTACGAGATTAATGCTGTAAAAATACGAAATACGAAATTAGAAATACGATAATAATGTAGCAAAAATCGGAAATACAAAATTAGAAAAACCGAACCTGTCCGCCTACCGCTACGTGCAAATTATGAAAATAGTTTTGAAACTGGAACTGTGGAATTACTTCAAATTTCTTTTTTTTAATATCATTGAAACTACTATGGAAAGAATTTCATTTCCTTCATTCCAAAGTGCTTTGATTTTTTCAGCTTCATTGGGTAATTTTATTTGGAGTATTTCTAAGAAAAACAGACATTCATCACATTCTTCCTCAACAATTTTTAGTTTGTTAATGTAATCACTGGTGGATTTTGTCCTGGAAACAACACGAAAATTAGCACCGACCGAAAGCGCAGCTCTTCCTAATTGATTATGAATAATGTTGAAAGTCCTGTCACTAGGTAATTTTTCAATTAAACTGAGGGCATCAAGGCTGAATTCTTTGGTTCTAAGCTTCAAATCAAATGGCTTCTCCATAAATATTGTCTTTTTGATTAAAAACTAATACTTCGTAATTCAAATTTCGTACTTCGTACTTCTGACTATTTCCATTTATTCCATTTGCTATCGATATCTTTCGGAGCAAACGTGACGAACAATGCCTTCAGGTCAGACATATTTACACCGGCATTATTTCCGTTGTTGAAAATATCGAAGATTTCCTGTTTTTTGGTGTCGATGAAAAGATTGATTGGGTAATTCATCTGGAAGCTGTTTTCGTAGGTTTTCAGCTGCATCAAAGCATCGAAAATAATTCGTTTTGCTGATGACTGGTCCTGCTTCCCGAGATTGTCTAATCCCGCTCTGTGATAAGTATAATAAAGGTTTCGCAATGTTGCCTGCTCAGGTTTCATCAAATTGTCGATCAACGCTCCGCGAGTTTTAGTGCCTTCCATCACAGACCAACCCGCGAAATTTTGATTTTGGGAATTGTTGGAGATTTTAAGTGCTTTTTCGAAATATTCTTGTCCGCCACGAACCTTAAAGCTATCGCCATCATAACCCAAAATCGTGTACACATAAAAACTGATGACATCAATCAAATTCTTCCCGGAAAATTGCCTTTCGTTGAAAACCAGATTTTCATTTTCGGTGTATTCAAAGGAAAAATTGGTATCATTGATATTGATTAGCGGACTTTCATAGGTCGTTCCAAACACGGGACGAACCGCCTGCACCACAATGCTTCCCTTGAAACCATTGCTCCCGCTTCTTTCGCTGATAACGATTGCAAAATTGCATTTGATCTTCTCGAAGTTCTGCATCTTTTTTCCTGACCAACTGGTATTGTTGATGAAATCCCGGAGACTTTTTTCGAGCGTTCTGAAAACTTGAGTATTACTTCCGGCAATTTGTTGCGAGTTGATTTGCACAGTTGCCAAAAGTTCCTGAGAAAAACTGGCGTTAAAGGTGAAAACAAGGATGAATATGGTGAGGATTTTCTTCATTTTTAACTTAAAATTTGAGAACGGAAATTTAGCAATATTATTTCAGAATCTGGCTTTCCATGAAATTTAAAATGTCTTTGGCCACCTCATTTTTGGACTTTAAAGGAAATTCTGAATTTTTATTCTTGGTGAGGATCTTGATCTTATTGGTGTCATTCCTAAAACCTGCGCCTTCATCACGAAGTGAATTCAGCACGATCATGTCCAAGTTTTTCTTGACCAGTTTTGATTTTGCGTTTTCGTCCTCATTTTCGGTTTCCAAGGCGAATCCGACCAAAAACTGTTTCGCCTTCCTTTCACCCATCGTTTTTAGGATATCCGGATTTTTGATCAGTTCAATGGTCAGCGAATTTTCAACTTTTTTGATTTTTTCTTTGGCCGCTTCCTTTGGCGCATAATCTGCGACTGCGGCACTTGCAATCGCGATGTCCACCTTTTCATAATACTTAAAAACCTCATCAAACATCTCTTTTGCTGAAGTCACTTTATGGATTTCAATGTTGGAGTCTTCGATTTTTTGAGAAGTCGGGCCAGAAATCAGAATCACTTTGGCCCCTCTTTTTGAGGCTTCTGCAGCCAAAGCAAAACCCATTTTCCCAGATGAATGGTTCCCGATAAACCGCACCGGGTCGATCGCTTCGTAGGTGGGTCCAGCTGTGATCAGAACTGTTTTTCCTTCAAGTGTTTTGCGATGCTTATTTGAACTAAAAAATGTCTCAATATGATTTAAAATGGTTTCCGGTTCTGCCATTCTTCCCTGTCCGACGAGTCCACTTGCGAGTTCGCCCGTTTCTGCAGGAATGATGAAATGGCCGAAATCTTCGGCTAGCTCCAAATTCTGTTTCGTGGATGGATGTTGATACATATCCAAATCCATCGCAGGTGCGATCAACACTGGACATTTTGCAGACATATAGGTCGCCAAAACCAAATTGTCGCACAGTCCGTGAACCATTTTTGCCAAAGTATTTGCAGTGCAAGGCGCCATTAGGATCAAGTCTGCCCAAAGTGCCAATTCCACATGATTATTCCAGGTTCCGTTTTCGGAATAAAAATCTGAAAAAACCGGTTTCTTCGAAAGTGTGGAAAGCGTCAATTTAGAGATGAAATCTGTTGCAGAAGGCGTCATGAGGACTTGAACTTCTGCTCCTTTTTTAATCAGATCCCTGATCAGGAAATTGATTTTGTATGCAGCGATTCCACCGGAAATGCAGATGATGATTCTTTTTCCCTGAAGTGTCATTGGATGATTTTTTAGGCGAAACGAATTTACTTAAATTTTTAGAAATGCCCGAATTCCGCAGCAACGAAAAAGTCCCAGAAAGTATTCCTGAGACTTTTTTAATAATTAAGAAAATAAATAATTAATTTTCTGATTCAGCATTTGTGTTTCTGAAATAGATTTCGTCATCAAGCCATTCCTGAATAGCGATCGATGTAGGTTTTGGAAGTTTTTCGTAATGTTTTGAAATCTCGATTTGCTCTCTGTTTTCAAAAACCTCTTCCAACGTAGAATTGTGAACTGCAAATTCGTCCAGTTTATTATGAAGCTCAGCACGGATCTCTGCATTGATCTGCTCCGCTCTTTTACCCATAATCACAATGGCTTCATAGATTGAATCCACTTTTTCTTCGATTTTGTCTCGGTCATAAGTGATGGTGGTTAATTCGGCTTTAGAATCTTTTACGCTCATTTTCAGTTCTTTGTTAAGTTTTGAGTGTGCAAATATACACTTTATTTTTTTGGTAAGAAAGTTACGGGCGAGTCAGTTTCAGGCTGTCTGCTTTTAATTTCTCCGCAATTTCCTTTTCCTTCTCATAATGCTGTTTCAATTCGGCCTCTTTCTGTTTTTCCAGGAGTTCCTGTTTTCTGGCCTCCACTTTTTTCTCCAAGACCAAGAAGTTTTCTTTTTCCTTTAGAAGCTTTGCTTGCAAATCGGCAGCCGTTTTTGCGTTTTCAGAATTTGGAACTTCTCTTTCAACCTGCTTCGTAAAAGCCAATGCGCTCTCTATACGGTCTTTTTTCAGGTCATACACGGAATTCACTGCAAGCTCGTATTTTGACTTCAAAATGAAATCATAAATTTTGGGTCTCAATTTCGTGCTCGGAAAATCTTCCAAAACATTTTCCAGCGCTACGCTTGCCGCTCTGTAATCAGCCATTTTGTAGTACTGACGTGCATTTTCATAAGCTTTAAATTCGAGTTTGTAGCTCAGCTCGTCAATCAGTTCATTGATGTTTTTGCTCCTTTCAGAATTCGGATAGGTATTGATAAAGTTTTGCAGCTCATTGATTGCGGAGTTCGTGCTGGTTTGATCCAGGTTATAATCCATGGATCCTTGGTAATAGCACAGTGCAGACATGTAGGCTGCTTCTTCCACTCGGCTGTCTTGTGGGAAAGTCACCGAAAAATTTTTGAACTGATGTCCTGCCAATTTGTAGTTTTTGTCATAGTAATTGGCATACGCAGAATTGTAAACCACGTTTGGAGCATCATCTGTTCCGGCTACTAGGTTTGAAAGCCTTTCATAAAGCGTAATCGCATCCCGCCACTTCTTCTTTTCGAATTTTTCATTGGCCACCTTCAGGATGAAGTCTTTATCAGCACTTTTCATCGCTTTGTCTTGAAGCGATTGACAACCGGAAAACAGGAATATAGACAGTAGAACAAACAGTATCTTTTTCATAAATCGGTAAAAGCAGAGCAATCTCTGCGGTTCAGTTTGCAAAAATATAATTTTTTTGCCAATCCGCCTTTATTTATGATTATTTAACTAAATATTAATGAGGCTGAAATCCAAGCACAGAAAAAACCGTTACCAAAAGATTTGCAAGTACTTTCTTCTCTGCTTCCTCCAGATAATTTTCGTCTTTTCCGGCAACGTAGTGGCTGAAAAAATTCTTATTTCTAATGACAAACAGAGAAGTCCCGATAATGGTGGACAAAAGATCTTCCGGCTTTGGCGCGTTGGAGAAAACTCCGCTTGCAATTCCCTTTTTAATCACCTCTTCCATTTTAGTAGCAAAGGTGGTATAAAACTCCATCATGTCCTGCTTCAAACTGTCGTCATGGCGCATCTCCTGTGTGACGAAACCATGAAAGTAATTGAACTTAAACAATTGGCTCACGACATATTTCACCAGTTCCTTCATCTGCATCTCCGGCTTGCCATCCCGAATAACTTCTGCAAACTCGGCAAAACTTTCCCTCGTTTTTTGGATTCGGTAGCGGTAGAGATACGCCATCATCTTTTCTTTAGAGCCAAAATAATAAGAAATCATGGCTACATTGATTTTCGCCTGGTTGGAAATATCTCGCACGGAAGTCCCATCAAAACCTTTCTTTGCAATGAGCTTTTCCGCTACATCCAAGATATGCATCTGTTTTTCTGTAAATTTCCTTTTCATCGCTGCTCTTATTTTTTGATAAAGTTAAGAAATAATTAACAGATTTTAAAACGAATGTTTAATTATTTTCAATTTCGAATTAATTATTTTTGAAGATGAATTTTTTCGATTTTCATCATCATCAACCAGAAAATAAATTTGGAATCTACAATCTGAGGTTTGGCGAAGCCGTTCCAGATCATTTCTTTTCCGCGGGTATTCATCCCGATTCAATTTCAGAGAATATAGAAGAACAGTTTTCTTGGCTTAATGAAATCTCTAAACAGAAAAACTGCGTCGCCATCGGAGAATGTGGGTTGGACGGGCTAATTGATGTGGAAGAAAAATTACAGGAATCTGTTTTTGAAAGACAAATCGCAATTGCCAACGCAATCGGAAAACCGATCATTATTCATTGTGTGAAAAGATTTTCGCAGCTGATCCATTTCAAGAAAAAATCAAAAGTCCCAATGATTGTGCACGGTTTCAACAAGCGAAAAACAATAGGCGATGATCTGCTTCAGCACGATTTTTTCCTGAGTTTTGGAAAATCTGTTTTGCATAACGTAAATTTGCAGGATTTTCTGAAGGATTTCCCGATTGAAAAAATTTTCCTAGAAACTGATTCTGCTGATTTTGAACTGAAAGATTTGTATGAAAAAGTGGCCGAATTGAAAAACTTGAATTTGCAAGAATTTAGACTGAAAATCACCGAAAACCTTCGCTTTTTAAATATTATTGCCGAAAATGAAGAAAAACTGGCTTGAAAGAACCGAACTGCTGATTAAAGAAAACAATCTTGAAAAACTCCGAAACTCCAATGTTTTGGTCGTTGGTTTAGGCGGAGTTGGATCTTTTGCGGCAGAATTTTTGGCTAGAGCCGGAATTGGAAAAATGACTATTGTTGATGGTGATGCGGTAGATTTGTCCAATATCAATCGACAGCTTCCGGCACTTCATTCCACAGTGGGAAAACTGAAAACCGAAATCATGTCCGATCGACTGCTGGACATCAATCCGGATTTGGAACTTCAAAAACTGGACGAATTCCTGAACCCGGAAAACATGGAGGAAATTCTGAATTCGCAAAAATTCGATTATGTTCTAGACTGCATTGACAGTGTTTCGCCAAAAATAGCTTTAATCAAAGCCGCCAGGAGAAAAAAAATCAAAATCGTAAGCTGCATGGGAGCCGGCGGAAAAATCGATCCGTCTAAAGTGATGGTTCGAGACATCAGTAAAACGCATAATTGCTTTTTGGCAAAACAGGTGAGAAAGCGGCTGAAGAAAGAAGGGATCAATAAGGGTTTCCGCTGTGTTTTTTCCAATGAAATCCAAAATGAAGAAAGCTTGAAAATGACGGACGGAAGTAATTTCAAGAAGTCTTTTTATGGCACAATCAGCTATATTCCGGCTGTCTTCGGATTATACGCGGCTGCAGAAGTGGTAAACTATTTAATCAGTAAATTACAAGAAAAATAACCGTTATTCTGAACCAGAAATATCCAAAAAAAGAAAAGCTCAAGAAAAAGAGCGAAATCGATTTGCTTTTCGCGAAGGGCAAGTGGCATTCTTGTGGGAATCTGCGGATTATTTCTATGAATTTGGAACAAAAACCACAAGAGAATTTTGAACTGAAAAATCAGAAAGTGGGCGTTTCGGTATCAAAAAAATATTTCAAGAAAGCGGTTGACAGGAACAGAATCAAAAGACTCTTACGCGAATCTTACCGTTTGAACAAAAGTATTTTCATCCCAAAATTTGGAACACAATCTATATCGATGCTCTTCTGGGTTTCCAAAGAAATTCCTCGCCACTATTCTGAAGTAGAACAGGAATTCGTAAAACTTTGTGAATCAAAAAAATAAAATCCAAAATATTGCGCACTTTTTGTAAATTTGGTTGAATAAAATTCATTCAAACTCATTTTCACATCGCTGAAAGGATTGATTTTGAATGAATTTTCAACCAATCATCCTCCAACCTTAATCATTGAAAAATGCCGGACCACATTCCCTACTTACCTTATATTTTAAGCGCCTTTATTGGAGTTGGATTAGCTGCAGCAACTGGCTTCCGGGTTTTCCTTCCGATGTTTGCCGTGAGTTTGGCTTCTTACATGGGTTGGATTCCGATGAACGAGAACTTCCAGTGGTTAGCCGGTTTGCCAACTTTGATCACGACCGGAATTGCAACCATTGTTGAAATACTGGCTTATTACATTCCGTTTGTGGACCATCTTCTGGACACCATGTCAGTTCCGCTCGCCACTATTGCAGGTTCTGTTTTGTTTGCAAGCCAGTTTGCAGACATCGGCACATTTCCGCAGTGGGCTTTAGCTTTAATTGCCGGTGGAGGAACTGCAGCCGCGATCAGTTCGGGTTTTGCCGGAACACGCGCCGCGTCTACTGCCACCACGGGTGGTTTAGGAAATTCCGTGGTTGCAACTACCGAAACTGCAGGAGCCGGAATCATGACTTTTTTGGCGATGGCTGCTCCGATCATTGCTTTTATCTGTGCAGTAATCCTGATTATTGTGGTATTAATTTTAGGCAGAAAAATCTGGAGGAAATTCCGAAATTTCAATTCGGACAAACCAGAGAAGACGATTGATGTGGAAGCAGTGGAGCGGAAACATCTGGAATAAAATCAACTCAAAAAATCCCTTCTAACTGACTTTAAAAGAGATTGTTTGAACAATAGCAAGATCTACTTCTGAAAAAACATCTTCACGGCCACTACAAACATTAAGATTGCAAATACCTTCCTCAATGTTTCCTGAGACAAAGTAATCGCCGTTTTGCTGCCGAGATAACTTCCGAGAACGAAGCCGCAGCAAAGAAGGAGCGCGGTTTTGACATCAACATTTCCTGTTTTATAATAATTCATCACCCCGAAAATCCCCACAGGAATCATCAGTAAAGCGAGCGTAGTTCCCTGCGCTTTGTGTTGGGTGAAACCGAAGAGCAAAACCAAAACCGGAACCATCACAATTCCGCCACCGATTCCGACCAGTCCACTTAGATAACCGGCCAATAAACCAAGGAGAATAATTCCCAAAATGATGGTCACATCCATTTTCATTTTATTTATTTTGTCTCAATTCCTTGATTTCCTTTATTTTATCTTCGAAATAAGATTTCTTTTCCGGGAATTTGTTGGAGAGGATTTCGTAAGCTTTTACCGCTTTGGAATACAGTTTCTGTTCAGTATAAAGTTGCGCCAATGTTTCGGTCATCAAATGGGAAATGTCATCGCTTTTCTCTTTTACCACAAAATTTGAATCTTCTTTGAGTCTAGAAATTTTGGGCTCTTTTTCAATGAAATTATCGATGACTTTATTTTTGATCTCCGTTATCGAAATCGATGGCTTTTCTTCAGGTTTTGATTGATTTCTGTCAATTTTCAGCCAATTTTGCCAAGTATTGATGAAAACAGGGATATTACTCTGCTCCGAAACTTCCTTTACATCAGTTTCAATGGGTGCTACATTTTCGCCAAAAAAAGAAGCATTTATTACCGGTAAATCAACCTTCTCGGTTAAAGATTCTTCAGCCGAATCCGCAGGTTTTGATTCCACGAGCTCCGGTTTTTGTGGTTCAACATGCTCTTTTTCCAAGATTAAGGAATCTGGAATGTTTCCCGAAAACGACATAGGTTTCCATTCTTTGGATGCCGATTGAAATGGAATTTCACTGCTTTCTAGCGTTTCCTCTTCGATTTCAACCAATTTTTGTTCAAATTCTTCAATTTTTGTTGAATTTTCAACTTTTTCAGCTTCATTGGAGTTTTGAGTTTCAAGAACCTCTACTTCTTGCGGGAGTGCTTCAGCATTTTCTTTTTCGTCCACATTTTCAACGAAGAAAGATTCCGTTCGTGCAAAGTTCACGTCGAAATTTTGATCTTCCACTTCCTCTTTTTGAGCGCTAGGTTTTCGATCTTTTTGAGCGGATTTCATTTTTGCCTCTACCTCTGCAATCAGGCGCTGCATTTCAATTTCGTGTTTATTCGGGGGAGATTTTGGCTTTTCAAAATGTTCCACTACCGGATTTCCGGGCGGAATTTTTACCGAAGACAAAAATTCATCCGTCCCCGAAAAACTCAATTGTGCAGGGTTTTCAATGATTTCAATTTCCTGCGGGAGCTTTTTTTCGTCAATTTCTGTTTCTGTGGCGAATGTTTCGGCATCTTCTGTTTCTTTGAATTGATGCCCTTCAAAATTTTGCACCTCCGAGTTTTCCGAAGCTTCAATTTCCGGCAAAAACTCCGGAGTTTCCTGGAAACTCACCATAGAAGGTTCCTCAATCAATGGTGCTTCCGCTGAAATGCGATCTTCATCGATAATTTCTACTTTGCTGAAGTTTTCCGCATCTGCAGATTCCGAGAAATCAGCTTTTATTTCACTGGACTTTAGTTTCTGTTTTTCAGATGTTTCAGATGAAACCGTTTCCACATTTGGACTGGATTCCGATTTCGGTTCATTTTTTTTGTTGATCAGCCGATAGAGAATCTTTTTATCGGTAGTGTAAGCGGCTGTTCTGGAAAGTTTTTCATTGTAGCTTCCAGCGTCAAAAAGATGGGTTCCATAAAGTTGCAACGCCCGTAAACTTTGGATATAGGGCTGTTTTTCAATTTCATGAGTCAGCAGTTCCAAGTCTTTTGGCTGAAACAATTCGGGGTTTTTTATTAACTCTAAAACTCTTGCGTTCATTTTACCAGTTGGCTACAATATCATTAAAAATCTTGTTGATGATCCTTTCGTTCACAATCTTGACTTGGGTCGCTTCGATGGTGTTGATGTCCAAATCGCTGCTGAAAACTGCTTCATCAGAATAGGTTCTGTCAAAACTTTTATTGGGTTCAATTTTGTTTTCATAGTGCACTTTCACGGTAATGGTCATTTTGTTTTGTGCCGCCTGAATAATTCCTCCGGGAGCGTTTACCCCGCTGGAAATCGTGGTTGGCGAAGAAGGATTATAATCCACGATTTCTCCTTCGATCAGGATATCGGGATTATTTTTTGTTCCTTTTAAGGTCGTTCGCTGCAAAAACCGGTTTTGGATGTCGATCGAAAATTGCTGTGCCAAACTTGGATTCACCAATGCGGCATTATTGAGAAAGTCATTGATCTGAATCGTTTTGGTTTCAGGACTCAGAGAGGATCCGGTAAAGGAATAACAGGAACCAAGCAAAAAAAGCCCAGTGGCAATGAACCAAATTTTTAGAAATCTGATATTTTGGATTTTAAATTTTGAATTTTGGGACATCCTAATCTTCGAGGTTATATTGTTTAATTTTCCTGTAAAGTGTTCTTTGGGAAATTCCCAACTCATCGGCGGCTTTGTTTCTTCTTCCACGGTGTTTTTCCAACGCTTTTACAATCAACTCGCGCTCATTATTTTGAAGCGAAAGTGAATCTGATTTTGCATCTTCAATTTCGATGTCTTCCACATCTTCATAGTCTGGATCCTTCTCATGGACAAAAGTCGGATGATGGATCTGATGGGATGGGTTGTTTTCAAAATACAACAGCGAGTTTGGATTCTGAACCGGATTTTCAGACGTGAAAACCCTGTTGATCAGATTCTTTTCCTGATTGCTAAAATCACTGTTTCCTCTATTTTTTATCAATTCCGAAGTTAAGGATTTTAAATCATTTAAGTCGTTTCTCATATCGAAAAGAATCTTGTACATGATTTCTCTTTCATTGTGGAATTCGCTT
This sequence comes from Chryseobacterium koreense CCUG 49689, assembly GCF_001045435.1. Classification (GTDB taxonomy): domain Bacteria; phylum Bacteroidota; class Bacteroidia; order Flavobacteriales; family Weeksellaceae; genus Kaistella; species Kaistella koreensis. Next base: position 72,838 of record NZ_LFNG01000004.1, on the reverse strand, counting down.
GTCGAAACTCCCGCAGCTTTGTTCACCACTGCCGGAAGATTCGCCTGCATCGGGATATATTCTGCCAATTTCACCGAATTGATGCTTCGGTTTTGTTCCACCACGGTCATTTGTTCCACCAAATTTCTCAACTGGCGAACGTTTCCGGGAAATGGATATTGCTCCAGATAATTCACCGCGTCATCGGTCAGTTCCAACTCCGGCATCCTGTATTTTTCGGCAAAATCGATTGCAAATTTTCTGAAGAGAAGATGGATGTCTCCTTTTCTTTCCCTTAATGGCGGCATATCGATTTGCACGGTATTGAGTCGGTAGTACAAATCCTCCCGAAATCTTCCGTCATTGATGGCGTTCAACATATTGACGTTGGTGGCCGCCACAATCCGCACATTGGTTTTCTGGATTTGCGAGGAGCCGACTTTCATGAATTCGCCGCTTTCTAAAACCCGGAGCAACCGAACCTGCGTCTGCAAAGGCAGTTCGCCCACTTCATCCAAAAAAATAGTTCCTCCGTCTGCTACTTCAAAATACCCTTTTCTGGTAGAAGTAGCACCGGTAAACGCACCTTTTTCGTGGCCAAAAAGCTCGGAATCTATCGTTCCTTCGGGAATTGCGCCACAGTTCACCACGATGTAAGGTTGATGTTTTCTTCGGGATTCCGCATGGATGATTTTCGGGATAAATTCTTTCCCGGTTCCGGATTCGCCGATGACCAAAACGGTAATGTCGGTCGGAGCAACTTGTATGGATTTTTCCAAAGCTCGGTTCAGTGCGGGAAAATTCCCGATAATTCCGAAACGGGTTTTTATGGATTGTAGTTCTGTCATTTTTTTTAGTTCAAAGGTTCAAACTTGCATATTTCAGTTCAAACGGTTTTTAAGATCATGGCTTTGGCAACATCAAAAGGAAATCCAAAGATTTTCGAAAGTCCAAAATGTCATATTCAAATCTTAATTTTCTGATGCTGTCGTCAGATTTCAGATGGTTATTTTGATAATATTCCCACTTTGCAAAAACCGACCGAACGGAATTCTGAAAGCCAAAATTTTAAGTGGAAATTTCTGCTGCTCTTCTGCCATCTACTTTCTCCGAAATAAGCTCCAAGTTTTGAAGAGGTCCGGAAAAGTGTGGCGATTTTATTGATGGCAAATTAACCATTAACCTCTCTGGAATAGCATCTAAATCACTCTCCCCAAAAGCGTTCCCTGAGTATTATCATAAACAAAAACGGTGACTGTATCTCCTAATTTTTGGCCTTCGATTTTATCGAAAACACAAACTGCGTTCTGGGAATTCCGTCCTTTCCACTGGTTTTCGTTTTTTTTGGAAGTTCCTTCGATGAGGATTTCGTGCGTTCTTCCGACATAGCTTTGCATCCTTTTTCGGGAAAGTTCACCTTGAAGCGCGATTACTTCCGTTAACCTTCTTTGTTTCACGTCGGCCGGAATATCGTCCTCCAATCGCTTATGGGCCGGAGTTCCGGGTCTTTCCGAGTATGCGAACATATATCCGTAATCGTATTCCACTTCGCGCATCAAGCTTAAAGTCATTTGGTGGTCTTCTTCGGTCTCGGTACAGAATCCCACAATCATATCTTGCGAGAATGAGATTTCCGGAACGATTTCTTTTGCCTTTTTAATTAAAGCCAAATAGTCTTCGCGGGTATGTTGGCGATTCATCAATTCCAATATTCTGTTGCTTCCGCTTTGCACGGGAAGGTGGATGTATTTGCAGATGTTGTCGTATTTCGCCATTACCTCGAAAACGTCGGTCGTCATATCGTGCGGATTTGAGGTAGAGAAACGGATTCTCATTTCCGGAACGGCTTCTGCGACCATCTCCAAAAGTTTGGCAAATCTCACCGCAGTAAGTTGCTGCATTTCTGACGCCTTCGCGAAATCTTTTTTCGGACCGCCTCCATACCAAAGGTAAGAATCCACGTTTTGACCGAGGAGGGTGATTTCCTTGTAGCCATTGTTCCACAGCTCTTTACATTCCTCAATAATCGAATGTGGATCGCGGCTTCGCTCCCGACCGCGTGTGAACGGAACCACGCAGAAAGTACACATATTGTCGCAACCGCGCGTAATCGTGACGAATGCGGTGACCCCGCTTCCACCAAGACGGACCGGATTGATGTCTGCATAAGTTTCTTCCTTCGAGAGGATTACATTGATCGCATCTCTTCCGTCATCTGTTTGCTTCAAAAGGTTCGGCAAATCCCGGTACGCGTCGGGACCGACCACCAAATCCACCAGATGTTCCTCTTCCAGGAATTTGGTTTTCAGCCGTTCCGCCATACAACCTAGAACACCGACTGTAAGATTCGGGTTGGTTTTTTTCTGATTCTTAAATTGGGAAAGCCTCATTCTGACGGTTTGTTCCGCCTTTTCACGCACGGAGCAGGTATTGAGTAAAATCAAATCTGCCTCTTCCTGATTGGTGGTGGTGTTGTAACCAATATCGCTCAAAATGGATGCAACAATCTCTGAGTCAGAGAAGTTCATTTGGCAACCATAACTTTCCAGAAAAAGTTTTTTGGTATTTTGGGGTTTCTCAGCGATTGCGAGTGCTTCACCCTGTTTGGTTTCGTCTATGTATTTTTCTTGCACTTTGACTATATTTTGAGAAGGTTTGATGGGATTTGAAACCGGTTAACGATTTCAAACTACCTTAAATAGGTTCAAACCTAAAGTTAGGGTGCAAAGATAAGGTTTTTTGTGACAGAATGGCAGATTAATGGGATTCAAAATTAAGCGGTAAATGATATCGAAACAGCTCCGTGCGAGAATCATAATCTTTTGGCAAGATCCATTTATCCTTTATTTTAGCAGAGGAAAAGATTAACTTTCCTATTTCGGATAAAGTCGATTGACATAGAATTATTTTTAAAAAAAGGCATTAATTATACTCCACTTCTGTGATCCCCTTTATGGCAAAGCTGTAACGGTCTTCAATTGGATTTCCATTAATGGTGGCTGGTTTCCAGGTTTTTGAGAGGATGTTGATCGTGTTCTTGATTTCCTTATCAAACTGCTCCACTCCGGATGATTTGGTAATCACGATGTCTTTCACCTTTCCTTCGGTAGTCACGGTAAATTCCGCCATAATTAAAAAAAGGTCATACCAGTTGAAACGCTTCTTGTCGAATTTCATCACAAAATCTTTTGAAAAATTTCTTCTTTCCCCAGTTTTCTTGTCATAATAAATCGGAGGTGTATAATTTGGAACGTAACCTTCCGTGTAATTCTCGAAAAGATCTGCAGGATAAATGATAAACCTCGCCACTGCCGATTTCTTTATTCTGTCAACCACTGCGGGATTCCAGTTGTTCTGGTATTTTGCCACCTCTCTTGCGAGTTGGTACGCGCATTTGTTGTTATTCACATTTTTTTCGTTCAGGTCTTTGATGAACTGTAGCGAGCCATCCTCCGTAACCAGAACCGTGAACAGGTAAATTTCGTTTGGATTGGAACACGGCTGCAGATTTTTCTCTTTGACGATATCATGGAAATCCTTGTAGTATGCCTGATAGCCGCCGATATAAGGTGTCTGAAAATCCGGGTAATTTTCTAAAACTTGGGCGTTAAATGAGAAGGCAAAAAATAAAAATAATGGAATAAACTTCATGGTTTCAAGAATGAGATTAACCTTAATTGATAAAATTATAACACGAAATTTAAATGCACGGTATACCTAAAATCGTATGGGACACCGTTTCGCATCGCGGGTTTCCATTTCTTAAAGGATCTGAACGCATTAAGGACATCATCCTTTATCCTAAAAAAGACCGGATGATTAATTTGAATATCTTTCATATTGCCATCTTTCGCAATGATAAAGGAAACGGAAACTGAGGTGTTTCCCATTTCTAGTCGATAATTATCAAAAATTGGAATCAAAACTTTGTCTAGCTGAATCTTAAATGCGGTTTCACCTCCTCTATATTCTGGTCTTTGGAATTCTGTCTTCAGTGAAGAATCTATTTTGTACATGAAAATCTCATTGGGTCTGATCATATATTCGGCAATTGCGGAATAGGATTTCCCCTGATGAACCACGGGTTTCCAACCCTCCAAATATTTGAAGATTTCTCTGGAGAAGTCAAAAGCACATTTATTCTTGGCAATATTCACAGAATCCATGTCCTTGATGAAACTAATCGTGCTATCTGGAAATACGATCCACCTCATCAAATACTCCTCATTCCTATTTTCACAGGGTTTGCTATTGTTTTCTAAAGCTGCATTTTGCATATCTTTTAGAAAATTCAATTCTCCTTTTTCATAGAAATATTGTCCGGAAGGATAGCCATCCAAGACATCATTTTGCGCACGCAGCAAACTTGAAAAAACGAATAGTAAAAGGCAGATTCTTTTCATAAAAATTAAACTTTATTCCATGGTAAAAGCCAGAGGCAATCTGTAATGGGAACGCACAGGAATATTACTGATTCTGGCTGGCTGCCATTTGCCTTTGATGGTTGAAACTCCACGAAGCACCATGTCATCAAATTCCTTTAATCCACTGGATTCTGCGAGTTTCACATTGCTCATCGTGCCGTCCCGCTCCACAATGAAAGTCACCTGCAACCTGAAAGTTCCCTTAAAAGTAAACCTGTTTAGATCGATGTTTTGAAAAACCTTGTTCCGAAATTTATTGATCCCACCATCATAGACCGCGACTGCTTCCTCTTCAAGTGGATCATAATTGGGCTTCAAATCACCAAAAAGATCATGCGGAATAATGAGTACATTAGTGATTGCCGCAACCTTCTTACCATCTACTTCTGCGGGAACCCACCCATCTAAATATTTCAAAACCTCTCTGGTCAAATCAAATGTACATTTGAACTCCTGCATTTCTTTTTCATCAGCGGATTTCACATATTTTATGGAGCGGTCCGGATACACCACGATTCCCATGGAGTAATTCTCATATCTGTTTTCACAGGGTTTCATGTTTTTTTCGACCAATATTTTCTGGAAATCTTTATAAAACTGCACCCTTCCTCCCGTATAGAAATTTTGCTTTTCCGGATAACTTTCGTAGATCTCCTGAGCGTAAAAAGAAATTGAAATTAAGGCTGCAACAAACAGATAGATTTTTGACCTCATCTTTTAGATTTAAATGGTTTGAAATCGAAGTCATAAATATAAAAAGATTTCGTGGAACAATAAATCTTTTCTGCAAATCAGCACATTTCTTCATATTAGGAATAAAAACAAAAAAAAAAAACCACCAGATTTCTCTGATGGTTTTGCTCCTCCTCTTGGAGTCCCGAAACTTCGGGAGACCCTCTGATTAATCCCGAATACTCGGGACTCTAACCAACTTCGACAAAACTCCGGTTAATTCAGTATTCGAATCAATAATCTTCTCGATAAATTTCGATGATTTCTGCTTCTTTATGAATCTCTCAATCCTCATCGCTTCGGATTCGTCTCCCAACACTTCAAAAGCTGCCACCAATTTCCACGGCCGGTGTTTCGACGTAAATGAATTCACGGAAATTTCGTTGTGTTGCACAAAGCGATTTGAAACATCGGTGGTATAACCGACATAATAAATCATTGAAGACTCCGAAAACAAAATGTAAATGAAGTATTTCATAACAAAAAAACCACCAGATTTCTCTGATGGTTTTGCTCCTCCTCTTGGAGTCCCGAAACTTCGGGAGACCCTCTGATTAATCCCGAATACTCGGGACTCTAACCAACTTCGACAAAACTCCGGTTAATTCAGTATTCGAATCAATGATCTTCTCGATAAATTTCGATGATTTCTGCTTCTTTATGAATCTCTCAATCCTCATCGCTTCGGATTCGTCTCCCAACACTTCAAAAGCTGCCACCAATTTCCACGGCCGGTGTTTCGACGTAAATGAATTCAAGGAAATTTCGTTGTGCTGCACAAAGCGATTTGAAACATCGGTGGTATAACCGACATAATAAATCATTGAAGACTCCGAAAACAATATGTAAATGAAGTATTTCATAACAAAAAAACCACCAGATTTCTCTGATGGTTTTGCTCCTCCTCTTGGGCTCGAACCAAGGACCCTCTGATTAACAGTCAGATGCTCTAACCGACTGAGCTAAGGAGGAATATTCTTTTTATTTCAACCTCTCACTTTACCCTCTGATTAATCCCGAAGTTTCGGGACTCTAACCGACTGAGCTAAGGAGGAATTTTGCCTTCGCTTTTAGCGTGTGCAAATATAAAAACTTTTTTATTTCTGCCAAAATATTTTCTCGAAAATTATCAAAAACTTCCCGTAATCCACTTGAAGATGTCGTTTCCAAAGATCAGAACCATTAATCCGAGCAGAAAAACCACCCCAATCATCTGCGCATTTTCCAAAACTTTTTGAGGAACCGGTTTTCCGGTAACCATTTCCCAAAGCGTGAATACCACGTGACCTCCGTCTAACCCCGGAATTGGGATCAGGTTCAGAAAAGCCAGCCAAACCGAAAACATCGCGGTGAACCCCCAGAAAAAAGTCCAGTCGATTGACACATTTCCAGCTTGGTCCTTCGCAATCGGCATTTGGTTGATAATTCCAATGGGTCCCGAAACTTTTTTATATCCCTGCACTTTCTTATTGAAAACAAGTTTAAACTGTTTGATTTGGTAAGTCAGCACTTCAATCGATCTGGTAAAACCCCGTCCAACCGCCTGTGCAAACGTAAAATTCTTTTGTGAGATGAATTTTTGAACTTGTTTGAAAGATCCGAAACCAATTTTACCTTCCGCATCAACGGGAATTGCCAAGGGAACGGTGTTCCCGTTTCGGTCCACTGTGATTTTGGCAACTTTTCCTGCCAGTGGATTTAGCAACACTGGAACTTCGTCGTAATATTTCACCTGCTGGTCTTCCACACTTAGGATGCGGTCCCCAATTTTTAACCCGGCGTCAACAGCTGTTTTCGATGTCAAAGTATCTACTACAGGTGAAATTCTTGGCGAAAGGAAACTCTTCATTGCATTGTCCTGAAAAACCATCGCCTTTCCGTCATCACTCGTATGGAAGGTAACTTCCTTCCCGTTTCTCAAAACCGTGATATGGTCGCTTAATAGTACGTCCAGCGTTAATTTATCGAGATTGGTTTGAGTTTTCCCGTCCACTTTCAAGATTTTGTCCCCGTCTTCAAAACCCATCTTTTTTGCAGGCGCCCCATAATTCATGGCGATGTCAGATTTCCCTGTATCGAAAACGGTTTCCCCTTTAGCATAGGAGAGCCAAGAGTAAATAAACCAAGCCAAAAAGAAATTCACGGTAACTCCGCCCAACATGATGATCAATCTCTGCCACGCCGGTTTGCTTCTGAATTCCCATGCTTGAGCAGGTTTCTTCAGTTGCTCGGTGTCCATACTTTCGTCCACCATTCCCGCGATTTTCACATAACCTCCCATGGGTAACCAGCCGATTCCCCATTTGGTTGCTTCGGGGTGTTTTCTCCAATCATCATCCGGAAGCTGGTCCAAATCAATTGGAACCTCTTTTTGCTCTCCATTTGCTTCCACGATTTGGGTGTCCGGCAAATTTCTAGAAAGGAATTTGTATTGCCATTTCCCATTGATTTTTTTCATTGCGAAAAGTGAAAACCAAGGATCGAAGAAAAGAAAAAACTTTTCAGCTCTGGTTTTAAACCATTTGGCGGGTATGAAATGTCCCAGTTCGTGGAGAAATACAAGGATAGATATGCTGAGAATAAATTGCAGTATTTTTAAGGTGATTTCCATTAAAATGTATTAAAATTTCGATTTGCGAAGATACGAATTATCAAAACCGTGCCAAATAAAAAAGGTCCTCATTTCGAGAACCTTTTGTCTGATATAGAATCTTCTTACAAGTTAAATGACACCCCTAAAGAACCATTGTTTCCGAATTCTCCATAGATACCCACATTTTTGTTGAAGAAATACCTAACTCCTACGTGTGCCCCGAAATAGGTTCCGCTTTTACCAAGCAATCCCAAGTCGATTCCAGGATAAATATCCCATTTTTCAGGCATTCCGAGTGGTTCCTGCAAGTGGAAATTTACACGTCCGAAAACTCCGAAATCATCATTCGCATACTTATCATTGTTATGGTTAAAGAAGAAATTAGCACCTGCACCCAAAGAAACTATATTTCCCAAACCATAATCATAAGTTGCAGTAATGCCGGTTCCATATCCCCATCCATTGAATCCGACCTGAATTTTCTGGTCCCCTTTTCCGTTCCAAGCTTGTGCAAACGCAGACTGTCCTAAAAAAAGCATTGCGCAAGCAAATACCAACTTTTTCATAATTTTATAATTTAATGTTATACCTTGCTGCTATCAAAAACAAAGCCAAAATTAGTATGTGTTTAAGAAAGTTTTAGGGAATTTCGTATATTTAAGGATATTTTTTAGAATCAAAATATGAAGCGTTTAAAAATAACGGCATTAAATTTAGACATCATTTGGAAAGACAAGGTGGCTAATTTTAATCTTTTAGAAAAAAAATTAGAAAATATTTCAGCAGAAATTTTTCTTTTGCCCGAAATGTTCTCCACAGGATTTTCCATGGAGCCGGAAGAAATAGCCGACCGGAATGAAGAAAGCCTAAGTTGGCTGAAAAAATATGCCAAAGCCAGAAATACTGCAATCTGCGGAAGTGCCTCGATTGCGGAAAACGAGAAATACCACAACCGCCTTTATTTCGTAACTCCAGATGGGGAAACCGCTCATTACGATAAAAGACACCTGTTCTCCTATTCGGGAGAAGATAAAGTTTATTCGCCGGGAAATGAAAGAATCATCGTAGATTTCAAAGGTTGGAAGATTCTGCTGCAGGTTTGTTACGATTTAAGATTTCCGGTTTTTGTTCGAAACAATGGGGATTACGACGCTATTTTTTATGTTGCGAATTGGCCGGAAACAAGAATCGATGCATGGAAGACTTTATTGAAAGCCAGGGCGATTGAAAACCAGTGCTATGTTTTCGGGGTCAACAGAATCGGGACAGACGGAAACAATCTTCACTATCCGGAAAGCTCGTATTGCTTTTTTGCCGATGGAAGCATGGTTTCCGAAGTTGACGGCAATATCGTTTCCGCGGAATTTGACCGCGAAAAATTATCTGAATTCAGGAAACGGTTCCGGTTTTTGGATGACCGGGATGAATTTGAAATCAAATACTAGTTTGCAAATCTTTTCAAAAGTTCCGTCAAAGTATTCACATCATGCACGCCGCTTTCTTTCCAAAGCATATCGCCGTTTTTGAAAACTGCCAAAGTCGGGACTCCCCGAACTCCGTATTGAGCGGCAATCGACGGGAATTGGTCCACATCCACTTTTACGATTCTCGCCAATTCGCCTACATTGTCCTTCACCGTGTTTAAAACGGAAGACTGCACTTTGCACGGACCGCACCAAGTCGCAAAAAAATCGATGAGGACAGGTCTTTCTGAATGGATCAGTTCATTGAATTTATCGTTCATCTTTTAGATATGTTTTTATAGATTAATGTTCAGGTTTTAAACTAAAGTTTTAGTTTTGACCTTCTGATTCTTTTTTGGAAGCAGGAATTTCACAGTTTCCCGACGCACAACCAAACCGAAAGATCGCCATTGCCACAAAATACAGCCCAAAAGGAATCATCCACCACGTTTGGTCTTTGATTGCAACGATCGTGAAGAAAATTCCGCCCACCAAATAGAGGATCCTTCTCAAATCCCAATTTGTCAATACATTTTTCATCTGTTCAATTTATTTTGAAGGGTATTCCAGCCACCTCCGTTATATGCCTCGAAACCGTTTTGTTTCAGAATTCCTTTTGCTGAAGCACTTCTCATTCCACTTGCACAGCAGGTGATGATCGGTTTCTTCAGATCTAATTTTTTCATTTCTGCAGCTAATTTTTGCAGCGGGATATTCTTTGCATTTTTAATATGTCCGTTTGCAAATTCCACCTCGGTACGCACATCGATGATTTGCGCTCCGTTTTTCACCAACTCTTTATAATCAACGGTGTTTCCGGTAAATAGTTTTTTGATGAAATCAAACATCTTTCTTTGATTTTGAGGATTTGTCAAACATAGAAAACATTAGAAATCCCATCAACATTCCATAAACAGAGGAGTTAACCGGTTTTGAAGTGATCGCGCAGCTTCCGGAGTTGCAACCGATAAAATGGTAATATGCGTACCCCAAAACTCCACCGACAAAAATACCAATGATTCCAAGTTTATATTTTAAGATCAAATTTTTCATTATTAAAATTCTTGATTTACCGTAAAAAGATTCTCGTCAAAAAGTCCGTGTACTTCATGCTCAATGTCCAAAGGAATTTCAAAAACATCAAATGGTTTCAGGTGATGAACTTTTCCGTCAAGGATAAAGTTGATTTCGCCCTTCAAAACGACTAAGGTGGAAACAACCGGTGCGGTATGTTTTTTCAACACTGCATTTTTTCCCAATGCAATGGCGAAATATTTCACCTTTTCGTTTTTTCTTAGGTAGAGCACATTTGGTTTTTCAGTACTGAAGGTGATGTTTTCTAGAATATTCATTATTTACTATTTTGAATGGCGGAAACATTATCCAAAGTCTTCGCAGAAACCACGTTTTCAATTCCATTTTTCTTTAAAATATCCAAAGCGGATTGTGCCTGCTTTCCGCGATTGCAAAACAATACGACCTGTTTTTGTTTCCTGAAAAAATCCAGGTTGTTTTCTATTTCTGCCAATGGAATATTCACTGCATTTTTGGCAGTTTTCTCTTCAAATTCTGATGGTATTCTCACATCAACCAAAGTGGTTTCAGGATTATTGACCAGTTCCACCATGTTTGGTCTTGGTGTTTCTGCGGTATTCACGGCAGTTTTACAGGAAATGGCCACAAATCCAGCAATCATGATACATATTAGGAATTTCATTTTCATTTTTTTTAGGATTTACTTTGACAGACAAAATTAGTTCTCGGAACCGCGGTTTCCTTAATTTTTTTGAAACCACCTTCAATCTCGGAAAAATTTCTTATTCCTCTCGAATTCAAGATACTTGCCGCAATCATACTTCTGTACCCTCCTGCACAATGGATGTAGAAATGTTCTTTTTTATCCAAACTTTTCGCCCAGTTGTTGATTTCGGAGAGTGTGTTGAAAGACGCATTATTCACATGTTCGGCAGCAAATTCGGATTCTTTTCTCACGTCGATGACTTTGGTATTTTCATTAAATGATTTTGCAAATTCATCTGCAGGAATCCTGTTCACCGTATCGATTTCTTTGCCCGAGTTTTTCCAGGATTCAAAACCGCCGTCTAAATAGCCCACCACATTATCAAAACCAACTCTCGCCAATCGTGTGATGGCCTCTTGCTCGGTTCCCAAATCTGTAACCAGAATTATAGGGTGTTTCACGTCCACAATCATTGCGCCCACCCAAGGTGCAAAATCCCCCTTCAACCCAATATTGATCGAGTTTGGAATATATCCCCGGTAAAAATCTGCGGCATTTCTGGTATCTAAAATCAGCGCACCGCTTTGTTCTGCCACGTTTTCAAAATCATCCGGGGAAATGGGCTGGCTCCCTTTTTTCAGCACGTTTTCAAAACTTTCGTAACCGCCTTTGTTCATCGCCACGTTCATCCCGAAATATTCCATCGGTGCGGCAAGTCCATCCAAAACCTCTCTTACAAAGGATTCTTTGTCCGGTTGGTTCAATGCATAATTGGTTTTTTTCTGGTTTCCCAAAGTATCCATGGTTTCCTTCTGCATATTCTTTCCACAGGCGGAACCCGCTCCATGTGCCGGATACACCATGATTTCATCGGAAAGCGGCATGATTTTGTTCTGAAGGCTTTCGTATAAAATTCCCGCAAGTTGCTCGGAGGTCATATTGGTTGCCTTCTGAGCCAGATCCGGTCTTCCGACATCGCCCAAAAACAAAGTGTCACCACTAAAAATCGCAGTTTCTTTTCCATTTTCATCAATTAAGAGATAAGTGGAACTTTCCATGGTATGTCCAGGAGTATGCAAAACCTTTAGCTTAATTTTTCCGATTTCGAAGATTTGGTTGTCTTCTGCAATCATGGCTTCAAACGCCGGATTCGCGGTTGGTCCGTACACAATCGGAGCGCCGGTTTTCTTTGACAAATCCACGTGTCCGGAAACAAAATCCGCATGAAAATGGGTTTCGAAGATATATTTCAATTTCACGCCGTCTTTGGCAAGCCGATCAAGATAGGGTTGGGTTTCACGCAATGGATCGATGATGAACGCCTCGTTTTCTGAAACTACATAATATGCTCCCTGAGCGAGACAGCCGGTATATATTTGTTCGATTTTCATTTTGATAAGGTTTTAGAATATTATAAATTTTGGCATTAAGCATACCAAAACTGAATATGAAGCCAAAAAGTCAATTAATGGCATAGGTTTTAAAAACGATTTATTTGTATTCTGAGGAATTCCCTGCTTTGTCGGTCAGTTTTCCCGCTTTTCCGTCCTGCGTCATTTCCCACATCACCTCTTCATTGGTGAAGATTGGATTTCCTTTCGCATTGGTCGTTTTGGCAGAAAGTTTCTGTTCCTTGTCGCCTGTTTTTTGAATTTTTACAGCTACCACGCCGCCTTCCGCAAAATAAGTGACCGAAACCTCCTCACCTTTATCATTTTTCAGTTTGGTGACTTCCTGTACCAAACTCACTTCTTTGGAATTAGGGTCGGAAATTGAATTCGTTTCACTCTCTTTTTTACAGGCATTCAGAAAAAATAAAGCGGCTAAAAGCAATGTCAGCTTTTTCATATTTAATAATTTTTATTGAAGAAATATTTCTTTAATGATAATGAAGATTCCCATTCCCAGGACAATCCATCCGAAAAGGGGTTTCAGCTTTGTTCCATCCATCCGTTTTGAAATGGCGATCCCGACAAATATTCCCACTATGGCTAATCCACTAAAAATCAGTAGAAAATTCCAATCCTGCTTCACCATTCCCATTGTGCTCAAAAAACCCAGCGAAGAATTCATTGCGATAATGAAAAGCGAGGTGGCAACAGCTTTTTTCATCTCCAAACCAAGCAGCATCACCAAAGCTGGGACAATTAAAAATCCACCTCCTGCTCCGATCAATCCGGTGACGATTCCTACCAAAAGTCCTTGTGAGATGAGAATCGTGTAATTGATGTCATCATCTTTCCCGACTTTTGGCCGCTCAATTTTGCGAATCATTCTGAAAGAGGCAATCAGCATCAAAATGGAAAACAAAAGCAGCAGGAACATGTCTTTGGTCAGCGTAATTCCCCATCGGTGAATGATATAATGCGGCAAATGCGGCAAGACCAACCGCCTGGAAAAAAGCACTCCCAAAATCGACGGAATCCCGAAAATAAACGCCGTTCTGAAATCCACCAATTGCTGCCTGATGAAACCCACACTTCCCACCATACTGGTAACTCCCACCACAAAAAGCGAAAGTGCGGTTGCCGTAACCGCATCAAATCCAAAAACATACACGAAAATAGGAACGCTTAAAATACTTCCGCCACCGCCGATAAGTCCCATAACGAGACCGATGATGATTGCGGAAAGATAACCTATGATTTCCATGAAATATTTTTGGCAAAGTTACTTTTGATTACTCAAAAAGACCGTGACCAAAGTTACAGAAGAAATAACAAATAGCATGGGTATTAGGAAATCGAAATGATCTTATAGGAATTGCTTCCGATTTCCACATGATCTCCTACTTTTTTGTCCCGAATTTTTTTGAAAATCGGTGCCTCGTCAGAAAAAGAAACCACATCTTTGCCATCCACCTTGAAAACGGGAACCGGAATTCCTACAAACAGGTAATTTTTATCTGTTTCTATAATGGTTCCGAATTCAATCTCGTCATGAACGGCTTCATGTTCATCCTGTAAAAATGCAAGATTTCGCTGTGCTTCTGCCAGCATTTGCTCATAGCGGAGCTGCATGTCTTTTGCCTGACTGATGTGGGAATAATCTTCGGTATCGTGTGTGCTTTCTTCATCCATATCAGCTGCAGCCCGATAATTTTCAGTAGTTTCCTGCAAACCCAGAATCGTCTTTTTTTGTTCGGCAATGATGCGTTCTATGATTTCTTTCCTTTTCATTTCAGTTGATTTTTTTGTCCTACAAATTTTTCCAACACAGCAAAATACATTCTATTTGCGAAAAATCCAATTCCGGCACTGAAGATTTTGTTACCTAACAAATTTAATGAAAAATATTTTTGGAACATTTCATGCCCGTCATGCGAAAAGTCATACCTAAGTTAAAAACTATAATTCACATTCACGAAGAAATTCCTTCCTGGTCGTGGAATATTGTTCCAGTCGGCATAAGTGGTGTAGTTCCGGTTCAGCAGATTTTCAGCACCCACTTTCGTAAAAATTTTGCTGCGTCCAAAATCAAACCGATATCCCAAATTAGCATTGAACAGAATGAAATCCGCTACAGGTTTTTCCCCATAAACCTCACTGTAATCGCTATGCTTTAAATTACCTTTCACGGAAACTTCCGCATTGAACCTGCTTTTTTCAAAACGAAGTTTCGAGAAATAAGAAAACGGACTGATAAATGGAAGATTCACTTCTTCAAAATCCCTTCCGCGGCTGTAAACAACCTGGGAATTCCATTTCAATTCCGGCAAAATCCTAATTTCTGCATCCAGACTCACATTAAAAATCGTGGCATAATCTAGTGCGGAATAAACTTTCACCCCTTTTGCGCCAATGGTCATCGGGATAAAATCCGGGTGAATTTTTCCCACGATATAATTCGAAATATGGAAATAGGAGGAAGATATTTTCGCAAAAAAATCGGTTTTCTTTAAACTGATATATGCGTTTCCTTCCAATGAGTTTTCATTTTTCAGACATGGATTACCGATGTAGTCATAGTTTTCAAAACTGTTGAACAAATAAAATCCGTAACCTTCAGATACAGAAGGCGCTCTGTCTCCGTAACCCACCCCGATTCCATATTCAAATCCAAATTGATTTCTGCTGAAATTGGCGGAAAAATTTTTCAGCACCCTGCTTTTTTGCTGGTCCATATCGGGATAAAATATCCGCATGCTGTTCAGCGCAAACTCATTGTCAATTCTGTTGGAATGATATCCTGCAGATGCCGTAAACTTCATCTCCATGAAATCATCCATTTGAAAATGGTCTTCGAAGAAAATTCCCTGATAAAGCGTTTTCACATCGGGCCACGTGTACATGAACATGGGGGATTCAGCGGGATTTGTGGGATACATCGTCATTTCTGCAATGGATTGGTTGTAATATCCGTTCAGGTTCAAACTCAGATGGTGTCTTTCAAAATCACTTCTGAATTTGGAATAATATCCGGCGGTTTTGCTCCAACCCGGCATATCCATGTGGATTGGAACTTCGGGACGTTTCGTATCATCCATTCGGTGCGTGATATTGTTAAAGTAAAGTTTTGTTTCCCAGTCTTTGATGAAAAAATCATTGGTAAGGATCTGGAATTTCAATGAACCGATGAGAGCTTCCGCCAGAGAAACATCCATGGGCAAAGCGGGATAACCCACGTCGCTGGCTTTATCATAAATCACAGAAGCTTCAATCAGCTTGTTTTCACCGATTTTCACTCCGGAAATTCCGGAAATATTAAATTTTCGAAATTGCGAAAAAGGAATTTCCTGACCGTTTCCTGCCTTATAATTATCTGCATCGCGGTTCATGAAATTCAAATCCACATAATATTTGGAATTCCGATAACTTGTCGCTGCCCCAAAAATCTTTTGGTTGTTCACGCTTTCAAAACCGGAATTAATCCCCACACGAAATCTTTCGTCACCCCAACTGCTTTTTTCACGGACCAAATCGATTGAACCTCCGATCGTGCTTCCGTGAGCCGAACCACCTTGTCCTGAGGAAATTTCCGCCTTGGAAAGATTGGAAACTTCGACGTAAGAAGTCACCGGGTCCATTTTATCGGTGCATGCCCCGAAAATCCGCATCCCGTCAATGGTGACCAAAGTTCTTTCGGTCGGCATATTGTTGATGAGCGGTTCCCATGCATAAGCTCCGCGTTTCAGCATATTGATGTTCGAAGATTGCTCCAGATATTC
Organism: Chryseobacterium koreense CCUG 49689; assembly: GCF_001045435.1. Taxonomy (GTDB): domain Bacteria; phylum Bacteroidota; class Bacteroidia; order Flavobacteriales; family Weeksellaceae; genus Kaistella; species Kaistella koreensis. The sequence continues at coordinate 56,739 of NZ_LFNG01000004.1, read as the reverse complement.
GTCCACGGAACTTAGCGGTTTTGCCTGTTTCTGTGAGATCTCTTTGGTGCCGATGACGATTACTTCTTGAATATTGCTGTGTTTCAGGGAATCGTGCTGTGTTTCCTGAGCAGAAAAGTTCAGGCAAGAAACGATCAGAAAAAACAGCGTTATTGTTTTTTTCATTTTTCAGAATTAAATGAAAAAGCAATGTCCACCTTGATTTGCAGACATTGCTTTTAACCAAGATTTTTAGAATTCGATTTCAAAGTAAAGCGTACTTCCTGGATTGGTGTCTGTGACGGGTTCTCCCTTCAAAACAGTACCATCAGCTTTTGCCAGTTGCAGATTCAGTTTCCAGTAACCTGTCATGGTCAGGGAAAGTTTTCCGTAATAAAGACCACCGGCTTGAGTTTGTCTGGCGTCCACATTATTTGGCGAGGAGTGATTTCCCATTCCCGGCATTCTTGGGTCAAGTTTTACAGTAAGTCCATCTGCCACAGGAAAATTCATCATGTCCTGCATTTTCCAAACACCTACCGTCCAATCGTTTACGGCGACTTTCGGGCTTTTCGGTTCTATGTAAGCCACAATATACCTGCTGTTGTCTGATCCTAAAAATGAACTCACTGTCTGTTTTGATTCTTGCGGAACCGAAACTCCCGTGGTTACGGAATAAGCGGTCCCGTTGATCGTATAGTCAATTTTTAGATCCCAGTATTCCGTTGCGTTTTCCGCCATTTGAAAAACGATATAACCTTCATACAAAGTTCCGTCTGCGGAAACTTTTTTAATGTCGGATTTTGGACAGGAATGATTCATTGTAGCCATGTGCATCAAAGGATTCCAAGTCGCGGTGGCGTTTTTCTCGTATTGGTTGGTGGATTTGTTTTTGATTCTGAATTTCAGGCTGTTGTAGCCTTGCTTCGTGGTTCCGGATGCGGAATACAGTTCAATGATGTGGGTATCGTTGGAGACTTCCTTGATCTTGGTCAAACCATCCAATTCGTTTATGGGCGGAGTTACCGGATCGTCAGAAGATGTTCTGCATGAAGAAAGGAAAAGTGCCATTGCAAAAAATGCAATGAATATTTTGATAGAAAATTTCATTTTATTAAATTTTTGATATTAAAGGAGTTGTACTTTAAAGAGTTTTGGTCTTTAAAAAAACAGGATTCATTCCGTCCAAGGAATTGAACAGAACGAGCAAATCAAAAATTTAAATTTGTGGCGGGTGTGGAAGAATGTTTAAGTAACCTTTATTTACGAAAAATGGTGCATAATCGCTTGCCGGCTTCGATTCTTTAAAAACCATCAACTTCTCGACATTTATTTCCAAAGGTTTTGTCGGCAGAATATTGAACTCGAAACTGCTTTTCAAGATTTTGAAAGGCGAGTTTCCCTTTTCGCTTTCCTTTTTCATCTCACATTTTCCGTGACAAGCCATGGCTGGTTTGTCCTTGTTCACGCAATGCAGCTCATAGAAATCCCTGTTGATTTGATAATCCACCAAAAGCAATGAGTTTTGGAAGCTTGCCAAAAAAATAATTGCGGATAATATGGAAACGAAAAAGCTTTTCATTTTGATGCTTCAAATTTAAGACTTTTTAGTCCGAATATGAAGATGATTTTGGTCAGTTTGATTTCCCGGGATTTCACGGATTATATTCCGCCTTAAAAACCGACGAATTCAAAGATAATGAAATAACAAATTATGTGCAGACTTTGCCGAAGTTTTAATCTTTGGGAAAGTGTTCAGAAATCACTTGAAATATTCAAAATCAGCTACTTGTCACTTGCTAATTTCGACAAAAAAAATGATATATGGTAAAAATTTCGATCAAAACTTCTTCCCTGGACAATTTTGAAATCCTAAAATTCTCAATAATGCGCTAAAACCCAAAAGTATTTCGAGATATTTTAAAAACTTACTGAAGAATCCAAAAACTCATGAAGACTAAGGTCACCTGACTTTTTCTATGCATTGTTTTTTCAGATTACGACACGACAAATTTTTACAAACCACCTCAATTCAAAATCCCAATTCTTCATATTATTTTTTATCTTTATCCTTTCAAACCAATCAAGAAAATGGCAGATAAGGCAAAATTTATTCAGGAACTTTCCACCAGATATACTCCAAAAGGCGAATTCATCACCCTAGGAAAAGGAATGCTCGATGGTGAAGTGGTTACAGAAGTGGATGTTACGATTCCCCTGAAAACGGTCAATAGACACGGATTAATTGCGGGTGCAACCGGAACCGGGAAAACCAAAACGCTGCAGGTTTTTGTGGAACAACTCTCCAAAGCCGGTGTTCCGTCCTTGGTTCTCGATATCAAGGGAGATTTCTCCGGGATTGCGGAACCGGGAGTTGAAAATACGATTATTCAGGAGCGTTACTCGAAAACCGGTTTCAGCTTTACGCCACAGCGTTTTCCGGTGGAACTGATGTCTATTTCAGCTGAAAAGGGTGTTAAACTTCGTTCCACCGTTACTGAATTCGGACCGGTTTTATTGGGGAAAATTTTACAGCTGAATGAGACCCAGCAAAGTATCCTTTCGATTGTCTTTAAATATTGTGATGACAAAGGGTTGCCTTTGATCGACTTGGATGATTTGAAGAAGGTGTTGCAATATGTCACCGATGCCGATGGCGGAAAAGCTGAATTGGCGCAGAATTATGGAAATATTGCTCCTGCTTCGTTTGGCGCAATTCTTCGATCGATTGTCGCACTTGAACAGCAGGGAGCGGCACAGTTTTTTGGTGAACCCAGTTTTGATGTGTATGATTTACTCGCCAAAGAAGGTGAAAAAGGAGTTGTGAACATTCTGCGAGTAGGCGACATTCAGAATAAACCAGAATTGTTTTCCACTTTTATGCTTTCCCTTTTTGCGGAAATCTACATGACTTTCCCGGAAGAAGGCGATTCCGGAAAACCAAAACTCGTTTTGTTTATCGATGAGGCGCATTTAATTTTTAATGAAGCATCTAAAGCCCTTTTAAACCAAATTGAAACGATGGTGAAACTCATTCGTTCGAAAGGAGTCGGGATTTATTTCATCACTCAGATTCCGGGCGATGTTCCTGAAAATGTACTTTCCCAATTAGGTTTAAAGATTCAGCACGCGCTCCGCGGATTTACGGCGAAAGACCGAAAAGAAATCGACAAAGCCGTTGAAAACTACCCGATTACGGAGTATTACAATGCAGGACAACTGATCCAAAATCTGGGAATCGGCGAAGCTTTTGTAACCGCTTTAGACGAAAAAGGGATTCCGACACCCTTGGTTCAAACTTATCTGATTTCTCCGGAATCCAGAATGGATGTTCTAACTCCCGGGGAAGTTCTTGACCTTACGAACCAGTCCGCCTTGGTTGCAAAATACGAAACACCGGTCAACAAAGAATCTGCGTATGAAATATTGAGCGCAAGAATGGATGCTGCGGCGGCAAATCCAGCACAACCGGCGGTAAAACCAGCGAAACAAGAACCAGGAATGTTTGAACAGGTCATGAAATCCAGCGCCGGAAGAACCGTGACCAACATTATAGTTCGTGAAGCTACCAACGCATTCTTGGGGATGATCGGTTTAAAAAGAAGGAGATAAATTGCGAATGGCTTTTGGCTAAATGCTAATTGCCAAGCGTCATAAGCTAATTGCATGTATTCAATAATAGACATAGAAAGTAACGGAGCGGGTTTCAGGAATGAAAACATTATTGAGGTCGCGATATACAAATATGATGGTCACGAAATTGTGGACCAGTTTATTTCTTTGGTTAACCCGCAAAGTGAAATCACTCCTTTTGTGCAAAAATTGACCAAAATCACCCCAAAAATGGTGAAAACCGCACCAAAATTCCATGAAATCGCAAAAAGAGTGATCGAAATCACCGAAGGAACAACTTTGGTCGGTCACAATATTGATTTTGATTACCGGATGCTCCGACAGGAGTTTAAAAGACTTGGTTATGAATTCACCATCAATACTTTAGACACGATTCCATTAGCGAAAAAATTAATTCCCGAAGCGGAAAGTTACTCGTTGGGAAAATTGGTGAAATCACTGGGAATCCCTCTCAGCGAGCAACACAGAGCCGGAGGAGATGCGCGTGCAACTTTGGATTTATTGAAATTATTAATCATCAAAGATGCAGATTCGGAGATTATTCAACAACAGTTTGAAGATAAAAACTCCGATTCCTATTTCAACAAGGTTCGAAATCTCACCCAGGATTTGCCTTCGGAAAGGGGAATCCTCTATTTTCAAAATCTGGATGGAAAGATTATTTTCTTCGATTTCGTGGATGATTTAAGCAAATCGGCCAAAAAGATTTTCGCGTCAAAATTAAAACGCTGGGAAACCATCCAAACGGAAACCGAAAAAATCCATTACGAACTTACCGGAAATCAAATCCTCGGCAAACTGATGATGAAAACCAAAGGATTGCAAAAAAGGGAAAGTCTGCCTTTTGGACTTTATCATCAAAATGGAAAATATTTTGCGGATAAAATATCCCAACGAAAAGATGAAAAACCCATCTTAAGATTCAGTTCTTTTACCCAGGGATTAAAGGCGGTCACTCATTTGAAATCCAACGAAAACTTCAATGATGTGCAGGAATTGCTGAAATTTATCGACCTGAAAAAGCGCAATGAACTTTGGCTTTCCTCCGGAAGGACGTTAGGAGAAAAATCATTTTTGGTGCTCGAAAACGGCAAATTAACCGCTTATGGATTTTATGAGTTTCATACCCAGATTAAGTCAAGAAAGCAAATCAACCAATTGAAAATAGAAATCAAAACCAGCAGTCACGATTTACAAAATGATTTGAAACTGGGACTTTTACGTGGAGATTTCGAGGTTGTGTCGCTTCCGAAATAGCAGCTGTTTTTGGAGGAACCCCATTACGCTTTTGGCTGATTCTGCTCCAGTTTGAACCACTCCGTTTATCATTTCCATAATTTTAGAATCTGTTGTTTGGAAATTATCTAAATTTGCATCTTATTAAAGAGGTCGATTTCCCGACTTTAAACTTTAAACATCAAATAAATAAAGTGACCAACAAAGAATTATTAAAAATCGCCGAGCAATTTGGAACGCCGACTTATGTTTATGACGCCGATTCCATCAAGACACAATATGAGAAACTCACCTCATCTTTCCACAAGACGACCAGGTTTTTCTATGCATGCAAAGCGCTTTCCAACATCAATATTTTGAAATATGTGCAGCAATTGGGAGCTGGTTTGGATTGCGTTTCGATCAATGAAGTGAAGCTCGGATTGAAGGCGGGATTCCCTAAGGACAAGATTTTATTTACCCCAAATTGCGTGGATTTATCCGAGATTGAGGAAGCCATGTCTTTCAAGGTACATATCAATATTGACAATATTTCGATTCTGGAACAGTTTGGAAATAAGTTCGGAGGTTCTTATCCGATTTTTGTGAGAATCAATCCGCACATTTACGCTGGTGGAAACCACAAAATTTCAACGGGACACATTGATTCCAAGTTTGGGATTTCCATTCACCAATTGAGGCATATTGAAAGAATCATGAAATCAACTAAGCTTTTAGTTGAAGGGCTTCACATGCACACCGGAAGCGAAATCAAAGACCCGGACGTTTTTCTGCAGGGCTTGGAAATCATGTTTGAACTCGCCGATCATTTTCCGGATTTGAAATACCTGGATATGGGAAGCGGCTTCAAAGTTCCGTATCAGGAGAGCGATATGGAAACCGATGTAAAAACTTTAGGCAAAAAGGTAGAAAAAGCCATTTCCGATTATGAGAAAGAGTCTGGCAAAAAATTCCAGCTCTGGTTTGAACCCGGAAAATTTCTGGTCAGCAAATGTGGTCATCTTTTGGTGAAAACCAATGTCATCAAGCATACCACGGCGACTACTTTTGCGGGAGTGGATTCCGGTTTTAACCATTTGATCCGTCCGATGTTTTATGATTCCTATCACATTATTGAAAACATCTCCAATCCGAAAGGATCTGAAAGAATCTACACCGTGGTCGGAAACATCTGCGAAACCGATACTTTTGCATGGGATAGAAAAATCCCCGAAATCCACGAAGGTGACATTTTGGTGTTTAGAAACGCAGGAGCTTACGGTTTTGAAATGAGTTCCAACTTTAACTCAAGATTGAAGCCTGCAGAGGTTTTATACCTTGATAAAAAAGCGCACCTCATCAGAAAAAGAGACGAGTTTGAGGACTTGCTGAAGAATCAGATCGAGGTCCTTTAAAATAGAAGACAAAAGTGGTCCAGAAATGAACCGCTTTTTTGTGGGATTTTCGTAACTTTACTTTCCAATTTTTTAGCAATGAGGAAATTATTATTTTTATTAGTGTTTGCATTTTCGTTTTTTCATGCACAGGAAATCGAGGAAATGCAGGAAGGTTATTTTTATGCGGAAGGAAGCAATAGCTTTTTCAGGGTAGATATCAAGAAACCTTTTGATTACTACAAAAACGCAAAATGCGGTGAAAGTCAGAATTTCATCCGTGCTCAATTTGAAGGTGGTGACGCAGCTTTCACCCGAGAACTTTTCAAGTATATTTCCGCTTATGTGGACAAGCAGATTTATGTGGTCAACGGCAATTTTTTCCTTCATGTGGATATTGATGCCCAGGGAAAAGTTACACATTTAGACATCACTCCCAAAGTGGAAAACAGCGAAATGTTCCTGAAGGATTTGTCTTACGCCTTTAGCCGCGTAAAAAAGAATTGGACCCCATCAAAATGTGACGGAACTCCTGTGGATTCCAAGATCAGGATCAAAGTGAATTTCATGACGGAGAATGGAGACACCTAAAGCTCGGCAAAATCATGGACTAAAAATGAAGAAGCCATCAGATTATTCTGATGGCTTCCCTATTTACTTTCTGAATTACTTCTTTTTCACCGCTTTCGCAATATTCACAATCACTTTCACCGCTTTTTCCATAGATTCCAGAGCGACATATTCGTAAGGACCGTGGAAATTGATTCCGCCTGCAAAAATATTCGGACAAGGTAATCCCATGTAAGAAAGTTGCGCACCATCAGTTCCGCCGCGAATCGCCTTGATTTTTGGGACAATGTTCGCATCTTTCATCGCCTGTTCGGCGATATCGATGATGTGCATTTTCCCTTCAAACTGCTGCTTCATGTTTCTGTACTGTTCCTTGATTTCAATTTCCGCAGTTCCCTCGCCAAATTTCTTATTGAATTCTTCCACCTTTCCGGTGATGAATTTTTTTCTTGCTTCGAATTTATCTGCATCGTGGTCACGGATGATGTACTGAATTTTCGCTTCGGATACGTCAGATTTCAAGTCCGTCAAATGATAAAATCCTTCAAAACCTTTCGTGGTGGAAGGAGTTTCATTTTCTGGCAACATCTTGATAAATTCGGCAGCTAGTAAAGAAGCATTCACCATTTTTCCAAACGCATAACCAGGATGTACGCTTAATCCATGGATTTTCACCACTGCTCCGGCTGCGTTGAAATTCTCATATTCCAATTCGCCTACTTCACCGCCATCCATGGTATATGCCCACTCTGCACCGAATTTTTTTACATCAAATTTATGTGCGCCTCTTCCGATTTCTTCATCCGGCGTGAAACCGATCGCAATTCTGCCATGCTTGATGTCGGGATGCGCAAGCAGGTATTCCGCTGCAGTTACAATTTCTGCAACTCCCGCTTTGTCGTCTGCACCGAGAAGTGTGGTTCCATCTGTAGTAATCAGGGTTTTTCCGACATAATCCTTTAAACTTTCAAATTTTGAAGGGGACAAAGTAAATCCGGTTTCCTTGTTTAAAACCAAATCTCCGCCATCATAATCATCCCAGATTTGCGGATTCACATTTTCACCGGAAAAATCGGGCGAAGTATCGTAATGTGCAATGAAACCAATCACCGGTTCGTCGTCATTTTCCAAATTGGATGGGACATAAGCATAAATGTACCCGTTCTCATCCAAAGAAACGTCCTCCAATCCAAGATCTTTCAGTTCCTCAAAAATATATTTGGCGATATTCCACTGTCTTTCGGTAGAAGGCGTGGTTTCGCTTTCCGGATCACTTGTAGAATAAATTTTAGCATAATTAATGAATCTGTTCTGAAGTTTCAGCTTCCACTCGAGGTTAAATTCAATCGTCGTCATAAACTCTATTATTTTGAACAAAGTTAAGGATTTTGTAGTGAATTCGGTTCAGGTTTCAGGCACCAAATTCCATGATATTGCTTCGTTTTGGAAAACTTCGGTCCTGCATTTCCAGCTTCCCTCAAAATGATTATCTTTACGAAAATCTTAAACGGAAAAAATGTTTCTTACCGAATGTCCAAGAGATGCGATGCAAGGTTGGGGTGAATTCATCCCAACCCAAAAAAAGATTGAATACATTAACTCGTTGATGGACGTTGGTTTTGATGTTTTGGATTGCGGCAGTTTTGTTTCGCCGAAAGCGATTCCACAAATGGCAGATTCCGGAACGGTGATTGATGAGATTGACAAGGGAATTTCCAACACCAAACTTTCCGTGATCGTTGCCAATTATCGCGGTGCGGAGAACGCTTTGGAACATCAACAGGTGGATATTTTAGGGTTCCCATTCTCCATTTCCGAAACATTCCAACATCGAAATACGAATAAAAGCCAGGAAGAGGCTTTTGAAGACATCGTGAAAATCACATCGCTTTTGAAATCTGACGGAAGGAGCTTAAATTTATACTTCTCCATGGCTTTCGGAAATCCTTATGGCGAGATGTGGAAATGGGAAGATGTGGATTTCTGGGCGAACCGCTTCCATGAAATAGGCATTAAAAACATCCTGCTTTCCGACACCACCGGAACCGGAACTCCGGAACAAATAGCACTTTTGTTTGAAAAAATACCGGGTAAATATCCGGAAATTGATTTCGGCGCACATTTCCATAACCGGTATGAAGACTCTTATCCAAAACTAAAAGCTGCTTATGACAATGGCTGCCGAAGATTTGATTCTGCGATCAAGGGAATTGGCGGTTGTCCGATGGCGAAAGATGACCTGGTTGGAAATATGCCGACAGAACAGGTCATCAACTTCATGGCCATGGAAAAAATAGAACATTCCCTGAATTTGCTCAACTTCGAAAGTGCCTATAATAAGGCGAAAGACATATTTCATTTTTAAAAGAATGCGCAAATTTTCCTAATATTAAGAATTTCCCCATATATGACTTCAAAAGTAATCTACACCGGCGATTTGAGATGCGAATCCGAACATCTGCAATCCGGAACAAAAATTATCACTGACGCTCCAACTGACAATCACGGAAAAGGTGCCGCCTTTTCGCCCACCGATTTGTGTGCAACTTCTTTGGCTCAATGCATGCTGACCACGATTGCGATACTGGGAAAAAACAATGGTGTGGAAATCGAAAATTCCTATGCGGAAATCCAGAAGGTGATGAACCCGAAACCGAGAAAAATCGCAGAAATTGTTTGTGACCTCTATTTCCAGGGACATTATTCCGATGAGCAGAAAGCGTTTATAGAGGAAACCGCGATGAACTGTCCCGTTGCGTTGTCATTGAATGCTGACTTGAAAAAAACGGTCCGTTTCCATTACGGAAATTAGGGATTATCCAAAAAAACGAGTAAATGTTAATTTTTGATTAAAATCATATCGCATTTATTTGAATATTTGGCAATAATCTCTATCTTTATCACTCCATAAACTCAAACTATGACTTCAACAATTACTTACTTGGGAGACTTCAAAATTGTCTCCCAACATGAAAAATCAAAAGCGGAAATCATTACCTGTGCACCATTACGGGAAGGGGGCACTTCCGAATATTTCTCACCCTCCGATATTTTTGGGATTTCCTATGGACAATCGATGCTAATGGCGGTTGCTGTTTTGGGAAAACCTAGAGGAATCGATATCACCGGTGCTACATGCGAGCTGAAAAAATCCACGCATCCGGATCCGAAAAGAATTGGAACCATTTTCTGCATCGTTCGTTTCCCAAAAAATTATTCTGATGATGATAAACAGTTCATCGAGCACACTGCGTTGAACTGTCCGGTTGCATTGTCGATTCATCCAAATGTGCAGAAAACCGTAATCTTCGAGTATCCGGATTAATTCCCGCCTACTTTTTAAATAATTTTTCGACAAATATTTTCGCTTCCGAACTTGGATTGGATTTCAGTTCGGAAGCATTTTTTTTGTGGAGTTCATAAGCATTTTCAATGTTTTTTTCCTGTTTCGTCTTTTGAAGAATGTATTCCTGAACCCAGTAATCAAATCGTTTCCTCGCCTGAATTTCACGAGTTTTAGTAAAGGAATTATTTTTGATTTTTAAAGAAATAAACGCTTGAATTTCACCAAAAACATCATCCAATCCTTTGTTATTTAGCGCAGAACCCAGCAAAACCGGAACTTTCCAGTCTTTTTCTTTTGATGGCATAAAATGCAGCGCACGCATCAGTTCGATTTTGGTATTTTTCGCCTTGGTCAAATTTTCCTCATCCACCTTATTGATGAAAATCACATCCACCATTTCCATGATTCCCCGTTTGATTGCCTGCAACTCGTCACCACCGCCAATTATTTTCAGAAAAAGAAAAACATCTGTAATATCCGAAACCAAAACCTCGCTTTGTCCCACTCCCACAGTTTCTATCAAAATAAAATCGTAACCTGCCGCTTCGCAAATCAGCATGGTCTCAAAAGTGGTATTCGCCACACCGCCCAAAAATCCGGAACTCGGACTTGGCCGAATGAAGGCGTTTTGCTCTTTTGCCAATTCTTCCATTCTGGTCTTATCGCCTAAAATGGAACCTTTGTTTAATGACGAACTCGGATCAATGGCCAGAACCGCTACTTTTTTCCCTTTGGAAACCGCAAGCCGCCCGAAATTTTCAATGAAGGTGGATTTTCCGGCACCCGGAGTTCCCGTAATCCCAATCCGGATGGAGTTTCCCGTGAATGGCAAAATCGCTTTCAGCAATTCTTCCGCTTGAATTCGGTGTTCCGGCTTTTTGCTTTCCACCAAAGTGATGGCTTTACCGAGGATGCGTTTGTCGCCGGATTTTATTCCTTCTGTAAGTTCTTTGATGGAAAAATTCATTGAATCAAAAATACAAATTCTTTTAGGAAATCAGTTCAATTCCCAAACCCGGTTTTTCAGATAGGAAGAGTTTTCCTCTTTCCACAAAACTCCCTTTCGCAAAATCATTCGAAATCAGGTTCGCCCCGTCCAAATCTGCGAAATCACATAATTGAGACACTGCAATTCCGGCGGAAATCCCGACCGAGGATTCCGTCATGCATCCGATCATCACTTTGTATCCGAGTTTTTTCGCCTCGCAAATCAGCTCCAAAGCCGGAGTGATTCCACCGCATTTCATCAACTTGATATTGATTGCCGAATAATGGGGAAGCAATTTCTCTAGGTAGGTTATGTTTTGGCAATCTTCATCCGCCATCCAGACTGCGTTTTTATTTTTATCTAAAATTTGGTATTCGCCAATTGGTCGCGGTTGTTCGATATAGAGAAAATTTTGGGATAATGGATTACTTTGGAGGAAATCGCAGTCCGGATCTGAAAAACTGGTGTTGGAATCCAACGCAATTTTCTTTCCGGTCGCTAAAATTTTGAAGATGTTTTCCGGGTCCAGACCATTGCATTTTACTTTAAAACAATTCCAGTCCGAATTTTTGATTTTCCTGATTTGTTCGTCAATTGGCGCGATGCTGATCGTGTACGAAGATTCGGGAAGTTTTTGATCATGAAAACCGTTTAACTCAGAAAAAGTTTTGCCTTCAAGTTTTCCGTATAAATCCCAATAGGCACAGTCTAAAGCAGAAGCCAGGAAAGCGTGAAGGTCCAAACCAGATAAAAACCGGTAGAAATTTTTCGGTGGTGCGATTTTTTGATTTTCAACAACTAACTGAATTTCCCTTAATTTTAAAATGAAATCATCAAGATCAATTCCATAATAATTGATGGCGACACATTCACCGAAACCGGTTTTGTTTTGATGTGAAAGCGAAATCAACAGCGCGTCCCGAAAATCGTAATTCCCATAAGCAATGGAAAATGTTTCTTTCAGATTTAATCGGGTTTTCTGCCAACTGAGCTTCATTACGTCTAATTTTATGGAATCAAACAAAAATAAGCAGAAAATTCTTTATTTTTGAGAACATTAAATATTAAGAATTATGAAATTTTTAGCTCTCGCCGCTATTTTGGGAAGCGCATTCATTGTTTCCTGTACTCCAAAAACTCCCGCTGTCACAGGAACCCAAACCATTAATGCCGAACATCTTGCGCAAGGAAAAAACATCTTCGAAAATTCCTGCAAAAAATGCCACGATTTGCCAAATCCTACCGATCACTCCGCAACAGCTTGGGTGGGAATCATGAATTCTATGGCACCGAAAGCAAAACTCAATGAGGGGCAACATCAAATGGTCTATGACTATATTGTTTCGGTAAAATAAGGATTTCATGGAACGAAAACCTGAAATATCATGGTCAGATTTTGAGAAAATCGATATGCGGAGCGGAACGGTGGTTTCCGTTTCCGATTTTCCGAAAGCCATGAATCCATCCTATATTTTGGAGGTTGATTTCGGCGAACTGGGAATCCTGAAATCTGCCGCCCAGATCACAAAACGGTATTCCAAGGAAGAGCTCATTGGAAAACAGATCATTGCGGTGGTAAATTTTCCCAGGAAACAGATTGCCAACTTTTTTAGTGAATGTCTGGTTTTGGGAGTTTATGGTGAAAACAGAGCGGTTACGATTTTGTCACCATCACTCGAAGTGGGGAACGGTTTTCAGGTTGGGTAATTCTGTCCTGAAAAAAAATCCCTAAATTCACTTTCCATAAAACCACAAGTCATGCTTAAAAATATTCCCTTAGAAAGAGTACTCTTCCTGGATATAGAAACCGTTCCGCAATTCGGAAACTGGGAGGAAATGGAAGAATCTGAACAAAAATTATGGGATAAAAAAACGCTGCATCAGAGAAAAGATGATTTCACCGCAGAAGAATTTTATAAGGAACGTGGCGGAATCATGGCAGAGTTCGGAAAAATCATCTGTATTTCCGTAGGACTACTTGATAAAAGCAATAAGCTGAATATCAAAAGTTTTGCGGATGATGACGAGAAAAAGCTGTTGGAGGAATTCGGGGAGATTTTCAACCATACCAAACTTCGTGACGCAATCTTATGTGCACACAACGGGAAGGAGTTCGATTTTCCGTGGATTGCGAGAAGGTTTCTGATCAATGGCATTGAACCGCCGAAACCTTTTCAATTATTCGGAAAAAAACCTTGGGAAATTCCACATCTTGATACGATGGAACTTTGGAAATTCGGGGATTACAAATCCTACGTTTCATTGGAATTACTGGCACACGTCTTCGGAATTCCCACTCCAAAGGACGATATAGACGGTTCAATGGTCGCGTCAATTTACTGGATAGAAAAAGACTTATTTAGAATAGTTCAATATTGTGAAAAAGATGTCTTAACTTTGGCAAACATTTTCCGCCGGATGAGGCAGGAAGATTTATTACAAAAATTAGAATAAAAAAAAACGCTGGATGCATTGTGCTGAAAGCTGATTGCCACATGAAATATACTGACGAACAAATAGCCGATATCGGTGAAAATATAATCAGAGTACTTAAGACCATTTATGATCCGGAGATTCCAGTTGACATTTACGAACTGGGACTCATTTATGATGTGCAGATTTCCGACGAAGCCGCCGTGAAAGTCATCATGACACTTACTTCACCGAACTGTCCTGTCGCGGAAAGTCTGCCCGCAGAAGTGAAAGAAAAAATTGCACTGGTGGAACATGTTTCCGAAGTGGAACTGGAACTCACCTTCGAACCCACTTGGAATCGCGATATGATGAGTGAAGAAGCCCGTTTTGAGTTGGGAATGATTTAATCCCAAAAACCTCAGGGATTACTTTTTTTTAGAATTTTCCAAGATATAGCCATCATAAGAAATCGGTTGCCTGTCATTAGAATCAATAGAAAGATAGGCCTTTCCGTTTTTGAAAACTTCCAGAATCATTTTTTTCAAAAATTGCTGGTCATTGGTACTGATTTGATAAAGGGTGCTTCCTTTTCTACCCGGAGTTTCCATAATCTTATAATCTTTTGAAACGAAACGATAGCCATTCTTGGTGGAATCGTAACTTGGATTATAGAGCCTGCCAAAATAGGGAAGGTTCACATTCAACTCATTTTTTTTAATAACCACGGTATATCCGTAATCCAAATCCAGGATTCTGCTGGCGGAAGAATTCGGAAATGAGTTCAAAATATTGTTCACATCTCCACCGACCGGATTGGCCCGTTTTGCCATAAAAGTGAATTCCTGCGATTGAAGAATCGCCGCCAATTTCTCCGCAGACATTGCACTTGACGCACTGGAGTTTGATGCACATGAAAACAGAAACATGGGAAAAATTAATACCATGATTTTCGCTAGATTTTTCATAACTTTAATTTTGCATTTTTGATTCGGGAAATAGACGATGGTTAAAGTTAAAATTTTTATTTGGAATAAAAATTGTTTTAAGAAAGGAAATTCAAATTCAACGCTATGAAAAAAGTAAATAAATTTTTGTCCGCCGGTATTTTGTCCCTTGCATTGATTGCCTGCACAACCAATCCCATTACCGGTAGAAAAACTTTGCAGCTAGCGAATAATCAAGAAATTGCCGCGGCAGCTTTACAGCAATACCACCAGGCGATTTCAGCAGCAAAAGTGATTTCAGGAACCACCGCTTCCAAAAGTGTTCAGAATGTGGGATTGCGGCTGAAGAATGCTGCGAATAATTATTACAGAGGTATTGGTAGAGAAGCCGACATTGCGGATTATCAATGGGAGTTCAATCTTTTGGACGATAAGCAAATCAACGCATGGTGTATGCCGGGTGGAAAAGTGGCGGTTTACACTGGAATTTTACCAATTACCAAAACCGATACCGGAATGGCGGTAGTTTTGGGTCACGAGATTTCCCACGCACTTGCTGGCCACGGAAATGAAAGAATTTCCCAAGCGATGGTGGCACAATACGGTGGAGCGATACTGGGAAGCACCATCTCTAACGCTCAGTTGGCACAGATCTTCCAACAAGCGTATCCAATCGGTGCACAAGTGGCCTTGCTGAAATATGGCAGAAGTCAAGAGTTGGAAGCCGACGAAATGGGTCTTTATCTAATGGCTATGGCTGGATATGACCCAAGAGAAGCTTATCCTTTTTGGCAAAGGATGGAAGCTGCCGCAACCGGAAACCGAACACCGGAATTCCTTTCAACGCACCCGAATCCGGAGACAAGACGCGCAGACCTTGAGAAACACATGGCAAAGGCACTTCAGTACTATCAAACTGCAGGAGGGAAAATCTAAAAAGCAAAACATTTAATCTAACCTTCCCTAAAAATCATTAAATTTGGGAAGGTTTTTAATTTCTAAACTATGAAAAATTTGCACTTTATTGGGTTTCTGCTTTTGGGCCTGGCTTTTCTGCTTTATTATATGCTGCCCGAGTTTTCAATGGTGAAACTGTTCGAACCTATCAGTTTGATGGGAATCCTCGCCGGAATCGGAATTGGTTTAATCATCGGAGGAATCGTGGGATATGTGAGCAAGGGAACCGCCCTGAAAGAGGAGCAGAAGAGAAAAGAGCTGAAGCAACTTAGAAAAGAAAAAGAGGAACTGGAAAAACAGGCCGCAGAACTGGCCAATCAACAGCCGCAAACTCCCGTGACACCGATAGAAAATAAAAATCCGCAGAATTACTAATCTGCGGATTTTTTTCTTGTAGTGTAAGTTAGTATTTAGAACTGATAACCTACCCCGAATATCAACATACTTGGTCTGCTGTCATATCTCACCACGTAATCGGAAGGATTTGTTTTGTTGATGAAATCCCGCTGATCCTCGCTGAATGCACCTTCATATCTAGCATTCAGAATCATTTTTGAAATTTGAACCTGTGCACCAAACTGATATCCCATTCGAAATTTATTCTTAGTATCTTCAGTGAAATCTTTGAACTGGTCGTTTTTGTCAAAATTATAAGACGCGACCGGACCTGCGAAAACCCCTAAAGTATCACCGAAAAGATCATATCCTAACAATACCGGAATGTCAATACGATTACTTTTGATCTCCAGTGTTACGTTTTCATCAGGAACATCAAATTCAGATTTGAAAGTGGTGTAGTAGATTTCGGGCATAAGGAAAAAAGAAGTTGCGGGTAATTCAATTTTGGCCGATACACCAAAATTAAACCCGATATTGTTCTTTCCGGATTCTTTGTAGGCCGCAGTTGCCGTATTAGAGATTGCTTCCCACGTCGGTTTGTCGGTCTTAAACAATAAGTTCCCTTTGGCAGCTAATTTAATTTGAGCGCTGGCAAATGTAGTGGCTGTAATTAAAATTAGGCTAAAAATCTGTTTCATTAGGATTTGGTTTAGTGATTATATTTTCTATGGATGTCTTATTTGTTTCTAAGAAATACTCACGCAATTCTTTGAATAACTCTGATGAATAAACGAAATCAATCAGGTTTTTATTTCCCGCGTTGATCAAAATTTCTTTGTTTCCTTCCCATTCTTTAATTCCGTGACGAAGATAAACAATCTTTTCGCCAATCGTCATCACAGAATTCATATCGTGGGAATTGATGATGGTGGTAGTATTATATTCCTTGGTAATTTCCAGAAGCAGGTCGTCAATAATATTTGAAGTATAAGGATCGAGGCCGGAATTAGGCTCGTCACAAAATAGGTATTTCGGATTATTTACTATTGCTCTTGCGATGGCGACTCTTTTCTGCATTCCACCGGAAATTTCAGACGGGTATTTTCTGTTGGCTTTATTGAGATGAACCCTTCCCACCACATCAAAAACCCGGCGTTTTTTTTCGCGGAAAGAAAGATTTGTAAACATATCCAGTGGAAACATGATGTTTTCTTCCACCGTCATGGAGTCAAACAGCGCACTTCCCTGAAAAACCGTTCCAATCTCCGAACGCAGCGACATTTTTTCGTCCCGCGACATTTTATTGATATCTCTCCCGTCAAAAAGAATTTCGCCCGAGGTGGGTTGGTAAACATTCAACAGACTTTTGAGGAACACGGTTTTCCCGGATCCGCTCTGCCCGATGATCAGGTTTACTTTTCCCGTCTCAAAAGTAGTGCTGATTCCTTTCAGTACCTCTACTCCGTCGAAGTTTTTCTCTAAATTTTTTACTTCAATCATCAGCTGAGGAACATTTGGGTTAAAATTAAATTCATGATGATGATGGCCACAATGGTCCAAACAACAGCTTGTGTACTTGCACGACCAACTTCCAGCGAACCGCCCTTCACATTATATCCGAAATAAGCCGGGATGGTTGCAATCAAAAATGCGAAGACCACAGTTTTAAAAAATGCGTACCAGATAAAATGTTGAGGCATATAAATCTGAACACCCGTGATATAATCTGCTTTGCTCCAGTTCCCGGTGGCGAGTCCCGCCAAATAACCGCCCCACAATCCAATAAAAATACTGATGGCAATTAACAGCGGATTAAAAATTACGCTCGCCAAAATCTTAGGCATAATCAGGAAGTTTGGCGAGTTCACGCCCATAATGTCCAATGCATCGATCTGCTCTGTAACCCTCATCGTTCCGATACTTGACGCAATATATGAACCGACTTTCCCTGCCAAAATCACAGAGATGATGGTGGGTGCAAATTCCAGAATCAGTACCGCTTTGGTGGCATAACCGATAAAAGCTTTCGGAATCGGGATGGATGATGCGCTGAAATTGTTGAACATCTGAATCGCTACTACCGCTCCTACAAAGATTGAGGTAAATAAAACCAAACCAAAGGAATTCACTCCCAAATCGTTGATCTCACGCATCAATAATTTGCCAAAAACCGACATTTTTTGTGGTCTTTTGATCGATTTCGACAAAAGAAGAAAATAAGCGCCAACTTCACTCAAAAATCTTTTTAACATTCCGCTAAATTAGTGTTTTTATTTTTTTGAGCAGATTTTAATTGGCATTTTTGTCTCCGGCAATCACCAGAAAAATGGTTTTCAGGATAATGACGAAATCCAGGCTCAAACTCCAGTTTTTCACATAAAAGGCATCAGCCAAAATCCTTTTCTGCATTTCAATTTCCATGTCTTTCGCCGTATCTCCACGAAGTCCGTTCACTTGTGCAAGTCCGGTTACTCCTGGTCTCACAAGGCTTCGAATGGAATATCTACCAATTTTCAATTTATAGAAATCATCCACCAAAAGCATATGCGGTCTGGGTCCCACAACCGACATGTCGCCTTTCAAAACATTCAGAAACTGCGGCATTTCATCCAGGCTTGTCTTTCGCAGAAATCTGCCGATTTTGGTGATTCTCGTGTCGTTTTCCTCCGTGGTTTTGGTAGCGGAGTTTCCGTTCACATACATGGTTCTGAACTTGATACAGTTAAAAACATGGTCATGAAAGCCATATCTTTTCTGAATAAAAAACACCGGCCCCTTGCTTCCGATTTTGATTAAAATCGCAATTATTGGGAATAGCCAGGAGCAAATTCCAACGAGAACCAATATGGAGAAAAGGATATCAATACTTCTTTTCACGATGGAATTGGTTAAATATTCCAAAGGAAATTTCGCCCGCACCAAGATGGGCTGCGTTTCAATATATCCCAAATCATATTGAAAAAAATTGTTTTCAATAATGCTAGGAATCAGCGATATCCGTATTTTGTGCAAATCTGCGAGTCTGAATATTTCCCGCTCGAATTCTCTGGAACCATTTTTGGGCTCATTGGAAAGGTACATGGTGTGGATTCCATTTTCCTCCCAGAAATGCGTTAGTTTGTCAAAATCGTTTCGGTCCGTTTGGGGATAATCAAAAATTTTGAAACCATAATCCTTTCTTTCCTCCAGGATGTTCCTCAATATTTTTGCGGAGGCATCTTCGGTCAAAAACATTACGTTTCTGTGGTTGATTCCCAAGGTTCTGAAATACTTTAATGCAAAAAATACCAAAGACTTAATGAGGTAAAGAAAAATAAACAGACTGATTGCGATGAGAAAGCGATCTTGCTTGAGAAAATCATTGTTACTGACCTTTGCCAACAAAATCACTCCGAAAATAAAAATAAAAATATGGGTGATCAGCCGCTCCAAATAAATTGTGTAGGTAAGGTTTCGCGCGATGGAATACAGTCTGGTTCTACCGCTGAGCAAAATCCAGAACAATGTGAGAAGAATTAATGAAAGCAGGTTTTGCTCCCAAATTTCGCGATCATACTTGAACTCATTATTGCGCAAGAAAAAATACAGAAAAACTCCCGCAATGACCAATACATCCAGCAAAATAAAAATGACCTTGAAATATCGAGAAAATCGAATTTTTTGCATAAAGCCTTATTTACAAGAATGTAAATGTACCAATAATCACGGAATATTCAAATATTTGTGGGTCTGAACGGATGCTTTCCACTTCGGGTGGGCCAAAATGAAATCGGTGATTTTCGGGTACATTTCATTCCGCTTGCTCCATTCGCTTTGCAGGTAAAGTACACAATCTTCTGAAACTTTTGCCGCCTGTTCCTCCGCAAATTTGAAATCGCTCTGGTTATAGACGATCATTTTCAGTTCATTAGCTTCGGCATATATTTCTTCTGTAGGCAACTTGGTTTTTTTGGGCGAAAGCGTGATCCAGTCCAGAATCCCGCTCATTTCATACGCTCCGGAAGTCTCTATATGGATTTCGCAGCCGAGTTCCTTTAATTTTTGGGTCAAAACATCCAGGTTATACATCAAAGGTTCGCCACCGGTCAACACAATGGTTTTGCAATATTTCGCGGCGGTTTTCGCCACTTCTTCCGCATCCATCAAAGGATGCAATTCCGGATTCCAGCTTTCTTTCACATCACACCAATGGCAGCCTACATCGCAACCACCCAATCTGATGAAATAGGCGGCTTTTCCGGTATGTGCACCTTCTCCTTGCAAGGTATAAAAATGCTCCATCACTGGAAGCATTCTGCCTTGGTTCAATAATATTTCTTCTTCGTTCGTCATAATTCTCACCTTAAAATCTTTTCTGATGGAGCGTTAAAGCTCGCTTTCCACATTTTGAGATTTGTCAACTATTCTTTCTTCGATCGCTGTTTTCCAGCCGAATTTAATCTTTATAAATAGTATGCTTATATGCTAAAATAGTGTTTTTCAGCAGCATTGCTCTGGTCATAGGTCCCACTCCTCCGGGAACCGGCGTGATCCAGCTTGCTTTTGGCGCGCAACTTTCAAAATCCACATCCCCTTCCAAATGATACCCTTTTTTGGAGTCATCTTCCACTCTGGAAATCCCCACATCCACAACCACGGCACCTTCCTTGATCATATCAGCTTTTAGGAATAGCGGATCGCCCAAAGCGGTAATCACAATATCTGCATTTCTGGTAAAATCTTCAATATGCGGCGTGTAGGAATGGGTTACCGTAACGGTGGCGTTCCCTGGGAAATCTTTTCTTCCCATCAAGATGCTCATCGGTCTTCCCACGATTTTACTCCTTCCGATAATCACACAGTTTTTACCTTTCGTTTCAATATTATACCTTTCCAAAAGCGTCAGAATTCCAAATGGTGTTGCCGGGAGGAACGTGCTCATTTCCAAAGCCATCCTTCCGAAATTTTCAGGATGGAAGCCATCTACATCTTTGTGCGAATTGATTGCCATAATGACCTTTTCCTGATCCATCTGTTTCGGGAGCGGAAGCTGCACAATGAAACCGTCCACTTCGGGATCCATGTTGAGTTCTTGGATTTTCTCTAAAAGCTCCGCCTCGGAAGCAGTGCTCGGAAAACGGACCAATGAAGATTTGAAGCCCACTTCAGCGCAGTCATTGATTTTGCTTCGGACATAGGTTTCACTCGCGCCGTTATTTCCCACCAAAATTGCCACCAAATGAGGCGCCCTTTTTCCCGATGCCAGGATCTTCTGTACATCGTTTTTGATCTCTTCCTTGATCTCTTTTGAAACTTTCAGTCCGTCAAGAATTTGTGCCATTTTTAACTTTTTTAGATTTATTTCAACTTTACTTTTTTTGCAGAAAGTAATTCATCAAACCGTTTGTTGACGAATCATGGGCGCTCACTTTTTCACTAATTTCCAGTTCTTTCAGGATTTTTCCTGCCAAAACTTTTCCCAGTTCCACCCCAAATTGGTCAAAACTGAAAATATTCCAGATTACTCCCTGCACAAAAATTTTATGCTCATAAAGCGCAATGAGTTGACCTAATGAAAAAGGAGTTAATTCATTGATTAAAAGTGAGTTCGTCGGCGTATTTCCATGGAAGACTTTGAAGTTCACCAAACGTTCCACTTCCTCCTCTGGTTGCCCTGATTGGAGCAATTCTTCTCTTGCTTCTTCTTCGGTTTTTCCAAAAGCCAAGGCTTCAGTTTGTGCGAAGAAATTGGCCAATAATTTTTCCTGATGGTCGGAAACCTGATTTGGGGATTTCACATAGGCGATAAAATCCGCGGGAATCAATTCGGTTCCCTGATGAATCAGCTGATAAAATGCGTGTTGACCGTTTGTTCCTGGTTCACCCCAAATAATCGGCCCGGTTTCATATTGCACAAACTCGCCATTTCTATCCACGCATTTTCCGTTGCTTTCCATGTCTCCCTGCTGAAGATAAGCTGCGAAACGATCCAAATATTGTGAATAAGGCAGAATTGCATAAGTAGGTGCATCAAAAAAGTTTCGGTACCAAATCCCCAAAAGCGCCATCAGAACCGGGACATTTTCTTTGAAATCCGCATTCTGAAAATGATTATCGGTTTCATGGGCACCTTTAAGCAATTGTTCGAAATTCTCGAAACCTACAGCGAGCGAAATGCTTAAACCAATTGCACTCCAAAGCGAGTATCTTCCACCGACCCAATCCCAAAATTCAAAAATATTCGCTTCCGCAATTCCGAACGATTTAACCGATTGAATATTAGTGGATAAAGCCACAAAATGTTTTGCAACATCCTCCCGTTTTCCCCGCTTCAAAAACCATGATTTCGCAGATTCCGCATTGGTCATCGTTTCCTGGGTGGTAAATGTTTTGGAGGCGATGATGAAAAGGGTAGTTTCGGGGTTCAGCGTTTTTAAGGTTTCCGCGATATGGTTTCCATCTACGTTTGAAACGAAATGCACATTTAATCTGGTTTTAAAATGCTTCAGTGCAGAAACCACCATCACCGGACCCAAATCTGATCCACCAATTCCGATATTCACCACATCGGTGATTACTTTTCCTGTAAAACCGGTATGTTCGCCGGAAATGATGCTTTCGGAAAAAGATTTCATCTGATCCAGAACTTTCCTGATTTTTGGTTTTATGTTTTCGCCATCCACCAAAATCGGCTGATTTGAAAAATCCCGCAAAGCTGTGTGAAGAACCGCCCTTCCTTCGGTTTCATTGATTTTTTCGCCTGAGAACATTGCGGAGATCGCTTCTTTCACTTTACATTCCACCGCTAAGTTTTGAAGCAGCTCAAAAGTTTTTTCGTCGATCAGGTTTTTAGAAAAATCAAAAAGATAATTTTCCCTTTTCACAGAAAACTGGTCAAACCTTTTTGGATTATTCTGAAAAAGGGATCGCAGTTCGAAATCATTTTGGGCAAAATAATCGTTGAGATCTTGCCATGCTTTGGTTTGGGTGGGATTTATTTTTGGAAACATTTTTTTCTGGTTTCGGTTGACATGGCCTTCATTTTTCTGACAACTCAGATTTTAAGGCTTTTTTTAATCACTTTCTTGTTCCAAAGTTTTTGCGGTACTGCTTTCAACTTTAGAAATGCAAAATTAAGGATTTCAGATGACTGTATTTGATTACCGAATATGATTTATTATTAAATTTGAAAAAATTATACTTTGAACGGACATGAAACAGACTTTACGTTTTGCGCTGTGTTTCGTAATGTTTACCGCAGCTTCGCAGGACACGAAATGGGGAAAATTGTCCCCAGAAGAGATTGCACTCACGGAAGTGTCTTATGAGCCCACTGCAGATGCGGTAATACTTTCAGAAGTGGGCAAACTTAAAATTACTGATTACGGTTACGAATTGGAAGAGTATGGCCGCACGAAAATCCTTGCGCCTTCCGGATTTGGCAAAGCGGAGCGAAAATGGAGCTTTAGGACAAAAAGGATAAATGACAATGTAGTTCTAAAAGGTGCGCAAACCATCAATATCGTGGATGGGAAAACGGTGATTTCGCCAGTTGAAAAAAAAGACATTATCGTGAGCAATGTGAATGGAATTCAAGAAATTGCGATCGCTTTTCCGAATGTGGGAGTTGGTTCAGTCATCGAATATAAAGTGGAGATTTCCAGACCTTATGATTTATTTGCATCACCTTGGAGATTTCAAAACGATATTCCGACTTTATCCTCCAAACTCAGTCTGCAATTGGCGTCGAATTTCGCATATCGCATGATTTTAAACGGTGCAAAATTAACCAAGAAGTACGGCGGCAAAAAAAACGTGAGAGAATGGGAACTATTCAATCTTCCGAGTTCCCAAGTTTTTACCCACATCTATAATCCCGAGGATTTTCGGGAAAAATTATTCTTTCAGTTTACAGCAGAGCAAAGGTTTCATGGTACTTATTATTCCGAAAACTCATGGAACGGATTTAAAAGAGTAGTGGCGACCGATTTGTCAAAAAGCATGAAAAATGTTGATTTTGCCACGATTTCAATGAAGATACCCAATGGAGCGACCAAGTTCGAAACTTTGAAAAACACCGTGGAATACCTTCGTGGAAATTTTGAGTGGGATCGATATGTCGCATTTAGAACCGGCAATCTGCAGGATGATTTTCTGAAGACAAAAAAAGGAAATTCCGCAGATTTCAATATTCTGCTTCAAGGGATTTTGAAGACAAAAGGAATCCGTTCAGAACTGGTCATCAACAGTTTACGAAGCACCGGACAAATTATTACCGCATATCCCATCTTTTCTCGGTTGCAGACTATAAATAATATTGTGGAAATTGACCAAGGTGAAAAACTACTGATTGACGGTGCAACTTCTGACCCTAAAAACCTGAAATATCCATCTCTAAATTTCTTTAACAATATTGTTTTGGAATTGGAAAGTCCCGTGGAATCATTCTTGTCAATTTCTCCCAATCTTTCACAGTTTATTTCGGTTCAGGAGCTTGAACTGAATAGTGAACAGGGAAAATTATCCATTCAGGATCGTGTGAATGGCTACCTGGATACTCCCAAATTTAAACCTGAACATTTCTATGTTTTTAAAGGAGCTAAAAACCGCGATTCAAAAGAGGTCCTTCAAAACGACTGGAAAATCAGTGAGTCCACGGTCACGTTTGAAAAATCCACCGATTCGTTTTTAATGATAGAAAACCCTTTTTCAAAAACCATGCGCGAGTTATCCATAGAAAAAGACCGAGATTATCCGATCATGCTGGATTACCCTTTTCAGGCAACCGTTCAGTTGAAAACAAAACTTCCGACCAATTTTTCTGCGAAAACGGACGGCTTTGAACAAAAGGTTTCGGCGTTCGGGGGTAATCTGCAATTTGTACAGGGAAGTGAAAAAGTTGACGAGCAAAATGTTTTCACGTGGACACTTTTGATTAATAAAGTCGTTTTTAATACGAACGAAATAGCAGAATATCAAGTATTTATGAACAAAGTGAATGAGGCGATTTCAAAACCGGCCGTCATCAGAAAAAACTGAGGAATCCAAAAAAACTTCCGGGAAACTTCCGGAAGTTAAAGGTTTTAGATTTTAAAAAATCAGCAGATAGCCTATTTTGCAAGTTTTACCAAAGACTTTCTCTTTCTGAAAATCCAGAAAACAACGCCTCCGATCAGAATTAATGGCCAGATTGAAACCAAACCTACCGTTAGTTTTTGAATCAGATAAAATCCTTCCACAAAAGCATTTTTCAGGTCATAGAAAAAGTTGAACTTGTATTTATTGTCCATATTTTTCGAGTTGGTGACCGGAATTGCCGCAATGCTGATTTTCGGTTCTTTGATGTAGATATCCACCGTGGAATATTTCAGCTGATCGGTCATTTCAAAACTGGCCACTTTTTGCTGATTTCCTTCGCCCATGTTTTCATCGCTCAATTTCACCTTGTCTTTGTCGGTTTTCAGTTTTTCAATATTTTCGCCGGTTTTCGAAATTCTTTTGGCTTCCAGTTCAGCAAGTTTGATATTGGAAGTGACATCTTCTGCAAGGATTACCCGGGAATTCAGAAATACTTTTTTGTCATTGATAAAAGTGAGAAAAACTCCCAGTTTCTCAGTGGGAACACGAACCTGCATGGAATTTTCAGTTTGGAATTTTCTTACCAGAGTGGCATTTTCATCGGAAGTATTGAAGGTTTCCTCAGACAAAATCCTTGAATTTAAATTGCTCGAAGTCACGAAACCTCCCAAATCTTCCAGGCTTTTTTCAATGGAAATGGTGGCTTCATAAACATCTTTCACCTCCATGTTTACCTCGGCAGATTTGACGAACTGCTTGTCTTTCACCTGCAATGTGGCAACGGAAGAAACGGAATCTGAAACTGCTTCGGCATAATCTTTTGCAAGCGGAACCGCACTTTCTGCCGCATATCCGCCGGAAGTTTCATTTTTGTTACACGAAAAAATGGCTGCAAGGATAAGCGAAGCCAGGACGATTTTGGATGCTGAATTTTTCATAATGGAAATATTTTCTGATTTGTTAAAACCAAATTTCCGTATGAAATTGGGAAGATCTTTGTAAACAGATTTTAAACCAATTGTAAAGTGATCCTACAATTTTAAGGGCTTGATTAGATGAGCTTTGTAAATTATCACTCTTTTTCGTGCAGGGTGATGTTCTTGGTAATCTTGTATTTTCGGCGTGGTTTTCTGATTCGGGTTTCTTCACCGAGCACTTTTCCCCAAGGTTGAAGACCTTCTACCCTTTCAAAAATAATTTTTAAGATTGCCAAGAATGGAATACTCAAAAACATTCCCGAAATTCCCCAAATCGCCTCACCAACCAATAATCCGATGAAAGTGAATAACGCATTGATTTTCACTTTGGATCCTACCACCAAAGGCAAAATGATATTCCCATCGATCACGTGAATTCCCACATAGCCGATCAGCACAAAAAGCGTTGCGGTTCCTCCGGTTGCGAACGAAATCAAGCAAGCAAGCAAACAAGAAACGAAAATTCCGATATAGGGAATCAGATTCATCAATCCGGTCAAAACACCGATCAAAATCGCGTATTTCACATCAAGCAACGTGAGCAAACCAATTGTTAAAACACTGACAATCAGAATCTGAATAAAAAGTCCGGAAATATAGGATTTGATGATTCTTTGAATCTCTGCCATCACCTCATGAACTTTCATGGTATGTTTTTCGGTAAATACGGCAACTATGAAATGGTAGAGCAGCCTTCTGTAATTTAAAATGAAAATGAAAAACAAAATGCTGAAAATCACGAACGCCAATGAAGATGAGAACATGGCAACCGTGAAACCCAAAATTATTCCCGTGGAGGAAAGCAGTTTTTCCAATCCCTGGTTGATGTATTTCCACTGGTTGCTGATATTGAGATGAAAGGTTTTCGATATCCAAACCTGCAGTTCAAGCAGTGATTTGGTGACCTGTTTCTGCAAAACGGGGAAATCTTTTGTGAAATCGCTTAGCTGCGACGCAAAAAAGTAGAGAATCGCCGTGAGAACCACTCCCATAACCAATACTGAAGAAAATGTGGAAAGAGCCCGCCTGAACTTCAGCCTTGTTTCCAAAAACTTGGCAAAAGGAAGGAGCAAAAGCGCCATTAAAAAAGAAAAAAACAAAGGCGCCAAAATGGTTTTCCCGATCACCGCCAAATAACCCACTGCCAAAATGCTAATCAAGACAAAGGTTAATCTGACCAGAAAAGGGAGTTTGATTTCTTTCATGGAATTAGGTTTGAATTTCTCTAAACAAAGAAACGACAAAAATTTTCTCGGGAATTATTTTTTTTTATGAAATCTTGATTTTTGATTATTTTCGTCTAGAAAAGTCGATATTCCCCATTTTTCCGAAAATCACTGCAAGAACAATCACCTGCTTTCTTTCTTCATCTATAACATAATGAATGTGATAAGGGAACTTTAACAGAAGATGAAGCCGGATGTTTTCACCGTAAATCTCGTCGTTTGCATAAGGAAATTTGGAAATGAATTCTCTCGCAATATGAAACTCATCCAAAAAACGGTTTGAAAGTTCGATTGATATTTGAGCATAATAATAAGCACCTTCAAACAAATCTTCATCGACTAACTCCTTATTTATGACCTCATAAATCATTAATCCGCTTTCTAACGTTTTCAATTGTTTCGTCAAAACCCTGAACACCATCTGGATTTCTACAGTACTCATCCCATCTTTCCATCACCATTTTCTTGGTTTCTTCAGAAATTTCATACTGCAGTTTCGTGGGTAGAACGATTACTTCAACTTCATCCGCAAGAAAGTCATCCGGAATAGAAATCTTGATTTCTCGGGTTTCGTCTATTTTATAGTATTGGCGTATTGCGTTCATTTTAAATATTTTGCGTAATCAAAGATAAAAAAATACCACGAATGCAGTTTAATTTTTTCTTGCATTCGCGGCAAATTTTCATTTTCGAAAAGTTATTCCTCAATCGCCAAATCAATCACTTCCCGCATTCGCTTTACATAATTGATTTTCAAATCTTTCAAGTATTCTTTCTTGATTTCTTCCACATCTTTTTGATTCGCGTCAGAGAGAATGATTTCCTTGATTCCAGCTCTAGCTGCTGCAAGTAATTTTTCCTTGATTCCGCCTACCGGAAGTACTTTTCCGCGAAGCGTAATTTCACCGGTCATTGCCAAATGCGGTTTCACTTTCTTATTTCTAAAACTTGAAACCATGGAAGTCAGCATCGCAATTCCTGCAGACGGTCCGTCTTTCGGAGTAGCTCCTTCCGGAACGTGGATGTGAATGTTTTTTTCCTGCATTTCTTCGCTGGAAATTCCCAGTTCATCATGTTTCGCCTTAATGTATTCCAGTGCGATCGTTGCAGATTCCTTCATCACGGTTCCGAGATTTCCCGTCATCGTGAGGTTCCCTTTTCCCTCGCTCAAAATACTTTCGATGAAGAGAATATCGCCTCCCACTTGTGTCCACGCCAAACCGGTTACCACACCTGGAGTTCCGGTAATTTCCGAAATACTTTTCGGACGTGGAACCCCCAAAATCTCATCCACTTTATCGATTGAAATTTTTGGATCATATTGCGATTCCATCGCGGTTTGCAAAGCCACCCACCTTGCAACGGAGGCAATCTGTTTTTCCAGTCCACGAACGCCGCTTTCGGAAGTATGTGCCTCGATGATATGCTTCAGTTCAGGGTTTCCGAGTTTGAAAG
Organism: Chryseobacterium koreense CCUG 49689; assembly: GCF_001045435.1. Taxonomy (GTDB): domain Bacteria; phylum Bacteroidota; class Bacteroidia; order Flavobacteriales; family Weeksellaceae; genus Kaistella; species Kaistella koreensis. The sequence continues at coordinate 28,244 of NZ_LFNG01000004.1, read as the reverse complement.
ATTTTGGGTCCAAGCCATTTTCCTCCATTTGTTTTTTAATCAGGTGCCTTTTTGCGATTTCCACTTTTTCTTCTAAAGTGTACCCTGCGATTTCAATGATTTCCATCCGGTCCAAAAGCGGTCGCTGAATGGTGGAAAGGGAGTTTGCAGTTGCAATAAACAATACTTTCGACAGGTCGTAACCCAATTCAAGGAAATTGTCGTAAAAGGAATTATTCTGTTCGGGATCCAAAACTTCCAGCAGTGCGGAACTCGGGTCTCCATGAACACCCTGACCAATTTTGTCGATTTCGTCTAAAACAATCACCGGATTAGAGGTGCCGGTTTTTTTGATGGATTGCAAAATTCTTCCCGCCATTGCTCCAATGTAGGTTTTTCGGTGTCCGCGGATTTCGGATTCATCGTGAAGTCCACCGAGTGAAACTCTTACATATTTTCTTCCCAAAGAATCCGCAATTGATTTTCCGAGGGAGGTTTTACCCACTCCTGGAGGACCGACCAAACAAAGAATCGGGGATTTCATGTTGTTTTTAAGTTTGAGAACCGCCATGTGTTCCAAAATCCTTTTCTTAATATCTTCCAGTCCGAAATGTGCTTTATCCAAAACCCTTTCCGCTTTCTTGATATCAAAAATATCTTTCGAATAAGTTTCCCAAGGCAAATCTGTGAAAAAATCAAGATAATTCCTCTGAACATTATAATCAGGGGAATTGGGGTTTTGTCTTTGGAGGCGGTTGATTTCTTTTTTGAAATGAGCATCTACCTCCTCATTCCATTTGATTTTTTTTGCTTTCTCCAAAAGTTCATTCACATCAGATTCCGGACCACCACCTAATTCTTCCTGGATCGTTCTCATCTGTTGGTTCAGGAAATATTCCCGCTGGCTTTTATCGAGTTCTTTGTTGGTTTTCAGGTGGATTTGGTTCCTGAGTTCCAATTTGCGGAAATCGTCGTGCATCAATTGGTATAATTTCTCGGCACGGAGGGTCAAACTTTTCTCTTCCAAAAGTTTTTGCTTATCTGCAGTAGGAAAATTGGCATTGGTGCAAATGAAGTTCAGTAAATCCTCATTGTCGCTCATATTATTGATCGCAAAATTGGCGGCATTTGGGATATTAGGATCAAGTTGGATGATTTTCAGAGCCAGATCTTTAATGTTTTCCAAAAGTGCATCGTATTCTTCGGGTTGCTTTGGTGCAACATCTTTGAGCTTGGTGATTTCAGCTTTAAAAAAAGGGGTTGAAGCGGTGAAGCCTTTTACTTTAAACCTTTGGAAGCCTTTGGTAATCGCGGTGGTATTTCCATCCGGAAGTTTGATGATTTTCACAATCTTCGCCAAGGTTCCCACTTGGTACATATCGCTGAACGTGGGATTGTCAACCTGGGAATTGTTTTGGCTCAAAATCCCGATGAACTCATTTTTACGCTGCGCTTCCTCCAGAAGTTTGATGGACATTTCTCTACCTGCAGTGATCGGAATCACCACTTTTGGAAACATCACCATATTTCTAACCGGAAGAATAGGAAATACTTTCTGATCTTTATTTTCGGGAGTCTCCACAAAATCATTCAGGTTGATTTCCTCTGCTACTATGCTGAAACTATCGCCCATCATTTCTTCAAAATTGATATCTTCAAATTCTGTCATAATTATTCTAATGACATATTGTCACTTTAATTGGAGTATTAATTAAACCTTTTCCGCCATTTCCATCAAATTACTTTCTGTAAAAAGGCACCAATAAATGGACAACCTTTGTGCCACATGAAAATTTAGACAAAATTTCCATATTCTTAAAAACCCCTTCAGAAATTAATTTTTAATTTTTTTTCTAATCTGTTAAAAATGTGTATTTTCGCAGACTGATAAAATTATACAAAAAGATGGCAGTTTTAGGCGAGATTAGAAACAGACCCTGGCTTTTGATGGGGATTATCGCGGTGGCAATGTTGGCATTCGTGGTAAATCCAGACAGTTTAGAAAAATTATTTGGGGCAAAACCAGGTATTTTCGGAAAAGTAAATGGCGAAGAAATCACCAAAGAAGATTTCGACAACCAGCTTTTCATCCTTCAGCAACAGGCACAGCAACAAGGCAGACCAACAAAAGGTTTGGAAGAACAGGCATGGCAACTCACAGTGCAATCCAAATTAATCAAACAGCAGTTTGAAAAAATGGGATTGAAACTGACTGACGAAATGTTCTGGAACCAACTTCAGTTTGACCCGATGTTTGCCCAAAACAAAGAAAACTTTGACGCCAAAGGCAACTTTAAAATCCAGGAAATCAAAAAACAGGTTGAAGAATTAAAAGCAACCAACGCGGAAATGTATAACAACTGGCTGAAAACCAGACAAGCCATTGAATATAGAATGATGGCTAGACAAGTTTTCGCAAATGTTTCTGCAGGGGTGACTGTGAGTAAAAAGGAAGCCGAAGAAATCATGAGACAGCGTGATAATATGGCCGAAATCGATTTCGTGAAAGTGGATTACGATGCCTATGCTCAAAAAAATCCCGTGAAAGTGACCAGAGATGACTTGGCGGCTTATGTGAAAAAACACCCGATCATGTTCAAGAGAGATGCGAGCAGAAATTTGGGAATCGTACATTTTCCTGCTGTTCCAAGTGCTGCTGACGATGCTGCCACTTTAAAAGAAATCAACAAACTGTTTACAGAAGGAAGCGACCTGAGTGAAGGGAAAGAAAACTTCCAAAACACTACTCATGATTCCATGTATGTGGCGTTGAATTCCGATATTCCATTTAATCCACAGTATTTCTCGGCAAACCAACTTCCTGCTGAGATCAAGGACAAAGTCGCTTCAGCGGCAATTGGCACTACATTCGGACCTTACAAAGAGGGAGAATTCTATGTAGTTTCCAAATTGGTTGACAAAAAACCTTCGGATTCCACGCTTTCCAGACATATCTTAATTTCTTACAAAGGAAATCAAGCCGGAGCAGATGTTACCAGAACCAAAGAAGAAGCCAAGAAATTGGCAGACTCTATAGGCGCAGTAGTGAAAGCTGACCCTGCAAAATTTACTGAATTTTTGAAATATTCCTCAGACCCGGGTTCTGCCGCACAAGGTGGAAGTGTGGGTTGGACAACTCCTGCAACTCCTTTTGTTCCGGAATTTCTTCATTTCCTCGCTACAAACGGGAAAGGCTCAACCGGAGTGGTGGAAACACAGTTCGGTTACCACATCATCAATATCCAGGATAAAAAGTCCGGATCAATGGGCTATAAGGTTGCGAATCTGGTAAAACAAATCAAGGCTTCAGATAAAACTGAAAATGATGTTTACACCAAAGCAACTAAATTCATCCAGCAAATTCAGGGGAAATCCTTCAACGAATTTGCCAATGTGGCCAAGAAAAACAATTACCAATTCCTGAATCCAACGGAAGTAGGAAGATTCCAAGGACAAATTCCAGGTTTGGGAACCGATAAAGACGAAGAAGTAATCGCTTGGGCTTTCAACAAAAAAAGAAATAAAGGCGACACCGATATCTTCACAGTGGAAGGAACGGGTGACAGAATCGTAGCTTACCTGAACGGAATCCAGGATGCAGGAACAGCTGATCCGGAAGCGGTTAGAAACCAAATTGAACCGATTGTAAGAAACCAAATTATTGCAAAACAGATCATCGCTAAAATAAATTCTGCGAAAGCGGCTAATTTGGATCAAATCGCAAAACAATTCAGCGCAACCAAACAATCTGCACAGGTCAATTTACTTAACCCACAAGTTGCTGGCTCAATGGAACCAAAAGTTGCCGGTGCCGCATTTGGAGTGGCAAAAGGAAAAATTTCGAACCCTGTGGAAGGAATGACCGGCGTTTATGTATTGGTGAAAAAATCCGAAACGATCAACAAACAACCTGGAGATCTGAAACAAATTCAAGAAGGAATTCAAGGGCAGAATGCACAACAATTTGGGCAACTGTTTCTGAAGAGCCTTCAAGATAACGCGAAAATCAAAGACTACCGCATCGAGATTTACAACCAGCAAGCTGCACAGTAAAATCTTGATCATAATCAACATCAAAGCGACTTTCAAAAAGTCGCTTTTTTTGCGCAATTATGCAAGCTAAACGCTAATTGGTTTATTTAAAATGTACTATATTTGTTCATTAAAATCCCGAAAATAGTGAAATTCACAAAAGAAATAAAAGCTGGTCTCATAGCACTTTTTGCCATCATTGGTTTCGTGTTTTTGTTTCAGTTCATGAAAGGCAAAAGTCTCTTTACAACAGACAATATTTTTTACGCGAAATTTGACAATGTAGAAGGTTTAGCAGCCTCCAATCCGGTCTCTATCAACGGGTTGAAAGTTGGTCAGGTTGACAGAATTATTCCGATTACCGAAAAAGACGGGAAAATCCACTTTGTGGTGAAAGTAATGGTTGATGATAATTTTGAGTTTTCAAAAAAATCAACCTTAGAAATTTTCGAACCGGGATTGATGTCCGGAAAAGAAATGAGGATTAATCTAGCTTATGGACAACCGATGGCAAAAGACGGCGACACATTGGAAGGCGCATTCAAACTTTCACTGATGAATAATATTTCGTCGCAAATCGGTCCGGTAAAAGATCAGGTGCAAGTGGTTCTGAAAAGAATCGATTCCTTGACCAATAATGCAAATCAGCTGTTGAACGATGAAAACAAAGCGGAAATACGGGCGATACTCATCAACCTGAACAAAACAGTTTCCGCATTTGAAAGGACTTCCAGACAAACCAACGAGCTTCTCGCCAACAATGACCCACGAATCCAAAAAGTACTTGACAATGCGAATCTCGCCACCATAAGCGCGAAAACCACCATCGACAAATACGGTAAGGTGGCCGATGAAGTGGATGTGAAAAACCTTAACAATGCCATAACCAAACTGAGCCAGACCTCGGACAAACTAAACAATGTTATTACCGGCATACAGAATGGCGAAGGTTCACTTGGTAAATTGACTAAAGATGAATTACTTTACAATAATTTAACCACCGCTACCGAAAATCTGAATAAATTAATCGAGGATATGAAGGCGAATCCGAAACGCTACATTAATTTTTCGGTTTTTGGGAAAAACAGCAAAGACTAAAACCCTTTCAATATGCAATATATTGACAACCTTATTTTCGTAATCGCAATCGCAGTAGGTTTCGGGCTTTTCTTTAAAAGCTTAAAAGAAATTTACCGAAACATCAAACTCGGCAAAGAAATCAACCGAAGCGACCAGGCATCAGTCCGATGGAAGGTCATGGGAAAAGTGGCACTCGGACAAAGCAAAATGACAAAGCGGCCAATTGCGGGGATTCTGCATATCTTCGTGTATGTGGGATTCGTCATCATCAATCTGGAATTGTTGGAGATTTTAGTGGATGGAATTTTCGGGACGCACCGTTTTCTGGCGGGCGTTTTTGGAGCCTCCGTGTATCGCGCGTTCACTGCGACCTTAGAAGTTCTTGCTTTACTGGTAATCATCGCAGTGGTGATTTTCTTCATCCGAAGAAATTTCTATGGCGTGAAAAGATTGACGATGAAGGAACTTTTCGGTTGGCCAAAACAGGATGCAAACTGGATTCTGATCATCGAATTCGCATTGATGATGGCTTTCTACAAAATGAATGCGGCAGATTGGGTACTTCAGCAAAGAAATATTTTGCCTCCACACGGAAGTTTTCCGATTTCTTCAAACACTTTGGGACTACTATTTCAGAATTTCAGCGATGGAATGCTACATTTCACAGAACGTGGGGCGTGGTGGTTTCATATCATCGGGATACTGTTTTTCATGAACTACCTCTATTGGTCCAAGCATTTACATATTATTTTGGCGTTTCCGAACACGTGGTTTTCAAACCTGAAACCGAAAGGCCAGTTCAATAATCTGGCTTCCGTGACCCAGGAAATTAAGCTCATGATGGATCCTAATGCAGATCCGTATGCAGCCGCTCCGGAAGCAGACCCAAATGCTGTCCCAGAAAAATTCGGGGCGAGCGATGTTTTTGATCTAAATCAAGTTCAGCTGCTCAATGCCTATTCCTGTACCGAATGTGGAAGGTGCACTGCGGTTTGTCCGGCGAACATGACCGGCAAGAAACTTTCACCGCGAAAAATCATGATGGATACTCGTGACAGAATCGAGGAAGTGGGAAGAAACATCAACAAAAACGGAAAATTCGTGGATGACGGCAAAAAACTCCTGGACGACCATATTTCCAGAGAAGAAGTTTTAGCGTGTACCACCTGCAATGCCTGTGTAGAAGCTTGCCCAGTATTGATTGATCCGCTTTCAATCATCGTGGAATTACGCAGATTTATGGTGATGGAAGAATCCTCAATGCCGCACGAATGGCAGCTGATGAATAACAATATAGAAAACAACGCTGCTCCATGGCAATATAATCAGGCAGATCGCTTGAACTGGGTAACCGAATAACTTGAAAAATTATCCTGAATTTTAAGCCAATTTTTATCGCTGACTACTAATTCTTATAAGAAAATGGAATTCCAAATAAAGACGATGGCAGAATATGCTGCCGAAGGAAAAATGCCCGAAGTTTTATTTTTCGTGGGCTGTGCAGGAAGTTTTGACGACCGCGCGAAAAAAATCACCAAAGCTTTGTGCAAAATCTTGCATAAAGTCGGCGTAGAATTCGCTGTGTTGGGTCAGGAAGAATCGTGCAACGGTGATCCCGCAAAACGTGCCGGAAACGAATTCATTTACCAAATGATGGCTTTCACCAACATTGAAATCATGAATGGTTATGGAATCAAAAAAATCGTCACGGCTTGTCCGCACTGTTTTAATATCATCGGAAATGAATATCCGGAATTAGGCGGAAATTACGAGGTGATGCACCACACCCAGTTCCTGAAAAAATTAATGGAAGAAGGCCGTCTGAAAATTGAAGGCGGCAGTTTCAGTGGCAAAAAAATCACATTCCACGATCCATGTTACTTGGGAAGAGGAAACGGAGAATATGAAGCACCGAGAGACCTTCTCAAAAAACTGGATGCAGAACTGGTCGAAATGAAACGATGCAAATCCAATGCACTTTGCTGCGGTGCAGGAGGTGCACAAATGTTTAAGGAACCGGAAAAAGGAAATAAAGACATCAATGTGGAAAGAACCGAGGAAGCTTTGGAAGAAAAACCAGACATTATCGCAACCGGTTGTCCATTCTGCATGACCATGATGACCGACGGAGTGAAACACTTCAACCGAACCGACAATGTGGCGGTGAAAGATATTGCAGAACTTTTGGCGGAAGCGGAGGATCTTTGATTTGACCTGAAAAACAATAGAGGATTTCTTTTCTGAATTTAGATCCACAAGTTCTGGCACTTTCGAAAACTGCTGTTGTAAAGCTTTGGGTTCTCGACTTGCTGCTTTTATTCATCATGTTCTCTATGCAATCACACCGGTTGAAACTAAAAAAATTGCCTAAATTTGTGCCTTAGAATCAACGAAATGAAAATAGAAGAATCCACCATAGTAGAAACCAACGATTACCGGGTGATTATTTTTCCCGCATCCAGACCATTCACCACCAAGGAAGCCAAAATTATTTCTGAGAAATTATACGATTTCCTTTCAGATTGGGCCGCTCATGAAAAAGCGCTTTCCTCTTCCTTTAAAATCGAGAAAAACCAATTCATCATCATTTGTGTGGACGAGGAAAAAGAAGAAGCTTCAGGATGTTCCATCGATACTTTGGGCAGATTTATGAAAAAAATCGACCAGGAATTTGAACTGGGACTTTTCGACAGAATGAAAGCAAGTTTTGTGGAAAATGGCGAAATCAAGACCATGAAACTGCAGGATTTCAAAAAAGGGTTGAAGGAAGGTTCCATTTCGAAAGACATCCAGGTCTTTGACTTTTCTAAAGATACTTATGTCGCATTTTTAAGTGATTTCCTGCTGCCTTTGAACAGAAGTTGGGCAGGAATTTATCTGGATTAAATGCCCTGAAAATATTGGAAACCTTTTCAACAGAGCAAAAGTTGAAAAGGTTTTTTTGTTGATGGAAATTAAAAAGGTATTTTTGTAAAGCAATCAAAACCATGTCCAAAATCCTCTTCCTTACCACTTCCCACCGATATGATGATGACAGGATTTTTCACCATCAGGCGAAAGAACTTTTGAAACAGGGAAATGAGGTGAAAATCTGCAGTCTTTGTGCTGATTTTCGGGGTGATTTGGCCGGAATTGAAATTGAATCCTATTCAATACTAGAAAAGTCTTCAGAGGAGAAAGTTGCTGCATTCCAAAAAGTTATCAACTCCTTTCAGCCGGATTGCTTGATTTGCTCAGAACCTTTAGCAATTATCGCAGCAAAAAAATATTCCAAATCAGAAAAAGTCAGCCTGATCTATGACATCACCGAATGGTATCCTTCCATGAGGATGGTCGCAAATTTTAAATTTCCTTTAAATATCATTCATGCGGTCAAGTTTTTTTTAATTCAAGTATATGCGGGATTTCTAAGCACGCATTTTATTTTCGGTGAAAAAACAAAAAAATTTCCACTGGCTTATTTTTTCCCGTTTAAGAAAAAGCTATTTCTGCCCTATTTTCCGAATGAAGAATATATTCATGAAAACATCAAAACTTTAGCAACAAACGAAATCAAGCTTTGCTATACCGGACAATTTTCCGAAGAAAAAGGGATCGGAAATTTTTTTGAAGCCGTCTCAAAAGTGAAAGAAAAAAATCCGGATTTGAAGGTATCCATCCTCTTAATCGGTGGAACCAGAAAAGACAAAGACCAAATTTTTTTCGAAAATCTCTTGGAAAAATACCGTTTCGAAAATCTTGAAATAAGGAAATCCACTTCATTTGAAAGATTCACCGAAACTTACTCCGATGCGGATATTTGTTTTGATTTAAGGGAAGTGAATTTCGAAAACCACCACTGCAGTCCGATCAAAATTTATTATTATGCCGGTTCGGGAAAACCGGTGATTTATACCGATTTGAAGGCAACCAGAAATGATGTGGACACATCAAAATTTGGATATTTGGTCAACCCGAAAGATTCCGGTCTGATTTCGGATTTGATTTTAAAATACATTGAAAATCCGGATCTTTATCGCCAACACGCCACAAATGCGCGACAACTTTTCGAACAAAAATACAACTGGAAACTCATCAGCAAATCGTTTGTTGATTTCGTGAATTTTGCCTTGAAATAAGATGAAACAAACCGCCATACAGACTTTCGTTTCCAGGTTTTTGATCTTGATCTTAAATTTCGGGCTGGTTATTTTCACAACCAATTATTGGGGAAGTTCGGGTAAAGGCATCATTTCCATCGTGATTGCGGATTTGGCGATCGTGGGTTTTGTGGGGAATATTTTCGTGGGATCAAGCGTGACTTATTTCGCATCAAAATTGAAGACCGAACAGATTTTGCCTTATGCCTATCTTTGGGCGGTTCTTTCGGGTGTTTCGGTTCCTTTCCTTATCGGATTTACCCATCAACAGGAATTTTTATCCTACTTGATTATTCTTTCGGTCCTCACTTCTTTGCTTTCGGCAAATATCAATCTCTTCGTGGGACGGCGGAACATCAAAAACTTCAATATCTACACGATTTTGCAGCAGGGATTGCAGATTCTGTTTATTTTGGGATTGGTTTATCTTTTCAATGAAACTGAAGTTCAAACGTATTTTGTGGGACAGATCCTGTGCTTGCTTCTTTTGGTCGCCGTTAGTACCTATCAGATTTTGAAACACTGTGACTTTTCAGCGGTTTCCTTTTCAAAAGACATTATCACAAAATTATTCGATTACGGCTACAAAACCCAGCTCAGTTCATTTCTGCAGTTTCTGAATTACCGGCTGTCCTTTTATTTCATAGAGTTCTTCAAAGGATTATCCAGCGTGGGAATCTATTCGATCGGAGTTGCTCTTTCCGAAGCAATTTGGACGGTGAGCAGAAGTTTATCTTTGGTCCTTTATTCGGATGTAGTCAATACCTCGGATCAGAATGCAGCGATTGTCAAGACCAAGATCTCCCTAAAAATCAGCACTTTGGCAACCCTCATTTTCATCCTCATTCTTTTTGCAATTCCGGCACAAATTTATGTGCTGATTTTCGGCAAAGATTTCGGCCAAAGCAAAGAAGTGATCTTCCTTTTATCTCCGGGAATTTTGGCGATTGCAGCGAGTAATATCTTGGGAAATTATTTTGCCGGTATGAATAAGCTTCGGATTTTAAACGTGAAATCGATTGTAGGAGTTCTGTTTACGATTGCCGGTTCATGGTATCTCATTCCAAAATGGGGAATTGCGGGAGCGTGTATCGTGACCACGGTATCTTATTGCGTTTCATCTGCAATACTGTTTTGGAAATTCTACCAGATTACCGATTTCGATATCCGGGATTTTCTTTTGTCTAAAGGTGAAATTTCACTTTTGCTAAAAAGTCTTCAACGTAGAAAATAATTATCTTTGCCATCATGAAAAATCTAATGGCTGTCTTAGTGGTTGTTTTTTTTGCGTTTCTTTCCTGCAGAAATGACGAATCCGGAATGCAGCAAATTGACCAGATTATCCATCTTTACATCGATTCTGCAAACCAGGATATGCTGAACCCCAAAATCGCCGGTTCGTACACCAACATCAGAATGAATGATGTGTACGGAATTACCGACAATGCGCCGGTTTCCTTTAATCCAAAAAAAGATGCGGACACCATCAATTTCATTGAATATGTGGCTGGTGCAAAAAGGAAACTAATAGATTCCACCGGAAACAACAAAACTTATCAGTCTAAAATCGCACTGATTCTCACCAAAAAAGTCAATGATACCAACCGGATTTCCAATGACACCATGACCATCAATTACTCCTTTTCTCCGACACTCTTTCAGGTTTCAAAAATATGGTACAATGGCATCCTGAAATTTTCAAAAGTGGACGGCGAGCCAAACATCGTGAAAATCACCAAATAATCCTTAAATTTGCACTTCATTTTTGTGCAATATTTTATTGCTCCTAATCCATTACTTATTACCCAACAAGATGTTACAGGTTAATTTTTTACGCGAAAATAAGGAACGCGTTATCCAAGGTTTAAATAAGAGAAATTTCAAGCAGCTGGAATTGGTTGACGAAGCGATTTCTACTGATGACGAACGAAAAAAATACCAATTTGAACTCGACCAAAATTTGGCGGAGATGAATAAAATCTCGAAAGAAATCGGGATTTTGATGAAAGAAGGAAAAAAAGAAGAAGCTGAAGCTGCCAAAGCAAAAACCGCGGAATACAAAGAAAATTCGCAGGTTCTTCAACAAAAATTACGGGATTCCGAAAGTAAACTGCAGGAAATTCTTTACCTGATCCCAAACATTCCATACGAAAAAGTAATTGCGGGAACTTCTGCAGAAGACAACGAAATCATTTACCAATCCCACGATGTGAAAGGTCTTGGAGAAGGCGCAATTCCGCATTGGGAATTGGCGAAAAAATACAATTTGATAGATTTTGAACTCGGCGTGAAAATCGCTGGTGCCGGTTTCCCTGTTTATTTGGGAAAAGGAGCGCGCTTGCAGAGAGCGTTGGTTCAATTTTTCCTAGATACCAATACTGATGCAGGTTACCTGGAAGTTAATCCCCCACATGTGGTCAATGAAGCATCCGGTTACGGAACCGGCCAACTTCCGGATAAAGAGGGACAAATGTATTTCATCAATGAAGATAATCTCTATTTGATCCCGACCGCAGAAGTTCCGGTGACCAATATTTACCGCGATGTTTTGTTGGAAGAAAAAGATTTGCCCATTAAAAATACAGCTTTTTCGCAATGTTACCGAAGAGAGGCCGGAAGTTACGGAGCGCATGTTCGTGGATTGAACCGTCTTCACCAATTTGAAAAGGTGGAAATCGTGCGGATTGAAAAACCGGAAAATTCTTATGCTGCTTTGGAAGAAATGGTGGAGCACGTGAAAGGAATCCTAACCGATTTGGAACTGCCATTCAGAATTTTGAGATTATGTGGTGGTGATATGGGATTCACTTCGGCAATGACTTATGATTTCGAGGTTTGGAGTGCGGCTCAGGAAAAATGGCTTGAAGTTTCTTCCGTTTCCAATTTCGAGACTTTCCAGGCAAACCGATTGAAATGCAGGTTTAAAGGCGAAGGAAAAACCCAATTGGTTCACACGTTGAACGGTTCCGCAATGGCTTTGCCAAGAATTATGGCGGCACTTTTGGAAAATAACCAAACCGAAAACGGCATTAAAATTCCGGCGAAAATTGCAGAATATGCAAGGTTTGATATGATTTAAGGAATATTCTAATCAGAAATAGAAATCAGGGGTTATTTGGAGTATTGCTCCAGGCGAAAACACTTTAGCAAAGAAATCGAAAATCTATTCCCTTAGTCCTATTCTCTTACAAAATAAAAACCCTCTCGGAATTTCGGGAGGGTTTGTTTGATTACTTGGTAGCTTCTAGTGAAGTTTTTCTGAATTCCTTCAGCATTTTCTCCAAAGCCAAAGTAGATTTTCTAGCTCTTGTTCCTGCAGCTTTATTTCCTTTTTCTGCTTGAGCGTCTGCTTCAGTTTTGAAATTTTCAAATTCTGCAGTGATTTTTTCGATTAGTTCTTTCATGTGTAAATTAACTTATTTTTGTTAGGCCCCAAAAATAGCGATAAAATCATTATCATGCCGAAAAGAAAAACCAATTTTGCAAAAAAAAATCGGCCGTAACCACCATCTGCTTATCCTTGCGGGTCAAATTTTTATCGCCATCCGGCAAATCGTTGCTGCAATCATTGATTGGAATGGTCTTATGGTCGATATGTTCCCCAAAATCATGTTTCCCTACTATTTATAGGATTGGTCTCCGAAACTTTAGGGATTGGCAAAATTCATGTTAAACATTTTGATCCCCCAAAAACCCAGACAGCGACTTTAATCTTCATTTTTCCATTTGATTGGCTTTCACTTGACTCAAAAAAGATCCCAATTCATCAGGAAATTTGACTTTTTTATGATTTAAGATTTCGCGTGGTTAATCATATTCGCGTCAATGTTCACTTGCAGCTGCATGGCGATTTTCATTCCCAACTCAATATTTGCCCGGAAAAAATGACACAGTTGACGATTGATAATTTCGTCGCGTTTCGGACCCGAAATTCCCTGCATGGACTGCACGATATTATGGACCAAATGTTCGCGGTCTTCCTGGCTCATTGCTTTTGTATAAAGCAATCCGGGTTGGGTGAAATGGTCATCATCATTTTCATTGCGGTTAAAATTTGCGACCCGGGTACTGTCCAAATCATATTCAAAATCCTGGTACGATTCATCTTGTTTAATTCCGTCAAAACTGTTCGGGAAATAATTCGGAGCATCCTGATAACGCGATGAATCCGCCATGAAACCATCTCTTTGGTAATTATGGGTTTGGTAAGGACAGCGGTTCACTTCCAACAAATGCGAGTTCACGCCCACTCTGTAGCGGTGCGCATCAGGATAGGAAAACAATCTCCCTTGCAGCATTTTGTCTGGAGAAAAACTGATGCCATGAACTAAATTTGAAGGCGAAAAAGTAGCTTGTTCCACATGTGCGAAATAATTCACAGGAATTTCATTCAATTCCAGTTCGCCGACTTCGATCAAAGGGAACTCGTCGTGGAACCACACTTTCGTCACATCAAACGGATTCCAGCGGAATTCCTGGGCTTGCTCCTCGGTCATGACCTGGATGAACATGGTCCATTTAGGGAAGTCACCGTTCTCAATCGCATTCACTAAATCTTCCTGGCCGAAATCCGGATTTTCACCTTTCATCCTGATGGCTCCTTCATGGGTGAAATTTTTGATTCCCTGTTTTGATTTCATGTGGAATTTCACCCAAACACGTTCATTTTTAGCATTAATCATTGAAAAGGTATGCGACCCGAAACCATGCATGAAGCGGTATCCAAAAGGAGTTCCACGATCCGACATCAGAATCAGGACCTGGTGCAGTGATTCAGGATTTAAGCTCCAAAAGTCCCACATTGCGGTCGCACTTTTCAAGTTGGTTTTCGGCAGACGTTTCTGGGTGTGGATAAAATCTGGAAATTTCTTAGCGTCCTTGATGAAAAAAACGGGTGTATTATTTCCCACCAAATCCCAGTTTCCGTCTTCGGTATAGAATTTTACCGCAAAACCTCTGGGATCTCTTTCAGTGTCGGCACTTCCCTTTTCTCCACCCACCGTGGAAAAACGGATAAATATTTTGCAGGAGTTTCCAATATTTGAAAAAATCTTTGCTTGTGTATAATTTGAAATATAATGGGTCACCGTGAACTTGCCATATGCTCCTGTTCCTTTTGCATGCACGATTCTTTCCGGTATCCTTTCCCGAACAAAATGGGCCAGATTTTCCTGCAGCACAAAATCCTGCAACAGAACCGGACCACGCGGACCGACCGTTTGGGAATCCTGATGATTTCGATACGGATTTCCAGCCGAAGTGGTGAGTTTTTTACCTTCCATTATGATGAATTTATGAACTCCAAATTTATTTAAAAATAATGGAAATCCCGCAAATAGTAGTTACCTTTGTCATAGACAAAATTCATGATATGAATATTCAGCAATTGGAGTACCTGATCGCGGTTGATAAATACAAACACTTCGGAAATGCGGCTCAAGCATGTTTCATTACGCAGCCCACATTAAGCGCGATGATTCAAAAGTTTGAAGATGAATTAGATGTGAAGATTTTTGACCGGACCACGCATCCGATCCGAACTACTGATGTGGGAACCCAAATCGTTGCAGAAGCAAAAAGGGTAATAGACGCTATAAATGAGCTGAAAAACAAGGCAGATTTACTGAACAATGTCTTGGCAGGAAAACTTAATCTTGGAATTATTCCCACTGTGGCCGCTTTTATTTTACCTTCTGAAATATTCGATTTTTTGAAGGAACATGCTAAGATTGAATTCAACGTTAAGGAGATGACGACAGATAACATTATCAAGGCACTGAAATCTGGCGAACTTGATGCGGGAATTATCTCGACGCCATACACTGCGGCAAATGAATTTTATCAAGATTTCCTTTTCAACGAAGAATTGATGCTGTATACCACTGAAAACGCATCAAAAGGAAAAGACGACACTTTTGTGGTACCGGAAGAAGTTGACGTGCAGAAGGTTTGGCTGCTGGAAGAAGGAAATTGCCTCAGAACTCAGTTTGAAAACATTTGCGAGCTGAAGGAAAACTCCATGAAACCGAAAAATTTGGAATATCTCGCCTCTAATATTTCGACTTTAGTTCAGATGGTTGATAGAGTGGGCGGCATCAGTATTTTGCCGGAACTAGCGGTAAATCAGCTCTCCGATGAGCAAAAACACAAAGTGAAAAGATTCCGGGCACCGTTTCCATACCGTGAAATCTCCCTTATTTACTACAAACCTACCTATAAACAGAAAATCCTGGATGAACTGATCGCCTTTATTTCTGATTCCATGAAAATGAAACTGAATTTTTCAAAAAATCCAGAAGATTATGTGGCGGTCAAACCACAATGATTTTTATTGACCACAATTATTTTGTGGTTCAGGAAATTGTATATAAATTTGCACCCGAATCATTTACGAGGAAAAATTTGAGCTGATTGCAACCTCACAAAAAAATGCTAAAACAGATTTTCTCTCTTTTAGTTTCTTTTGTAATCTCCCCGGTTTTTCTTAAAAATTTTAACTTAAAACAAAAGAAATATGTCTTATCTATTTACTTCTGAATCCGTTTCAGAAGGACATCCAGACAAAGTTGCGGATCAAATTTCAGATGCGCTTATCGATAATTTTTTAGCATTCGACCCGAATTCCAAAGTGGCTTGCGAAACTTTGGTAACCACCGGGCAAGTTGTTTTGGCCGGTGAAGTGAAATCCAACGCTTACCTTGATGTACAGGATATTGCAAGAAGAGTAATCAACGGAATTGGCTACACCAAAGGCGAATATATGTTCAACGGGGATTCATGTGGCGTGATTTCTGCAATCCACGAACAATCACCGGATATCAACCAGGGAGTTGACCGCGTGGGAGAAGATGCAGACTTCGAAACCAGAGCAAACAGCCAAGGAGCGGGAGATCAGGGAATGATGTTCGGTTATGCCACCAATGAAACTGAAAACTACATGCCACTTGCTTTGGATTTGGCTCACGCCATTCTGAAAGAACTCTCTGAGCTGAGAAAAGAAAACGGAGCCATCAACTATCTTCGTCCGGATGCAAAATCCCAGGTAACGATCGAATATTCAGATGACCACAAACCAATTAGAATAGATTCCATAGTGGTTTCTACGCAGCATGACGATTTCGGAAGTGAAGAGGCAATGCTGGCCAAAATCAGAAAGGACATTATAGAAATCTTAATCCCGAAAGTAAAGGCGAAGCAGAAAAGAGAAATTCAAGACCTTTTCAACGACCAAATCAAATACCACGTAAATCCTACCGGAAAGTTCGTGATTGGAGGCCCACACGGGGACACCGGATTGACCGGAAGAAAAATTATCGTGGATACCTACGGTGGAAAAGGAGCTCACGGAGGTGGAGCGTTCTCCGGAAAAGATCCTTCAAAGGTGGATAGAAGTGCAGCTTATGCAGTGCGCCATATCGCAAAAAACCTTGTTGCAGCAGGAGTTGCAGATGAAATTTTAGTTCAGGTTTCTTACGCGATTGGTGTTGCTGAACCATGCGGACTTTATATCAATACTTACGGGACTGCCAAAGTGAACCTGACCGATGGAGAAATTGCCAAAAAAGTGCAGAAAATTTTCGATCTGCGACCTTATGCAATAGAGAAAAACCTGAAGCTTAGAAATCCGATTTATCAGGAAACCGCTTCTTATGGACACATGGGAAGAGATTATTATGTTGCCGATAAAACATTCAGGGCAGCAAACGGAGAAGAAAAAACCATTAAGGATTTGGAATTCTTCACCTGGGAAAAACTGGATAAAGTGGACGAGATCAAGAAAGAATTCGGAATCTAATCCCACCACATAAAAAATTGAACTGCTTTTTCAGAAATGATTAAGCAGTTTTTATTTAACTTTAAGACCAGAAATTTTTCATTAACAATGAACAGAAAATCCTTGATTTTTTTCATATTCTTATGGTATTCGGGAATTGGCTTGAAGGCTCAAATGACGATGCATAAAATGGTGACGGTAGGTTATGAATACCAAAACCAGAGTTTCGGCGAAGTGGGGGCTAAATTACTTTTTCTGAATAATGATGATATGGTTTACCGAATCGGAGCATCCGCGTTAGTGGGATCGGTGGACTCCAAATTTGCGGTCATACCGAAAGTGCAGGGAGATGTATTGCTGAATTTCGAGCGAAATGTGGATTTCTACCATTCCTGGTATTTTTTGGCGGGTGCCGAAGTGACCACCAAATTTATCGCTCCCAAAGTCGGCTTCACGCTGTTTGGAATTATAGATTTAACGGGAGGTTACGCTTTTTCGCTTGACCAGAAAGGAATCAACGGCAAAAAACTGAATGGATTAAATTTGAATTTCACCGTCAATCTGCCGATTCCCTTTTTGAACGATATGTTAAAATAAAAAGAATTTTTTAATTTTTTGATATTATATTAACAAAGTATTAACTTTTTTATTAATTTAGCCCACTCAACAAAACAACACCTATCGATTACATAAATCTACCTATTTCTAAAATGACCGAAAGACGGGCCCAAAAAAATTTGGTACTAGATTTCGTGGACTTAAAAATAGAGAAAAGAGCTATGAACACAAAAACCGATAGTTGGCTGATTACAAACTTCAAGAACGGCGACGAAAAAGCACTTGCCATCTTAATTGAGCGGCATCAAAGCGACCTTTTTACATTCATCTACTATAAAGTAATGGATGAGGACCTTGCCAATGACATTTTCCAGGATACTTTCATGAAAATCATTGTCACGCTAAAAGAAGGGCGTTACAATGAGGAAGGAAAATTCATACTTTGGGCAAAAAGAATTGCACATAACCTGATTATTGACCATTACAGATTGAAGACCAAACACAACAAAGTCTCCGAATCTTCTTATGATAATGATGAATTCTCGATTTTCGACCTCATTTCCTCACAGGATGAAAACATTGAGGAACAGCTCGTCAGCAGGCAGATCAAGGATGATTTGATGAGAATGTTGAAATTTTTACCAGAAAACCAACAGGAAGTCATCAAACTCCGCTTCTTTGACGGTTTGAGTTTCAAAGAAATTGCCGACCACACAGACACCAGCATCAATACCACGCTCGGTAGAGTTCGGTACGCGCTAATTAACCTGAGAAAAATCATGGATGAGCACAACATTATTTTAACCCGATAAATAATATTTTCAAAATACTTTCGTTTTTAAGTCAAATTAGGACTGCCTATGAAAAAATTTGACATTTTAAATGAAAAACTTTTGAAACCAAAAAAGCAAACCATTGACTTTTTACTAAGTTATTCACGAAACATCGAAGTGGTGAAAACCAAAAGTAAAATCCACATTGTTTCCAAGAACTAATCTTAAATTATCTAAATTTGTGCTGTATGAAAATTCAGCACATATTTTTTGACCTCGACAACACCTTATGGGATCACCGCAAAAATGCGTACCACACTTTAAAAGAAATTTACCGGGCAGAACGGGTTAAAGAAAATCACAACCTAGATTTCGAGGACTTCCATCGGGAATATTTCACGATCAACGAAAGACTTTGGGAACAAATCCGAGATGGCGAAATAGACAAGGAATACCTGAGAAAACACCGTTTTTATGATTCTTTCCTGTTTTTTGGGATTGATGATTTCGAGCTTGCACAGACCTTTGAAAACAATTTTCTAGATACCATTCTGAAATATAACGATCTGGTCGAAGGCGCGTTTGAAATTCTGGAATACTTATCTGCAAAAAAATATCAGCTCCATATCCTCTCCAATGGTTTCAAAGAAGTCACCTACCGAAAATGTGAACTTTCGGGAATCAAAAACTATTTTGAAACCATCACTTCTGCTGATGAAATCAACATCCGGAAACCACAACCCGAAATCTACGAATACGCCCTAAAAAAATCCGGCGCTCAAAAAGAGGAATCCATGATGATCGGCGACGATTGGATTGCCGATGTGGAAGGTGCAAAATCTTTCGGACTGAAAGTGGTTTTCTTTGATGTATTCAGCGATAATTTTTCCGGCGAAGATATTTTGGTCATCAAAAAACTGGAAGAATTGCGGCAGATTCTCTAAGCAAAATTATTTTTTCTCAGAATCTCCCACAAAATCTAAACTAATAGAATTCATGCAAAACCGCACTCCGGTTGGTTCTGGACCGTCATTGAAGACGTGTCCGAGGTGTGATGCGCATCTTTTGCACAGCACCTCGATCCGCTCCATTCCATGGGAGGTGTCGCGTTTATAGATCACGCCCTCTTTATCAGCCTCGAAAAAGCTCGGCCATCCGCAGGTTGATGAGAATTTGGCATCCGAGCGGAAAAGGTGATTTCCGCAAACCGCGCAGTAGTATTCCCCTTTCTCGTCAAACTGGTTGTATTTTCCGGTGTGCGGTCTTTCGGTAGCCGCCTCTCTGGAAACGGCATACAGATCGGGTGAAAGGATTTTTTTCCACTCGTCATTTGACACGGTGAGCAAAGTTCTATCTGTTCTTGAGTAATATGGATTGGTTTTTGCGGTAGAATTTTCCATTGAAGTTGATTTAATAGGTTGCTGTGTTTGCGAACAAGCTTGCAAACAAAAAAGTAGCATTATAGAAACTAAAAATTTCATTACCCCCAAATTTACTAAATTTGAATTAAATGAACGATCAACAGAAACGCATTTCGCTCCGCAAATTCAAGGCATTCGCCACCGGACTTTTTCTTCTGATGGCGGTGATCTTCATCATTACCACCATACTTCAGAAAACAAATGATTCGCATTGGATCGGCTATATTCGTGCTTTTTCAGAAGCGGCCATGGTCGGAGCTTTGGCGGATTGGTTTGCAGTGACCGCACTTTTTAATTATCCGCTGGGACTGAAAATTCCGCACACCAACCTCATCGAGAACAGCAAAGAAAGAATCGGTGACAACCTGGGAAGTTTCGTGGTGAACAATTTTCTTTCACCACAAAATATTCGTCCATATATCTTAAAATTAAAGGTTTCGGGTTTCGTTGGCGAATGGCTTTCAAAGGAGAGGAACCAGCAAAATCTGGTTCGTGAACTTTCAAATGTGGTTTTGGATATTTTAGCCAAACTTGATGATTCAGCGGTTGTGAATTTCATTGGTAAAAAAGCAAAAGAGATGTCCAATGATCTGAAAATCAATAAAATTGTTGGGAATGGAATAGAATATGTCTTAATCAAGAACGACCATCAGCGGTTAATCACCAATCTCTCCAAACAAATAAAGGATTATGTGATCCAAAACCGCGAAATGGTGCAGGAAAGAGTGAAAAAAGAAAGTTATTTTTTGGTTCCAAAATTTGTGGATGATGCCATTGCAGAGAAAATAACTTCCGGTCTCACGAAATATTTTGACGAGGTCGAAAACGATGAAAATCACCAATTAAGGGCCGAAATCACAAAAAAATTGTATGCTTTTGCTCAAGAAGTTCAAACTGAGCAAAAATGGGAAAATGAATTCCAAGGCATTAAAAATGATTTTCTGAAAGAGGAAAAACTGCAACAATATTCGAAAGACATTTGGCAATCGATTAAGAAAACGCTCTCAAATGAGTTGGCTGAAGAAGACTCGGCGCTGAAAAATTACGTCAAGAAAAATTTGGCCGAACTTTCACAAAGCCTGAAATCTGACGAAGATCTTCAGCAGAAAATAGACCACTGGATCCGTGTCACGGCTTACAAATATATCCTGAAAAACACCCATCAGTTTGGCGAATTAATCAGCAACACGATTGGAAACTGGCAGGGAAAAGAACTCTCTGAAAAACTGGAACTGGAAGTGGGAAAAGACCTGCAATTCATCCGTGTCAACGGCACTTTAGTGGGCGGATTGGTCGGTTTGCTGATCTATACCGTGGCTCATTTTTTTATTTAATGATCGTTTTATTCTTTTTCAAGTTCATATTTTCGTAATTTTACTTGCACCAAAATCAAAAATATCATGGAAAATAATCATCACTTAAAACCACTTTCCGAGGTTTACAATACTTTGCGCAATAGAGGAATTACCAAAGAAATCCGGATGAATGACCGCCACCAAATGGTTCTGGGCGAAAATGAAAAAATATATAGCTCGCCAAATGATCTTTGCATCGTGAAATCTTACCGTTTCGAAGGCATGAGCAGCGCCGATGACAATGCGGTTCTTTATATTTTAGAGGATAAAGACGGCATCAAAGCAACAATCCTCGATTCCTATGGTTCGGAAAGCAATTACGAAGGTCCGGAATTTGGAAATTTCCTGCGTCAAATCCCTTTTGAGGAAAAGGAGGAGTATAATATCGACTAGCTCTGTTTACACCTCCAGTTCAATTACATAACCTTCGTGGTTTCTCACGTTCATGAAGTTTCCGCCATCGAAGGAAAGATATTGACCTTTAATTCCATTTAATACCGCCTCGAATTCGGGGTTTTTGTCCAGGGTGAATGCGCTGATTTTTTCAGGTTTTTCATAGGGATAATCAAATTTCATGATTTCACCTTGCTCAGAATAGAAATTTTTGAAACCCTCCGGAAAATATTGGGCGACCTTCTCCCGAAAATCCGCCAAATCCAATTCATCCTCAAAATCATCCTCCAACATTTTTCGCCAGTTGGTTTTGTCGGGAAGATGTTCTTTCAGCGCGACTTCAATCATTCCCGCTTCATATCGGTTTTGGGTTCTTGCAATCGGCAATGCAAAGGTGGCGCCCTGATCAATCCAACGGGTTGGAATCTGGGATTCCCGCGTCACCCCCACTTTTACATCTCCGGTGTAGGCGAGGTAAACCACGTGTGGCTGAAGCTGGATTTCCTTTTCCACTTCCAAATCCCTTTCCTCAATTCCGAGATGTGCCGTGGAAAGTTCCGGGCGAATAATGGTATCGCTTGCATATGGACTTTCAAAAAAACATTTTTTACAAAAACCCATTCTGAAGATTTTTTCGTCTCTACCGCAGTTTACACATTGATAACCAACGTGTTTTATTTTAATTTTCCTTCCAATCAACTGATTCATGCTGATTAAGTCGTTTGAAAGATTAAGAAAATATTGGATGGGTTTCCCGTTTTGGGTGGTCATTTTTAGGATTTGTCCGTGAAAGTGCATGTGAGAATTTTGAGTAAATTTAAGGAATAAAATTTGAAGTTTTAATTTGTATTTTTGTATAAAATAAATGTGATGGAAACATTACAAAAAGAAATGCGACGTTTCACTTACAAAAGGATACTGAGGGGTTTCAAAGTTGGGATGTAAGTAGATTCCGAATCCTTAAATTTTAAAATTATTGAGGGAAATAGAAGAAAACAAACTAATCCTGAATATTTTAAGAAGAAGTTCGAAACATTTGTTTAGAATAAAATATCGGAAAGTATAATGTGAGTGTAAGCGAAAAGGTAGATCCGAATTTGAAATAACGCTATTCATCAGGATGAGCAGAATAACAAATCGAAAGATCAACTTGATTATCTAATTAAAGAAACGGAGTCATTGTTTTGGTTCTTTCCATTTTAGGCCATTACTCAGACAAATAAAATCCACAACCCATAC
Source organism: Chryseobacterium koreense CCUG 49689 (assembly GCF_001045435.1). Classification (GTDB taxonomy): domain Bacteria; phylum Bacteroidota; class Bacteroidia; order Flavobacteriales; family Weeksellaceae; genus Kaistella; species Kaistella koreensis. Next base: position 5,501 of record NZ_LFNG01000004.1, on the reverse strand, counting down.
ACCATGCATTACCTCGTCACCGGCGGAAGCGGATTTATCGGTTCGCACCTCGTAGAGCATCTTCTGAAAAACGGACATTCTGTCATTAATATTGACAATTTTGATGATTTCTATGACTACAAAATCAAAGTGAAAAACACCTTGGAATCAGTGGGTATTGGTCAAGAATTTAAATTTTCAAATAAAAGCCATGACATCCAGAAGCTGATTTTCGAAACTTCACGCAAAAAATATCAACTTTATTATCAAGACATTAGAGATAAAAATGGTTTAGAGAAAATCTTTCAAAAACATAAAATAGACCAGGTCATCCATTTGGCGGCGTTGGCCGGAGTGCGCCCTTCCATTGAAAGACCGCTCGAATATGAGGAAGTGAACGTGAAAGGAACAATGAATTTGTGGGAACTATGCAGGGAATTTAAGATTAATAAATTTATTTGCGCCTCTAGTTCAAGCGTTTATGGCGAAAGAAAAACCATTCCTTTTGCAGAAACCGATTCAGTGGACCACCCTATTTCACCATATGCCGCTACCAAAAAATGTGTGGAAATTTTAGGTCACGTCTATCATCATCTTTACAAAATAGACATCATTCAGTTAAGGTTTTTTACGGTTTACGGACCGAGACAAAGACCTGATTTAGCGATCCATAAATTTACCAAACTGATTTTTGAAAATAAGAAAATCCCTTTCTACGGCGATGGTTCTACTTCCAGAGATTACACTTATATCGACGATATCATTGATGGAATCATGAAATCGATCCATTACCTGGAAACCCATGACGATGTTTATGAAATTGTGAACCTTGGCGAAAATGAAGTAATTGAGCTGGAAGAGATGGTTTCTATCCTGGAAAGTCATTTGGAAAAAAAATCTGCAAAAAAAATCCTGCCGGTCCAGCCCGGAGATGTGCCAAAAACCAATGCAGACATTACAAAAGCCAAAACTTTATTGGGCTACAACCCGAGCACAAAATTCCAAAATGGCACAAAAAAATTTGTGGAATGGTTTTTGAGAAATGCCGATTAGCAAATGGTAATTTGCAATTATTTTCAAACAATCAGGCAATTTGCCGGGAGAAATCAGCAAAACGCTAAAAATCAGCGGTGAAACGCTTTGATTTCTCACCTAATTTTTTACTTTTGCAAAAATTTAATTTATGTACTGGACATTAGAATTAGCATCTTATCTAAGTGACGCACCTTGGCCAATGACAAAGGCAGAACTTATTGATTACGCAATCAGAACGGGTGCACCGATGGAGGTGGTTGAAAACCTGCAGGCAATCGAAGACGAAGGTGAAATCTACGAATCAATTGAAGAGGTCTGGAGCGACTATCCAACCGACGAGGATTTCCTCTGGAACGAAGACGAATATTAATTAGCATATGGCTTCTGGCGACTTGCCTTTAGCCATTTTTATATAACAAACAATGCGATTAGCCAAACGCTAAAAGCCAAAAGCAAATATGGGTTTATTAGACAAAGTTCTGAGAGGTTTCCTAGGTGACAAAAATGCCGCCGACCTTAAGGAAGTAAAAAAAGTTTTAACAAAAATAAAAGCCGCAGAACCAAAAATCCAGGAACTTACTGATGATGGTTTAAGGGCGAAAACTACCGAATTCAAAGAAAAAATTAAAGCGGCAACCGCTAATATCAGTTCGCAAATCAACGATCTGAAAGAGCAAATCAAAAAATCCAGCAATGTGGACGAAAAAGAAGCGCTCTTCGCAAAAATTGAAAGTTTAAAGAAAGATTCTTACGAAATCGAGGAAAAAGTGCTGAATGATATTCTTCCGGAAGCATTTGCACTCGTCAAAGAAACCGCAAAAAGGCTTGCAGTAAACGGTGAAATCAAAGTAACCGCTACCGAAATGGATAAAGAACTTGCTTCAACTAAAGATTTCGTTGAAGTGCAGGGAGAAACCGCAATCTGGAAAAATAAATGGGATGCGGCAGGAACTGCAGTGACTTGGGACATGGTCCATTATGATGTTCAGTTCATTGGTGGAGTCGTTTTACACAGCGGTAAAATTGCGGAAATGGCGACCGGCGAAGGTAAAACCTTGGTAGGAACCCTGCCTATTTATTTGAATGCACTTCCTGGGAGAGGAGTTCACGTGGTTACCGTAAACGATTATTTGGCAAAACGTGACTGCGCCTGGATGGGCCCAATTTATCAGTTCCACGGTTTGTCCATCGATTGTATTGACAATCACCAGCCGAATTCTGATGCAAGGCGAAAAGCATATCAATCCGATATTACTTACGGTACCAATAACGAATTCGGTTTCGATTATTTGAGAGACAACATGGTGACTTCACCAGACGAATTGGTTCAGGGAGAATTAAATTTCGCCATCGTGGATGAGGTGGATTCCGTTTTGGTAGATGATGCCAGAACGCCGTTGATTATTTCCGGACCCGTTCCGCAGGGAGACCGGCAGGAATTTGATACTTTGAAACCATCGGTAGACCGAATCGTGGAAGTTCAGAAAAAAACCGTTTCCCACATCTTCAACGAAGCCAAAAAATTGATCGCTGCCGGAAATACCAAAGAAGGTGGATTCAAACTTTTGCAGGCTTACAGAGGTTTGCCGAAAAACCGACAGCTGATTAAATTCCTTTCAGAAAGTGGAAACAAAGCACTTCTTCAAAAAGTGGAAGGACAATACATGCAGGACAACAACCGTGATATGCCGATTGTTGACAAAGACCTTTACTTCGTCATCGATGAGAAAAACAACCAAATCGATTTGACCGACAAAGGTGTTGAATATATGTCCGCAGGAAATGAGGACAAAGATTTCTTCGTCCTTCAAGATATCGCTACCGAAATTGCAGAACTGGAATCTAAAGGCCTCAGCAAGGAAGAAGAATTTGAAGCCAAAGAGAAATTGTTTGGTGATTTCGCGGTAAAATCTGAAAGGGTTCACACTTTAAACCAATTATTGAAAGCCTACACTTTATTTGAAAAAGATGATGAATACGTGGTGATTGATGGCGAAGTGAAAATCGTGGACGAACAAACCGGACGGATCATGGAAGGAAGACGTTATTCCGATGGACTTCACCAAGCGATTGAAGCGAAAGAAAACGTGAAAATCGAAGCAGCAACACAAACTTTTGCTACCATTACGCTTCAGAATTACTTCCGTATGTATAACAAATTGGCGGGAATGACCGGTACTGCGGAAACAGAAGCCGGTGAGCTTTGGGAAATCTACAAACTTGACGTGGTAGTAATTCCAACCAACCGACCAATTCAGCGAGATGACAGACAAGATTTGGTTTACAAAACCAACCGTGAAAAATACAACGCGGTCATCGAAGAAATCGAAAGACTCACTGCACAGGGAAGACCTGTTCTGGTGGGAACAACTTCGGTAGAAATCTCCCAATTATTGTCCAGAGCGCTTCAATTAAGAAAAATCCAACACAATGTACTGAATGCGAAACTCCACGCAAAAGAAGCTGAAATTGTTGCTTTAGCAGGAGGACCCGGAGTGGTTACCATAGCAACGAATATGGCAGGTCGTGGTACCGACATCAAATTGCAGGGTGACGTTAAGAAGAACGGCGGTTTGGCAATCATCGGAACTGAAAGACACGATTCCAGACGTGTTGACAGACAGTTGAGAGGTCGTGCCGGAAGACAGGGAGATCCGGGAAGTTCACAATTCTATGTTTCTTTGGAGGATAACTTGATGCGACTTTTCGGTTCAGAAAGAATCGCGAAAATGATGGACAGAATGGGCCATAAAGAAGGTGAAGTGATTCAACATTCCATGATTTCCAAGTCCATTGAAAGAGCACAGAAAAAAGTAGAAGAAAACAACTTTGGTATCCGAAAAAGATTGTTGGAATATGACGACGTGATGAACAAACAGCGTGACGTGATCTACAAACGAAGAAAAAACGCATTGTTCGGCGACCACTTGAAATATGATATTTCCAACATGATTTTTGATGTGGCGCAATCCATCGTTACCAAAACGAAAATAGAAGGTGATTACAAAGATTTCGAATATGAAATCATCAAAAATTTCACCATGGAAGCACCAGTTTCTGAAAATGACTTCAAGACCAAACAGGTTCAAGAATTGACGAATATCGTGTTCAAAGCGGCTTCCGAAGATTACCAGATGAAGCTAAATCTGTTGAAAGAAAAATCGTTCCCAATCATTGAAAACGTTTATCAAAACCAAGGTTCGATGTTTAAGATGATCCAGGTTCCGTTTACAGATGGAATTAAAACCATGACCATTGTAACGGATTTGAAAGAAGCTTACGAAACACATTGTGACTCATTGGTAAACGACTTCGAAAAGAACATTTCACTCGCCATCATCGATGAAAACTGGAAACTTCACTTGAGAGAAATGGATGATTTGAGACGTTCTTCACAAGGTGCGGTTTATGAGCAGAAAGATCCGCTTGTGATTTACAAACAGGAATCCTACTACCTTTTCAGCGAAATGGTGGAAAAAGTAAACAAGGAAATTGTTTCGTTCTTATTCAAAGGAGAAATTCCGGCGTAAGAAACAGCGACAAATATCATAAAAACTTCTTCAGAAATGGAGAAGTTTTTTGTTATTGAAAAAAACATGCTTCACATAATAACCATTGTATGAAGAATATTGTAAATTTTCAACAACCACAAATTATAAAATCTTATGAAAACAGTCTTTCTTTTACTCTTTCTTTTTGTCGTGCTCTCATGTGGTAGAAATTCTTCCAATGATGCTACGCCGCAAGATGTATTACCGGCTGCAACCACTTCGGGGGCAAACACCGCCGGTTGCCTGGTAAACGGAAAAGTTTTAATTCCAAAGAATGGCAGTCAAAGTATTGGGGGGCAACCGCTCTACGGACTACTCTCGAGTGTTGGGCCAAATTTCAATTTTCCGCCAGTAGGCAATGACACATGGGATTTATTGATAACTAACCATTCCACTAAAAATTCATTATCAATTAATTTAGAGAATTTATCTCAAGGCATAGGAGAATATCAATTAAATTCATCAAACACGATAGCATATAAGGATGGAAGTGGTAATTATTTTACTTCTTCTAACAATTCCGGTATAGTAAAAATAACCCGATTTGATTATTTATTAGGTATTTATTCCGGTCAATTTTCTTCATCATTAAAGAATAGTAACACCGGAGAAATTATCGAAATTAAAGAAGGTAGATTTGACATTAATTACACCACCCTAAACCATTAAAATCATGAAAAAATTTTACACACGACTCCTACAGATTATTTTCTGTAATTTTTCGGTAGTATTTGTTGTGTCGCAGACAAAAACATATACGCAATCAATGGACAGTTTGCTTGTATATCTTGACAAAAGCCAGATGGTGACTCCAATATTGTATGACCGGGTATTTTCTAATTACAATAGTAAACGACAAATATCATAGAAACTTCTTCAGAAATGGAGAAGTTTTTTTTGTTAGAAACAAAACATGCCTCAAATCATATTCATTAC
>NZ_LFNG01000003.1 GCF_001045435.1 Chryseobacterium koreense CCUG 49689 | reverse complement strand
AACAGTAATTTTTATCTAAATTTGAACCTACATTAACACATGAAAAAAGCAGTTCACTGAATGAAAAAAGGGGTGGTCAGTTTACTCCGAAATTAGGTGGTCAGTTTAAACCGAACTTAGGTGGTCAGTTTAAATTGAAACTGGGTGGTCAATATCACCGAAGTTTCCATCCTGATGTCTAATTTGCGATAATATTTTACTCAACACGATTTCCATAGCATAGTCTTTTTTGAAGTTATCACTATTTGTTTCGGAATTGCAACTATTGTTGTATGCCAAAATTTGGCAATAATATTGAAACCAATATCACAGGTTCTCCCCAGTGTGGGATTTTTTTTCAAAGATTTTTATATTAGGGAGGATGAAAAAAGGGTAAAGCAGTAATATACTTTACCCATTAATTTATTACATTTGCAGTAATGATTTACAAGGTAATCAAATGAAAGCAAGTGCAGTAAGCACCATTACTAAATCGTTACCGATAAGGTTTTCAATTCTTGTAAACTACTCTTTATAAACAACTTTGAACCTTATTAATCTTTTTTTAAATAAAAAAAACCAAGACAAGAAATTGCCTTGGTTCTATTGATTTTAAATCAAGTTTCTTACGACATCTTTTTAGCATCCGCTACGAATTGCGCCAAACCTTTGTCGGTTAAAGGATGGTTCAATAAATTCAGAATTGAAGCCAAAGGAGAGGTCACCACATCTGCACCGATTTTTGCGCAGTTGATGATGTGCATTGGCGAGCGAATGGATGCAGCCAAGATTTCAGTATCGAACATATAGTTGTCGAAAATCACTCTGATTTCTTCGATCAGGGTCATTCCGTCCACAGAAATGTCGTCTAATCTTCCAAGAAAGGGAGATACGTAGTTTGCACCGGCTTTCGCGGCAATTAAAGCTTGTCCTGCGGAAAAAATCAAAGTGCAGTTGGTTCTGATACCTTTGTCTGCAAAGTATTTCAAAGCTTTCAAACCATCTTTAATCATCGGGATTTTCACCACGATATTCGGGTGGATTGCCGCCAGTTCTTCACCTTCCTTAATCATCTCGTCATAAGTGGTTCCTAAAACTTCCGCGGAGATGTCGCCGTCTTCCACGATTTCGCAGATCGTTTTGTAGTGGTTCAGAATTGCCTCTTTTCCACTGATTCCTTCTTTTGCCATCAATGAAGGATTGGTGGTAACTCCGTCTAGAATTCCTAAATCCTGAGCTTCTCTGATTTGGTCTAGGTTTGCCGTGTCAATAAAAAATTTCATATACTTTCTAATATTTTTTGCAAAGGTAAGATTTTGAAAGCCAATTCAGAATAAAATTGATGAAAGAGAAAATCCCTTTTTTTAATTTAAGTCTAAAGTTAATCCTAAAAATTAAATGAAACGGTATATTTGCTAAAATTTAAAGAGATGAGGAACGTGCCCACATTGGTTTTTGTGTTTGCTTTTTCAATGTCACTTTTCGCCCAATCCAAGAAAATCACTTTTTCAGAGATTCGATGGAAAGCCTATAAAACCTTGAAATCAGAATCCATGTCCCATTTCGGAACGGTGAAATTGAAATCCGGAAATCTCATTTCTAATGGTAATGAACTGACCGGCGGTAGTTTTATTATCGACATGAACACGATTGATGCCGAAGACATGAACGGAAATCCAAAACAAAAGAAATTCCTGGAAAACCATTTGAAAAGTGATGATTTTTTTGATACCGAAAAATTTCCGGTAACTGTTTTTCAAATCAAGTCGGTCAAGAAGATTTCAGGGAAGGACTATAATTACCAAATTGATGGAATTCTCAATATCAAAGGAATTTCTAAGACTATTTCATTTCCCGCAAAAGTGGTCGAAAATAACAAAGCCATCAGCATTACTTCCGCCCAATTTACCTTTAACCGAAAACATTTCGGGTTGAAATACAATATTTTCGAAGATATGTTGATTTCCAACGATGTGGAGATGAATGTGAAAATTTCGGCACAATAATTTCTGTTTCTTTATTGAGTTTTTGACGATGAAAGTTTACGTTATCAGTGGAATGGGGGCCGATTTCAAAGTTTTGGAAAAGCTCCGGTTTCCAGAGAATCTGGAGGTGGTATTCCTGGATTGGCTGATGCCGGAACAGGGTGAAAGTCTGAGCCACTATGTTCAAAAAATGGCAGATAGAATTGATGATTCCGAACCGTTCTATTTGTTGGGATATTCTTTTGGTGGAATGATTGCGCAGGAAATCGACAAGTTGAAACCTGCAGAAAAAATTGTAATTCTGGGAAGCATAAAATCTAAGAATGAAATGTCGGGCTTTATCAAATTGGGTCAAGTGACGAAGCTCGCGCACTATCTGCCGGAAGTCCTGTTTAATGAAAAATCCGGATTAGCCTATTCCTTTTTCCGAAAACTTGTGGACCCGAATAATCCGAAAATAATGAAATATTTCACCGTCAGGAATCCTTATTATTTGAAATGGTGTGTCGCGAAAATTTCCGGCTGGAAATCGACCGAGATTAACCCAAAAGTCGTTCAGGTTTTGGCGGATCATGATGTGGTTTTCCCGCCAAAATATTCCAAGCCGGAGTATATCGTGAAAAATGCCACTCATCTTTTTCCAGTTACTAAACCAAAAGAGGTTTCGCGGATTTTGGCCGAGATTTTTACTTCATAGACCAAAGAACTGCTGTTTCCACCCAAAATCTACGGTGATTATTCCTGAAAAGGTTATCCAATAATTTATTTAGATTTATCTTTGTGCAAACATTAGCATTTTACACCTCATGGAATCCATAAGCGTTTTTGAAATCATCAAAGTTGGAATCGGCCCATCAAGTTCCCACACAATGGGACCGTGGAATGCTGCGGAAAACTTCTTGAAAAAAATCAGAGCTGATTATCAAATTCGTGATGTGAAAGAAGTTTTCGTGGAATTTTTTGGTTCACTCGCAAAGACTGGAATCGGTCATGGAACGGACATTGCGGGTATGCTCGGACTTTCGGGTGAAAACTTTAAAACCATTGACACTACGAAAATTGAGGAGAAAATTGAAAAAATTAAGTCCTCCAACGAACTTAATTTGGGTGGCGAAAAAATAATTCCATTCGTTTATGGAAAACACTTGATTTTGAATAAATCGAAGTCTTTGAATTTTCATCCGAACGGGATGATTTTTAAGGCTGTCTTTGATGATGGTCATGAAATTTCGCAGGATTATTATTCCGTCGGTGGTGGATTTATCGCCACGCAGAACGAAAATTCGATGGAGAAACATTGTATTCGAACGCTTTATCCATGTCATAACGGTGCGGATGTACTGCGAAATACGGAAAAATTAGGTTTGGATAAGATTTCAGATTTAATTTTCCTGAACGAAGAATCATGGCGAACAAGGGAAGAAACCGAAGCGGAAGCACTTTATATTTGGGATCAAATCAAAGAATGTGTTTACAAGGGAATTAACAAGGATGGAATTTTACCGGGAGGCTTGAATGTAACCCGGCGAGCGGCAGGTCTGAACAGGAAACTGCTCGGTGATAAAGTTTATGAAAACCTTGACCAATGGTTTCAGCTCGTGGTGGACGCGGAGGAATCTTTTACGAATATCAATAAATGGGTTTCCACTTTCGCCTTGGCTGTGAACGAGGAAAATGCCAGTTTTGGAAGGATTATCACTGCTCCAACCAATGGCGCGAGTGGCGTGATTCCGGCGGTTTTAATGTATTCGCAGGCGTTTACTGAATTTCAATCGGAAGACGATATCATCAGATTTATTTTGGTGGCGGGAGAAATCGGGACTTTATTCAAAAAAAATGCAACCATTTCTGCGGCGATGGGCGGCTGTCAAGCAGAAATTGGAGTCTCCTCGGCAATGGCTGCCGCAGGTTTGACCGAAATCATGGGCGGAACTCCCGGCCAAGTCCTGATGGCGGCAGAAATCGCAATGGAACATCATCTTGGGATGACTTGCGATCCCATTGCGGGTTTGGTTCAGATTCCTTGCATCGAAAGAAATTCAATGGGAGCTATGAAGGCAATCACGGCAGCAAATATCGCGCTGGAAAGCGATCCCACCAAAGCTAGAGTGAGTTTGGATCAAGTCATCCAATCGATGTGGGAAACCGCTCAAAGCATGAGTGACCGTTTCAAGGAAACTTCCGAAGGCGGTTTGGCAATTGCGGTGAACGTGCCGGAATGTTAGTGAAATCCGTATAGAAAATATTAGATTTTTCCGGTTAAAACTGAGCAATGTAGAAAAATGAATTCTGCAGGTCTTACAGGGGCAATTCCAATTTGGAGCACAATTCGCCCGGCAGCAATATCCTGTTCGGTCATCGTTTCATTTAAGCCACATAAAACTAGATAGGCATGTTCCGGTTTTGCGCCCATAAGTGCTCCTGAATTCCAAAAACGGTAAAGGTAATCGCTGGCCATTGATTTTATTTTAGACCAGGTCTTGACATTGTTTTCTTCCAGAGAAAATTGGTGCAGCGAATTCTGGATTTCTTTTTCGATTTTGTTTGCCAACCGGCGAATGGGAAAGTATCTCCATTCAATTTCATTTCCAGCCAATGTTCTGCTTCCCCAAATCAGGTTTCCTCTACCCGCGAAATAGCGTATGCAGTTGATGGGTTTTTCTGACAGGTTCAAGTTTACTGATTGCTGATCACTGTCTGTCATTGATATTTCAGGCCTTATCACTTGGTTTAAAGCTACTACGGCGGGCGCTTTCCAGATCCCTATATTCATATCATTTTTCATAATCGCCCCCATTACCGCTCCACCGACGGGAATAATGACCGAAAAATGATCAATCGCATTCTTATATTTGGAGATTTGGGTATTGGTGAAGGAGCTCAAAGGATGAAAAAAACCATTCTTACTGATTTCCACTGCAGATTCATCATAGCGATAGCTGCAGGAAGTTTCCACAGAAGGGAAAAATGATGCTCCGAATTTCAAGGAATTTGAATTAAGTTTTGCCCTATAGTCGGTAATGATGTTTGGATAATTATCCTCAGTGGCTTTCGGAAGATCCAGAATAGCGAAACCGCGATGGATTTCACAAAATTCAAGTAATTCCTGCTGCAAAAGGTAGAAGTCCGTTTCCGATAAATTTTGACTTTCGGGAGCGCTGATCAGAAGAGTTCCGTTTTCGCTTTGCAAAGCTTCCAGACCTGTCTTGAAATCATTTGCGGTGATTGTTTCACCAATTTCTTTGAATAAACCCACGGAAATTATTTTGCATGAGTTTCCTCCGTTTTCAAAGAAGAGTTTCACGGAATAAAATAAGTTGTGCTTTGATTTTGCGCCGCTAAAACAAACCTGAAAACGATCCTCACCAGAATTTGAAAAATCATGAATCACCAAGTTTTTTTCAGCTTGTGCTGTTCCGAAAAATTTTTCAAATTCCAGTATGGAATGGATTTCAGTGGGAATATTCTGGATACTTTGGGCGTTTTCGTTTTGGCATTTTTCTGAATAGCCTAAGAATACGGCGGTGTTTTCTAAAGATTTTACTGTTGGAATTAAATTATTTTTTAATTCCTCAATATAAACGCCGGGAAAATTCCATTTTGCCATGGGGATTAGTTTTTAGTAAAATTACAATATTTAAACTAATCAAAATCAGCTTACTGGAGTTTATTTCAAAATTCCGCGGATTCTGTTGGCATTGGTAATCAACTCTTCCAGCAACTCATAATTTTCCTTTTCCAAAGCTGATTTGAACTTTCTGAGCTGGGAAATATGTTCGTTCAGGACGTCCAAAATATTTTCCTTGTTTTGCTTGAAAATGGGGACCCACATTTCCGGATGCGATTTAGCCAACCGAACCGTGCTTGAAAATCCGGAACTTGCCAACTGAAAAATGGTCTCTTCTTCGCGTTCTTTTTCTAGGACGGTATTTGCCAAAGCATAGGAGGTGATGTGTGAGATATGCGAAATATAAGCGGTGTGGATGTCGTGGTCTTCCGCGCTCATGTACAGCAGGTGCAGATCTAAGTTTTTTGCGACTTCTTTCGCCAATTCCAGTGCATCTTCTGCGGAATCGTTTTGGTTGCAGATTACGGCTGCTTTTCCCCCAAAACTTTCTGCAGTTGCAGATTTTGGACCGGAGTCTTCCGTTCCCCACATGGGATGAAAGGGTACGAAACGATTTCTTTTGGGATGGTTTTTCACGGCATATACGATCCCTGATTTTGTGGAACCCACATCCATCACGGTTTGATGGTTGTCAACTAAATTCAGAACGCTTGGCAAAACTTCCCGGGTTGCATCAACGGGTATTGCGATGATGATGAGTTCAGAATTTTTCACTGCGTTTTCCAGCGAAGAAATTTCATCGATGATTCCTAAACTTTTGGCATCTTCCAAATGTTTTTCATTAAAATCTACCCCAAAAACATAATCTGCAAAATGTTTTTTCCGAAGTTTCAGCGCTATGGAGCCGCCAATTAATCCGATTCCGATTACCGCGATTTTCACTTTTTGAAAGAAGAATTAAAAATTAATAAAGAATAATTTAAAGGCGATTACCGAAGCTTTTTGAATGAATTGAAAGTGGTGGTTTTTTCGCATTTCTCATAGGAAATTTCGAACTTTGGATTTTTTTTCGGGTAAATTAAAACGTATTCGGGACAAGGCTTTTTTTGTGCAAGGCTTTTATCGAAGTTGATTTCGCCTTTGGTAATGACGCTGTCTCTAAGGAATTTTTCATCCATTTGATGAGCACTCATCTCCGCTTTGAAACTTTCGGAATATTGGAAATCTTTAGACAAAGTTTCTGCAATCACTCTGGAATTCGGTAAATAGCCGCTGCAGCTCGCGCCCTTTTTGTTAAGGATAAAAAACGTCAAAAGCAGTCCCGGAATCAATCCGATTAAGAAAAATCTGAGTTTTCTCATTTAAAAGATTAGGAGGTTAATATCGTGGTAAGTAAGGTCGAATCGGTCGCAAAGGATTTTCTTCGTGTGACGCCCTTTGTACATATATAGGGATTGCTTCATTTCGTTTTTATGGACGAGCATGTTTTCAAAGCCGCCCTCTTCATCGTAGTTTAGGAGATAACTCAAAAAGAAGTTGGAAATTGCTTTGGTCGTAGTTCGCGGCATTTTAGAAGTGAGGTTGGGCAAGCCGCTGTGAATCACGCCGTGTTTGATGATATACGGATTTTCCATGCTGGTCAGTTCAGAAGTCTCGATGACATTGCCATTGTCAATTGTCACGTCGATGATTACACTTCCTTTTTTCATCTGGGCAACCATTTCTTCGGTAATGATTGGGAAAGCACTTAATTTGGAGTAGGCGCCAATGACCACATCTGCTCTTTTCAGACTTTTTGCCAATTCTTTGGGATCAACAATCGAGGTTGGAACTCTGCCATCCACCATCATGTGGAGTCTGCGGAGTTTTGATAGTGAATTGTCAAAAACTTTTACACTTGCTCCCAAACCTAGAGCGGCTTTTGTGGCAAATTCACCCACGATTCCTGCGCCAAGAATCACCACTTCCGTTGGACGAACCCCGGTAATTCCACCCAGCATCAATCCATTGGATAACGCTAAAAGTTCTGCAGCATACAGGATCGAGATATTTCCCGCTATTTCTCCAATCAGCCGTACCAGTGAAAGTTGCTTATATTCATCGCAGATAAATTCGAACGCGATTGCGTTGATTTTTTTCTCGGAAAGTTTCTTGAAATATTCCTGGTCACGCAAATTGATTTGCAATGCGGAAACCAGGTAGGTGTTCGGTTGAAGGTATTCTATTTCTTCGGTCGTTGGAGGATTAATCTTTAAGACCAAATCTTGCTCAAAAGCTTCTTTGGGATCGTTGGTGATTTTTGCACCCGATTCGGAATATTGCAGATCGGTAAAGAATGAACCTTCTCCGGCACCGGATTCCACCACAATTTGATGTCCGTTTGCAACCAAAACCTGCACTGCGTCTGGAGTGAGGCAAGTTCTCCTTTCGTGGAGACAAGTTTCTTTCGGGATTCCGATTCCGAACTGTTTTCCTTTCTTCACCACCTCCAGTTTTTCTTCTTTGGGAATTAATTCTTCTTCGGAAAATGGTGTGAATATCTGTGTATGACTCATTATTAAAGATGTTGATGATTGCTTGCTAAAACATTCATCGATTTTGGTTTAGCAAAGATACAATGATTTGGTAATTGGCAAATAGCCATTTACCTGAAATCTACGGTTCGTTCAGTTCCGGATGTTTCGATGGTCATTTCGTGGTGAGGTAAATCGGCCAGTTCCTGCTCGTAAATTTCAGGCCATTCGATAATGCAGAGGGCCGCGTTATCTAAATATTCTTCGATACCGATATCATAAACTTCACCGATGTTCTTCATCCGGTACAAATCGAAATGGAAAATCTTTCCATTTGGCGAATGGTATTCGTTGACAATCGCATAAGTGGGGGAGGAAACTTCATCGCTGCTGCCTAAATTTTTAAGCAAATATTGGGTGAAAGTCGTTTTTCCAGCACCAAGATTTCCTTTTAGCAAGAGAATAGGATGCTGAAGTTTTGGCAGGATTTCGTCAATCACGTTTTGCCATTCTTCGATTTTATGGATTTTAAATTGCATGGGGCAAAATTAAGAATTTTCGGATTTCATTTTCTACCGGTAGATTTCAATTTCAATGTCACCGTTTTCAGTCACTGCTCCGCGATACATTCCCGCAGTATTGAATGGCATTGCAATATTTCCGTCTTTATCTAAAGCAATTAATCCGCCGTCACCGCCCATTTTTCCAATTTCATCGATCGTTTCCTGGGCTGCAGTTTTCACATCTTTATTTTGATATTCCATTTTTGCGGCCACAGTTCTGGCAGCGGTGGAACGGATGAAAAACTCGCCCCATCCCGTTCCTGAAATTCCAACTTGGGAATTGGCGTAAGTTCCCGCACCAATAATTGGGGAGTCGCCGATTCTGCCAAATTTTTTGTTGGTCATTCCACCCGTGGAAGTTCCTGCAGTGATGTTTCCCTCTTTGTCTAATGCAATCGCCCCCACTGTGCCGAATTTTTGGTCGATGGAATAAGAATCCGGTAAAGTATTTTGCGAAGTCTTCTTATTTTTTTCTAATTCTTTCTGTTTGGCTTTTTGCAAACCGTGCCACCGGTCTTTTGTCCAGAAATATTTTGGATCCACGATTTCCAATCCTTGTTCTTTCGCAAAAGTTTCGGCTCCGGTTCCGGCGAGCATTACATGTTCGGATTTTTGCATTACCGCAATCGCTGCTTTGATCGGGTTTTTTATAGTGTGAACTCCTGCAACCGCACCTGCGGATTTGTCTTTTCCAAACATGATGGACGCATCCATTTCGTTTTTTCCGTCTGCGGTGAAAACGGCGCCTTTTCCGGCATTGAAAAGTGGTGAGTCTTCCATGACGACTATTGCGGCGGAAACCGCTTCGATGCTGGATTTTCCTTTTTCAATCTCGGCATATCCCGCTTTCAATGCTTCCGTCAATTTTTCGCGATAGGCTTTTTCCTTTTCAGGAGTCATGTTTTCTTTGGTGATCGTTCCCGCGCCACCGTGAATGACCATGACATATTTTTTTTGTCCATAAATAAACGTGGTGAACAAAACTAAGAAGGCAAGAATTACTTTTTTCATTAATAATTTTTTTCAAAATTAGTCATTATTATGTGATGGAAAGACTTTATCGGGGCAAAGTATTCCAATTTTCAGAGGAAGTCCAGAACATTTTATTGTTGATATTTAACGCACAAGCGCAATTGAAGTCATCAAGAAAGGATTTGATTTCCATTCTAAAACAGCGTGGTTTCTATGAAATTCCATTAAATAGTATTAAATTTCATAAAATATGGGTAAATTATTAAAAGTAATTGAAATATTTAATAATTTTGTTAGTGAACCTTTAAAATCAAACTCTATGAAAAAATTTTATCTTCTGACCAGTCTATTGATTGGTTTTTACAGTTTTTCACAGGTCGGTACTTTATGTACTGATCCTATTGTGATTAGTACGCTGCCTTATACCACCACAGACAACACCGCAAATTATGCGGATAATTACGATCCGCAAACCGGCACAAGTCCTGCATGTGTCAGCACCACTTTTGGAAATTTCTACCATGGTGGAAATGATGTAATCTACTCTTGGACCGCGCCTTCTGATGGTTCCATCAAAATTGAAATTCCGAATGCCGTTGCCTGGACCGGTATGTTCGTTTATACCGACTGTGCCAATATCGGCGTTAATTATGCCGCGTGTGCAACTAGTCCAACAGCCAAAACATTGACGATTGACAATTTCGCGGTGATTTCTGGACAGAAATACTACATCTATATTTCTTCGTGGCCAAGTCCACAAACCGTTCCTTATACCTTGAAAGTGACTGCAATCAATTTGGCGACCGAGAACTCGGTGAAAGTGAATGGATCTGCAATTTATCCAAATCCGGCAGGAAAAGAACTGAACTTTAGAACTGAAAACCCTGTCCATTCAGCGACCATATATGATATGAGTGGAAAAGTCCTCCATAAAATGAATGTTTCAGATGGCAAGATTTCCGTGGAAGATTTGAAACCCGGAAGTTATATCATCGAATATACGGACAGAGCGGGAGTTACCGCAACCAAGAAATTTATCAAGTCTTAAAGTAAGTAGATAAACAGAACCAGACCCTTCAATTTTTGGAGGGTTTTTCATTTTTAAAATGCATCTTGAGGCGATTTTAAAAAACTTATTTCCTATTTTTACAGCATGATTTCAAAGGCAACCATCGATAAAATTTTCTCTACCATCCGTGTGGAAGAAATTGTTGGTGAATATGTGCAGCTGAAAAGAGCGGGCTCTAATTTCAAGGGATTGAGCCCGTTTCATGATGAAAAGACGCCGAGTTTCGTGGTTTCTCCCAGCAAACAGATTTGGAAAGATTTTTCTTCGGGAAAAGGTGGTACCGCGATTTCTTTTTTAATGGAAATCGAAAATTTCACCTATCCTGAAGCACTTCGGCACGCTGCAAAAAAATACGGAATCGAAATTGAAGAAGATAAGCGTGAATACACTGAAGAAGAAAAGCAGCAGCAAACGGATAAGGAGCTGCTCTACAAAATCCACGAAGTGGCGAATGATTTTTTTCAGCACCAGCTTTTTGATACCGAAGAAGGAAGGTCGATCGGTTATTCTTATTTCAAGGAAAGGGGACTCCGAGATGAAATCATCCGGAAATTTCAGCTTGGTTATTCGCCGGAACAGAAAAATGCGTTTACGGAATTTGCTTTAGATAAAGGATATTCGAAGGATATTTTGGAGAAATCGGGATTATCTATTTTTCCTGATCATGCGCAAGATGGCGTGGACCGGTTCAGAGAAAGGGTGATTTTCCCTATTCACAGTTTTTCCGGGCGGGTTTTGGGATTTGGTGCGCGAATCCTCAAAAACAATGTCAAAACCGCAAAATATCTCAACTCTCCGGAAACCGAGATTTACCATAAATCCAATGTCCTTTATGGCTTAAACCAAAGTAAACAATCCATTTCTAAGCACAACCTCTGTCTTTTGGTGGAAGGTTATATGGATGTGATCGCACTTCACCAAGCAGGAATTGAAAACGTGGTTTCAAGTTCCGGTACCGCTTTGACGGTGGAGCAAATCAAACTGATCAAACGGCTCACTGAAAATGTCACGATTCTCTTTGATGGAGATTCGGCCGGAATCAAGGCAAGTTTCCGAAGCATCGATATGTTGCTTTCAGAGTCCATGAATATTAGGATTTTGCTTTTTCCGGATGGGGATGATCCCGATTCTTTTTCCAGGAAACATCCGCAGGAATATGTGGAAAATTTCATTAAAAATGAAGCCCGTGATTTCATCGACTTTAAAGCTGAAATTTTACTGAAGGAAGCAGCAGAGGATCCCATCAAAAAAGCGGAAGCGATCCGGGATATCGTGAAATCGGTCGCTTTTGTGACCAATGCCCTGAAACAGGAGATTTATTTAAAGGAAATTTCAAATCGGTTTGGACTTTCGGAACAGTCGCTTTTTAATGAGTTGAATGTTCAGAAACAGATTAAAAATCAGCAGGTTTCCGCAGTGCAAAGACCGGCAGTTGCCAATCAAGTGAAGTTGGAAAAGGTTGCCGATGTTTTTGAAACCGTAAATCCATTGCTGATTTTGGAGGAAAAACTGGTAGAATTAATGCTGAAATATGGAGACCGCGTCCTGGATCGAAAAGATGAAGAAGACCAAGCCTTTCAAATCACGGTGATTGAGGAAATTATCGCTCATTTGGAAGAGGATTCCTATGAAGTGCAATCGCCATTAAACCAAAAGATAATTGAAGAGATAAAATCCGGAATTTCTGAAAACCAGCTTCGTGCCGGAGATTTCTTTAAAACTTTGATGGATGAAGACATCACCGGAAAAGTTGCTGATGCTTTAGTGGAGCCTTATGAAACCAGTGATTGGGCGAAACACCAGATTTTTTTCAGCACGGAAGAAGAGGTGCTCCCGAAAATTGTGCAGGATGTAATTTTCAGACATAAAAGAGAATATATTTTGAAAATCGTCAATGATATGAAGGCCGAATTATCTGAGACGGAAAACAACGATGAAACCTATCGCAAAATCATTTTGCTGAACCAGCTTAGAAAGCAGTTGGATGAAAAACTGTACCGGATTTTGTGACAGATTGTCGGATTTTTGATTGTGGAATATTGTTTGAGAGAAGTCATAGGAATGTAGTCCGAAGTCATTAGTAACCAAGCTGAAAACTTGTAGTAAATCATTAACTTTAAACAAAAAAAAATAAAATGGACATAAAAAAAGATTTCAGAGATTTCTCTGTAAAACATTTGGGAAATAGTGGATTGGTAACCGACCAGTATATGGGAATGTTTAACCCGACCAATCTCACGCCATACATTATGGAAGAAAGGCGTTTAAACGTTGCTCAGATGGACGTTTTTTCAAGGTTAATGATGGACAGGATTATTTTCTTGGGAACCGGAATTGACGATCAGGTTGCAAATATTGTGACTGCACAATTGCTTTTCCTCGAAAGTTCGGATGCATCCAAAGACATCCAGATCTATATTAACTCTCCTGGCGGAAGCGTTTATGCCGGATTGGGAATTTATGACACGATGCAGATCATCAAACCACACGTTGCCACGATCTGTACAGGAATGGCGGCTTCCATGGGTGCGGTGCTTTTGGTTGCAGGAGAAAAGGGAAAACGTTCGGCACTGAAACACTCCAGAGTGATGATTCACCAACCTTCCGGCGGAGCTCAAGGTGTGGCGTCTGATATGGAAATCAACTTACGCGAAATGCTTAAACTGAAACAGGAACTGTATGACATCATCGCGCATCATTCCGGACAAACCTACGAATGGGTTGAAAAAAGTTCAGATCGGGATTATTGGATGACTTCTTCCGAAGCTAAAGATTTTGGAATGGTGGACGAAGTTTTGGAGAGAAAAACTGAAAAATAGCTTCTAGCGAATATAGAGAGCTGTTTGTCAAAGGCAGAATAGTGCCATAGGATTTAAATAAAATGCGCCCCAATTTGAGGCGCATTTTTGTCGATTGTTCCAGGTTTTTTTTTCAGGAATTGAAACCTTCAATAATTTTTGCAAAATCTTCAATTTTCAAAGCGGCTCCTCCGATCAAACCACCATCAATGTCCGGTTGCGAGAAGATTTCTTTAGCATTGTCTGGTTTCACAGAACCGCCATAAAGAATAGAGATTTCGTCTGCAACCTCTTTTCCGTACTTGGCGGCGATGAGGTTTCTGATGTGTGCGTGGATTTCCTGCGCCTGTTCCGGCGTAGCGGTTTCGCCGGTTCCGATGGCCCAAACCGGTTCGTAAGCAATCACTACTTTCTTAATTTCATCAGCAGTAAGGGTGAATAGTGCCACTTCTGTCTGGTTTTTCACCACCTCCAAATGTTGGCCGGATTTTCTTTGCTCCAAAGTTTCACCGTTGCAGTAAATCGGGATCAATCCTTTGTCCAGGGCAAGCTTGATTTTTCTGTTGCAATGTGAATCGGTTTCGCCATGGTATTGCCTTCTTTCAGAATGTCCGATGATGGAACCGGTCGCTTCGATGGATTCCAGCATGGAGGCAGAGATTTCTCCGGTGTATGCGCCGCTTTCGTGTTCGCTCATGTCCTGAGAGAAAACGCCTACTTCATCTTTCTCATAGAGGTCTTTTGCCATCATTAAATAGAGCGATGGTGGCGCGATCCAAACTTCGCAATTGGTAGGATTGTTTTTTTTGTATTCCAGGATCTGAAACATGAGTTGCTGTGCATCAATCACGTCCTTGTTCATTTTCCAGTTTCCTGCCACGATATTTTTTCTCATAAAGCTTCCTTATTTAGATGTTTTAAATGATTTCGGTTTTTAAGATTTTCTTTAGCGCCATTTTCGGCATTCACCAATCAGGATAATCCCCACATATTTTTCAGCAGTTTATAGAACTGGTGTTCTCTGTCGGTGACTTCTTCGTCGGCTTTGATCAATGATTTGGCGAATTGGATGAAGTCCAAGCGCTCTTTTTCGGTGGAATCTTCATGGAAGCATCTTGCATGAAACTCAAAATGATCTTTCCATTCTTCAGGTTGCAACAAAGCAATGACATGCAATTCGTTATCTAAATTAACTTTAAACGGAAATTCTTCCGCTAAATATTCCTGGATTTTCATTCCTTCTTCGGGCGCGAATTCCCCGTCCACAGAAGATAAAATCATCAAAAGGTGATAACCTGCTATTGATTTATTAGATTTTTGCATAACGCGTATTTTTTTGGATGTTTTAAAACTTAATTTTTCAGATAATCTTCTGCCGACATTTTATCTAATATTTTGCCCCTTTCCAAAACCAGGACGAAAGGATTGCTTCTCGCAATAGTTTTGATCGCTGTTGCATCCATCATGGCTTTAGGAATCTGTGTGAAGGTATTCGGATTATTTGAAACCCCCAGAACATAGGTGTCTTTTTCTTCGCTGAGTAACTTTTCGGTTTTTTCCAAGATGTTTTTGTCCACATTTTGTGGAGCATAGGAAAAGAGGAGCACCGCTTTTGGAGCCATTAAAACAGCGTCGGTCAAGTCCATTCCTTCTAAGTTTTCTGGTTTAAACTTCATGATTTCAGACGCATATCCCTCTTTTACAATTTTAGAAGTAGTTTTACCTTCCTGGATTTTCCATGGCGAACCTTCTTTCCAATATTCTTCTTTGTTTACATAATCATCCTGATTCACGTCGATCACCTCGCCGGTTTTTTCATTTTTTAAGGAGTAGAACGTTTTGTATTCCGATGGATTTTTCTGAATTTTTTCTTTTTCGGAGATCAAGTTGGTCCCGATCTTATAGTCTCTGAAATCGATGAGTGGTTCGTGTTTTATGCCATGTGCGGTGACCATTCCCATTGCAATGACAAAAGAAATCAGTGCGATGGTTTTTGCCTTTCCGTTATTTTCATGATTGAAATCTTTGCGATAAAGCTGCCATAAAAGCAAAAGCCCCAAAAGGAGTGCGATATCTTTCCAGAAGCTTTGCCACGGTGTGAATTTTAGCGCATCACCAAAACATCCACAGTCGGTCACCACTTGGAAGTAGGCGGAATAAAACGTGAGAAACCCGAAAAACACGCTTAATGCGATCAGAACTGAAAGGGTGAATTTCAAACGGATTTTGAGCAAAAGCATGAATCCAAAAATGAGTTCCACCGCAACCACAATGATCGCGATCGGAAGTGCCTGCTTTTCAAAAAACGGCATATTAAAGACTGAAGGTGAAAAGTATTCTTCCAATTTAAAGGAAAATCCCACTGCATCTATAGCTTTCACAAATCCGGATGCGATAAAGATCAACGCAATAATAACTCTTAAAATGTGCTTCATAATGGTCCTAAATAAAAATCCGTTTTTTTTTTAAATATTACTTTCAGGTAAATTTTCCCTTAAACTCCGCGTTTTCCTCCCAAATCTTAATTAAAGAGAAAACGGCGTAATTCAAGATGTCATAATAATTGGCATCCAAACCTTCTGAAACAAGGAGTTTTCCCTGTCTGTCTTCGATGTTTTTCACCCGCAAAACTTTCTGGTAAATTAAATCGGTGATAGAAGTGACCCGCATGATTCGCCAAGCTTCGCCGTAATCGTGGTTTTTGCGCATCATCAAATCTTTCGCCTCTTTGGCAAATTTGTCGTAGAGCTGCATAGTGGAATCCCTGTTTTCTTCCAGGTTTTCAGAAGTTCCCTTTTCCAGCTGAATTAATCCGATGATGGAGTAGTTCACAATCGCAATGAAGCAGTCTTCTTCATTCTCATCATCCACTTTTTGCACCGCGGAAGTTTGCAAAGTGACCAGGCGTTTTACCTTGATATAGATTTGGTCTGTAACCGATGAAGTGCGTAAAATTCTAAAAGAAGATCCATAGTCGTAAAACTTTTTTTCAAAAAGCTCACGGCATTTCATAATCACTTCATCAAACTGCAATGACGTTCTGTTCATAATTTTCTTAATGTTTCAAAGATAAGGATTTGGCCTGAAAAAAGCAGTATGGAAACTGGAAAACTCCCTGCTCCACAAAATTAGATGAAATCGAAAGTAACGTGTTGTATTTCTGATAATTGCGCAGTAATTTGCTCTTTTTCGGCCAATTTGATGTTCGCGAATATTTTGCAATTTTCCTCGGAAATGAAATCCAGAATTTTTGCCCCGAATTTATTCAGCATGGTGAAAATAATGTTTTGTTGCTCGAAATGGAATTGGATTTCAATTTGCGTTTCCAATTCTTTGGTGATGATTTCGGCTTCCTCCAAAGTGAGTTTTGCAGATTCTTTGTAGGCCTTCACCAATCCGGAAACACCAAGTTTCGTTCCACCGTAATAGCGTACCACAATCAATAAAATATTGGTGAGGTTATTCGCAAGAAGTTGGTTATAAATCGGCAATCCTGCAGTTCCGTTGGGTTCGCCATCATCATTTGCACGGTAATTTTCGCCACTGATTCCCAGTCGAAATGCATAGCAATGATGAGTCGCTTTCGGATGTTCTTCGCGGATTTTTTCCAGGGATTTCTTTACCTCCATTTCGGAACTCACCGGAAATGCAAAGCCAAGGAATTTACTTCCCTTTTCTTTCAGAAGGACGTTGTCGACGGGTGATTTGATGGTTTGAAATTCGAATTGCATGAGAAACCGGAATATTAAAACTAATATTTGCTGCTAGAATTTGAAAGGTTACAGAAATGAATCTACAAATTTAGTGCTTAAAAAAGAAAATTCTGCAATCTCCCCATTGTTGGTCAGCAATTGGTTTATAGGTAAAAATGGGAGCTTTCGTGCCGTTTGTCAAAAAAAGGTGTTCATTCACTGTGATTTGGGCTTCATCCCATAAATCGGAGTCGATCAGTTGTTTCAAAGTGAAACTTCCTCCTTCCACCAAAACCGACTGAATCTGAAGTTCGTGAAGTTTTTGCATCATGTTTTTCAAGAAATTCTTTCTTTCAATTTTGATGAATTTCAGATTCCCTTCCGTCAGATCTTTCTTTGAATTCAGGATGATGGTTTCAGCTTCATCATTAAATATATTGAAATCTCCAGGAACGCTTAAATCAAGATCAATCAGGATTCTCACGGGATTTCTTCCAATAATTTCGCGGGTAGTCAAACTCGGGTTATCGCCCAGTGCAGTTTTGGTTCCCACCAAAATGGCGTGTTCCTCGGTTCGCAATTGGTGCACCAACTGTTTGCTTAAAGGATTTCCGATTTGATAGGGTTTGAAATCTTTGTCCATAAAACCATCTGCAGATTGTGCCCATTTCAGCAAAATGTAAGGACGTTTTTTTTGATGAAAAGTGATGAAACGTTTGTTCAGTTCCATACATTCTTTTTCCAAAACGCCCGAAACCACTTCTATTCCTGCATTTTCTATGATTTTTTTTCCGTTTCCGTTTATTTTTTCATGTGGATCCAGCGTTCCAATCACCACTTTTTTGAAACCAATTTCCACAATTTTGTTTGCACAAGGCGGTGTTTTCCCGTAATGGGAACAGGGTTCCAGGGAAACATAAATCGTGGAGTCTTTCAGCAGTTCCGGGTTTTTTACGGAGTTGATCGCATTGATTTCAGCGTGGTTTTGTCCGGCTTTTTTGTGATAGCCTTCACCGATGATTTTTCCGTCATGAACAATTACACTTCCCACCAGAGGATTCGGGTAGGTGTTTCCAAGGGCTTTTCGCGCAAGCTCGATGCAGCGCTGCATGTAGAATTCGTCGGTTGACAAAGTGATTTTTTAATAGTTTAAAGGGATTCCGATTATTACGAAAAATGGATTTTCGGGGCGGAATTATTTAGAGCCGGTGGTCGCGGTCTGCACTTTGATTTCCGGAATTTTGTATTCAATCATCGCGGTCATCAAAGGATCCCGCTGTTTTGCCAGGATTTTCACTGCAGATTTTGGATCGCCATAAATCCTTTTTCCATAATTGACCATCAGGAAGCTTTTCTGGGTTCCGTTGTCAAATTTCTTAAACCTGAAAATGTCATATTCCACGAAGGAATCACCGTTTGCGGGGGATTCAGAAATGTAATAATCAACGATATACTCTGATCCATCGGGACTTTCAGATACGTTTACTTTGGCATATTTGTCCTCCTTTTGTTTTTCCTGAACCATTTCCACTTTTTGCCGGACCGCATTTTCAATGTCAATTTCTTTGTTTAAAAAAGTATATTCAAAGATCTGGTTGAATTTCTCCAGCTCTTCGTCTTTCGGAAGATATTGTTGTTGGAATAGGGTTTTGGAACGTTGTTCGGCGCGGATCAGATAAAATTCTGTTCCATTAAAATCAATCGGATTAGGAACGTTCAGCAAATCTTTTTCCTGGGCATTGATGAAAGTCAATGAACCGAAAAACGCTAAAAGCAATATTTTTTTTAACATAACATATTCGGATTATGAAAAAAGCCACAAAAGTTTCTTCTTTTGCGACTTTTTGTGGGGTTGATATTACTGATTTTCGCCCGCAAGAATCTGATGCAGACTTTGCTTCATGCTTTCCAAGTGGGATTTTTTCTCGTCTATTTTATCAAAAGTGTCTTTCAATAAAGGATTTTCACGGGTGGAATTGCTGAAGAATCCGAGATTGTTTTCAAGCTTGCTGATTTCTGCCTCCAGATCTGAAATCTGATTTTTGATTTTTCTGGCTTTGTCTGTCAATTGATTTTCAGATAGTCCTTCCTCTTTCAGTTCATATTCACTGATTTTATTGAGTCGGAGCTTTTCCTTCAAGGTCTTATTGAACTCGGAATTGATGGAGATTTTCTCTCTCGGTACTTTTCCGACTGCATTCCATTTGTTTTTGATTTCTTCAATTTTCTCTACACTTCCTTCCTCGTCACCGATTTCCTTCAATTCATCCAGAAGTTGTTTTTTATGTTTGTAATTTTCCTTCCAATTGTCATTTACTGCATTGTTTTTTTCGCGGTAGTTATTGAAGAAAGTGTTGCAAGCTTCGCGGAAGTCATCCCAAACTTTATTGGTCATGCTTCTTGGAACGTGGCCGATCTTTTTCCAGTCTTCCTGGAGTTTTTTGAAAAGCGGAACTGTGGTTTCCCAATCTTCGGAAAGCATATTGTCTTTCGCGGTTTGGATGAGTTTCAGTTTTTCATCCAGATTGGTTTGCTGGGAATTTTTCAGCCCTTTGTAAAACTCATTTTTCGCGGAATTGAAATTTCTTAAATGGGTTTTGAAGTCATTCCAATTTTGGTTGGATACTTTTCTAGGAACGCTTCCCAATTTCAGGAATTCACTTCTGAGTTCCTCGATTTTTTTGATGGCATTTTGCCAATAATTATGGTTGGGTGCTTTCTCAGGCGAAGTAATTTTTTTGATTTCCTCGATGATTTTGTTTTTCTTTTCAAGGTTTTCTCCTTGTTCCTTTTCTATTTGTTCAGAAAGTTCGCCTTTTCTTTCATGGATTCTATTTGAAATTTCCTTGAATTCTTCCCAGGTTTTTTCCCGGAATTCTTCCGCTACCGGCTCTGCTTCTTCTCTCCATAGTTTGTGCAGATATTGCAGTTCGTTCAGTGCCTTTTGCACAGAAGGTTCCGTTTCCAGTTCTTTTGCCCGCTCAATGATGTGCTGCCTTTTTTCCAGGTTATGGGTATATTCCTGTTCCAAAAATTCCTTGTTCAAATCGAGCATCTGATAGAACTGGTTTAAATGATGGAAATAGTTGTTGTTCAGTAATTTGAATTCTGATTTTGCAACCTGACCTGCATTTTTCCATTCCTCTTTAATCTCACGGATTGCCTTGAAAAGATTGGTTCCAACTTCGGTATTGGTATAGAGATTTTTCAGTTTCTCTATGATATTTTGTCTTTCTTCCAGATTTTTTCCGTGACTTTCTTCCTGCTTTTTATTGTATTGGTCATTTTTTTCTCGAAAAATATTGATCAATACAGAAAGTTTTGCAGATGCTGGATGTTCAAAACTGAAATTTTCTTCAGGATTTCCGGATGCTAGAAACGCTGCCTTATGATCCGCTGTTTCTTCGGAAATATATTGGTTGGCTTGATCTCTCAGCTGGCTGAATTTTCGATACTGTGCTCCTGCATCATCTTTGTTGATGAGGGATTCCATTTCTTGAAGAATTTCCGGTAAAGTGAGCACGGCAACTTTGCTCAGTTCTTCATCATGTTCTTCTTGTGGTTCACCATCTTCAGCTTTTTCGAGGAGCGTTTGCTCTTCAGGAATCTCAGTTGAATTTTGGTGATCAAAATCTGTTTGGATGGGTTGATCATTTTCCTGATGTGGATTTCCGTCGTCTGCCTTGGTTCTGTCAATTTCAGAAAGTACTTGTTCTTCCGGAATTACTGTAGATTGCTGGGTATCGACATCTGCTTGATGTTCCGGCACCGTTTGTTCTTCAGCTGCATTTTCGGGGATTTCCTGGATTTCGGTGGCTTCTGCGTTTTCGGAATCCGAAATTTCGGAAGTCAGGGATTTATTTTCACTTAAAACCTCTTCTGCAATTGGTTTTTTTTCGTTGTGGTCAGAGATTGAATCTTCTGTAATCATGGCTAACTATTTTTTAATTAAAAGACAGACGGTTATTTTCGGGTTTTGTCCTGAAAAAGTGCACTAATTTAACCTATTTTTTTGGAAAATTCCAAATTTCCCAATTTTTTTCCGCCTGCTGTTCGAGCATGTAAAATCCATTGGTGGTTTTAGCTCCATTTTTCGAGGCATTTTTAATGAAGGCCGTATAATTTGGATTGTAAATTAAGTCGATGACCAGATGCTTTTCAGTGAGTGCATCAAAAGGAAAATCTAGGCAGTCCTCTACATTTGGGAATGTTCCAACGGGAGTACATTGAATGATCAGATGATGCGCGGCAACGATTTCTTTGCTGAGGTTCTCAAAATTCAGTTCATTCTTTCTTGCCACAATTCTGTAGGGTATTCCATGTTTTTCCAGCACGTATTTTACCGCTTTTGCTGCACCGCCATTTCCTAAAATCAATGCGGCATGATGAAAATTTTTTCGGTGTAAAAGGAGCGTTTTCTCGAAACCAACTGCATCAGTATTGAATCCTTTTTTGATATTGTTTTCGAAAACGATACAGTTTACTGCACCCATTTTTTCGGCTTCGTCACTGAGTTCGTCCAGATAAGGAATTATTTTTTCCTTGTATGGAATCGTAACATTTAATCCCAATAGATTTGGAATTTGGAAGATCTTTTCCACCTCAGAAATATCGGTTAAGTCAAAAATTTCGTAAGTGTAATTTTTGAGCATCAAATTCTGAAACTTGTTCTCAAAATATTTTTTGGAAAAAGAATAGGAGATATTTTTCCCGATGATTCCCAATTTTTTTGGTGTTTCCATAATTCAAAAATAGAAAAAAGACCGGTAATTATCCGATCTTTTAAGATGATATATTTAATGAATACTGATTTTTACTTTCAGCGAATTCACTCCTGATAAAACAGTTTACAAAATCTTCGCGATCTCTTGGCAAAGCCATTCCAACATTTCCCGATCCTCCTCTGTGAAGGGATCGATGGTGTGCGAGTCAATGTCGATCTGGCCGATATTTTCACCGTTTTTGATGATAGGGACCACTATTTCTGCTTTGGTATCGATCGAGCAGCTCAGATAATTGTCTTGCTCGTGAACATCTGGAACCACGAAGGTTTCATTCGAAACGGCAACCTGTCCACAAATTCCTTTTCCGAATGGAATGATTTTATGGTCAGTTTCCGCACCCACATAAGGTCCGAGGATCAGCTCTTCTTTGTCACCATTCTTAAAGTAAAATCCGGTCCAGTTGAAATAGGGGATTTCCTGATCCAAAAGCTGGCAAATTTTCAAAAGTTTGGTATCTGTATGCTGGTTTGGACTTTCAATAATTGACGAAAGTCTCTTTTTTAATTCTGACATTTTAAATTGTTTTAAAGATTTCGGCTGATTTTTAAGAGAACTCTTTCAATTTGAGTTCCTCTTTATATCCAAACATTCCACGCTCCTTGATCATTTCCGCAACACCGAAAGGAAGCTGTGATTCCCATCCCTCCTCATGATTTGCGATTTTGGAGAGAATTTCCCTCGAGTATATTTCGGAATAATCCGGATTGTAGTTTTTGATGTCAACAATTCTGTTGTTGAGTTTGAAATATTTGTACAGTTCCTTCAAATTATCGTTGACTTTCAGATTATTTGAAGTGAGCAGCTCGTGTGTTTCCGGATCTTTGTAGGGATAAAGGTAAACCCTCATATCCTGACGGAAAAATTTCCCGAATGCCTCCAAAATTCCGCCTGAAAGGTTTTTGTAATAATTCTCGTCGAAAACATCAAGCAGGTTGTTCACGCCCATTGAAACACCGATTTTGCCCGCGGTGTAATTTGCAAAATAATCGATCAGTCGGTAATATTCGGAAAAATTGGAGATGATGACGTTGTAGCCTAATTTCGCCAAAACATCCACCCTGTCCAGGAAATCTCTTTCATCAATCGCACCGGAAGCACGCAAATTGGAAATAGTGATTTCAAATAAAACTTCGGTTTCGGAATCATCTGCGAAACCCCAATCTTTCTTGAACATTTCAAGCCCTTTCACAAACATATCTGTATTGACCAGGGTTACAGGCCTGAAACTTCCCCGGATTGCGAAAATATTCTTTTTGTAAAGCACATCTGCAGGAAGCATGTTGTTTCCCTGTGAATTGAAAATCACCGCATCGGTCATTCCGTTTTTCACCAGTTGAAGGCTCATCAAACGATTGTCCACATAAATGAAATCAGGGCCGCTGAAATCAATCATGTCAATTTCAACATTGTCGGTGGAAATATCGTCATAAAGCGATTCAATCAGCTTTCGCGGATTGTCTGAATAATTGAATGCGCCATAAATCAGATTCACTCCCAAACTTCCGAGCGTTTCCTGCTGAAGTGTGGCATCGTTCTCTTTAAATTTTACGTGCAAAACGATTTCGTTATAATCTTGATTTTCATCTAGTTGAAATCGCAATCCAACCCATCCGTGACCTTTTAAA
Source organism: Chryseobacterium koreense CCUG 49689 (assembly GCF_001045435.1). GTDB lineage: Bacteria > Bacteroidota > Bacteroidia > Flavobacteriales > Weeksellaceae > Kaistella > Kaistella koreensis. The sequence goes on along the minus strand of NZ_LFNG01000003.1, from coordinate 146,892 downwards.
GTCTTGTTAAAGTTGATGGTTGTGACCGTGTTGGCGTAGGAAAAAAACTTTCTTCCCGGGAAATTATCTCTACAAAGCCTTTCCTCAATCAGTGCCACTTCATACCGCAGCATTTTTCGCAAACGGTTTTGGGTGACGTACCTGTTTTTAGGTTCCTTGCCATAGATCGCATCGCTGAAATCCTTATCATAAGCCGACATTGCTTTTGCAATGGTTTTCGATGCGCCGCCTGCTCGGAAGAAATGGCGCACGGTTTCCTGTCCGGCTCCAATTTCGGCAAAAGTTCCGTATATATTTGAATCTAAATTGATCGCTAAAGCTTTCTGCTTCGGAGTTAATTTTTGATTAATCACTTGAATCACTTCTTTTTGCAAAAATACGAATAATTAAGGAATTTTAGATTAGAATTTTGGGCTTAGCTTATAGATAAATGTCATATTTTATAAATTCCAAATGACCTGAATTTGCCTTAATGCCGATCATTGATTAAATTCATCATGAAATAATTCCACAACCAAAATAAAATCCCGATTTTTGTCAATCTGAATATCAATTTTAACCACAACTAAATTTAATGGAACAAAATATTTTAGATTGCGTCATCATCGGATCTGGTCCTTCTGGGTTTACCGCGGCGATATACGCCGCAAGAGCAGATTTGAAACCGGAACTTTATACCGGACTCGAACCGGGAGGACAGCTCACCACGACCACGGAAGTAGATAATTTCCCCGGATATCCGGAAGGCGTTACCGGTCCGCAAATGATGATGGATTTGCAAAAACAGGCCGAAAGATTTGACACAAAAGTTCATTACGAGTTAATTACCAAAGCTGAATTTTCAACCGAAGTAGGAGGGATTCACAAACTTTGGGCCGGAAACAAGGAAATTTTGGCAAAATCTGTGATTATCTCCACCGGTGCAACCGCAAAATATCTCGGATTGGAAGATGAAAAAAAATATTCCGGCGGAGGAGTTTCTGCATGTGCTACCTGTGACGGATTTTTTTATAAAGGAAAAGAGGTCATCGTAGTTGGAGCGGGTGATACCGCGGCAGAAGAAGCGACCTACCTCGCGAAATTGTGTTCCAAAGTGACCATGCTCGTTCGCAAAGACCATTTTCGCGCCTCCAAAGCAATGATTCACCGGGTAAATAATACGCCGAATATCGAAGTGAAATTCAATCACGAACTCATCGGAATCGAGGGTGAAAACGCGATGGTAGAAAGGGGAGTGGTCATCAACAATCAGACCGGCGAAACTTCAAAGATTGACGTTCACGGAATTTTCATAGCGATTGGTCACAAACCGAATACTGACATTTTCAAAGGCCAAATCAACCTTGATGAAAACGGATATATCAAAACCATTCCGGGTTCCACGAAAACAAACCTTCCGGGAGTTTTTGCTGCCGGTGATGTTCAAGACCATATTTACAGACAGGCGATTACTGCTGCAGGAAGCGGTTGCATGTCTGCAATGGATGCCGAAAAGTACTTGGCTGAACTGGAATAATGTCAATAGAGTGTTTTAGTGAGATAATAAAAGACCAAAAAAAATTAAAGAATAAAAGCAATTCTATACATATTTCTAGGAGGAGGATTAGGAAGTGTACTTCGTTTTCTGATGTCGAATTATACCCAGAAACTTTGGAATATCAACTCATTCCCAATGGGTACATTTGTAGTGAATTTGTTGGGATGTTTTCTAATCGGTTTGTTCACTTCCTATTTTATGAAATTTGACAATCCCTTGAAGTTCCTGTTGATTGCCGGATTTTGCGGCGGATTCACTACGTTCTCTACTTTTTCGGCAGAAAATGTTTCGCTTTGGCAGAGCGGGAATTATGGAATATTGGCATTGTACATTTTATTGAGCATCATTTTTGGAATTTTTGCAGTTTATTTAGGCCTGAATTTATCAAAAAATTAAGTTTTTCCTTTGAGAAATAGGACTTTATCCCTTTTTCCAAAAATTAATTTGGTCAGAATATAAAACAGTTTTATATTTGCACCACTGAAAATGAGAAATCATTTTTCTGGAGGAATGGCAGAGTGGTCGATTGCGGCAGTCTTGAAAACTGTTGACTGTAACAGGTCCCGGGGTTCGAATCCCTGTTCCTCCGCCGAGATCCCTATAAACATTTGTTTATAGGGATTTATTTTTTTAAGTACTATTATTTATTTTTCACAAAAAAACTGGATCAGTTTTAAAACTTGGGGGAAGCTATGGAAAGGGATGGATCAGTTTTAAAACTTGGGGGAAGCTATGGAAAGCATTAATTTTGCTGGATGTTAAGTAGCTACGAAATCCTCCGACTTTTATTACCTGAATTTTTGATAGAACATTTCGATATTACCGCCATTAGTAATATTGATGATGTTTTACATATTTCTTTTGCAGAAAAAAGCACCGCTAAAAGCAGTGCCTTTGAAAACTATATTTCGTCGGCCAACCTATCCCTCTCGGGTTGCTCCCCAGCAGAGCCCGATTCCGTTTCGGTTGGCAGATGCAAATTTCAATTGAAAAAACTATATTTACAAACTGTCAAAAAAGTAGACCACTTACCGGAGCAAAAATAAAATTAGATGGTGTTAAAAATAAATCAAATCCGGGAGGTAAGACGAAATGTTCACATAATCACGTTTTAGGGGCGTATAATTTAAAAGAGTATATTATTGATAAAGATTTATTTGGAAAAGCTACTGAATATAATGGAATGGATAATAAAAATGTAATTAAAAGCGTTTCAAATAAGACAGGAATATTATTTTTTGAAAGCTTTATTGAAGAAGATGATAATGGCAATCAAAATAGGTCAGCTTCCAACAGACATATTGAAGTCTGGAATGGTAAATACTTAATAAGTGGATATGATGATCAAATGTTTGACGCAAAAAAAATATTATTTTGGGAAATAAGATAAGTGAGATTAAAATATATGTTTTTATATTTTTTTTCTTTGCGGAATTAGGGTACGCACAAGAAATTAATGGGTTTTGGGTAAATGAAAATTTAAGAAATAAAATCTTGAGTAATCAATTGGGAGATAGCGTAAAAAGTGGAGATTTACCTTTTTTTATAAAGATAGAAAACCAAAAACGTTTTAAGTTTAATCAGATAGAACCATTTGGAGAAATTAAATACGATTCTATTTATAGAAAAAAGAAAAATCAATATTCTTTAAAAAAAGAAAAATATATTCTTAAAAATGATAGTAGTATAATGATATATAATGATGGGCATAAAAATATTATTTTCAGAAAAGAAAAAACCGAAAGAGGTGATGACCTTTTTAATGTAAATTCGTATCTTATTACTACCTATGTTGAGCCGAAAAAAATTATAAGTTTCATAGATAAGCAAAATACGGAAATCCCGATTAAATGCTATGCTAATAAAAATGAGGTAGAATGTGCTTCCGAAGATTTAAATTTTTCTTATACGATACGTTTTAATTGGTTATATCATTTTAAAGGAAAATGGGATCAAAAAGAATATAGCTTTTTATTATTTCTGAATAATAATAGTTCAAATTTCGAATTCATCAAAAAAGGGAACAGCTATAGCATAAAAAAATTATAGTTATTAGACAAAACTTATTTTTAATCCTCAACCGCAACTCAAAAAGTTGCGGTTTTTGTTACTAAAATCTGGACAACTACACCGCCCTTGCCAAATTTATGGAGCAGGCTTTTGAGTGGCAGATTATAAATTATACATTCTATCCTTACTACTGAGCAAGCAAGGCACATTGGCAAAACCTTTACCTGGCAGAAGACATGGATCCATTGTTCAGAAGCTTTCTGCAGGCAGGAATGGCAAGAATAATTGTAACGGTAAAACCGGGCTTTGAAAACACTGTACAATTCTTTATGACGACCGGAAAATCTGGAACGGTGGTGAAGTGCCGGTAATTGGAGATCCACTTTATTTAAGTATTGTAGATGAATTGCGACAGCCGACAGGTGAACCGCAAGGAAAATTCTGGATTTCGAGAGTGCCGACAACTTTGACGATTTTACAGGACAAATCTACCGGATTGTCTGTTACACAGCCGTTGCCGATTTTCCCGGAAGATGAGCCAGAGAATTGCGAGAATCCTTTGGAACTGGAAACAGAAACGAGCTTCTCTCAAAGAGAATATCATTTAACGGAAGGTAAAGATACAACCACTTTGCCAAAGGAATTAACCACGATTATTAACAAAAAATAATTTGTAAAGCAGAATAGGCGGTGTGAAAATCACCGCCGAATTCTGTTTTCGTTGAACCTTAAAAATAAAAATTATGTACAATTATACACCTATAGGAATATACGCAGCCAAAGGCATTGGCTGATGAAGAAAGAGAGGAGAGAGAAAAGCAAAAAAATAGAATCATTAGAATTTCTCACAAATTAATAGCGGAAACAGAGACGAAACCCGGATTAGGTCTGGACGGAAAAATAGCCGAAGACTTGAAAGATATTTCTTATCTGAAAGAAATAAAAGATTATCAAAAGAAATATTGGGAAGGACATAAAAATATTTTTGAAAAACAAGATAACGAGCTGTTTGAAATGATGAAAGATTTATTTACAGATGTTTCTATGTTTGACCTTGAAAATGTAGGTCTTGATATGTGTAAAAAATTTTATGAAGGCACAAAAGGAAATTACACAGATAAGAGATTAATTAAAAATGTCTTTCCCTACAGATGATGCCGTTTTAAAGTCCGTGTATCTCGCTCTGAAAGAGGCTACTAAAAAATGGACAATGCCTATCCATAATTGGGGTATTATTCTCAACCAATTTATGCTTATTTTTGGAAAAAGGCTCAGATTATAAAATCCAAGCCTAACTTTTCTACTTTACACACTTTACGGGATAGTGTCTCCAAGAATGAGTTTTGATGGCTTTAAGAACAATATAATGGGACTTGGGATTACAATACATCAAGTATATGCAACAAAAATAGAATTAATTACTTTTGTGACTTGGATAAAAAATATTGGACAGGGACTTTTCGCTATACTTTGTATGACCACTTTGGTTTAGATTGGAATGATATTTTACTTCACGGAGAAGATTCTATACCTTCTCCCAACACTGGGAATCATTTTAAAGCGTGGTATTTATTACAAATAAATAGAAAAGCAAAACCTTTTATTGTCGAATTAAAACACGATATGTATGCTGATGGTAGATTTTAAAAAAAATAAATTGTGGTATGTTATTTTATTATTATTTGTAATAAATTGGCTTTGTTATTTTTTTCATTCAGTTATAGGAATTGGTGTATTTCAGTCTTTTATAATTGATATTATAACTTTATTGTTAATGTTTGTTTTATTATGGATAAATCATTTTAAAATATCAATATATAAATACGTGTGTGTAATATTAATAATTATAATAATTCTCATTAAAAATTATTATTTGTATCAGTATTTCAAGAATTTTTCTTTATAAGAATTATTTTATAACCAAAACTTCAACCCCGCAAAGTTCCGCGCTTTGCGGTTTTTTATTTCCAAAACATACATTTCAACTTACGAAACATCGTACCAGACTTTTTTAAATGACCAGAAAAAGCTGGACGACGAGCAGAAAGCCAAAGAAGCGGAAGCCAAAGAAAAAATGGGCAACTTCTACCGCGATACCGAAGCCAATATTTTAAAGCATAATTGTATTGCTTACTTATTGCAGAGCTATGCAACATTAGGGCAGGAAATGTCTATAGATGACGGACAAAGAATGCAGAGCTTTAAAATGCTTTTCGGGGATAATCTGGACAACTACACCGCACTTGCCAAATTTATGGAGCAGGCTTTTGAGTGGCAGATTATGGATTACACGTTTTACCCGTACTACTGGGCAAGCAAGGCACATTGGCAAAACCTTTACCTGGCGGAAGACATGGATCCTTTGTTCCGCAGCTTTTTACAGGCAGGAATGGCAAGAATAATTGTAACGGTAAAACCGGGCTTTGAAAATGCTGTACAATTCTTTATGACGATCGGAAAAATCTGGAACGGTGGTGAAATGCGAAGCATTCGCAAATACCTTAGAAAGTAATGGAAAATACATTTGCAAGTGCCTGTAATTGGAGGTCCACCTCATTTAAGTATTGTAGATGAATTGCGACAGCCGACAGGTGAACCGCAGGGAAAATTCTGGATTTCCAGAGTGCCGACAACTTTGACGATTTTACAGGACAAATCTACAGGATTGCCGGTGCAAAAACTTATCCACAAAAATAAAATACGACATCATTTGTCGTATTAGCATATTATATTTGTTACAAATATGAACCGATGCAAAAAGATTTCTACCTTACGAGATATGCCCTAATTATCAAAAAAATAGAAAGTAACCCATTGAGCTATCCGCAATTGGAAGACTATTTGCTCAATTCTTTTGAGTTTCAAGACGCGGGTGTTACCAGTTATTCTATCCGCACATTGCAAAGAGATATTAAGGAAATTTCGCGGCTTTTCAATATTTCCATTCACAATAAGAAAAAAGGTGACAATCGTTATTATATTGAAAGAAAAGATGAGTTAGAAAATGATGACTACAACCAGAAGTTGCTTGAGTCTTTTCAAATCAGCAACACGTTGAACCTACATCCAGACTTTTCAGACTTTATTTTTTTCGAATCCAGAAAACCAAGTGGATTACACCTTTTTTATGATTTATTCTTCGCCATCCGTAATAAAAGGATTATAAAATTTGAACATTACAACTATAAAACCAAGGAAAAAACAGTTAGGAAAGTTCATCCACTCGCCCTTAAGGAATCGGGAAACCGATGGTATCTTATTTCCATTGACACCAAGGATAAAATGCTGAAATCTTTTGGCTTAGACAGGATCAGTTTTCTTGAGGTAACGAAATCAAAATTTAGAGAAAATTATAAATGTAATCTGAAAGAGCATTTCAAGCACTCCTTCGGAGTAATGAACATAAGCGGCCAAAACCCCGAAAAAATTGTCTTGAGATGTGGCAAAGAACAGGGTGAATATATCAAAAGCTTTCCATTACACCAATCACAAAGATACTTACGTGAAACCCAAGAAAATATTTATCTGGAATTTTTTCTGCATCCAACTTATGATTTTATGCAGGAACTACTTTCTTATGGAGAAGAGGTTACAATTGAAGAGCCAGCATCTTTTGCAAATCAAATAAAATCTAAATTGAAAAAGGCTTATGAAAATTATGAACGGACATAATTTTTAATAAGACTAGTGAAATAAATTCCTTTCTGGGTGGCTGCGAAAGAGTGACTTTCGAGGGAGTGCTGCAAGCAAAGATGTTTTCTGGTTCAATCAGGCGTATTTTCCAGAACACAGACCAGAGGAATTTGAAATATTGTTATCGACGACGCTGCATTCCAGGGTGTCTATACGTTGACATCCCCAAAAATTATCACATTGGTAAGGATTCCACTCTATAATCCGTAGCTAAATCCTTGCGAACAATTTTGAAAGTGCATCAAGAAACGATTTAAAAAAAAATACTTTTGAGAATATGCAGGTTCTAAGAAAATGGCATTATGAAACTCTGGACTTTTTCTGACAGACAGAAAGTAAAAACAATAACTTCAAACGACCGATGTCTTGGAAAATATATGATTGTTTTTGTCTTTTAATGGTATAATTTACTTTTAAAATATATTGAGAAAATCCAAAAAATATAAAATTTTCTGATTGATTTTCCTATCTTGCGCAGCAAAATTTGATTTTTATGAAAAAAATACTACCCCTTTTTTTGGCATCCAGCCTGATTATCAGTTGTTCAAGAACCAATGATGAAGTGACCCCACCAGAAGACACCACCCCCGTTCTGGTTACAAAAATTAATTTTCTAGAAGCTGATGGGACTACCGCGGGCAGCATGAATTTCACTTACAGTGGGGATAAAATTGTAAAAGCAGAATCTTCTGATGGAAGTGAAAAAATAGAATATACTTACACTGGTGACGACCTTTCAAAATCTGTTGAATACATTAACAGCAAAATCAATTCGATATCGGAATTTTCTTATACCAATGGAAAATTAACCTCACAGAAAGTTATAGAAAGTTACTCTCCCCATACTTATACCTATACCATTAATTATGAATATGTGAATGACAATTACGTTAAATATTCAAGAATTATAGGTTATACGACAAGTCCTGGAGGGGTGATTACTTATAATTCTGCTAATTATGACGCATTTCTTTCAAATGGAAAGTTAAATAAGTTAGTATCAACCTCTTCTAGCAGCGGCACCACCACTTATACCTACACGTATGACGACAAGAACAGTCCCTATCGAAATATCAAAGGGTTTACCAAAGCCATGCTCTTTGATTCAAGTGATGCAGAAATTAACCAGAGCAACCTGACTAAAAGAAATAGTTCGCAAGTAATTGGTACAAGCACTTACACCAACAGCAGCACCATGAACTATACTTACAATGCAAATAATTATCCTACGAAGAGCACTACATCATTTACCTCAAGCTCGTCTCCTTCAATCACCTACAGCCAAACTTTCGAGTACAATAAATAATTTTCAATTGGCAGCAAGGAAACCGAAGGCAGCTCGGATCATCATCTACATGGACCGCTCAATCTCTTGAGCGGTCCATTATTTAGAAACTCTTAGGGGTAAATCTCCATTCAGGAAAACCCTCTCTTGAAAGATTTAGGAAAACCTGAATATTGACCACTAAAACAATAGCAATGCTACAAAATTCCAGTAAAGAGACCGGAATCCCCCTTATCTCAAAAGCGCATTGAAAGTATCACCCTGCCGAATGTCTCCGGTATTGTAGCCTTTCATAAACCACTCCTTCCGTTGCGCCGAACTACCGTGTGTGAAACCTTCCTGGTTGACGTAACCTTGCGATCGGCGCTGGATATTGTCATCACCCACTGCTTCTGCCGCAGAAATGGCAGACTCAATGTCTCCCGGCTCTAGAATATGTTCACGATTGTCGGTTTGCCTGGCCCAAACTCCGGCGTAGAAATCTGCCTGAAGTTCGGTCGCCACAGAAACCCTGTTCATTTCGGCTTCGGAATATTTTCCGCTCGCTCGCAATTCGTCCACTTTTCCGGTCGTTCCCAAAAGCGTCTGCACGTGGTGCCCGATTTCGTGCGCCATCACATACGCGATGGAAAACTCGGTCACCTTTGCCCCAAATCGCTGCTCCAACTCCTTGAAGAAGCTCATATCCATATAGACGGTTTGATCTGCAGGACAGTAAAAAGGTCCCATCGCTGCCTGCGCAGTTCCACAACCGGATTGGGTCACCGATTCAAACATCACCACTTTCGGGGCGCTGTATTGCATGCCGTTTTCCTGGAAGATTTTTCCCCAGGTTTGTTCGGTTTCGGCAGTAACCATTGACACGAAGTCGCGGACTTTCAACTCATCCGCCGTCAGATCTCTCTGCTCGGTTGGCGGGGAAGATCCGATGCCGGAACTTAAAATCGCGGATGGATCGCCACCTAGAAAAAACACGATCGCCGCAATGATCAGCGTTCCCAATCCTCCACCAACTAAAAACCCACCTCCTCCACCGGTTCCACGTCTGTCATCCACGTTGTCACTTCTATCGTTTGTCCATTTCATTGTTTCAAATTTTATTAATGAAAAGTAAATTTACAAAAATCATCTGCAATTCTCCAGCCAATTTTTTGTTGGATAAAAATAAAAAATCCCATAGTCTAAACCATGGGAAAATGTGCTTTTTTGTGATCAAAATTTAAAAATCAACTATCTAAAGATATTCATATTCTCGTCATAAACCGGACTTGATATTCCAAGGAAGTTCAATACGCTGTGAAAAACATTGTTTTGCGTCAAAGACTTCTCCGGTTTTAGGGTTTTGGAATGATCGGAAACCCAGACAATGAATGGGATCTCATACTGTTCTTTTGGCGCGATGCTCATCGGAACTCCGTGCATGTAGAGGTTTTTCTCTCCCAAAGATTCGCCGTGGTCTGAAACAAAAATCATTGAACTGTCATAGTCCTTCAATTGTTTCAAATCCTGAATGATACTGTGCAAAAGGAAATCCGTGTAAACGACCGTGTTGTCATAAGCATTGATCAGTTCTTCCCTGCTGCAATTTCCCAGCTCCACACTGTTGCAGACCGGCTTGAAAACCTCAAATCTTTTTGGATACTTCTTGCTGTAAGTAGGACCGTGACTGGTACTTGTGTGCAACACAATTAAAACTTTATCGCTTTTGCTCGCCAAAATCTGCTCTTTCAGTCCATTGACCAGAATTTGGTCATACCCACAATCTGGTCCTTTGCAATTCTTTGCCAACATTTCGGAGGTTTGGTAATTCGGAATATGAACGGGCGGTTCGCCCCAGTTGTTGGTTCGCCAAATGACATCTACTTTATTTCTGTTCAAATAATTTGGGAGGATTTCATACAAATCTCCGGTGTCCTTATGTTCTAAAATGCATTTTACGCCCGCCGTGGTATAGGTTGCACAAGAAGTGGCATTAAAATGAAAAACATTGGGAGTTTTAGAAAGTAAAGGATTCGTGTTTTTTTGATATCCGTATAGAGAAAAATTTTCGGAACGGGCAGATTCGCCGATCACCAAAACCACCACCGCTTTTTTGTGGTCTTTAAAAGTGGCATCCGGCAACAGGATTTCCTTCTTATTTTTTTGGGCATCATGAATGAAAAAAAGCGCAGTATTCACTGAGTAAGACCACGGCATCGCGAGTCCGCCGAGAGATTTGGAATTTTTATCAATCCACAACCAGTTCGCGGCGTTCACGAAAGCCATGATTAATGCAAACAGTAAGACCAGTCCACTTTTGGTGAAAAACCGCTTCACACCATCATTAACGATTTTAGCTTTAATAATATAAATACTCGGAAGAATCCCAAAAAGCACGACATACAACACCATCTTGAAAGAGAAAAAACTGCCCGCCTCGTTTTGATCCGTATTGAACACATTCCCTATCATGCTTTCATCGATGATAACGCCGTAAGTATTGACAAAGTAAACCGACAGTGCGGAAATCATGAAGGTTAAAACCAAAAGGAATTTCCCCAAATATTTAGAAATAGAAAGGAAAAGATAGAAAACCCAAGCGTTCAACACCAACATCAAAACAATCAAACTGACGATGGCCAAAACACCATTGAAACTTTTGTAATCCAAATTGCTAAAAACAAATTTGAAAAATGGGTAATGGAAAAAAATAAAGTTCATCGCACCAAGAATCAATGAAAATCTGGTGATGGAAATGCTATTTTTGAACATAGACTTTGATCATTTTATAAAGGGATACTACCAATCCGACGATGGCTAAATAATACACCGGCAAATTTTCTGTCCTAATTTTATTGACGAAAACAACCACGCAAACCAAGAAAATCAGCATTAAAAACGGAAACCATTTCTTTTGCCCAATCCAACCGAAAAGATTAAACTTCCGCATGGTGAAAATTCCCAGCAAACCGCAAATATAGCCGGTAATACTTCCGGAAACCACATCGAGCGGATAATGCGCGCCGACTCCGACGCGTGTGAGCGCAACGATAAGTCCGACAAAGACTACTAAAGCAAACCATGCTATTTTTTTTCCCAATTCTTTAGGCATAAAGCCAAACATTAAGACGGTGAGAAAGGTAAAAACGGTGATCGAATGTCCGGAAGGCAAACTGGAAAATCCCACAAGGGTTTTTCCAATAATATGAAAACTGTCCTGATCTAAAATTCCGGCAGGTCTGGGAACGGAAAAAAGACTCTTGAAAAGCTTTGAGAACAACAACGAAAAAAGTGCAGCCGGAACCGCGGCTTCCCAAATCTTTGGCGCGATGACGATGAAAACCCCCATCATAGAAAGAAAAACCAAAGCATCTCCCATATAAGTGAGATTGTACATCAAATTGGGAAATTCGGATAGGCGGGAATTGATTGCGTAGAAGAAGGGTTTCTGAATCTCAACGTAACCATTGGTGTTTAATGCATTCTGCGAAAACAAAAATAAAGCAATCATCGAAAGCAAAACCACCGGCAAAACCAACAGTGCAGGTTTAAGCTGAGCGAAATTTTTGGCAACTTGGGAATTCATCATGAGGAACAGCACTATTTTCTAGGACAAAAACACTTGAAAACATTCACTTTTCTAAATCCATTGCGGCATTCAAGCAAAATAATCCGCGTAAAAATACAAGAAAAATATTTGGCGGGAAATTAGTTTCCGAAGCCGATATTCCCTTTCTTCCGGGAAAGTTTTCGTTTGAAATCAATCATCTTCAAGGCGGTTACTGCAGCTTCCACCCCTTTGTTTCCCAAACTTCCGCCGCTTCGTGCGATGGACTGCTCCTTATGGTCGTCTGTCAAAAGGCAGAAAATGGTGGGGGTATCGGTCAAAATATTGCAGTCTTTGATTCCCTGTGCAACTGCAGAGCACACGTATTCAAAATGTGGAGTCTCGCCTCGGATCACACAACCAATCGCGATCACCGCATCATATTCGCGCTCTTTGCAAAGCTGCATGGATGCATAATTCAACTCGTATGCGCCCGGAACGTCAAAAATTCTGATATTTTCTTCTTTTACGCCTTCTTTAATCAGGGTTTCAAGGGCGCCGTCGCGCAGGTTGAAGGTCACGAAATCATTCCATTCTGAAACAACGATACCGATCCTGAAAGAATCGGCATCATTTATTTCTAATGGTTGGTAATCTGAAAGATTTACTGTAGCCATACCTATTTTGTTTGAAGTTTGAGGCCTGTCTGCCGACAGGTAGGTTTAAGGTTTGAAATTGCAACCCGAAGTTCAAAAAGTACGCGCTGCGTCCAAATTTAACCTTAGTAGTATTTCACCATTTCAATATAGGCATCAGACATTCCGTTGTCATAATCCTGATATTTTTCGTCGATGGTGGAGAAGTATTTTTTTGCTTCCGCGTTTTTCTTTAAAGCCAAAGCCACGATTCCCGCTTTTCTGGTAAAATAGTAAGACGTGTATGGATCGTCTGATGCTTTGCTTGCCTTATCCAGCAAAGAAAGTGCATCTTCGTTTTTGTTCAGATTGGATTGGCAATCCGCCATCGCTCCGTATTTCAACGCCACCAAAGTTTTGTTGTCTGAAGAAAACTTGTCCAACAAATCATAGGCTTCCTGGTATTTTCCTTCCTTGAATTTCAAAAGACCTGCATTATAGGCAGAAAGTTTTCCTACCTGCGTCCCGGAATATTCGTTGTAAGTTCCCAGATAACCTGGATTTGCAGCGGTTTTTCCACCGAGTGCCAAATCTTCTTTTCCGTCTGCCAAATTTTTCTGGGCAGCCAGATAACCCATTGTTGCCTCACTGTTTCTTGGTGCGACGTAGAATTGCTGGAATGCGAAATATCCCAAAACGATCAAAACCAAACCTACGAAGATTCCGATCAAAGTTTTGGCGTGATTCTCCAAAAACTGTTCTGCATCGAGCGCGGTTTTATCCAGCCCTTTGAAAACCTCTACGGTTTCCTTACCTTCCATTTCCTTTTTGCTCGGTCTTCTTAAATTTTTTGCCATAATGTCGTTAAAAAAATTGAGTGCAAATTTAATTGTTTTTGAGGGATATACAAAATAATGAGTTGTAAAATGTTTTCAGAAACAGATATCTTTTGATGTGATTTGTTTTATTTGTTTTTATTATACTCCAAATAAACATCATTCCACATTTTTTCGATTTCTTTCGCCAATTTTGAAAATGATTCTTTTTCAGCATCCATTCTTAATTGATCAACTTCCTGATTCTCTTTCCAGATGTTCGATTTCTTTTCCTTTTCCGCGGTAGCTTCAGCAAGACCGAATAAATATTCTGTCTGCACATCAAATAAAGCCACTGAAGAAGTTGTCCTTACCTTAACTTCTTTATTTTTTAAATATCCCAAAGCGAAAACATTCTGTGGCCCATAGTTTTTGGCATCGATTGAAAACTCCGTGTCAAAGGTATATACCAATAACATTTGTGCCTTCATCTTTGCTGCTGCTAATCTCAAATCTTTTATCGTTTGATAATTATAGGGCAACAGAAGCCGGTTAAAAGGTGAGATTTGTTTAATTCCCTTTAATTTAGAAAGTTCGCTGATGACTTTTTCTTCATCCGGTTCACGAGTCAAAATCATAGAAAACCTTCCATCTGGAGTGGATTCCCGTCTGTTGTAAGAATTATTTGAATAATTTGGCGCTTGAATTCTTGCTACCGCGATATTTACTGGAAACTCAGCAGCAGGTTTGTTCGATAAAATTTTCGCTACATCTTCATCGGCAAGTGAAGAAATTTTAACATCACTTCCAGGTGTTGTATATTTTAGCGAGCAAGAACTTAATATAAAAACGATGATCGTTGAGAATACTACTTTATTGAATTTCATATTTAAGATTTATAAAGAGGAAAAAACAATGGCATATGCATGAACTTCTTAATACTCCAAAATCTGGTGAACTTCGGCATCAAACTGTTTCAGCCTTTCGGTTCCGTGCAAATCTTTCAATGCGATGAGGAAACTAAACTGCGCTACTTCGCCACCCTGCTTTTCAATCAATTTTGCGGCTGCTTCGGTAGTTCCGCCGGTGGCCAATAAATCGTCGTGGATCAGCACTCTTTGTCCGGGTTTTAATTGTCCGGTCCGCATTTCGATTTCAGCGGTTCCGTATTCCAGATCGTATTTCTCACCCACGAAAGGCGGCGGCAATTTCCCGGCTTTTCTGATCAGGATAAACGGCACTTCCAAAGCCACGGCAATCGCGATCCCGAAAAGGTAACCCCGGCTTTCGATTCCGCATACCGCATCGATTTTTCCACGGCTGAAATCTGCCAAATCTTTGATGACTTCCTCATAAAGTTTCGGGTCAAGAAAAATCGGGGTGATGTCTTTGAACTGAATTCCGGGTTGTGGGAAATCAGGGATGTTCTGGATGGTTTTTTCTAATTTTTGGACCAGGTCGGGCTTCGTCATTCTAATTGATTTTATAGCTGGATATCTTCCATTCGCCGTTTACGTTTTTCAACCCGAAAGTCACCAGCAAAGCAGTAGTTCTGCCCTCTTTGTCGGTCACCTCATAGGTTGCGTTGACACTTGCGGAATTGGCGGATGTGCTGTTGGTGGTAATATTTTTCACGGATACATTTTTCACGGCTCCAAATCCGGAAGTCGGATTCGAGAAGTTTTCATAGGATCCCCAGTTTGGATTGTCTGAAACCTCATATGCGCCCCGAAGGTTTTGCGAACCCAGGTTGTTGAGAAACTTTGAAACGCTTGATTTCGGGTCCGCATTGGGTTTCTGCGGAGTGGTTGCGGCAGTGGTTCCGGCGGCTTCGTTGGGGTCCATAGATTCCACGGGAAGCTGGCTCGTATCATTCGGATCCAGATTGGCGGGATTATCTTCGGGATTTCCGGCCGGCATCAGGAGTGCTTTCGGATTCACCTCTACCCCTATTTTAGACATTTTATAAGTCTTCTTCGTGGTTTTTACCGAAACCGTGATGTCGATGGTGCCGTCGATAATCTTTTGTGCGGGCAGCGAAGCAAACCTCAAATTAAAGCCTTTGAAATTATTGTCCAGCATCAGATTTTTTGAAGTCAGGACTTTATTTCCGCCGCTGAAAACTTCCAGCACCGTTTCCAATGCGGCTCCTTCAAACTTGATATTATTGCCGGAATTATCAACCAACCTCGGAATAATCTGCAGGGATTGGGCACCCAGGACATTGTCTGTGGCAACCGGCTGAACCTCAATGCTCAAACCGTTTGCGGAAATATCGTTCGGGTCGGTTTCCTTGGCGTCTTCATTCCCAAAAATATTCATTTCCCCCAATGAAGGCGGACCTGTGCTCGTCCACTCGATTCCGTTTTTCTGGGCGACCTGGTCTGCAAGCGCCAAAATTCCCGGCACCTTCATCCCGTTGATCAATTTTCCCAATGCCTTGATCTCGTTCAGATCACCATCGGCATCCACCCCGAAAGTTTTCAGGATGTACAGCGCCTCATTGAACTTCACCTGTTGCAAAGTGGTGAGACTGGAAGCCATATCATTGATACTCGACTGAAAAGCTTTGGGATTGGTGGCATCCACTTTATCTTTTTTGCAACCTACAAACAGGAAGCAAACGAATAGAAACATCAAAATTTTTTTCATTTCATGGAGGTTTAGACAAATTTAAAAAAAATCTCGGTATAAAGTCGGGAAAATAACGTGATGGTCTATTTGTTTTTCACTTCCCTTAAATCATTCTTAAAGAAACTTTCGAAAACCTTCTGCATATTTGGGAAGGAATCCTCTTGCCAAAATTGTGTTTTGTACTTACTTGAACCTGGCCTGAATTTCACATCGTCCACTTGAACTTGGTCTGAAAACTCCATTTCCGTCGGGTAAAAGTTTTTCTGGACGATGATTTGGTTAAAATTTGGTTCAGATTTGTGCTTTAATTTGACCTTTCGAAGATCAGAAAATTCCAGAAGGTCGCGGTAAGATTTCTTAGACCCTTTTCCAAATGAAAAATCAATCGCGGTGTCGGAATCAAAAAATCGATAGCCAAGAAGGGAAAACTCTTTATCCTGCAACAGTTTTTTCCTCACTTCCACTATATCCTTTCCCGAAGCAGAAACTTCTTTTACAACGGTATTCTCCTTATTTTTAAAGTCGTTAATATTGACCAAACTATTCATATCGGGAAGATTCAAAAAGAATTTGTAATCCCATTCTGAAGTATTTTTGCGGACATCATTCGGGTTCAGCAATTCAAAAACCCTGTACTGTTGAACTTTTTTACTTCTTAATTCTTTGGTTTTGTTGTCAAAAACAAAAGTGATGATTCCATCACCATAAGAATTCAGCTTATTGTTGACGAAAACATAGGTGTTGAAATTGCCTTTCAGCAAGATATATTTTGCTTTAGCATTATCTTTAATGACCACGGGTTCCACATCAACAATCTTTTCACGAAGTTTAATGACGGGCTGGTTGAAGTCTGCCTGGTTCAGTTTGCCGATGACAAAGTTGTCGTAGATCAAACTGTATTCACTTTTGTTAGGATCAAGCGCCACCTTATCGATGGTTCCATAAATATCTGAGGTGGTAACCAATTTCCCATCACTGCTAAACACCATCACTTTCGAAAGCGGTATTCCAGAAAATTCTGAGACCAACGTGAGCGTTTGGGAATGGACGGAAATAAAACTGGCCAACACGAAAAACAAGATGAATTTTGTTTTCATAATTGTTTTAAAAAAAATTCCGGCTAAATCATTAACCGGAATTTTTCAATTTTTATATTTAAATCCTTAGAAAGGATATTCATAAATTTCAGATTCTTTCAGGAATGGGTTTCCTGTCGGGATCAATTTTGTTTTTGACAATGCAGTCATGACCACAAAGATGAACAAACCTACGAACAGCAATACCGCTCCCAAATTCAGCAATAGAACCTCCGGAGTTTTCCAGAAAGGACCAACTGTTCCTGGCATTACCATGTTGAAATGGTTTACCCAATGACCAAAAATCACTATTACAGCCATGGTGGTGACAACCTTGTAATTCCTCTTGATACTTGAACTTACCAAAACCAAAAGTGGAAGCAAGAATACGAAAATCAAAACCGGAAGGAAAGTCCAGCTGTAATACTCAAATCGACCGAAGAAATAGTTAACCTCTTCGGGAATGTTTGCATACCAATACAACATGAACTGTGCGAACCAGGTATAAGTCCAAAGCATACTTGTGGCGAAAAGGAAGACCCCTAAATCGTGCAAGTGGTTGTCATTGAACTGCGGCAGGAATCCGTTTTTCTTCAAATAAACACTGATGAGGATCATCACTGCGATTGAAGAAGCCAAAGCAGAAACCATCGCATACCAAATATACATGGTAGAATACCAGTGCGGGTCGATGGACATTAACCAATCCCACGCCCAAGCTGCAGAACAAAATCCAAAGAATACAATGTAACCCACGCTCCAACTGTAATAGCTCGCGTAGATTTTTCTGTCGCCCTTGTTATCGTCCACTTTTTTAGAAAGTGTCTTTAATTTCCATGCGAAGAAGGTTGCTCCGATTACGTAAAGAATAGTCCTGACAGCATAAAATGGAATATTCAAAAACTTTTTCTTTTCATATAGAATTGGGTCAAAGTTAGCATTGCCTTTTTCAGTTAAAGCCGGATCCATCCAATGGAATAGATGCCCTTGATGGGTAACATTGAGAACCATAAGGATAATCAAAGCCGCTCCCGCCCAAGGAATAAATGATGCGATTGCCTCCATTACTCTCAGAATAATGATTGGCCAACCTGCGTGTGCCGCATTTTGGATTGAGTAAAAGAAAAGCGCACAACAGCTCAATGCAAACAAAAATACCGCAATAGTGTGAACCGCTGCTAATGGCTGATTGTGAACTTGCATTTTGGCATGCTCCAAATGAGCAGCGTGATCTTGAGGACCTACCAATTCACTGGAATGAGTTGGAGCATTATGTCCGGTGGAATGAACCACCTCCATCATGTGCTCGATTCTTGCATCATCAATACTGTGATTCATGAAGTAACCAGCTCCAAAAAGGATTAATCCCAGAACGATAAATACGATTGAATATAATCTTAATTTCGGTGAAAAACTATACATTTCTTAATTCTTTTTATTTTTTAGGAGTGGTTGTTTCACTTGCTGCTGCCTTTGCATCCGCTGCTGGAGCTGGAGCGGCCGCAGTTGTTGCTGCTGGTGCTGTAGCATTTACTCCACCCTTGAAAGCGCTCATCACGTACATTGCTACTCTCCAGCGATCACCAGGTTTCAGTTGTCCTGCGTATGAGCCCATCGCATTTCTACCGTTTGTTAAAACATAATGCACGGAACCCACTGTAATTTGTCTATCTGCATATTTCGGAACTCCTGAATACGCTCCACTTACAACAATTGGTCCCTGTCCATCGCCACCTGTTCCGTGACAAGCTGCGCAAACCTGGTTGAAAAGTACTTTACCTCTTTCAATATCTTTCGCCTCATTCGCAGGGTCAAGCGGTGAAGAAGTTACGGCCTTTGACGCATCATATCCGGCGATATAGTCATCCGTCTTCATTGCAGTATTTGCTGCTTCATCGGCAACACCATCTCTATTTTGTGCAACAGTTCCATTAACTGGACTCAAACCAGTGGCCCCGTTTTGTTTTACAAAAAGTGGAATTTCGTTTTGATGTTTTGAGTAGGCATCTTCCGCCTTTTCCAATGGGTCGTAAGCTACCGGGAAATACATATCGGGGAAGTAAACCAATGGCGGATTCTGCTTACTGCATGAACTCAATGAAATTGCTGCAAAACCTAAGATAGCTGTAATTTTAAAAATATTCTTTGTCATTGTATTAAGCATCTTTTACAGTTATTTCTTCAACTCCCGTATCAACCAAAATTTGTTTGATGGCCTCCACATGTTCACTCTCAAATTCGATCATGAATTTGTCATCGGTAGTTCTTGGATCCGGATTTTGTGGCGGACATCCTGGATACATTTTGTTTCTTGCCAAAAAGGTAAGCGACATCATGTGTGCTGCACAAAATACCATCAATTCAAACATAGGAACCACGAAAGCAGGCATATTGTGTGCCCAGTCAAATGCCGGTTTCCCACCGATATTCATTGGCCAATCGTGATTCATGGTGTACCAGGTAACCAAAATTCCTATCGTAACTCCATATACTGCGTAAATAAAAGCAGCGTCAGAGATTCTTGTTTTTCTTAAACCCAAAGCTTTGTCAAGACCGTGAACCGGAAACGGAGTGTAAACTTCCGCAATTTTGATTCCTTTGTCATTACAAGCATGCACGCCGTTCAGTAAATCGTCGTCGTCGGCATAGATACCATATATTTTCTTAGTGGTGCTCATCTTCTTCCTTTGCTTTATAAGTTTCACCTGAAATTTTCAAAATAGTCTTCAATTCCGCCTGCGCAATTACAGGGAAAGTTCTTGCGTAAAGAAGGAATAACACGGAGAAGAATCCGATTGTTCCAAGGAATACGCCCACATCGATAATGGTTGGTTTAAACATCGTCCATCCGGAAGGCAAGTAATCTCTTGCAATGTTGATAACGATGATATCAAATCTTTCAAACCACATCCCGATATTGATGATCAATGCTACGATGAAAGTCCAGATAATGTTTGTTCTCAATTTTTTGAACCAGAATGACGCCGGAACCACCAAGTTACAGATAATCAACGACCAGAACGCCCACCAGTAAGGACCGGTTGCCGCACCTGGAGAAAGGTAAGTAAAGTCCTCAAATCGTGACCCGGAATACCAAGCGATAAAATATTCTGTGGCATAAGCTACAGTTACCATACCACCCGTCACAATGATAACGATGTTCATGATCTCGATGTGATACATGGTGATGTATTCTTCTAGGTGACAAACTTTTCTTGCAACCAACAAAAGCGTCTGTACCATAGCAAATCCAGAGAAAATCGCACCCGCAACGAAATATGGCGGATAGATGGTGGAGTGCCATCCTTTGATTACCGAAGTAGCAAAGTCAAAGGATACCGTGGTATGCACCGAGAATACTAGCGGAGTCGCCAAACCGGCCAACACGAGGGAAAGTTCCTCGAATCTTTGCCAGTGTTTCGCTTTTCCACCCCATCCAAAAGAAAGTAATGTGTAGATTCTTTTGGTCCAAGGTGTTTTTGCCCGGTCACGGATCATTGCAAAGTCCGGAATCAATCCCATAAACCAGAAAACGGTTGATACGGAGAAATAAGTCGAGATTGCAAATACGTCCCAAAGAAGTGGGGAGTTGAAGTTGGTCCAAAGGGAACCAAATTGGTTTGGCAAAGGAAAAACCCAATATCCTACCCAAACTCTACCCATGTGGATCACCGGGAAAATCGCTGCCTGCACCACCGCGAAGATCGTCATCGCTTCTGCAGAACGGTTCACCGACATTCTCCATCTTTGTCTAAATAACAATAGTACCGCGGAAATCAAGGTTCCAGCGTGACCAATACCTACCCACCAAACGAAGTTGGTAATATCCCATCCCCAGTTGTTAGTTCTATTAAGTCCCCATGCGCCAATTCCGGTTCCTATGGTGTAAGCAATACAGCCGAATCCATAAACGAAAAGCGTTAAAGCGATCCAAAATGAAACCCACCACAGTTTACCGGCTCTCTCCTCGATAGGTCTTGCGATATCTTCTGAAATATCATGATAAGTCTTATGACCAATAATTAAAGGTTCCCTTATCGGAGCTTCGTAATGTCCTGACATTTTTTACCTATTTATTATTTAAACGTTATTTTCTTTTCTGTTTCTTACTTTGGTGTGGTAGAAAACGTTTGGTTTTGTACCGATTTCCTCAAGCAAGGTATATCTTCTGTTGCTACCGAAAAGCGAACGAACTTTTGATGATTTATCATTCATATCACCAAACTGCATCGCTCCAGTAGAACAAGCATTCACACAAGCAGTGGAGAATTCACCGTCTTTTACAACTCTTCCTTCTTTTTTGGCTTCCAGGATGACGTTCTGTGTCATTTGGATACACATTGAACATTTCTCCATAACCCCTCTTGTTCTTACCACTACATCCGGATTCAGAACCATTCTTCCCAAATCATTATTTTGGTTATAGTCGAATTTGTCATTAAGGTTATAGGTAAACCAGTTGAATCTTCTTACTTTGTACGGACAGTTGTTTGCACAATATCTTGTACCGATACATCTGTTGTAAGCCATTTGGTTTTGGCCTTGTTTTCCGTGCGAAGTTGCAGCAACAGGACAAACTGTTTCACAAGGTGCGTGGTTACAGTGTTGGCACATCACCGGTTGGAAAATCACATCCGGATTATCTGAAGGATGGTTCAAGATACCGCTCTCTTTGTCCAAGAAATGTCCATACATTCCCGGAACATCCAGACCTGCATCCACAGCTTCTTCCTGAGAAAGTTTGCCGTCTTTGTTGGTATCCATTCCTTCTGGAATATCGGTGGTGTAGTACCTGTCAATTCTCAGCCAGAACATGTCTCGGGACATTCTCACCTCGGCTTTACCCACAACTGGAACGTTGTTTTCTGCCTGACAAGCAATCACACAAGCTCCACATCCTGTACAGGAGTTCAAGTCGATGGATAAGTTAAAGTGTGGTCCGTCTGTATCGTCAAAAGCATCCCAAAGGTCCACTTTTCCCGCTGGCAAAGCTCCACCGATGGTGTGGTACTCCAAAGGTTTGTTCCAACCCAGTTTCTCGTCGTCAAACTTTACGTTAAGGAAAGTATCCAATGGAACTTCTCTTGCGATTTCGTAACGACCCATCAATGTATTTTGAAGCTGTATCCCTGCAAACTCATGCATGTCTCCAGTCTTCTCGATAGTAACTCCTGAAAGAACAGTGTTTGAACCATCAAATAATGGGAATGCGTTAACTCCAGTATCAGCGACTTTTCCAGAATTCTTTTTTCCATATCCCAAAGCAAGTCCCACAGAACCGTCGGCTTGTCCGGGTTGAACAAAAACAGGTACATCCTTAATGGTCACCCCATTTGCAGTAAGGTTTACTTTAGAACCGTCCAGCTGCATTCTTCCGTTCAATGAATTCTTGATTCCTAGTTTTTTGGCATCATTTGGCGACATCGTCAAATAATTGTCCCAAGTCATTCTGGAAATCGGATCCGGCAACTCCTGTAACCAAGGGTTATTTGCCTGAGTTCCATCACCCATTGCGGTTTTGGTGTACAATTGCAATTCCAAATCAGACGCTTTGAAAGCTCCCAATTCACTTGCCGCTTGCGCTCCATTTCCACCGGTATATGAAAGCGTTGCCGTATTTCCACCATCCAAAACACCATTATATAATGCCTTGTTGAAAGGAGTTCCACCAATTAAGGTGGCAGCATTTGCTTTTAAATAGTCATAATAATTATTCGCCGGATTGTTTTTTCCATTCATCCAAACCAAAAGCGATTCTTCAATCTGTCTTGACTTGTAAATCTTTTGGATGGTCGGCTGCATCAAAGTATAAACTCCGGTTTGAGGCGTCATATCTCCCCAAGATTCCAACCAGTTTGCAACCGGGATCACTGCTTTCGCAGCTTTGTACATCTCGTTTTTCTTGTCAGCGATCGCGATGACGCAATTTACTTTCGCAACGGCTTTTTTAAAATCTTCCGCCTTGTTGCTGGAATACATTGGATTCACGTTGTTTGCGATTAAGACGCCAACAGTTCCTGAATTCATCCAGCCTAAAAACTCCTGGTATTTAGCCCCATCAAATTCCTTCAAAAGATTTGCTTTTCCTGTGAAAGCGGTGGATCCCAATTTCTGGTTGATCAAGTGTGCCAAAACATAAGCACTTTTGGAACCGTCTGCAAAAACCACTGCATTGGATCCTTTTGCCTGAAGTTCTTTTACGATTTCTCCTGCTTCCTTGCTTACTGAACCACCATTCAGACCGTTGTAAACCTCCACCAAAACTTTGTTTACAGCACTTGGCTTCAATTGGATTCTGGTATCTGCATTGGCTCCGGTCAAAGACATATTGGATTCAATCTGAATGTGTCTCAACATATTCGCACCAGGAATTCTAGCGGCCGCGTAAGAGGTTTCGAGTGAACCACCATTATAATCGCCCAAGAAATCTGCATTGAATGAAACCACCAATTGGGTTTTAGACAAGTCATAAACTGGCAAATGTCTCTGTCCGAAAACTTCCTGAGCTGCATCTAATGCCGCTGCGTAAGGGAAAGCATCATAAGTTACGAGTTCTGCCGTTGGATATTTTGTTTTGAAATCTTCAAATAACTTTTTGAAGGTTGGAGAAGCGAAAGAGTGCGAAAGCAAAACAATCTTTTTACCCATCGCAGCAGAATCAGACAATTCTTTCAGGATGAAATCATCAACTTTATCGAAAGTCTCGTCTTTTCCATTCAATTTTGGTTGCTTGATCTTGTCATTATCATAAAGAGAAAGCAACGAAGCCTGAGCTCTCGCATTGGTTTTACCTAGAGATTTCGCCATAGGATTCGGCTCAATCTTAATTGGTCTTCCCTCTCTGGTTTTCACCAATACGCTTGCAAAATCAAACCCGTCAAAATAGGTTGAAGCGTAATAGTTAGGGACTCCCGGAATAATTTCGTGCGGTTTCACCACATACGGAATTGTTTTAATCACCGGCGCTTCACAAGCTGCCAAAGTTACCGCCGCAGTGGAAAATCCTAAAAGTTTCAGGAAGTCTCTGCGGGAGGTTCCTGATTTTTCGGAATCATTAGATTTTAGTTCTCCTGTTTTTTCATCCACGGGAATTTCCTCGAGGAATTCTTTTTGGGCCAACCTTGTTGTCAAAGTTGGATCTTGCAACTCGTGGATACTTCTGAATTTTATTTTATTTGAAGCCATTGATACTTCTAATTTTTAATATTAATAATGACATTTACCACATTCAAGACCTCCAATGGCATCTACGGTGATTTTTCCTTCAGTTTGAGGATATTGCTTTTTCAGCTTATCGTGTAGATTTTTGAAGTATTCTTTATTATAACCATTGTTCATATCAACCTCCGTTGTTCTGTGACATTCGATACACCATCCCATGGTAAAATCATTTGCCATCTGCACCACATTCATGGTATCTACCTGTCCGTGACAAGCTTTACAAACCACGTCGATTTTCGCGTCTGGATTTTTCTTGTTGAAAGAGTTGATGATGGCCTGTTCACCGGCAACTACGTGCTGCGAGTGGTTAAAGTAAACAAAGTCCGGCATGTTGTGGATCCTCACCCATTCTACCGGATTGGTTTTTCCGGTATATTGCTGTTTTCCGGCATCCCACCCTGTTGCAGCGTAGATTTTTTGGATTTCTGCATCATAGAAAGCTTTATCCTTTCCTGGCTCAAAATATTTACCTTGATATTCGGAGATGTTTCTGTGGCAGTTCATACAAACGTTCATCGAAGGGATTTCAGAAACCTTTCCGTATTTCGCGCTGGAGTGGCACATCTGGCAGTCAATCTTATTGATTCCTGCGTGGATTTTGTGGGAAAAATAAATTGGCTGTTCTGGTTTGTAACCTTTGTAAACACCGATCCACATCAACCAGTTCCAAATTCCATAAGCGGCAAAAATGGCAAGAAGGGTTAAAATTCCTTTTCCTACGTAACTGTATTTCTTGTAAAGATCACTGAAAGAAGTTGCTCTGGTAGCATTCAGCCCCTCAAGCTCTTCAGTTTGCTGTAGCTTAACCAACTGGCGAAGCCTAACGAGTAACCATATAAGTAATCCGCAGATGGCAAGAAGCGAAATGATGATGACTTTTCCGTTCATCGAGTCTCTTTTCGCCTGCTCCATAGCTGTGAAAGAGTTCGCATCTGTTGCGGCAGCTGCATCCGCTGCGGGTTCTGCTGGTTTTGGAGGATTGCTGGTGTATTCCAGAATATCGGTGATGTCCTGCTCTGAAAGATTCGGAAACGGGGTCATCTCCACCTTGTTGAACTTCTCGAAGATTTCGTTCGCGTATTTGTCGCCCGATGCGCGAAGCGCCTTATTGTCTTTAATCCACTTGTGCAGCCAGTCTGTATCCAGATTCTGCTCGGTCTTTACTTTTTCAACTATTCCGCCGAGAGCAGGCCCCACAAGCTGTTTGTCTAATGCGTGACACGCTGTACAGTTTGCCTTAAAAAGCTTCTCACCGTTTGCCGCATCTCCTTGAGCGTAAATAGAAGCACTGGTTGATAACAATAATCCAATCGCGACCAGACCTTTTTTGTAATGCTTTCTCCAACTAATCATTTATAAAATCTTGGGTTGTTAAAATGTCTTGAGTTTACTTTTCAATTTGGCAAAAATAAGACTTTTAACACATAATTAACAGAAGATACGGGAGCATTTCGATTTTTCACATAATTTGTAACTATTCTAAATAACACCTTTTAATGGTTCTAAATAAAGGCGCTTGGCATAATTTTTATTTCACTAAATTTGCCCAAAATAGAATTTTGATGAGAAGTTTCACAAAAATTATTGCCCTCTTATCGCTGTTTTCTTTAAACTTGATTGAAGCTCAACAAGTTGTAAAAAAAGACACCATTTCAGGAACGCCTTTGACCATCTCGATGGATAAAAGAATCGACGATATGTTGGTCAACCAAGAGGAGAAATGCCTCACTTCGAATACCAAAAACGTCTCCTCTTCAGAAGATGACAGCCATAACATTCCGAAAATAGCCGTTCCGGAAAGAGAATTGTCACAAGCTGAGATTTGCCGGAAAAACCCCAGAATCATGGGCTACAAAATCCAACTGGCGGTAGTGAAAAGCAATGAGGAAGCCAGAGAAGTGGGAACGTATTTCAGAAGACGTTTTCCCAATATGAAAGTGGAAATAGACGCATCGCTGAGACCCAACTACAAAGTGATGGCGGGAAGCTACCTCAGCAAACAAAGCGCCGCATCTGATTTGGCCAGCATCAAAAAATATTTCGAGAACGCAGTAGCGATCCAGTACCGCGTTTTCTGTGTGGAAGCAAAATAATCAGGTAAAAGACCAAGAAAAAAGTTCGGAAAAATTTCCGAACTTTTTTTAATTAAGACCTTTCTCCCCTAAGAATTTTTGACCAAAAGTCTAAATCCTTCACCGTGCACATTGATGATTTCAATACCATCATCTTCTTTCAAGAGTTTTCGGAGTTTCGCGATATAAACATCCATACTTCGTGCAGTGAAATAGTTTTCCTTTTTCCAGATTTTTCTCAAAGCCAAATCTCTCGGCATAAAGTCGTTTCTGTGCAGGCAAAGCAATTTCAGCAGTTCATTCTCTTTAGGTGAAAGTTTGTATTCATTGTCATTTACCCGGAGCTGTCTCAGCATAGAGTCGAAGAAAATGTTGCTGATTTTGAACTGTTCCTGTTCGTCATCTTCCAACACGGCGCTTCTCTGCAGGATTGCCTTGATTTTGTAAAGCAATAATTCCGTGTCAAACGGTTTCGTGATGTAGTCATCAGCACCGAGTTGGTAGCCTTTCAAAATATCTTCGCGCATATTTCTTGCGGTGAGGAAGATGATCGGCGTATTCTTGTCGATTCTTTTCACTTCTTCCGCCAAAGTGAATCCGTCTTTTTTGGGCATCATCACATCGAAAATACAGATGTCAAATTCATTTTCTGTAAATTCTTTCAATCCCTGTTCGCCGTCTGTAGCGAGGGTAACCTCAAAATTATTGATGGTCAGGTAATCTTTCAATACCGCACCAAAACTTTGGTCGTCTTCTACTAATAAGATTCTGTTGCTCATATCTTTAATATTTTGTTTAATGTTTCTTTTGTTTCAGGTTTCATGTTAAAGGCCTGTCTTCGCAGAGGCAGATTGCCATTTTCAAAATTAACCCAAACCCATTTATTTTAGCTCATCGGCAGTTTCACCGTAAATGTACTTCCCTTTCCTTTTGTCGATTCCACCAAAATTTGCCCTTTGTGCAGCTCAATGATTTTCTTCACATAAGACAAACCAAGTCCCTGTCCTTTGACATTATGAATATTTCCGGTTTCCTCCCGGAAGAACTTTTCAAAAATCTTCCCGGTATTTTGCATATCCATTCCCATTCCCTTATCAGAAATTTCAATGACGTACCAATTTCCTTCATTTCTTGTTCTCACAGTGATCGCAGGATTTTCCGGCGAATATTTGTTCGCGTTATCCAGCAGGTTCACCAAGGCGTTCGAAAAATGGAACTCATCGATTTTGAATACATATTTTTCGGTATTGAATTCCTGAGTCAATGTTCCGTTTCGCTGCGCCACAATCAAACCGAAAGATTCCGTTATTTTCTTGATCAATGATCGAACGTCTGTTTCTTTAAGGAAAAGCTGCACTTCATTTCTTTCCAGTTTCGACATGTTCAGCACATTTTCCACCTGTTTTTTCATGCGCAGGTTTTCCTGCTTGATGAGTTGTGAATAGTATTTCACTTTCTCGGGATTCGTCGCTATTTTATCATTGCTCAAGGAGTCGGTCGCCACAGAAATAGTTGCCAGCGGAGTTTTGAACTCATGCGACATATTATTGATAAAGTCTGTTTTGATATCCGAGATCTTTTTCTGCCGCATCATATAGTTGATGGAAATGATGTAGATCCCCAAAATCGTGAGCAATGACATAAAAGTTCCGAGAAGCATGGGCAAATTGTTTTTTGCCAAAGAGTAATCTTTTCTTGGAAAAACCAGAGCCAGCGTATAAAGTGTCTCATCTTTGCTGTCAGTGAAAAGCGGATAGGTGTAATTGATTTTGTCTTTTTCGTCGTTATAAATTTTGTTGGCTACTTTGGTAATCTTGTTGTGCTTATCGATTACCGCAAAACCGAATTTGGTATCCAAACCGCTTAATTTCAATTCTTTGGCGACCACCGAATCCACTGTTTTTTCGTCCACCCTTTTTTCAATCGGCAGGTTAGATGCGCTCAGTTTCGCAAATTCCCGCAAAGCATAGGTGTTATTGCTGATATCTTTACTCAATTGCGAAGTCAGCGGTTCGGAGTTGCTTTCTTTTTTGATTTTCAGAATTCCCTCATCGGTGTAGAGTTTGGTAAGTTTCAAACTGTCCCCTTTTTGCGAAATCGGGATATTTTGATTTTCAACAATACTTTTTTGAAAAGTGATCGTGGAACGATTTGCTGAATCTGAATTCTGCTGGATGTAAAACTGCGTTGGTTGCGCATTGTTCCCCGCGATCACATTTTTTCCGAAGTTCTTATATTCCTGGTTAAGGTATTTATCCACTTCCAGTTGTGAAATCTTCATGGCAGAAGATTCCATTGCAGAATACACTTTGTTGGAGAAATCCTGATTCAATGCGGAATACAGCTCCTTAATCCAATAAAGCTGCAACGTGACGAAAACAATCATAGAAATTGTCATCAACACAGAAATAAAAGGAATGAACTTATTATTCAACTGGTTTTAATTTGAATTGTTAAAATTAATGGTTTTAAGAATAACATAACAAAAAATATGCTAAAATATTATGTAAAAACTCTTAAAACATATTTTTTTAACAATTTTTCTTGAAATCATGCGCTATTTGTTTTTAAATCAGCCGTTTAAAAAATATTGATTTAAATTTGTTTAAAATTAAAAATATGAATTCTCCGATCATTTTTTCAAAAGACGAAGACCAACTTTCATTATACATCATGAAAATCTACCCCTCTGATGTTTCGGAAATCTGGAACAACTACACTCGTCCAGAACTGATCGACCAATGGTGGGCTCCGAAACCCTGGAAATGTGAAACCAAAAACATGGATTTCAGGGAAGGCGGAAAATGGAATTATGCGATGGTGAGTCCGGAAAACGAGAAACAGTTCGCTGGAATGGTGTACCAGGAAATCAAAAACCACAGAAGCATCGCCGTCTCTGATTTTTTCACAGATGAAAACGGAAACGTAAATACGGACCTTCCCACTTTGAATTGGCTGATTGGCTTCACCGGGATTGAACAAGGCACCAAACTGACCTTCAATATCTATTTCAATTCGCTGGAAGACCTGAACAAAATCCTGGAAATGGGTTTCCGAACCGGTTTTGAAATGCAGCTGAACCAGCTGGAGGAAATTATTGCCAAATAGAATTAAAAAAGCCCTTCATCCATAAAATACTGGATTACCGCCTTTTTCATCAGAATCTGCTGTTCATTCGGTTTCAGTTCCGGCAAATCTTCCAGCACTTCAAAATGCGGATAGCCATCATCGTCGTAATGCGTGAACTTAAAATAACCAAAAGGTTCCAGCAATCTGCAAACCGCAATATGCAGGATATTCAACTTGTCGTCTTTGGTATATTTCTGTTTTCCGCTTCCCAATTCCTGAACACCGATTAGGAATAAAATCGTGTCTATTTGCGGATGCTTGTCGGTATCGAAATTTTCAGAGAAAAATTTTTCAACCTTGCTCCATAATTCTGTTTCTGTCATATTTATTTAAGGTCACGAATGCACAAATTTATCAACTATAAAGAAAGTTATTTGTGCATCAGTGGCTATTTATTTAAATTATTTTTTCCAGTTTCATCAAAAACGCATATTCCAAAGCATCCTCTTTCAAACTTTCAAATCTTCCGCTCGCGCCGCCGTGACCGGAACTCATGTCGGTTTTGAAAAGTAAAATGTTGGAGTCCGTTTTCAATTCCCGAAGTTTTGCCGTCCATTTTGCGGGTTCCCAATACTGAACCTGCGAATCATGCAATCCGGTAGTTATCAGCATATTCGGATAATCCTTCGCTTCCACATTGTCATATGGGGAATACGATTTCATGTAATCGTAATATTTTTTCTTTTTCGGATTTCCCCATTCGTCGAATTCTCCCGTGGTTAAAGGGATTTCTTCGTCCAACATCGTGGTCACCACATCTACAAAGGGAACTTGTGCCACTATTCCGTTGAAAAGATTTGGTTCATAATTAACCACAGCTCCAACTAAAAGTCCACCTGCGGAACCTCCCATGGCATAAAGATGTTTCGGCGAGGTATAATTTTCGTCCACCAAAAACTTCGCAGCATCGATGAAATCGAAAAAGGTATTTTTCTTGTGGAGCAACTTTCCGTCTTCGTACCATTCCCTCCCCAAATATTCTCCGCCACGGATATGTGCAATCGCGTAAATAAAACCCCTGTCCAAAATCGACAGTCGCACATTTGAAAAACTCGCATCCACAGTATGTCCGTAACTTCCGTACCCATAAAGCAAAAGTGGAGTTTCATCAGATTTCCGGGTGTCTTTATGATAAACCAAAGAAATCGGAACTTTCTTTCCGTCTCTCGCTTTTGCCCAAATTCTTTCGGAAATATAGTTTTCTGCAAAAAATTTCCCACCCAAAACTTCCTGCTGTTTCAGAAGTTTGGTGGTTTTCTGCTTCATATCATATTCAAAGGTAGAACTTGGTTTGGTCAAAGAAGTGTATCCATACCGCAATTTTTCGGTATCGAATTCCAGATTCAATCCGATGTAAGCCGTGTAAGTAGGATCAGAAAACGGAAGGTAATGCGATGTATTATTTTTATGGTCAATGATTTTGATCTGAAGAAGACCTTCTCTTCTTTCTTCCAGAACCAAATAATTTTTAAAGATTTCAAAACCTTCCAGGAGCACCTCTTTTTGGTGCGGAATCACATCTTTCCAGTTTTCGATTCCGGGATTTGATACTTTTGTTTTCACGATTTTGAAGTTGGTCGCTTTATCCGCATTGGTGATGATATAGAACTCGTCCTCAAAATGCTCCACCGAATATTCCAAATCCTTGGTTCGCGGCTGCACGATTTTCCATTCCGCCAAAACATTTTCTGAAGGAATAAACCGCTGCTCGTCCGAAACCGTGCTGGAACTTGAAATAAATATATATTCCAGTGATTTTGACTTAAAGACATTCACATCAAAAGTGTCGTCTTCTTCATGAAAAACCAAGACATCCTGCGAGGAATCGGTTCCCAGTTCGTGCATATAAACCTGGAAGGCACGCAGATTTTTATCTTTTCTAATGTAGAAAATATGTCGGTTGTCATTGGCCCAAACTGCTTTTCCGGTGGTATTTGCGATTTGGTCCTGAAGGATTTCTCCGGTTTCCAGATTTTTAAACTGAATGGTATAGATCCTTCTTCCCATATTGTCGCTGGAAAAGGTCATCAGTTTGTTGTCCATAGAAACGGCCACACTTCCGACTTCGAAAAACTTTTGTCCTTCAGCCAAAATATTGACATCTAGCAAAATTTCCTCTTCATTTTCTAAGGTTTCAAACTTTCTACTGAAAACAGGATATTCTTTCCCTATTTCAAACCTCACGATGTACCAATACTTGTTGAAAAAATACGGCAAAGATTGGTCATCTTCCTTGTATCTGGACTTCATTTCGTCAAAAAGTTCCTGCTGAAAACTTTCGGTATCCTTCATCATGAAATCGCAATATGCATTTTCTTCCTCCAAATATTTGGTGACTTCGGGGTTTTCCCTTTCATTCATCCAGAAATAGTTGTCGGTGCGCCGGTCACCGTGGATTTCAAGAATTTTCTCTATTTTTTTTGCTTTTGGAGCGTTCATGGGATTATTTGATTATTCTTTTGAGATAAAATCGGGTAAAGTTAACATTTAATTAAAATAAAAAACCGTTCTTCAAATTGAAAAAACGGTTTTCAGTTTATTTTTTTGGAAGAAACTACTTGTTCATGTTTCTGACGTATTTCTCAATTGCCATCGTCATTGAGGGAGTTTCTTTTGTGGGAGCCATCACATCCACCCTTAAACCTGCGTCTTTTGCAGCCTGTTCGGTTGTTGCACCAAAAACCGCAATTTTGGTGTCATTTTGTTTAAAATCCTTGAAGTTTTCACCCAATGAACTAATTCCTTGTCGCGAAAAGAAAACCAGCATGTCGTAATCAGAGATTTTGATATCGCTCAAATCGCTGCTTACAGTTCTGTACATCGTGGCTTTAGTCCATTCAATCGGGGAAGCTTCCAATACTTTCACAATGTCTGCACTTAAAGTATCTGATGCGGGAATTACATATTTTTCATTCGGGAATTTCTTGAAAAGCGGCATCATATCGGCGAAAGTCTTTTCGCCAAACGCGATCTTTCTTTTTCTGTAGATGATGTGCTTCTGCAGATAATTTGCAATCGCTTCAGACTGGCAAAGATATCTCATGGAATCCGGCACCGCGAAACGCATTTCCTCCGCTAAACGGAAATAGTGATCTACTGCATTTTTGCTGGTCAGAATCACACCTGTAAATTGGGAAAGGTCGATTTTTTGGGTTCGAAGTTCTTTCGCATCCACTCCTTCCACATGAATAAAAGGCCTGAAATCAATCTTGATTTTTTCCTTTTTGGCCATTTCTAGATAGGGCGAAGTTTCACTTGGAGCAGGTTGAGAAACCAGTATAGATTTAATTTTCATCATCAAACTCAATTAAAAGAATAAGATTTTCCATAACACCAATACAGGTGTGATTTGGAGGGTGCAAATATACAAAATTTTATAATACCACTTTTGAGGCAATATGTCGTTTCTATGGAAGAAATAGAATATCAGCTTAAAGCCGAACAGCAATAGAAACCCGCCCACAAGCATATCGAAAGCCACTGATAATGCTATGTCATAAAAATATTTCACCACACATGCCACCATTAAAATAATAGAAAAAACAAAATAAATCTTGGAAGCCGCGAAATAGAAAACTTTCCATTTTTTGCTGTTACCGGTTCCTGCATAATAAAGGTAGCTCAGGATATTTTTACTGAAATAAATTCCAGAAACCGATAAAAAGGTGAATCCGAATTTATTCAATTCATAACCCATGATTTGGACTTCCGAAATCTTTCGAGGCACTATCGGAATAAACTGCGAAACCAAGGTTGAAAAGAGCAGTACAAATACAAAACTAATGATCACCCAACTTGGGAAATTATTGGAGGAATCAGGGAATTTCTGCAGCAAAAACTCTCTCACAGAAGATTCACGCTGCAAAGAAAGCAGCATGAAAATATAAAGAAAAATAGAGCCGACCAAAATGAAAACCACCCAGTCGTTTTGCTGTGCAATCCGGACCAATTTGTAATTTTCTGCAAAAGTAAGATTAATTTGGCGAATGTCAATTGCCTCGCTACATCGACCGGAATGACTTTTGGCGAATTACGAATACTTTTTGGCGTTTGGCATTATGTTTTCAGCAATCAGCCCAAAGCCAAAAAAGATTATCTTTGCAACTTAATTTCGCGCGTGAAGAAACTCGTCATCATTCCGACCTACAATGAAAAGGAAAATATTGAAAATATTATTTCCGCAGTGTTCGCATTGAAGGAGGATTTCCATATTTTAGTAGTGGATGATTCTTCTCCGGACGGAACCAGTGAAATCGTGAAAAAGCTTCAGCGAATTTATCCGGACGAACTTTTCCTGACGGTGCGAAAAACAAAAGACGGATTGGGAAAAGCTTATCTCCACGGTTTCAAATGGTCTTTAGAAAACGGCTACGACTATATTTTCGAAATGGATGCAGATTTCTCGCACAACCCAAAAGACCTGAGCCGACTTTTTGAAGCCTGCAAAAATGCCGACATGAGCATCGGCTCCAGATATTCCAAAGGAGTAAACGTTGTGAATTGGCCGATGGGACGGGTTTTGCTTTCCTACTGTGCATCGATTTACACCAGAACCATTTTGGGATTTCCGATACAGGATACCACTGCAGGATTCGTATGTTTTTCAAGAAAAGTCTTGGAAGAAATCGGTTTGGACAAAATCAAACTGAAAGGTTACGGTTTCCAAATCGAGATGAAATTCCGAGCCTTTAAAAAAGGGTTCAAAATCGTGGAAGTCCCGATTATTTTCACCAACCGCGAACTGGGCGAAAGCAAAATGAACGGCGGGATTATTCACGAAGCCGTTTTCGGAGTTTTAAGGCTAAAATGGAAATCGCTGATCGGAAAATTATGAAGAAGCTTCTTTTTGTTTGCATTTCTTTTTTAATGGTGAATTGTTCGCATTTGATTGACGAGCCGAAAAACCTCATTCCAAAAGACCAAATGTCCGAAATCATCGCCGAGTTTGCCATGAATGACCAACTCAGGATAATAGACCCGGAAGCCAACCTGGAAAATGCAACCCGCTATACCTTGAATAAATACCATGTCAAGGGAAACCAATTCACAGAAAGTTATAAGTTCTATATCGCGACCGGAAAACTAGAGAAAATTTTGGATAATGCCCAGAAAATAATCCTGGAGAAACATCCGGAAGCAAAATCCTATATCGACCAAAAAATCAAAGAAAACCCAAACGTACCCGCATTTGCCAGATAAAAATATGTCCCCATTTTTCAAAATCAATAAAACATCTACCGGAAAAGCCAGAGCAGGAACCATTTCCACCGACCACGGAACCATTCAAACACCGATCTTCATGCCGGTGGGAACAGTGGCCTCGGTGAAAACCGTGCACCAGCACGAGCTTAAAGAAGATATCAAAGCACAGATTATTTTAGGAAACACTTACCATCTTTATCTTCGTCCGAAAATGGAGATTATGCAGCAAGCGGGCGGACTCCACAAGTTCATGAACTGGGATTTGCCCATACTTACGGATTCCGGTGGTTATCAGGTTTTTTCCCTTTCTGCCAGTAGAAAAATGAGCGAAGAAGGTGTGAAATTCAAATCTCATATTGACGGAAGCTACCATTTTATTTCACCCGAAAAATCAATGGAAATCCAGCGGCAAATCGGGGGCGATATTTTCATGGCTTTTGATGAATGTACTCCATATCCTTGCGAATACAACCTGGCGAAAACCTCCATGGAAATGACCCATCGCTGGTTAAAAAGATGTATTGACTGGACGAATGAAAATCAGGAAATCTACGGACACCAACAGCGGCTTTTCCCAATTGTTCAGGGCTCTACCTACTCTGATTTAAGGAAAATCTCTGCAGAATTTATCTCCGAACAAAATGCTGAAGGAAACGCTATTGGCGGTCTTTCCGTGGGAGAACCCGAAGAAGAAATGTACCGGATCACCAATGAAGTTACAGATATTTTGCCAAAAGATAAACCAAGATACCTGATGGGAGTCGGAACTCCGTGGAATATTCTGGAGTCTATCGGCTTGGGAATCGATATGATGGACTGCGTGATGCCGACAAGAAACGCCAGAAACGCGATGCTTTTCACCTGGAACGGTGTGATGAACATGAAAAACGAAAAATGGAAAAACGATTTTTCACCGCTGGATGAATTCGGGACAAGCTATGTGGACCGAGAATATTCAAAGGCGTATGTTCGGCATTTATTCGTTTCAAAAGAATATTTGGCGAAACAGATTGCATCTATTCACAACCTGGCCTTTTATTTGGATTTGGTCAAAGTCGCCAGAGAACATATTTTTGCAGGTGATTTCTATGAATGGAAAGATTCCGTGGTTCCGGTTTTAAAACAAAGATTGTAAAGGGGGAAGAAGATTGCCTCACCAAAAAAATCAGTTAATTACTGAGCATACCAATTCGGCATTTCCTACCCATTGTTAATTATTATTTAGCCAATGTTCACCATCATCGACCGCTATATCATCAAAAAATACCTCGGAACCTTCGGGTTCATGCTGGGTTTGTTGACGATTATCGTTTTGGTCATCGATGTTCAGGCAAAAGCACCCCGAATTGAATCCAACGGATTTACGGTAAGTGAGTTTCTGGTGAATTTTTATCCTTATTGGATTCTCAATCTGATTATCACCTTCATGTCGATTTTGGTTTTCATCTCGGTGATTTTCTTTACCTCCAGAATTGCGAATAACACAGAAATTGTGGCCATCATCAGTTCCGGTGCGAGTTTTCACCGTTTCGCCAGACCTTACCTCATTACTTCCGGCTTCATTGCCATCATGGCATTGCTTTTAAATCATTTGGTTTTGCCTCTTGCTAACACCAAAAAAAACGCACTGGAACCCTATACTTACACTGCAGTGAGTCGCGACGAGTTCACCGGAAGTTCAGAAGTTTCCACCCAACTTTCAAAAACGGAATACATTTTCCTGAAAAGTTATAACAAAAAGGAAAAGCGCGGTTCCGGATTTCTTTATCAAAAATTCGACAAAAACCACCGCCTGATTTATCAACTCAATGCAAGTGAATTTTACTGGGACAAAACCAAAAACCAGTTCGTACTAAGCAATTATCTTGAAAAAACCATCAAAGGTGATGGTACCGAAAAATTGGGAAATGGGAATTCCATGGACAAAAGTTTCGGGCATCCTCCGGAAGAACTGTTCCCGGATGTTTTGCTGGGTCAAAATAAAACCACTCCGGAACTCCTTCAATTCATCAATCGTGAAAGAGAAAAAGGAAACGCCAATTTGAACACCTATTTGAACGAGCTCTACCAAAGAACTTCCATGCCGGTTTCGGTGATCATTCTGACTTTTCTCGGGCTTTCACTTTCGTCGCAGAAAAAACGGGGCGGATTGGGTCTGAATCTCGCGTTGGGAATTGCTTTGGCGTTTGTTTTCGTGTTTTCTTTTGAGGTGTTGAAGGTAGTTTCAGAAAACAAAACTTTGACTCCGCTTCTGGCGATGTGGTTGCCGGATATCGTTTTCGGACCTTTGGCTTTGATACTCTATTTTAAGCGTGCGAATCAGTAAAGCATCTCAATCTCTTTATGGAAAAACCTCCTTAATCCGTCATTTTCCAGTTCTACCCAAAGAAAACCTTCCTCATCCACATTTTTTATAATGCCATTTTGTCTGATTCCTTTAATTTCGAATACAGAAACTTCATCTTTCCGGAAAAGGTCTTTATTGATTTTATTCCATATTTCGGGACCCGGAGCATTTTGAAAAATTCTTTCGGAAAAAAATTCATGA
This sequence comes from Chryseobacterium koreense CCUG 49689, assembly GCF_001045435.1. Taxonomy (GTDB): domain Bacteria; phylum Bacteroidota; class Bacteroidia; order Flavobacteriales; family Weeksellaceae; genus Kaistella; species Kaistella koreensis. Next base: position 109,509 of record NZ_LFNG01000003.1, on the reverse strand, counting down.
AACCGCTCCACCATCTCCTTAAGTTCAAATCGAATTCCGGTTTGAGTAAGTAACGAACCTGCTTTTGGAATGTGTCTAAAATCTTCCTGCAAAACATTCAATCCAATTCCAATAATAAAATACGGGATTTCATTAATGTTTTTTTTTTCGATTAAGATGCCGGAAATCTTTTTATTTCTAATGATTAAATCATTCGGCCATTTAATTTCCACCGGAAAAGTTGACAGATTGGCAAGAAAATCACGCAAGATAATTGCGGTATAAAAATTGAGGGATGGTGTTGGAACGCGGATTCTGTTGGCCGGAACCGCAAAAGAATAAGCGATATTCCTGTTTACCGAAGATTCCCAAGAATTGCCGTATTGCCCTTTCCCATTCGTTTGTTTAAAAGTGTAAACCGCAAAAGTTTCAGAATCGCCGTAAAGTAAAAACCGGACTGATTCGTCTTGAGTTGAAGCACATTCATCCAGGTAAAAAACAGGTATCATGGAATCTGACTATTATAGATTAGAAACCGTAAATTTGAGGATAAATTAGATAAAAAAACAATAAATTTGCAGATTAGCAAAAATTTTTAATGAATAAATCGACAGAAAAACAACTCCTAATCGACAAAATCGTAGATGCCATTCAAGACACAAAAGGTGAAGACATCATGATTTTTGACCTTTCCAACATAGAAAACTCTGTTGCAGAAACCTTTATCATCTGCAGCGGAAATTCAAACACGCAGGTTTCGGCCATTGCTGGAAATATTGAAAAAAAAGTACGGAACGATCTTCACGACAGACCATGGCATGTGGAAGGAACCGAAAATGCAATGTGGGTTCTGATGGATTACGTTTCCGTGGTAGTGCATGTTTTCCAAAGGGCAACCCGTGAATATTATGAAATTGAAGAACTTTGGGGCGATGCAAAAATCACCAAAATAGAAGATTTAACAAATTGATATTTGACTGACCTGTTTTCGTCAAAATTTTTATAAAAAAGATATGAATAACAATAAAGGATTTAACTGGTTTTTTCCCATAGCGATCGCTGCTATACTGCTTTTCTTCTTTTCGAACATGAATGGCGATTCCCAACAGAACACCATTGACGAAGAAGGATTCTACAAATTAATGGCAGAAGGGAAAGTCCAGGACATACTCATCTACAAAGACACCGAAAAAGCAGACGTTTTCCTGACTAAAGAGGCAAAAGCTGAAGCTGCTGCAAAAACTACCGCACCTGCGAAAAATCCAATGTCGGCTTTTGACTTTAATCTGGGTCCAAAACCAGACTATACCTTAAGCTATGGCGACCTTCAACTTTTCCTAGAAAAGTTCGATAAGATCAAAGCAGACAATCCGCAAATCGCGACTAAAAAAGATTACGGAATGGGGAAAAACCCAATGACGGAACTTCTATTCAACGCCTTATTCTGGATTGGTTTGATGGCTTTATTCTATTTCGTTATTTTTAGAAGAATGATGAGCGGAAGCGGCGGTCCCGGCGGACAAATTTTTTCCATCGGAAAATCCAGGGCAAAGCTTTTTGACGAAAAAGAAAAAATACAGACCACTTTTAAAGATGTTGCCGGTTTGGAAGGCGCAAAAGAGGAAGTGCAGGAAGTGGTAGACTTCTTGAAAAACTCAGAAAAATACACCAAACTGGGAGGTAAAATCCCGAAAGGAGTTCTGCTAGTGGGTCCTCCGGGAACAGGGAAAACATTATTGGCAAAAGCTGTTGCAGGCGAAGCCAAAGTACCGTTCTTCTCACTTTCAGGTTCAGATTTCGTGGAAATGTTCGTGGGAGTGGGAGCTTCCAGAGTTCGCGATTTGTTTGCACAGGCAAAAGCAAAATCTCCAGCAATCATTTTTATCGATGAAATTGATGCAATAGGTAGAGCAAGAGGAAAAGGAAACTTCACCGGAGGAAATGACGAGAGAGAAAACACGCTGAACCAGCTCCTTACTGAAATGGACGGCTTCGGAACCGATACGAACGTCATCGTGATGGCGGCTACCAACCGTGCAGATATTTTGGATAAGGCATTGATGAGAGCAGGAAGATTCGACCGATCAATTTATGTGGATTTGCCGGAACTTCATGAAAGAAAACAAATCTTCGATGTGCATTTGGCAAAAATCAAGCTCGACCCCAATATCGACCGGGAATTTTTGGCAAAGCAAACTCCAGGATTTTCAGGAGCAGATATTGCAAACGTTTGCAACGAAGCGGCTTTAATCGCAGCTAGAAACGGACATGAAGCCGTGAACAAACAGGATTTCCTTGATGCGGTGGACCGAATCATCGGCGGACTGGAAAAGAAAAACAAAGCCATCAAACCTTCAGAAAAAAGAAGAGTCGCCTATCATGAAGCAGGACACGCAACCATTTCTTGGCTCGTTGAACATGCTGCTCCACTTCTGAAAGTCACTATTGTTCCTAGAGGAAGATCACTTGGCGCAGCTTGGTATCTACCGGAGGAAAGACAGCTGACCACCACCGAACAAATGAACGACGAACTGTGCGCTACTTTGGGAGGAAGGGCAGCCGAAGAAACCATTTTTGGAAACATTTCTACTGGAGCACTTTCGGATCTGGAACGTGTGACCAAACAAGCACAGGCGATGGTGACAATTTATGGTCTGAATGACAAAGTAGGAAATATCTCTTACTACGACAGCTCCGGACAATCCGAATACAGCTTTGGAAAACCGTATTCTGAGCAAACCGCAAAAATGATCGACGAAGAAATTTCGAAAATCATCGAAACTCAATATCAGAGAGCATTGCAGATTCTGCGTGACAATAAGGAAAAACTGGACGCTTTAGCAACCAAACTCCTGGAAAAAGAGGTGATTTTCCGAGAAGACTTGGAAGATGTTTTCGGGAAAAGAGCATGGGATCCGGAATTGACCGAACACCCGGTTTCCAGCACCCATAATGAAGAATCAGAAACCAAGGACGAAAATCCAGGGGCAGAAGAAGTTCAGGCACCGGAATCGGGGACTCAACTTTAATTAAAAAAATAAATGCTTGACTATTTGCATCCAAATTTTTTGGAAATGTAAATAGTCAGGTTTTTTTTGTTAATTTCACTCCGTAAACAAATATTTTCTATTTTTGTATAAACATTCGCATAAACCGCAGAAATTGAGTTTATTTAAAAAAATTGTCGGAAAAATTTTAAATCAGCCGGAAGAGGACGAAAATCAAGATGTGATTAAACTTGGGGATCAGTTGAAAAACGCTGATTTGGATTACAAGTTTGTGCAGCTTTTTACGCATTCCGGAGGATTCTTCAATTATTGCGGAGACGAAGCAGAAGCACTTCAAACCCTGAATCACATTCTGAAAATTGAAGATGTGAAATCGGTTTTCTGTTGGGACCAGGAACTGAAAAATTTTCTGGATGTGGTGAAAGTTCCCTATACTACAGAGCTCGAACTTTTCAATGACTGCGCCTTTATCACTTGTGAATACCTGATTGCCTATGACGGCAGAATCATGCTTTCACACAACAATATCCTGCATTACCATTCTTCCAGACTGCCGGAAAAAATCATCATCATGGCGAATGTTTCCCAGATTGTCACGAATCTGAACGATGCGATGGCCAAAATCAAGAGAAACGGAAACATCAAAAACCTCACCTCCATCAGCGGAAGCAATTCCAAATTGGATACGCCAAACAAGGACAATACGAAACTTTTCTTACTTTTGCTCGAAGATTAATTTCTAGCATTTTTTTTTAATTTCTCCCTTAACAAACAAAACTTTGGATCGAAATCTAATTCAACGATTATTTGGCGGACTGCTTTATGGGTTCGTGGTCATCTTTTGCACTACACCACTCGGCTCGACAATGCTGGAAAAAATCTCGCCCAACCTCATCCAGCAGCAGCAATTATATTACGGATTGATCACCTTCTTCCTGTTTGTGGGAGCTTGGGAATGCGTGAAAATGATGAAATTCGATCCCAAAAGTTGGGAAAAATATTTGGTTTTCCCACTGATTGCAATAGTTTTCTGGCGATTTTCAACCAGATTTTTCAGACACGGATTTTATTTTGACTTTAATTTTTCGGAAATCCTGGCACTTTTGCTGGTGGTGATTGCCGTAATTACTTTATTCAAATTTTCCAAAGAACTTTATTATGATAACGGAAAACTGATTTTCACCGTGATTTACACTGCGCTGCCATTTGGATTTGCTTTAGGTTTACCAAAATTTTCAGCGGCGGAAGGAACCTTTAGCTTAGAGGTTTTTTTCCTTTTCATCCTGATTTGGAGCAGCGATACGTTCGCATATTTCACCGGGAAATTTTTCGGAAAGCATAAAATGGCGCCAAAAATTTCACCCAAGAAAACCTGGGAAGGATTTGCAGGCGGAGTGATTTTGACCATTATCCTCGGATTTTTTATTGAGAAATTCCATCCGGATTTAAGAGGGAACTGGATCATTGTGGGATTTTTGGTTTCTGTTTTTGCACCGCTCGGAGATTTGGTGGAAAGTCAGCTGAAAAGAACATTCGCAGTGAAAGACTCCGGAAACATCATTCCCGGACATGGCGGAATTCTGGATCGACTGGATAGTTTTATTATCTGCGTTCCGGTTGTATATTTGTACTTTATATTAGAAAGATTAATTTAGCCATTTAAGAATCGGTCATCCGTTTTCTCCATAAAAATAAAAAACTGCTATTCGCCAAAAGCAAGTAGCCAACAGCTATCAAATGAAACTGCACAAAGAATCAAAAGGTACAATTACCGTCGCCACTTTATTATTCATCATCATCGCGGGACTTTCCATTTATTTTCTAAAATTTTGGGCCATCCTACTCCTGATACCGGTTTTGGTCATCTATGGATTGGTATTCTGGTTTTTCAGGGTTCCCGAACGGCATATTTTGGATACAGAAGAAAACATCATCGCACCGGTTGACGGAAAAGTAGTGATGATCAAAGAAGTGGACGAGGACGAGTTTTTAAAGGAAAAAGCCATCCAAATTTCGATTTTCATGTCGCCGCTGAATGTGCATATTTGCAGGTTTCCGGTCTCTGGAAAAGTCGTTTACAAAAAATACCATCCCGGAAGATATTTAGTTGCTTGGCACGAAAAATCTTCCACTGAAAATGAAAGAACCACCGTTGTCGTTGAAGGTTTCAACCATCACAAAGTCGTTTTCCGTCAAATTGCGGGTTATGTGGCCAGAAGGATCGTTTTCTACTGTAATGAAGGCGATGAGGCAAAAGCCGGACACGAATTCGGGTTCATCAAATTTGGTTCCAGAATGGATGTTTTTCTGCCATTAAATACAGAAATCACCTGCAAAATTGGAGATAAAACTACTGGCGGAATAGATGTGATTGCGAAATTGAAGTGATCAATTTTATGATTTATCGCTAATGTTTAAAGCCGGGATTTTTTAGTCTTGGCTTTTTTTGTTAATTTTAAAATCTGTCAAACCAAATCCAATAAAAATAATGCTGAAATACGGTTTTCTACTTATTGCCGCGCTGAGTTGGAGCTCCTGCAACTTTAAAGAAAAAAGCGAAGAGCTAAAGGTCCGCGAACAAAAACTTCTGGAAAAAGAAAAAGCATTCGCGATGAAAGAATCTGATTATCAAAATCTTTTGAAAATGCGCGACAGCCTTTATGCCGCAAAGGACACTATTCAAGCGATTCCGCTTCCGGACAACATTCTAGGCAAATGGTCCGGAAAAATGATCTGCGTGGATTCCAACTGCCCTGAAAACATGATTGGCGACATTAGAAATGACAATTGGGAATTCAGCGAAAATGGCCAGAAAATCTCTGCAAAAGTCACCAACAAAGCCGGAAACATCAGAATCTACACCGGCAGTTTCAATGGTTCAGAAATCCGGCTTTCCTATCAAAGTGATTCCACCGCAGCAAAAAAATCCTATGTGAACATCATCTTGAATGATTTAAAGGATACCAAAATCCGTGGAACCCGCGATGTAATTGGTGACAATAATTGTACTTCTCGTTTTTCCATTGATCTGGATAAATCTAAAAACTAGAACATGCTCAGCATTTTAAGCTTAAATTTTTCAACGCTCACGCTTCCGCTGGAAGATCCAGTTTTGAAATTTCTGGTGGTTTTAATCATCATTCTTTTTGCACCCATTTTACTGAACAAGATTAAGGTTCCACATCTTTTGGGACTGATCATTGCAGGTGCAATCGTGGGTCCAAACGGATTCAATGTACTTGCCAGAGATGCGAGCATTGTGGTGACCGGAACCACAGGATTGCTATACATTATGTTTTTGGCTGGTTTGGAAATCGACCTCAATGAGTTCAAGAAAAACAAGTGGAAAAGCATCACTTTCGGACTATACACTTTCTCCATTCCATTCATATTGGGAATTATGGGCGCTCATTTTCTGTTCAATTTCTCCTGGCTCACCGCCATTGTTTTTGCCAGTATTTTTTCCTCGCATACCCTGATTTCTTATCCGATCGTCAGTAAACTGGGCATTCAGAAAACCCTTCCGGTCAATATAACCGTGGGAGGAACTATGATTACCGATATTTTGGCGCTCCTGGTTTTGGCGATCTGTGTCGGTGTGACTCAAGGTGAGGTCAACGCTGCATTTTGGACCAAAATCTCGGTCTCGATGATTATTTTCTCAGCGGTCGTCTTATTTGGTTTCCCTATTATCGGCAGATGGTTTTTCAAAAAAATCAGTGACAGTATTTCCCAATATATTTTCGTTTTGGTGATGATCTATCTGGCTGCACTCCTCGCCGAATTGGGAGGTGTAGAACCAATTATCGGAGCGTTCTTTGCCGGACTTGCGTTAAACAGGCTTATTCCGCATACTTCTGCTTTGATGAACCGGGTTGAATTTGTGGGAAATGCGATATTTATTCCATTCTTCCTGATCAGTGTAGGAATGATCATCGATTTTTCGGTATTTCTTAAAGATATGAAAACGGTGGAAATCGCATTGTTGATGACGGTTATCGGGATTGCTTCGAAATATTTCGCGGCGGTGGCAACACAGAAAACCTTTAAACTTACAAAAGAACAAGGTGGGATAATTTTCGGATTAAGTGCTTCGCACGCGGCAGCAACATTAGCAATCGTGATGGTGGGCTATAACATTATTTTGGGCGAAACCGATTCAGGCGAACCAATCCGTTTGTTGGATGAGAGTGTTTTGAATGGTAGTATTCTCCTGATCTTGGTTTCATGCACCGTTTCCTCTTTCGTCACGCAGAAAAACGCACACCAATTGGTGAAAGCAGAAAATGAAAACACGATTACGGAAACCGATCCGGACGACGAGAATATTTTGCTCGCCGTAAATCATTTGGCTACTGTGGAACCAATGGCGGATCTTGCATTGATGATTAAATCCAAAAACAATCGCGGAAACCTTTATGTACTCAACATCATCAGTGAAGAGAAAAATGAATCCTCCAAGAAAAACGCCGAAAAGCTGCTTCATTCCGCTCAAAGCATCGGAGCTTCCGCAGACACCGAGATTAAGCCATTGATCCGGTATGATGCAGACATCATCAAAGGAATGAATAATGAGATCAAAGTGAATTCCATTTCGGATTTGGTAATCGGCGTGGATACAGAAAAAGGCTTTTCGCCCACTTTTGTCTATAACCTTTACAACGGTTATCTCAATAATCAGTCGGCAAATGTTTTGGTTTATCATTCGGCGCAACCGGTTTCCACCATCCAGAAATATGTGGTGATTTTCCCGGCGAAAGTGCATCTGGAATCCGGATTCTTCCATTCATTGCTAAAAGTCTGGAACCTTGCCCGAAATTCAGGGTCAAAAATTGAGTTTTATGGAAGTGAAGACACCATCAAAGTAATCGAAAATATCCGTAAGAAAGTGAATATCGATTCTTCGGTAATCATCTTCAACAACTGGTCAGAAATCCGCAAAATTTTTGAGAAAATGAAGGACGACGATGGTTTCATCCTGTTTATGGCGACCCGGGAAATGCAGTCTTATCTGCCCGAAATGCAACATGTGCCAAATTACCTCAACCAGCATTTCCGGAATTGGAATTATTTGCTGATATTCCCGAACCAAACCCGCGAAAGCGAATACAAAAAGCAAACACGCGCCATCGGAAATATGGATGATTTCATGGAAATCGGGAACATTGTGAGCAGAATTTTCAAATAAAAAAAAGGAATCAGCTTGAAGTTGATTCCTTTTTTTTCCGATTTTAAAACGGACTAAATCGGAACAAAAATTACCGCTAAAATTCCAGCTGCACCAATTAGGATGGAAGAAATCCAGTCGGTTTTCTTAATGGTTCGAACGTCACTTTTATTGATGTTAACTTCTTGACCGTCATTTGTTTTGCCATAAATCTTATCGTCGTCCACTTTTAGAACTTCCATTTTCACTACTTTAGGTTCATTGGTGGTAATGGTATATTTTTGGTAAAGTTCCAGAGAATTCTTCTGCATCGGTTTCAATTTATCTACTACTCTGGTTTGGCAGGAAGCCGCGAACACCAATAGCGATAAAGCAATTATAGAACGGAGTTTTTTCATTTTAAGAATAATTTTGTCAAATTTAATAAAATTAATGGTTTTGAAAGCGATTTTGAAAGCTTTTAAAAAACTTTCGAGTTCAAATCCTGGGCAATTAACCAAGCTTCGCTCCAACAAGCCTGAAAATTGAATCCACCTGTTACCGCATCAATATCTAAAACTTCGCCCGCCAAATAGAAGTTTTCCAAAATCTTTGAAGACATATTTTTAAAATTAATTTCCTTTAAATCCACGCCACCTGCAGTAACGAACTCCTCTTTGTACGTCGATTTACCCGAAACCTTCATCGAATTCGCGCAAAGATTAGTTAGAATCTGCTGAAGTTCCTTGGCTGAAATATTCGAAATGTTTTTTTCCAAATCCACTTTTGAAAGCCACAGAATCCGGTGCCAAAACCTGGAAGTGATTTCAAAAATCTTCGAACTTCCAATGGTTTTTTTAGGATGGTTTTGCCTGAATTTTTTGAAGATTTCTTCGGCTGTTTCCAGGTCAATTCCCAAGAAATTCACCACGATTTCAAACTGGTATTTCGCGGCCGCCAGTTCTCTCGCTTTCCATGCAGAAATTTTTAAAATGGCCGGTCCAGAAAGTCCCCAATGCGTAATTAACATAGGACCGGTTTCCAACATTTTAAGTTTTGGAATCGAAACTTCAGCCAGGGCAAAACTTGTCCCCATCAAATCCTTTAACGTTTCATTTTTAATGTTGAAAGTGAAAAGCGACGGCACGGCTTCCACGATTTGATGCCCTAGATTTTGGATGAGCTTCAGCGATTTCGGCGAACTTCCCGTGGCATAAACCACGTGATCCGCGAAGTAATGCTGTTCATTGGTTTTTACCAGATACTGATTTTCTAATCTGTCAATTTCTAAAACTACTGATTTAGTTTTGATTTGAAAATTTTTTCGGGAAACCTCATTTGTCAAAGTATGGATGATCGTCTGCGAGGAATTACTTTCAGGAAAAATCCGGTTGTCTTTCTCGATTTTTAAGGACACATTCCTCTGTTCAAACCACTCCATAGTATCTCCCGGCTGAAACTTGTGGAAAACGCTGAGCAGTTCCTTATTTCCTCTTGGATAGTAGCTAACCAATTCCTTTGGATCGAAACAGGCGTGCGTCACATTGCATCTTCCGCCTCCGGAAATTTTGACCTTCTGCAAAACCTCCGAATTTTGTTCTAAAATAGTGACTTCAAATAGGTTTTCATCAAGATTCGCGGCACAGAAAAATGCTGCCGCTCCACCTCCGATGATGATGACTTGCTTTTTTTTCATAGGTAAAGAGCGTTGTTAGCGCTTAAAGCGCTAACAACGCTCGCGCAAAAATACGATTTTTTCAAACCATCATTAATCCGTAATTTTGACACGGCAAATGGCACCAATTTCCGATAAATATCGGGTCGGCTTTTGGCGAGTAACTTTAGAAAAAATCTCAGAAGAAATTTTGAAGCAAGTTGCTTGTGGTCCATTCTTCTTAATCTAAAACAATAGAATGTCAGAATACCTACATAAATTCGAAGTGCGCTGGAGCGACATTGACGCCAATAAACACTTGGCAAACTCTTCATACATCGCCTACTGCGCACAAACCAGGATGGCCTTCATGAACGCCCACAAAATGGGTTTGAAAGAACTTTCAAGATGGGGAATTGGACCAGTGATTTTGCACGAGAGACTCTCCTTCTTTAAAGAGATTTATGCAGATCAAATCGTGTATGTTTCTGCAGAGATTTCCGGAATGTCTGAAGATGCGAGCATTTATCAGTTTGTCCATAAATTTTATTTGCCCGACGGAACGCACATGGCAACTGCAGAAGCAACCGGAGTTTGGATCGACATGATGCTTAGAAAATCTACTTCGCCACCGGACGATATTTTAGAAGTCATGGAGGAATTCCGTTCTGAAAACACCAAACTTCTGACCAAACAGGATTTGAAAGACCTGCCTTTCAAACCACAGGATGTAGAACCTTTTCACAAGAGAAATACTTTCACCTGGAGAAAAAATAAAGACGAAAAAACCGAAGAATAAAATTCTGACGGCTATTCAAGTCCCAAATAAATGCATCAATTCCCAAACATTTTTTACATATAAAGTAATGCTCGAAGAAAAATCCCCACAACTGACGCCGATTTCCGCTTACGGAGAATTTGGACTGATCAAGCACCTCACCGAAAACTTTAGTTTTGAAAATCCATCCACAGAAATTTCCATTGGAGACGATGCCGCGGTCATCAATCCAGAAAACCGAAAGGTAGTGGTGACGACCGATATTTTGGCGGAAGGTGTCCATTTTAATCTGGGATATGTCCCGCTGAAACATTTGGGATATAAAGCAGTCGTAGTCAACTTGAGCGATATCGCGGCAATGAATGCAGTGCCTACACAGATTCTGGTGTCGCTGGCTGTTTCAAACCGATTCCCTGTTGAAGCTTTGGAGGAAATCTATGCCGGAATTTCTTTGGCCTGTAAACATTATAAAGTTGATCTGGTGGGAGGCGACACCACGAGTTCCAATTCTGGTTTGGTGATGAGCATTACCGCAATCGGTTTGGAAGATTCCCAGAATTTGGTGGGAAGAAACGGTGCAAAACCAAATGATCTTTTGGTGGTAACCGGGGATTTGGGTGGTGCCTATCTGGGTTTGCAGATCCTGGAAAGAGAACATGCCGTGTTTCTTGCTAATCCCGATATGCAGCCGGAAATGGAAGGATATGACTATATTCTGGAGAAACAATTAAAACCTGAAGCCAGAACCGACATTAAAAATATTCTAAAAGAATTGCACATAAAGCCAACTTCTATGATCGATGTTTCCGATGGTTTATCTTCAGAAACGCTGCACCTTTCGGATCAGAGCAAAGTTGGTTTCAGGATTTATGAGGAAAAAATCCCACTGGATTCGTTAACGATAGCCACAGCCGAAGAACTCAACCTGAATCCCGTGATGTGCGCTCTGAACGGTGGCGAAGATTATGAACTGCTTTTCACCATTTCGCCAAATGATTTTGAAAAAATCAAAAACCATCCGGATTTCACCGTCATTGGTCATGCAGTTGAAATGGAACAGGGAAATTTCCTTGTGGCAAGAGGAAGCAATGAACTCATCGCACTAAATGCGCAAGGTTGGGATGCGTTTTTAAGAAGTAAAAAATCTTAAATTTTCGCACCAACAAACGCGGCAAAAATAGGCGGATGAATAAGTTCCTCCACATTTACGGTGATATCATTGCCTTCAATTTCAGGTTTTTCAAATTTGGTTTCATCAAAATATAGGAGTTCCCACTTTCCTTTTTGGTATTCCAAATAAGATAGATTCTCAATCCAGTCGCCGGAATTCAGATAATGAACCGTCCCTTTTTCATTGGTCACGATCCGATCTGCCGGTTGATGGATGTGCCCACAAACCACATAGTCGTATTTGTTTTCAATGGCTAGAGCAATTGCTTTCTCCTCAAAATCCGCAATAAACTTCACCGCATTTTTGACAGAGTTTTTGATTTTTTTCGAAAGTGAAATCTTTTTTTGGCCGATATTTTCCAATAAAAAATTAATTGCACGGTTGATTAGAATAAGCCAGTCGTAGCCGATTCCGCCAATTTTTGCGATAAATTTCGCACCGCCTTTCGTGGTATGGTCAAAAATATCGCCGTGGAAAAACCAGGTTTTCTTGCCGTCGATTTCTACCAGATATTTATCAGTGAGGAAAAGGTTTCCCATCGTCAAATCAGAATATTTCCTTAAGAATTCATCATGATTTCCGGTGATGTAGATGATCTCGGTTCCGTTCTTCATCATTTTGAAAAATTCACTGAGGACCGCCATGTGGGAGTTCGGGAAATACTTCTTAGAAAAAGCCCATCCGTCGATAATGTCGCCGTTCAGGATCAGCAGTTTTGGATTAATACTTTTCAAATACGCCACAAGCTGTGTTGCATGGCAACCATAAGTCGCCAAATGAATATCTGAAAGCACTACAATCGGGATATTACGCTTTTCCATTGAAGTTTTTTCAAAGTTAAGGTTTCAATATGAAATGAACTTAAATTGAAAATTAAATTTCGGCGCATTGACCCTCAACACTTTTTACAAAAAAAACTCCCAATCTTTTCGATTGGGAATTCTATTTCTTGCAATTCTTAGAAAATAAACGGACCGGCCCACGCACTGCTTCCGGTACTTCCGCTGCAGTTGGATCTCACGTAGAATCCTTTCCACAGGCAATACATATTCGAAATCGCAATGGAGGTGTTCGAGGTGGTAAATTCCTGCCCACCTGGAGGATCATTCACATTCTGGATCAGAGAGACCGTGTAACTTTGAGGCGACCCGTAACTGCTCCAGGAAAAACCTCTGGTTGCTCCCATTCCCACATTGCACTGTCCTGAAATCACATAACTGTTGAGGTTGAAAGGTTTCGGACAAGTTGGTACCGCGTTGTAGCTGTATTTCTTAAAAGCTGTTGGATCTCCCGCGCTGCAAAATGTGCGCACATAGAAATCATAAGTCTGGTTTTGTGGCAGGTTATTAAAATACAGATTGTTCGCGTAATTTTCACCTTTTATTCGTGTTCCTGAACCTAAGGCGAAGCCGGCAGGACCAAATTCCACTTCGTGGTAATAAAAACTTCCGCCGGAATAACCGACCTGAAGAATAATCTGGTTAGGATCATACTGATAAAACTCTGCGGAAACAGTTCCGTTACAGCTGCTTTGCTGCGTAGTTACACTCGTAAGTTTGTATGGCTCACTGTTTTCCGTACTGCTGCAAATTCCGGTGATATAGAAATCGTAAGTGGTGGAAGGAAGCAAATCCGTAATTTCCGCATAAGTATTGGAAGTGGTTATTTTTTTCCCGCTCCCTTGTGCAAATCCCGTCAATCCATATTCGATTTTGAAAGAATTAGCATTGTTTCCTGAAACATAATTTAAGGTAACGCTGCTTGGCGAGGTTTGAAAAATAACCGACGATACTTTTCCACATTTGTTTTCGGGTGTGGCAGCGGATCCTCCTTCATCTCTGGAACAGCCCATCAATGCGATAACTGAGAATAGAATGCCTAAAAAAGTTGATTTAAAATTCATATATTTTTTTATTTTTTGCGGGGGTAAAAATAAATAAAAAATCCCGACTGCAATGCAATCAGGATTAATTCTTATGAAACGCTCAAAATTATGCGTTGGGCTCTACAGATACGAAAGATCTGTTGTTTGCTTTCTTGGTGAAAATTACTTTTCCGTCAACCAATGCATGCAAAGTGTGATCTTTACCCATTCCCACGTTTTCACCTGGGTGGTGCTGAGTACCTCTTTGTCTCACGATGATATTTCCAGCAATAGCTGATTGTCCACCGAAAATCTTCACTCCTAATCTTTTAGAATGAGATTCTCTACCGTTTTTGGAACTACCAACTCCTTTCTTATGTGCCATTTTATTTTAAGGTTTTTTGGTTTAGATTATTCAGCGGTTTCGCTGTCCGATTTTTTCGTTGTTTTTTTTGCTACAGGAGCGTCTTCTGAAGCTGCTGCTTTTTTAGCTTTCGGTGCTGCTTTCTTTTCTTCTTTCTTATTATCGAAACCAGTGATTCCGGTAATTTGAATTTGAGTTAAAGATTGACGGTGACCGTTTTTCTTTTCGTAACCTTTTCTTCTTTTCTTTTTGAAGACGATTACTTTATCCGCTTTCACGTGGTCAAGGATTTCAGCATCTACAGTGATACCTTTTACAGCCGGGGCGCCGATTGTTGTAGTACCGTTCACAGTAAGAAGAACTTTGTCAAAAGAAACTTTCGCTCCTTTGTCTCCTTTCAAACGGTTTACAAACAATTTTTGGTCTTGTTCAACTTTGTATTGAAGCCCTGCTATTTCTACAATTGCAAACATTGTCTATAAATTTTGTTAGTTAATTCGAGGTGCAAAAGTACAAAATTTTTCTGAAACACAAACAGTTGGAATGAAATTTTTGACAGATCCATGCCAACTTATTTACAATTCCAAAAGAAGCCAAGTACGATTGGGAACAAATCAAATGGTGGTCAACCTCAAAGTATTGGTTTTTCCGCTTTCGTTTGCCGGCATCGCGTTCAGGTTGATCACGAAATCGCCATATTCCACATATCCGTATTGGAGCGTCAATTTATTTACCTCAACAATCGTTTCATCAGTGGATTTTTTGGAGGTGTAATAATACGCTCTTACTCCCCAAAGAAGGTTTAGCATGGTAATCACCCGCTTGTTCGAACTATAGATGATGATGTTGGAATTCGGGCGGTGTGCCGAAATTTGAAACGCCGTGTATCCCGAATAAGTCAGCGTGACGATTGCTTCCACATTGGTGGTTTTTGCAATCCGCACTGCGGCAAGACAGATCCTGTTCGTGATGAATCGCTCATCGATACAGTTGAACTCCCGTTCAATAGGAGTGTTTTCATTTTGGTAAAAATGCGTCTGCTCGATGTTTTTCACAATCTTCGCCATATTTTTCACCACATCCACGGGATATTTCCCCACAGAAGTTTCGCCGGAAAGCATCACCGCATCTGCACCATCTAGAACGGAATTCGCCACGTCATTTACCTCAGCTCTTGTAGGCGTCAAACTGTTAATCATCGTTTCCATCATTTGAGTTGCGATGATGACAGGTTTTGCAAATTTTCTGGCTTTTTCTACCAGGTTTTTCTGGATGGCGGGAACTTCCTCCATCGGAACTTCCACACCCAAATCTCCACGTGCAACCATTAAACCGTCACATTCCTGCAATATTTGCTCGATATTTTTGACGCCTTCAGGTTTTTCGATTTTAGCAATAATGGGTGTTCTGAACTTTTTCCCTTTCGGGTGTTTCGCAATGAGTTCTTTTAGATCAATGATATCTTGCGCATGCCGAACAAAAGAAAGCGCGATCCAGTCCAACTCCAAATCAAGGATGAAATTCGCATCTTCGATGTCTTTTTCCGTCAAAGCTGGAAGTGAAACATTCGTATTGGGAAGATTAACACCCTTTTTTGAACTCAGCGGTCCACCTTGAATGGTTTTTGCTTTTACGGTATCCTTTTCGTTGGTCTCGATAACTTCCAGAACCAGTTTCCCATCATCGATCAGGATTCTTTCGCCCACTTTCACATCCTGAGGGAATTGCTGATAGGTCATATAGACTCTTTTGGAATCGCCTTCGATTTTTTCATTCGTGAAGGTTAGAACATCTCCGGGATTCAGGTAGGATCCTTCCTTCACCATGCCTACTCTTAATTTGGGACCTTGCAAATCGCCGAGAATACTGGTCGAGCGACCAAGTTCTTTGTTGATTTCACGTATGGTTTCCACATTTTTACGAACCAAGTCGTAATCTGCATGGGAAAAATTTATTCTAAAAACATCTACACCTGCATTAATGAGGTCGATCATGGTCTCCTTGTCTGAAGAAGCCGGACCCAATGTGGCGATGATTTTTGTTTTTTTGAGGTATTTATTCATAATATTGAATGAGCTGATAAAACTCTTCTTCTGGGCTTAACTGAAAGCACTGGGTTTTGAACGTTAAATGTTCCGGCAGCAAAATTAATGAAAAATCGTCAAACGGCTCGGAAGTCCAGATGATATAATCCACATCCGGATATTGTTCCAGCAAATATTTGGTGTCGGTTTCTGCTGAAAACAATTCCATTGAAGTTTTTTTTTGGAAACTTCGGGAGGATTTATTTGCGATAAAATGCAGGCATATTTTGGAATCACAGTGAAATGCCTGAAACCGCGGAAATTCATAATCAAAATAATATCCTTGAAAGATTAAATCTGTAATCCGTGAAAACTGAAAAGAGTTCAGCGCATTGACATGGTAGAAAAACTCGAAATCCGGAACCTGTTTTGCAAGCCGCACCAATCCTAATGTGATTTCTTCATCTTCACATTCAATGTCAAGTAATAGCTTTGGGGATTTCAAGGATATTTTCTTTTTTATTTAAGATGTAAAAGGCACGCTGTGCTGCTTTTTCTTCGGCCTTTTTCTTAGATGTTTCTGTGGCGTTTGTGATTCTTTCCTCTTCCAGCCAAACATGGCACCTGAAGACCAGATTCTTGTTGGGTTGCACTTCCTCGCAGGTTTCGTATCTGATGATGGTTTTCTTTTTTTGGCTCCATTCCAACAGCAGACCTTTGTAGCTCACAATTTTCTTTTCAAGCTTATTGATGGAACTTGGTGTTAAAAGCCGGTCTAGAACCACACTTCTGCACATGTCGTAATCCAGGTCCAAATATACTGCACCGATCAACGCCTCAAAAAGATTTCCGGCGATGTTTTCACTAAGCGCGCATGGATGGTCATTCTGAATAAATTTGGGAAGGCCGAGTTCTTCACCCAGTTTATTGAGGTTTTTCCGGTTCACAATCTTGGATTTCATCTGGGTGAGAAATCCCTCATTTTCGTTTGGATAAATGGTGAACAGATGACTTGCGATGATTGCCCCCAAAACAGAGTCGCCCAAAAATTCGAGTCTTTCGTAATTTTTGTTTTTTTTGTTTTTCGATGAAGTTTTTAAGGAAAATGCTTCCCGGTAAAGATTGATGTTCTGAACGGCGACACCGGTTATTTTACTGATTTCGTTGCTAAGATTGTAATCTTTTTCCGATAGTGTCTTTTTTCTTTGGGTCAGGAATCTAGAAAAGTACTTCTTTAACTCCATGTAATTTGGGTCTTAAATTTTTGTAAAAAGTACGCAGGCATTATGTCCGCCAAAACCGAACGTGTTGCTCATTGCAATATTTACATCTTTCTTCACAGCGTGATTAAAGGTGAAATTCAACCTGCTGTCAATTCTTTCATCATCGGTGAAATGGTTGATGGTAGGAGGAACGATTTTGTGAAGAATCGTATTCAATGCCGCGATTGCTTCTATTACTCCCGCCGCTCCCAATAAATGCCCGGTCATGGATTTGGTGGAATTGATCTGAATGTCGAAAGCGTGTTCCCCCAATAATTTGGAAATTGCGTTGGATTCTGCAATATCACCCAATGGCGTAGAAGTACCGTGCATATTGATATGATCTACTTCATTGGCTGTTATGTTTGCATCTTCCAGACAATTCTTCATTACCAGATATGCTCCCAAACCTTCGGGGTGTGGCGCAGTCATGTGATAAGCATCTGCACTCATTCCGCCGCCTTTCAGCTCGGCATAGATCGTGGCGCCGCGTTTTACCGCATGTTCATATTCTTCCAAAATAATGCAGCCCGCTCCTTCACCAAGCACGAATCCGTCTCGGTCTTTATCAAAAGGTCTGGATGCCGTTTTCGGACTGTCGTTTCTGGTGGAAAGTGCCATCATTGCATTAAAGCCGCCCACTCCACTTGCGGTGACCGCCGCTTCGGAACCACCGCAAACAATCACGTCTGCTTTTCCGAGCTGAATCAGCATTTTGGAATCGATAATGGCGTTTGCCGATGAAGCACAGGCAGAAACGGTGGTGTAATTTGGACCATGGAAACCGTATTCAATCGAGATATGACCCGGTGTGATATCGGCGATCATTTTCGGAATGAAGAATGGGTTGAAACGCGGGATATCCGTATTTGCCCAACCCAAAACTTCGGTCTCGAAGGTTTCCAAACCACCAATTCCGGAACCCCAGATGACACCGACCCTGTTCTTGTCTACTTGGCCTTCCATAATTCTGGAATGTTGCACCGCTTCACGTGCGGCAACAAGTCCGAACTGGGTGTTTCGGTCCATTTTCTTCGCCTCTTTCTTGTCGAAATGATTTAAGGGGTCGAATCCTTTCACTTCGCAGGCAAATTTGGTTTTGAAGTTGGAGGCATCAAAAAGAGTAATCGGAGCCGCTCCGCTCTCACCTTTCACAAGGTTTTCCCAGTATTCATTCGCATTGTTTCCAATGGGCGTGATGGCGCCAAAACCGGTTACAACTACTCTTTTTAATTCCATAAATTTTTGCTTCTGTTGATAGAATATTATTTGTTCACTACTTCTTCGATGTAAGCAATAGCGTGCCCTACAGTAGTAATTTTTTCTGCTTGGTCATCTGGAATCTGGATATTGAATTCTTTTTCAAACTCCATGATTAATTCTACAGTATCCAACGAATCAGCTCCTAAATCATTAGTGAAGCTAGCTTCTGGAGTTACTTCTGTTTCCTCAACGTCGAGTTTATCAGCAATGATAGCTTTTACTCTTGATGCAATGTCTGACATAATATTTATTTTTAATTATTTGTTAATTGGTGCAAATATATAAAATTCTTTATGATTTGAACTTTTTTTGATCACAATTGGATAATTTTCCAGATGGCAAATCTACAAAATATCGCATAAAATAACCCTATTTTAAATGATGAACTAAGTTACGATTTTTTCAGATAAAATCTCACAGATGCAAAAAAATTAAGAAAAATCGTTCTTGCCTCTAGAACTAGTTCACAAAAAAAAATGACCCGAAAAATTTCGGGCCATATTTACTTCTTAGGTTTACTCTTATTGTTTCACTACTTTGAAAGATTCATTTCTTCCTCCTTCCAAGATCGTGCTCACAATATAAACTCCAGGAGCCAATCTGCTCATGTCGATTTTTCCGTCAACCAATTGAGTTGAAACCGGCATTTTTTGACCAGCTACGTTATAAACGTGTACCATCTCCACTTTTTGTTTAGAGTCGATATTCAGATATCCCTTCACTGGGTTCGGATAATAATTGAATCCTGATTTAGCGATATCGCTAACTGCTAAAGGACTGCAAACCAAATTGAAAACCAGATTGTTGGTACCTGTAGTCCAAACTCCGGAAGTACTGGTATTTGAAAAAGCATCTAATGAACCAAGGGTTCCTCCAGTTCTTGCTTCCCAAGCAACTGCATCGGTAGTTACTTCAATCCAATATTTGGTATTGGCGCTGAAATCTACAGGTGTATTGAACATTACTTTGTATTTGATAAATTCATATCCGAAGTTGGTTCCTGTCACTGTACTTTCAGTAATAGTACCGGTACGGGTGAATAATTGTGCTCCTGGCAATCCTGCATTGTCACTATAGAAAGTGAAACTAAATGTAGTTGCCGTTCCTACCACAGTTGGTTCCAAACCGTAAACCGTAACATTGCTCGCCGCAACCGGAACGTCAATTGCTAATTTTTGAGAAGTTGATCCCCCGAAGAACAATCCATTTTCCAGGTTGTTTGAAAGCACTTTGAAATCAGCACAGTTTGTTGGAGGGGTTCCGCACATCACAGCTCTGGTGTGGCTAGTGTTCGCAAAATCGCAATTACTGCTTAAGTGCGTGTAAAATCTCACTATCCTAGAGGTAGATGGAGTATAAACAACCGGTCCAGTTCCTGCTGCCAAAGTAGTAGTTCCCGCTTCATCACTGATGGTGATGAAATGTGAAGCCACAGACGATGAGAAAGTATAGGCCACTCCACCCGTCAAGCTCACTTTTGAGTATTCACCAGTCCAGCCAAGGGTGGTAACATTTTCAGTAGTTCCATTACATGCCGGAGTAAACGTGGCTGAAGGATACTGCCCATTTGGTGAGGTTAGACAGCCAGTTGCAGGAACAGTTAAAGTGTAATCTTCAACTTCACCGAACTGTATATCAAGACATGGATCGGAAGGCGCAGGATTTCCAGATCCTGTTGCGATCACCATTACTCTCATTTTGTAGGAACCAGCAGCAGTCCCTGCAGGGATTGTAATATTCCCGGTCAAAGCACCACCTGTTCCTATTCCTCCACCTAGTCCCATATCTCCATTGTTTCCTGATGTTCCTAGAGGTCCTACATTATTCGAAAGCCTTTCACTATCTTCAAAAATTTGGTTGTTGTTAAGGTCTACCCAAACAGAAACTCTCTCGAACCAACCACTTCCAACCGTCACAGACATCGGCATTGCCGTTCCCGGAGTCACATTAGTAGCCATTGCTGAAAAGTCGTTGTAACCATTTGTACCACAAGTAGTGGTATTGTTGATTGTTCCGAAAGTAACATTCGTCATCACGTCTCCATCCGTACAATCAAGCGCAGTCGGAATACAATAAGCATTTGGGGCATAAGAAGTACCACCAAGTGATGCTGCAACCTTTGATGATTTTTGCTTAAGAGGATGGATTGAATTTTTGGCCGCTGACTGGCCAAAGCCTAAAAATGGTAGCGCTACCATCATTAGAAAAGGTAATTTTGTCTTCATAAAAAATTAATTTGGTTAATAAAATATTGAACTCCCTAAAATACAAATATTTCGGATATGGCAAAATCAAATCCGCAACTTTCGTGCTGGGAAAGGTAAATATCTATATTTTTAAACTACATTTAACTTCGTATTCATCAAGGTTTCCATCATTTATTCGAATAATTACATTTTTGATAAAAAATTATTATTCATCACATAAAACGGAAATAATTGGGCAAAAATCCACAAAATTGAAATGATGAATTTATCCAAAAACAGCGTGCTGGACGGTAAATACAAGTTGAATGAAAAAAAATATGAGGAAAAATAGGCTTTTCTGAGCCTACATCAAAAACCATTCATTCACCAAAGAAGCCGCCAATCTCGCGGTCCTTTCCTGAATGTCAAAAGTGGGATTTACTTCTGCCACATCCATCGCCACCAATTTCTGGGACTTCAAGATATGTTTGTAGAAATGCATAAAAGTGGAATCGGCAAAAATCCCGTTGTAAGCCAGTGCAGAGACCCCCGGCGAAATAGCGGCATTGAGCACATCCATGCAAATGGTCAGGTAAAGCACGTCCACTTTTTCCGAAAGCAAATCGATGTGTTCATATACATAAGGAAGCCGGTCGAAAAAAAGTTCGTCTGCTAATATATATTTCATCCCGAACTGGTGCGCGGTATCAAATAGCTTCAGCGTATTGGAGTTCCTCTGAATCCCAATATGGAGCGAGTGGATTTCTTGTTCCTGAGCGATCTGCCAAAATCCGGTCCCGGAACTTCCCAAACCGTTTTCCGGTTCGCGGTTGTCAAAATGCGCATCTATATTGATGATTCCGATCTTTTTATCTGGAAATGCTTTTCGAATTCCAGAATAGTGTGCAAAGGTAACTTCGTGACCACCTCCCAAAACGATAGATTTTGCATTTTGGGCTAAAACCTCGCCCACTTTTTCAGCCAATTCGTTTTGTGATTTTTCCAGATCGCCGTCTTCACAGTAAACGTTTCCAAAATCTTTTAAAACAAATTCCGGATTCGTAACCGGAAAATTGGACATGTTTTTTCGGATGATATCCGGAGCATCTTTTGCACCTACCCTCCCTTTATTCCTTCGCACGCCTTCATCGACGGCAAATCCATGCAAAACGAAATCTTTCGGTGAGATCGCATGATAATTGCTTTCCAAAGAAACTTTCTGGAAAATCCTTTGAGCCAGGATGTCTGTTCCGTCATTGCGGCCGTTCCAAATCATAAGGGATTCAAGTTACAAGTTGCGAGTTCTAAGTTCAAGGATTTGCGAAAGTTACTAATTATTAAACATTCTTTCTTAATTATCATTTGCTTTCGCAAACGCTATCGCCGCTTCTTTCACCCACGAATGTTCTTCCTGCGCTTTCCGTTTTGTTTCCAAACGTTTTTTATTGCAGGGACCATTTCCTTTTAGTACTTCCATGAATTCGTCCCAAGGCAAATCTCCAAAATCATAGTGCCCTCGCTCCTCATTCCATTTTAATTGTTCATCTGGAATTTTCAAGCCGAGAAATTCAGCCTGCGGAACGGTCACATCTACAAATCTTTGCCTTAATGAATCATTGCTTTCCCTTTTTACCCGATAGTTCATGGATTTTTGGGAATTTGGGGAGTGGTCGTCATTGGGTCCAAACATCATCAAAGCCGGCCACCAAAAACGATTCAAAGCTTCCTGCGCCAAATCTTTCTGTTCTTTGGTTCCTCTGCAAAGCGTCATCAGAATTTCATATCCTTGTCTTTGATGGAAAGATTCCTCCTTGCAAATCCTCACCATGGCTCTGGAATAAGGACCGTAAGAATTTCCCATCAACATGACCTGATTCATGATCGCAGCTCCATCAACCAACCAACCGATCGCACCGATATCCGCCCAGGAAAGTGCGGGATAATTGAAAATGCTGGAGTATTTTGCCTTTCCGGAAAGCATATCGTTATAGGTGGAATCCCGATCTGCGGTGATTTCACCATTCCCCAATGTTTCGGTGGCGGCATAAAGATAAAGTCCATGTCCTGCTTCATCCTGGATTTTTGCCAAAAGTGCCATTTTTCTCCTCAAAGAGGGCGCTCTGGAAATCCAGTTCGCTTCCGGAAGCATTCCAACCACTTCGGAATGGGCATGCTGAGAAATCTGACGGACCAATAATTTTCGGTAATCATCGGGCATCATGTCTTTCGGCTCGACTTTGTTTTCAGCCTGTACGTATTCAATAAACTTTTCTAAATGTTCCATCTTATCGAGGGTTGTTTCTATATTTTTTAGATTTTATAGCTTCTGATCGCTTAATTCGTCTTTTGTATAAATCCCGATTTGTCCATTGCTGAACTCACCTGCCACGAAATTCACTTTTTTCTCCGGAGTTTGGATTTCGTATTCATTAAAAAAATAAACATGTCCTTCAAACGGATCGCGAACTTCAATTTTGCGGTCACTGCAATGCCAGTAGTGGTTCCAGATATTCAATCCTTCCAGCCGGTATTCTTTGTCTTCCTCGATGAGCGAGGCAAATTTCCAATTCGCCATAGGTTGCGTTGCTTTTAGTTTTATTTTCTTTAAACGTAATTTCATAATACCTTATTTAAGAAAACCAAAAATGTCAAACAGGCAAAATAGGTTTCCCGGTTAAACGTCGTAATTCAGCATCACCACATTTGTAGTCGGGTGACACTGACAGGTAAGTACATATCCTTTTGCAACCTCATCATCGGTGAGCGCAAAATTCTTCTCCATGAAAACCTCACCTTCCAGCACTTGCGCTTTGCAGGTGCAGCAAACGCCACCTTTGCAAGCAAACGGAACAGGGAGTTTTTCTTTGATCGCTTGGTCTAAGATACTGTTTTTCTTTGAATTCAAATGAAACGAGTACTCATCATCGTCTATAATAACCGTCACCATACTTTCCAGGTTCGGTATCGCTTTGAACTCGTCACTCATTTCGGCATTTTCTTCATCATCCGGAGCGGCGTAATATTCATACATAATCTGAAGTGACGGCACTTTCTTGTCGTTTTTCAGGTAATCCGAAATACCTTTGATCATTTCCGTGGGACCACAGATAAAATACGTGGCGCCCTGGATCGGAATTTCTTCAAACCTCGCAAATAAAAGCTCCAGTTTCCCGGCGGTGATTCTGCCTTCGAAAAGTTCGTCTTCAAAGTGTTTTTCGCGGGACAAGATGTAAACCACTTTCAGTCTTCCATTAAACTTTTCAGCAAGTTCATCGATTTCCTTTCTGAAAATAATTTGGTCAAAACTCTTATTGCTGAAGAAAAGATACGCCTTGCTTTTGGGTTCCAGATAAAGCGCTTCCTTCAAGTTGGAAAGCACCGGCGAAATCCCGCTTCCTGCAGCAAGTCCCACATAAGTTTTCTCGTTGGACGGATGGTAGTTCGTATAGAAATGTCCCATTGGCGCCATTACTTCAATGAAGTCTCCTGCTTTCAGCTCATTATTCAGGTAGGTAGAAACTTTTCCACCATCCAGGTGTTTTACCAGAATTTCCAGTTCAGCGTTTCCCTCCGTTGGAGCATTGACGATCGAATAGGATCTTCGTAAATCCTCATCACCAAAGACAAATCTTAAATTTAAATATTGCCCCTGTTTGAATGAAAATTCATTTTTGAGGTTTGGTGGGATTTCAAACGCAATATTGATAGAATCGTTCGTTTCTTTCCGAACTTTGATAGCTTTTAATGGATAAAAATGATGCATGTTGTTTTTGGTCAGTCAATCTTAAAATGATTGTTAACAAAGATAATATTTTTTTAGGTTACAGAAAATCCTTGTTTTCAAACAACTGCTTCAAAGCATGTTTTCGGAAATTTTGTCTTGTGAAATCTATGAAATATTTACTAAATCGGAAATTTTGACCGGATTCAACCTCAAATCCGAAATAGAATAATCTTTGTGTTAATGTTTTCAGAATTAAGAAATGATTGATAGGAACATTAAGAATTCATCTGTAAATTTGTGTGGGTTCTTATTGTTTTTTTCTAAACTAAAAAATTACCACAACATATATGAACTTAAACCAATTCACCGTAAAATCGCAGGAAGCCATTCAAAAAGCGCAGCAAATCGCAATGGAATTCGGCAACCAAAGTATTGAACCACAGCATTTGCTTGAAGGCATTTTTCAGGCAGATGACAGTATTTCGGAATTTCTGATGAAAAAATCAGAAGCAGAGGTAAATCTGATAAGAGAACGAAACCGGGAAAGCCTGGATAAACTCCCAAAAGTAGAAGGCGGCAATATTTATTTGTCGCAATCCGCCAACAAAGTGCTGCTTGACGCACCAAATATCGCCAAAAAAATGGGCGATGAATTTGTGACCATCGAACATCTTTGGTTATCTCTTTTTGAGGTGAACTCGGAAGTCTCCCAAATGCTGAAAAATATGGGAGTCACCAAAAAAGGATTGGAAACCGCCATCAAAGAACTGAGAAAAGGCTCGAAAGCAACTTCCGCAAGTTCCGAAGAAACTTACCAAAGCCTTAACAAATATGCAAAAAACTTCAACGAACTCGCTGCTGAAGGAAAACTGGATCCGGTCATCGGCCGCGATGAAGAAATCCGAAGAGTGCTGCAGATTCTTTCCAGACGAACCAAAAACAACCCGATTCTGATTGGTGAACCGGGAGTCGGCAAAACCGCAATCGCAGAGGGAATCGCACACCGAATTATTTCCGGCGACATCCCAGAAAACCTGATGGACAAAACCTTGTATTCACTCGACATGGGAGCATTGATTGCCGGAGCAAAATACAAAGGCGAATTCGAAGAACGATTAAAATCAGTGATCAACGAGGTCATCAAATCAGACGGCCAGATCATCCTTTTCATCGATGAGATCCACACATTGGTGGGTGCAGGCGGCGGCGAAGGTGCTATGGACGCGGCAAACATCTTGAAACCCGCTTTGGCAAGAGGTGAACTCCGAGCAATTGGAGCCACAACTTTAAACGAATATCAAAAATATTTCGAAAAAGACAAAGCGCTGGAAAGACGGTTCCAAAAAGTGATGGTGGAAGAACCCGATATGGAAAGTGCGATTTCTATCCTTCGTGGAATTAAAGATAAGTATGAATCTCACCACAAAGTCAGGATCAAAGATGAGGCGATTATTGCCGCCGTGGAAATGTCTCAAAGATATATTTCGGACCGATTTCTCCCAGACAAAGCCATCGACTTAATCGATGAAGCGTCTGCAAAATTGAGAATGGAAATCAACTCGAAACCTGAAGAACTGGATGTTCTGGACCGAAAACTGATGCAGATGGAGATTGAGTTGGCCGCCATTTCTAGGGAAGGAAATGACTTGAAAGTGCAGCACTTGAAAGAAGACATCGCGAAGGTTTCCGAGCAAAGGAATGAAATTAACGCAAAATGGCTTAAAGAAAAACAAAAATCCGAAGACTTAACGGCTATTAAAAAAGATATTGAAGCCTTAAAACTGGAAGCAGAAAGGGCTTCACGAGCAGGCGATTATGCAAAAGTAGCCGAAATACAGTACGGAAAAATCAAAGAAAAAGAAGCCGATCTGGAAAAACTGGAACTGGAAATGCAGAACCACCAAAATGAACTCATCAAAGAAGAGGTCACCGCGGAAAATATTTCAGAAGTCATTTCAAAATGGACCGGAATCCCAGTCACCAAACTCATCCAGAGCGAAAGAGAAAAACTCCTGCATCTGGAAGACGAACTCCACAAAAGAGTCGTGGGACAAGACGAGGCAATCACTTCGGTGGCAGATGCGATCCGAAGAAACAGGGCTGGTTTGAATGACGAAAAGAGACCGATCGGAAGCTTCCTTTTCTTGGGTACCACCGGCGTAGGAAAAACCGAGTTGGCGAAAGCGCTTGCAGAATTTTTGTTCGATGACGAGAACAACATGACCCGAATCGACATGAGCGAATACCAAGAAAGACATTCCGTTTCGCGATTGGTGGGCGCTCCTCCGGGATATATTGGCTATGAAGAAGGCGGTCAACTGACCGAAGCCGTGAGAAGAAGACCATATTCAGTGGTGCTTTTAGATGAAATTGAAAAAGCTCATCCAGATGTTTTCAACACTTTATTACAAGTTTTGGACGACGGAAGACTTACCGACAATAAAGGCAGGGTGGTGAATTTCAAAAATTCCATCATTATCATGACTTCCAACCTTGGCTCTCTCTTAATCCAGGAAAATTTTGATGAGGCCGCTCGTGATAAGGATGACAATGTTCCCGCAAACGTCATTGAAAAGACAAAAGAAGAGGTATTCGGATTGCTGAAACAGACTTTGCGTCCGGAATTCGTGAACAGGATTGACGAAACCGTTTTATTCCAGCCTTTAAACAAAAAAGAAATTGGCAAGATTGTGCATTACCAGCTGAACAGCTTTAATAAAATGCTCGAGAAGCGTGGAATCTATATGACGGCGACAGAAGATGCCATTGATTATATCACAGAGAAAGGCTATGATCCAAGTTTCGGAGCGAGACCGCTGAAGAGAGTATTGCAGCAGGAAGTTTTGAACAAACTTTCAAAAGAAATCCTGGCAGGAAAAGTGAACGATGGCGACCGCATCATCCTGGATTATTTTGACGAGAGCGGTTTGGTTTTCAGACCCACGGAATAAATAATAACTTATAATAACAAAAGCGGCCGGAAATTTCCGACCGCTTTTTTTAGTTTATTTATTGAATGTTATTTTTTCACTAATTTTTTGGTGACTACTCCATCAGGAGAAGTAATTTTCACCATGTACATTCCAGGTGCAAGTTTAGAAACATTCAGCTTGTTTACTTTGGCAGTAAGATCGTAGCCGGTCACCAATCTGCCATCTGTGGTAAATATTTCCAAAGAACCATTATTCTGGTTGGCCAGATCTACAGACAATTCAGTATTTGCAGGGTTTGGATAAATCTGAACCGCTTTCATACCACTTGCTTCATTTGTTGCCATTGTGGAAACAATATTTACAGTGTAGTCCTCCATTTCTCCAAAAGGATTGTTGGTGGCAATTGGTCCACAAGCATAAGCTTGGCTAACCGGATTTTGCGACGCCAAAACCATCACTCTCATTCTTGTTGGGCCCAAAAGCGCAGTTGTAGGAATGTTAATATTTCCATTAATCGCCTGATTCAGCCCGGTTCCGATTACGGTAAGTTCAGATTCTTCAAACACTCCATTTTGATTATAGTCTATCCATGCACCAACAGATTCATAAAGCCATCCATCTCCCGAAGGTCCCACAGTTACTGAAATTGGAACGGTAGCTCCTTTCATCAGATCGGTAGTTGGTCCACTTGTGGTATAATCTGAATATCCACCAGTAGCAGTACTGCAACCGGAATTATTGTTGATTGTGCCGATGGTCACATTGGTAATCAAATCCCCATCATTACACTGGAATGGAATTGCATTGGTACAATAGCACTGTGCAATAGGTTTTACAGTTACAATCACTTCCGATGAGGTCACTTGCGCACTACTTGGAACACAGGTTACCACAGCTCTAAACTGAGTATTTGCTGTAATTCCGGCAGTAACGGTGTAATTTGCGCCAGTTTGCGGGGTTCCCAAATCGGTCCAGGTGGTTCCTCCGTTTACAGATTGCTGCCATTGCACACTTAAACCAGACTCTATTGGAAGTCCGCTTGCAGTGAGGGTGAATGAAGCGTTTGGACATACCGCTGTAGCACTACTGGTTGCCGAAATCGATGAAGGCAAAGTTGTACATGCCGTAGTAGGAATATAGGTAATTCTGATTTCTGAAACCCGGCTTTCCAGCGCCAAAGCAGAAGCGTCTCCCGGATCGGTAGTATCTGACCTTTTAAAAGCCTGTCTATTCGCATAAGCTGTCGCATTTGACTGATTATAATATTTCGTAGCTCCCGAACCGCCCCATGCATCATAAACCATAACTACCAAATTATCTTGGTTATAATTGAAAGGAGTAGTCAAAGTGAGTTTTTTCCAACCAGGTGTATTTCCCTGATCAGTGTTTCCATCTAAACAAAGCGTAGCTCCTCCAGTGTAAGCTGCGGAATTCCAAGCACCTGCTGCCAATACTGAGCCAGGCGTGGTCTTCATGTAAACTTTGGTAGGTCTGCTTCCTGCTGTTCCCGCGTTTGTGGAATTGTATTCGATATCTGTAATTGTCCCGTACACACCGATTTCAGATTGCAGATAAACATTTGCATGGCGCTGATAACCATACCAATGAGTCAGCGGCCCATAAAATGAACCTGTTGCAGCACTCGGCGTGATGGTAACTTCAGGATCTATCGTGATCGGAAAACTACGGTAATTTGCCTTCAACCATGTTGCAGGAAGAGCCGTGGTTACTTGCATGCCGCCGTTTACAAACTTAATTTGATAGGAAATCATTAAAGCGTGCTGGTCAAGGTCTGTTTTTTCAGTTGGGGTCAATTTCTCGGCCGGAAAGTGAAGTTTCATAGCTTCATCCCTTGAAATTGCATGATCAAATACGATGGTTTTCCCAAAGTAAATGTTGCTGTTTGAATCGGATAACTGAATTGAGAAATTGGAGCTGGAAAAATCAGAAGCCATTTGTTGCCCTTCAGCGTTCATTACCTTCCAATTATCTTGAAGAGGGATGAAATGACTAAACTCCATTGCCGAATTCGCAGAAAGCGCCGCCATTTCTGGAGTCTTTGAATGGAGGATAATATTGTTCTCCATTCCGTTCTCCAAAATCACAAACTCTTCAGAGATCTTATTATAAAGATGGCTATAAGTCAGTTTCTCATTCTTAGCCGTCCCATTTGCGGCGGTTGGTTTATAAATCTGATCTCCCATCTTGATTTGCTGGTTTTTCCACCACACAAACTGATCACCGTTCGGAAGCTGCATTTTTACCCCAGAGGTTGATCCGGCGTTTTTCGGGAAAAAACTTTTGACCTCGTTGGTCAAATTGCTGAAGCCATTAGCATTTGCCTGGATATTCAGGTTAATGTCCTGCCATTTTCCGTTGGAATCTTTGTAATGATAATTCCCGCCAATCTGGGCGGTGAAAGTTCCATCGGCATTTCGGAAATGCTTTACATTTTGAGCTCTTTTCTCCACGAGCTCGGTTTGGGAGAAATTAGAATTGTCGCGGTTTGCGGTTACCACATTTAAGGTCTGATTCGCACGGACCGTTTTCGACTTTACCTGCTGCGCCGCAGTTTCCGCCGTCATTCCTATACCTAACAAGACAAGGAATGAAAAAAGTACTGATTTCTTCATAATCAAATAGATTTGGTTAATATAATTTGTAAACTGTTAAGCCAGATAAATTGTCCAAAGAGCGTAATAATGCTTGCTATCCACAAAAAAAAAGCCACAATACAAACACAGATTAGGAAGCATCTCCATTGACCCCAAAACTTCAAATTATCAAAATCATTATTGTCAAATCAACACAGACTTTCCAAATATAAACAATTTTCCGATACATTAGCCCTAAAAAACTGAACCCTTCTCAAAGAATCGCCTTATTAATTTAATTATTCAGCATTTTTTTTCAAGTTTATTGGTTATTTCTCTTTTTAAAACGAACAGTAAGGCAACCCAGTGGTGGTGTTTAGCCAATCAAATTGAATTTCAACGATTGCGCACATTGTCAATCTGACACTTACATGGATATTTAGATTTAATCTCGAAATATGTTTAAAAAAATTTTGTAGTCTCAAAAAAATGTCCAATCTTTGCTTCGTTCAAAGGCTTTCTATAGCCAAAGAATAAATTTTTTTTCATCATTTGTGTTTTTAGAATCTACCGAATTTATTCGGTAGGTTTTTTTTTACAAATGTGCTTCAAAATACTTTCCGTACTTTTGCACGTCGAAATTCAATCACCTTTCATTAATAATTATTCATGATCTCAGTTCAAGGTTTAGGTCTTCATCACTCCGGAAATTATCTTTTCCAAAATGTTAACTTCACCATTAAAAAAGATGATAAAATCGGTTTAGTCGGGAAAAACGGAGCCGGAAAATCCACTCTTCTGAAAATGCTTTCGGGCGAAATCAATTTCTTCGAAGGAAGCATTGTTCCAGAAGGAAATATCACCATTGGCTTTTTGAAACAGGATCTAGATTTCGTGAAAGGAAGAACGGTTTGGAACGAGACTTTGCAGGCATTTGAACAAATCAATGCAATGAAGCACGAGCTGGACGAAGTCAACCACCAGTTGGCAACCAGAACCGACTACGAAAGCAGTGCCTACGAGAATCTGATCCACCGAATGACAGAATTAAACGATCTGTTGATGCACCATGACGCCTATAATTTGGAAGGCGATGTGGAAAAGGTGCTTTTAGGCTTAGGTTTTAAGGCAGATGATTTCCACAAAATTACCGACGAATTCTCGGGTGGTTGGAGAATGCGGATTGAACTGGCCAAACTTCTTTTGCAGAAAAACGATTTGATGCTGCTGGATGAACCTACAAACCACCTGGATATGGAATCCATCATCTGGCTCGAAGACTTCCTGAAAGATTATCCCGGCTCCATCGTTTTGGTGAGCCACGACAAGCAGTTCATGACCTCCGTTTGCAACAGAACTTTCGACATCAACAATAAAAAAATCGACGATTACAAAGCCAACTATTCCAAATATCTTGAATTAAGCAAAGAAAGAAAAGAAAAACTCACTCAGGCGAAGAAAAATCAGGATGTAGAAATCAAGCAGATGGAAGACAACATCAACCGGTTCCGTGCGTCTGCGACAAAAGCGTCTTTTGCTCAATCCCTAATTAAAAAACTGGAAAAAATCGAAAGAATTGAAATTGATAACGATGATGTCTCCAAATTCAATATCCGTTTCGTGCAGTCCATCGTTCCGGGAAAAGTCATTTTCGAGGCGAAAAACCTTGGGAAAGCCTACGGAAACAAACAGGTTTTCGATAAGGTGGATTTCTTTGTGGAACGTGGAGCCAGAATCGCTTTGCTTGGACAAAACGGTCAGGGAAAAACCACTTTAGCCAAAATTCTAGCGGGCGAAATCAAAGATTATTCCGGCGAATGGAATCTCGGGCACAACGTGAACATCGGGTATTTCGCCCAAAATCAGGAAGAAGTACTCTCACCGAACAAAACCGTTTTGGAAGAAGCCGAAGATGCAGCCACCGAGGAAACCAGACCCAGAGTCCGCGACTTGTTGGGAAGCTTCCTTTTTCAAGGCGATGATGTTTCCAAAAAAACCCGGGTGCTTTCCGGGGGTGAAAGAAACCGACTGGCTTTGTGTAAACTTTTGTTGCGTCCTTTCAACACGCTGATTATGGACGAACCCACCAACCACTTGGATATTCAGTCGAAAGAAATCATCAAACTGGCTCTGCAAAAATTTGAAGGGACCTTAATCGTGATTTCCCACGACCGGGAATTTTTGCAGGGATTATGCGACAAAATTTTCGAGTTCCGGGATGGAAGGATGAAGGAATTTTTAGGTGACATCAACGAATACCTTGAATTCAGACAAAAAGAAAGCATCCGTGAAATCTCGGCAGAGAAATCAAAACTTTCTGAAATGAGGAATGAAGTTCCTTCAGTTGAAGAGAAACCGATCATAAGAGAGGAGATCAAATCCAGCCCAAACCAATTCCAGAGCAAAGAACAAAAAAACATTCAAAACAAGATCAAAAAAGTGGAAGAAAAGATTTCAAATTTGGAATCTGAAATCGAAAATTTGGAGGAAAGTTTTACCAAAGAAAATCCATCTGAAGAAACTTTGGAAAAATACAATTCCAAAAAAGAGGAGTTGGATCTTGCTTTACAGGAATGGGAATACCTGGGAAGCCAGTTAGAAGGTTAGTTCAAATTCCAAAACGATAGTAAACCGAAATCTTTAGTTTTAAATGTTTCGGTTTTTTATTTATCATTCCATCCCCCATCTTCCCAGTTTTTCCCTACCTTTACCTTTCTAAAATTTTCAACATGAATCACAGTCCCGTTGAAGGATTTTCAAAACTGAGCAAGCAAAGAAAAATCGACTGGCTCATCAAGGAATATCTGAATGAAGACCGAAGCTACGAACAGATTTTACAACAATATTGGAATGAAGATGCAACCCTTCAGAAACTGCATGAAGAATTCTCAGAGAATACGATTTCCAATTTTTACATGCCGTATGGAATCGCCCCGAATTTTCTGATTGATGGGAAACTCTTCGCTTTGCCAATGGCGGTGGAAGAAAGCTCCGTGGTAGCAGCAGCTTCCAAGTCCGCAAAATTTTGGTTGACGAGAGGTGGCTTTAAAACAACCATCATCAATACCAAAAAATTGGGACACACCCATTTTATTTTTAAAGTTGAACCCCACAAACTGCTGCATTTTTTCAATTTTAAATTGAAACAAAAGCTTTTTGAAGCTACCGAAGACATTACCAAAAACATGAGAAATCGTGGCGGCGGAATTCTCAACATCCGTTTGCTCGACAAAACCGCGGATATGGCGGACTACTATCAACTTAAGGCGAGTTTCGACACGGTGGATTCCATGGGCGCAAATTTCATCAACTCTTGTCTGGAACAGTTCGGAAAAACCTTAAAAGAAGAGGTTGAAAAAGAAGCGGATTTCACCCAGGAAGAAAAGGATTCGCTACAAATCGTGATGAACATCCTCTCAAATTACACGCCAGACTGCATTGTGCGGGCCGAAGTTTCCTGCAAAATTGACGAACTGAATGACGACAGCGGAATTTCCAACGAGGAGTTTGCCACCAAATTCAAGCGGGCCGTGACGATTGCCGAAATTGAACCGTTTCGTGCAACCACGCACAACAAGGGAATTATGAACGGAGTGGATGCCGTGGTCATCGCCACAGGCAATGATTTCCGTGCCACGGAAGCGTGTGCACATGCGTATGCCGCAAAAGACGGAAGATATTCCAGTTTGACCCATTGCACGATTGACAACGGAATTTTCAGATTCTGGATTGATTTGCCGATCTCTGTGGGAGTTGTAGGCGGATTGACCAATCTCCATCCACTGGTGAAATTCTCTTTAGCTTTGCTCGGTAAACCTTCCGCACAGGAATTGATGAGTATTTTGGCGGTTTCGGGATTGGCGCAGAATTTTGCGGCACTCCGTTCACTGACTACAACCGGAATTCAGAAAGGGCACATGAAAATGCACTTGCTGAATATTTTGAACCAACTTGGCGCGACAGAGGAAGAAAAACAATATTTCGTGAATTATTTCAAGGACAAAACAGTGACGCACCACGAGGTGATTCATGAGTTTAACAAATTGCGGGGGAAATAAACTTTAAACACCAAATTTATATTCATGTTCGGAATTATCCTCGCCATTGCCATCTTTGGGTTCGGAATTTTTCTAAAAACCACCAAGAATCCCGGATTCGCCAGTTCAAAAAAATTTGCCTGGATGCTAATCATCCTGGGAGTCGTAAGTATTTTGGGGAAACTTGTTATCATGTATTCAAAAGGTGAAATTTGAATCCTCCCTTTCGGCAGAAAGGTGTGAATTACGAAATAAGATATATTCAGGTTTATTTTAAAATCAAAATTTAAAGAAAAAATGAAAAACCTTACACTCATCTTCGGCGCTGTTTACGGATTGATTTCCGTGGTATTGGGAGCTTTCGGAGCGCATGCTTTAAAGAAAATCATCTCGGTCGAAAAACTGCAGAGTTTCGAAACCGGAGTACGCTACCAAATGTACGCGGCTTTATTTTTGTTAATGGTTGGCTACATTTTAAAATTTGAAACGTCTTCAGAAAAATGGATTGCTATTTTAATGATTGCGGGCACATTCCTTTTTTCGGTGAGCATCTATTTCCTGAGCATGAGCGAAGCATGGAATATGAACCTGAAATTTCTGGGACCCATTACGCCGATCGGCGGTTTGCTGATGATTATTTCCTGGGGAATGCTGATTTTCTATTTTGCAAAAACCAAATTCTAATTTCACCCTTCGTACTTTCCATGTTTTTCATCTTCGGCATCAACAGAAAACCCATCGGCAAAGAATCCCGCAAAATCTACAGAAACGGTTCTGAGGTGAATGCGATTATTACAATTTACCGAACGTATTTCGAGTTGTTTTTCATTCCGCTGATTCCTTTGGGAAAAAAATACAGCATCTTTATTCCCCATTCCGACGAGTATTTCGAACAGAATTACTTTTCTAAAATGCCGGAAGATTTATTGGAAATCTGTAGGGATGTTGGAAGGAAATATTAATCATGAATAAAGCAAGGATCGCTCTTTTTCTCGGAATTCTGTGCATTTCCATTTTTCCTGTAATGGTGCGGATGAACCTTACTTCCGGGCTGATTTCCGCATTTTACCGAATGGCGATTGCAACGGCAATCGTTCTGCCGGTTGCATTTTTTGGTGGAAAGATTAAAATAAAAGACAAAAGGGAACTCGTCGGTTTGATGATTTGCGGAATTTTGTTCGCATCCGACATTGCCGTATGGAATGTTTCCATCCAGAATTCTTCCGCAACACAGGCAACTTTGCTCACCAACCTTTCGCCGATTTGGGTGGGTGTGATTTCTCTTGCCTTATTGAAATTCCGCCCGAAAACTTCGTTTTGGTTGGGTACAATCTTCGCATTGGTTGGGATGGTCATTTTCGTAGGCGCTGAAACGGTTCTTCGACTTAATTTTGATTTCGCCTTCTTTTTGGGGATTCTGTCCGGAATTTTTTATGCCCTCTATATCTTGGTCAGCAAAAGCACCTTGCAGAAAATGGATGTGATTACATTTTTGTCGATAAGCATGGCGTTCAGTACGGTTTTTCTATTTCTTATTTGTCTTGTTTTCGGGGAAAAGTTTTTTGGCTTTACCCAAAAGGCGTGGGTATCATTATTGATTCAAGGAATTGTATGCCAATTGATTGCGTGGCTGCTCATCTCTTATGCCACGAAAAGGATGCGTGCGACCCGGGTTTCACTGGTTTTGTTGAGCCAGGTAGTCTTTGCGGCACTTTTGGCGGTGGTTTTTGTGGATGAGAAAATTGTTGCCCGCCAAATTATTGGCGGAATTGTTATCCTGTCGGGAATTGCGATGACTTTTTATGAAAAGAGAAGGGAGGTTGCGGAATAGTTCCAGTCTAAAGTGATTTGGAGTTCTTCAAGGACTAGGGAACGATTCACGAAAAAACTTCCATCTTCCCGCTTCCATCTTCCCACTTTTTCGTAAATTTGTCAATCTTAAAAAAATCTAACAAAAATATTATGAATCTTCACGAGTATCAGTCAAAAGAGATTTTAGCAAAGTATGGCGTTAATATTCAGCGCGGTTTCGTTGCAAACAACGTGGATGAAGCAGTGGACGCTGCCAACAAATTAAAAGAGATGACCGGAAACGAAGGCTGGGTCGTGAAAGCCCAAGTTCATGCAGGTGGTCGCGGAAAAGGGGGCGGTGTGAAGTTTTCACCAAACATGGACAAGCTGAAAGAGAATGCGCAAAACATCATCGGAATGCAGTTGGTAACTCCACAAACTTCTGCCGAAGGTAAAAAAGTAAACTCGGTGCTGGTTGCTGAAGATGTATATTATCCGGGAGAAACAGAAACTAAAGAGTTTTACGTTTCCATCCTTTTGGATAGAGCAAAAGGCAAAAACATGATCGTTTATTCTACTGAAGGGGGAATGGACATCGAACATGTTGCAGAAGTGACGCCGCATTTGATTCATAATGAAGTAATTGATCCTGCCGTGGGTCTTCAAGGTTTCCAGGCGAGAAAAATCGCTTTCAACCTGGGTTTGAGCGGAGACGCTTTCAAGGATTTTACGAAATTCATCACCAGTCTTTATAATGCGTACGTTGGAATTGATGCTTCACTATTTGAAATCAATCCGGTATTGAAAACTTCTGACAATAAAATTATCGCGGTTGACGCAAAAGTTACTTTGGACGACAACGCATTGTTCCGCCACAAAGATTTGGCTGCGCTGAGAGATACCAGAGAAGAGGATCCAACTGACGTGGAAGCGGGTGAAGCAGGTCTGAACTTCGTGAAACTGGACGGTGACGTTGCCTGTATGGTAAACGGTGCAGGTTTGGCGATGGCGACAATGGACATCATCAAACTTTCAGGCGGTAATCCTGCAAACTTCCTAGATGTGGGTGGAACTGCGGATGCGGAAAGAGTTCAGAAAGCGTTCGGAATTATTCTGAAAGATCCGAATGTGAAAGCGATCCTGATCAATATTTTCGGCGGAATCGTTCGTTGCGACAGAGTGGCACAAGGTGTTGTGGATGCTTATAAAGCAATGGGTTCACTTCCGGTTCCGTTGATCGTTCGTCTTCAGGGAACAAATGCGGTGGAAGCAAAACAATTGATCGATAATTCCGGTTTGCCGGTACATTCCGCGATTACTTTGGAAGAAGCGGCCAATAAAGTGAAAGAAGTTCTGGGTCACTAGAATTTACTCATCAATGAAAACAGATCCGTTCAAGCAGTTGAGCGGATTTTTTGTTTTAAGAAATGGATAATTCTTGCGAATTTAAAAAGTTTATAGCCAAATTATTGCGATCTAATAAAAAATCAGTATTTTTATCGGCTCTCACAAATGAAAAAACATGAAATTTATTTTAGTTTTGATATTCACCATGTTAATCACCTGCGGAAAGACGCATAAGGAAGATTTGGGCACAACTTCGGTGGAACTAAACGCTGATCCGAAGACTGAAGTCAACCGGAAAGAAAACACCATTTCTGAAAGCAAAATAACCAATGTTGAAACAATGACCGAACCCAAAAAGGAAAGTGATTCCGCACCGGAAAATAGGTCCACAAATAAACCAGAACCGGTCATTATCAAAGAAATTCAGTTCGAAGACATGAACCATTTTCCGTTTACTTTAATTCAGGAGAAATTTTTAATTATCAGCGATCAAAAGAAAATGGACGAAATCTACGCGATCATCCATAAAAAAAATGAAGGTGGAAGAATGGCACCAATTCCAACAATTTCAGACGGTGAATCCTACCTTATCTTTAAACCGGAACTTAAGAACACGAATGATATCGAAATCTTAAAGATTTATCTCAGCCATGGAGTTTTGAATGTGGACTTGAAGCCTTTTAATGATCCTCAAATAAGCACCACTTCAAGAGTCTCACCAAATGTCATGGTGAAGCTTCACTCCAGAGTAAGTTCAAAGAAAATAAACATCAACTATAAATAACAATTTAAACAAGTAATTATGAAAACAAAAATTACGCTTTTATCTTGCCTGCTCATGGCAATTTGGGGGTTTGGACAAAACTATTGGACAAAATCTTCCTCGGTCCCTACGAAGGACCTGAATGTGAGAATGACAAAACCTAATGCATTTTCAATTTATGATTTGGATCTGAATAAGATCAAGGCTGTCTTGGCTCAATCTCCTATGAGATTTTCCAACACTCCGGGAAAACTGGTTACTTTTCCAAATGCTGAAGGGAAATTCAGCCAATATCTGGTGCACGAAGCACCTGTGATGGCTCCAGAACTTCAGGCAAAATATCCGGAAATCCGCTCCTATATTGGGATTCAAAAGGACAATCCGGCAAACTCGGTTCGTTTCAGCGTGACTCCAGAAGCCGGAGTAAGCGCCATGTATTTTGACGGCATGAAAGTGAGCTATCTGGACAGCTACACCAAAGACAACTCGAAATACATCTTCTACGAAAGAAAAGATCTTCCGGTAAACGATAGAATTTTTGAATGCAATGTGGAACATTTGATTGATGAGAACGCCACAGAACCGCCTATGAGTAGCGCACCTCTTATTTCTGATGGCAAGATGAGAACCTATCGACTTGCTTTGGCAGCAACCGGGGAATACACGATTTATCATGGGGGAACAGTTGCAAAAGCACTTACCGCAATGAACGTGGCAATGACTAGAGTAAACGGCGTTTATGAAAAAATACTTTCCGTTACGATGGTCATGGTTCCAAACACCGACTTGCTGATCTACACGGATCCAAACACCGATCCATATACCAACAACAATGGAAGCACCATGCTTGGACAAAATATCTCGACTTGCAACAGTGTGATCGGGTCCGCAAATTACGATATTGGTCACGTATTCTCTACCGGAGGTGGTGGCGTTGCGTATCTGGCGTGCATCTGCGGTTCCAGCAAAGCAGGTGGAGTTACCGGATTGACCGCTCCGATCAATGACGTTTTCTACATTGATTATGTGGCACACGAAATGGGTCACCAATTTGGAGCAAACCACACTTTCAATGCAACTACGGGAAGCTGCGGAGGAGGAAACAGAAACCTTGCGACCGCTTTTGAAGTGGGTGGAGGTACCACCATCATGGCTTATGCGGGAATTTGCACCGCAACCAACAATGTGCAAAACAATAGTGACGCGTATTTTCATTCCGCAAGTGTGAACGAAATCAATAATGTGATCACAAGAGCATCCGACTGTTCGGTAAAAACACCAAACAACAATGGCGTTCCAACAGCAGATGCTGGTGCAAATTATACTATTCCTAAAGGGACAGCATTTGTTTTAACAGGAGCGGGAACTGATCCGGATGGTGATCCAATCACCTATTTATGGGAACAATTAGATAACCAGTCCAGCACCCAACCACCAGTTTCTACCGCAACCGGAGGACCAAATTACAGATCTTTCTTTGCCACTTCTTCCCCATCAAGATATTTCCCAAACATGACCTCCATCATGAATAATGATTTGGTGCCAAAATGGGAAGTAACTCCAAGCGTTGCGAGAACATTGAACTTTTCATTATTGGTTAGCGACAACAAAGCTACCGGAAACCAATCTGCAAGAAGCACCATGAAAGTAACCGTAACCAATGACGGACCTTTCAAAGTGACTTCGCAAACGACCAATACGCAGGTTGATGCAGCTGCACCATACACCGTAACTTGGGATGTTGCCGGAACAAATGCCGGAACCATCAACACCACCACGGTTACCATTTACCTGACCAAGGACGGAGGAGCAACATTCAATCCGGTTGCGACAAGTGTTCCAAATACGGGTACCGCAACATTTATGCTGCCAAATGAAGACGTGAATTCCGCAAGATTAATGGTAAAAGCAGATAATAATATCTATTTCGCTGTGAATTCTTCCAATTTCTCTATTAAGAAGTTTTTGGCAGTAGGTGACGTAAATGTGAAGAATATCGCGATTTATCCAAACCCTGCAGCAAATGAGGTCAATGTAATGTTGAAAAACAAATCTGAAACTGCTTCTTACAGCATTTATGACCGATCAGGAAGAATTGTTGCTAAAGGAAATATTTCTGCTGAAGGAAAAATCAACGTTTCGAATTTGGCTAATGGAAACTACATCTTAAGCATCGAAACGAAAAACGGTGAGAAATTTACAGATAAACTGATGATTAAGAAATAATTATCAATCCTAAAATTAAGAAAGGATGTCCAAATTTGGGCATCCTTTTTTAGTGCAACATGCTAACGATTTTGATTGGGATTGACCATTTGAATTTCCTCCTGATCCAACCGTTGTTTTATTCTTAATAAAGCCTCGCTCCGCATCACCGCGATATTAAGTCCTTGCTTGATCCAAAATTGTGCTTCTATGGTAAAAATCCCGAAGGATTGCTTCAGCAAAATAACCTGCGCAAGATTCAGCCGGTCCACAGCATCCAGCTTCCGCACTTCATCCAGAATCACTACTTTGGCTTTCTCCAAATCTTGCGTGTTTGGGATTTCAATATCAATGAATATTTTTCTATTCCCAGAAGCAGAAAAATTAATGAAGGGCGAGCTGAAAATCAACTGATTGGGCAGGTAAACTTTCTTTCCATCATCAGCAATAATTTTTGTGGTCAGGAATCCGATTTCTTCTACCGTTCCGGTCACATTGCTGATTTGCACCACATCTCCTGGTTTAAAGGATTTATCAATTCCCACCAAAACTCCCGAAAACATAGATGAAACCAAATCTTTCAACGCCACTCCGGCAATAATTCCCGCAACTCCCAAACTTCCGAGCAGCTTCATGAAAAAACCGCTGAGTCCCATGATTTCCAAAGAGACAAAAGTTCCGAAAAGGATAATTAAAAACCGAAAGAACCCCACCAAATTGGTAACGGTCTCCGCTTTATGGCTTTCTGGGAAAAGGCGACGGAAGAGCTTCACCGTCGATCTACTTAGGAACGAGCTCGCCAAAAGAAAAAAACTGAAGACCAGGATCCCAACAATCAATTTTGGGGTAAACTGCGCAAAAGTGAGGTACCACCTTTCCAAAACTGAAGAAACAACGCTAAAGTAATTCATGGTTCAAAAATACCAAAAAAATAGAATTGTTGAATGACAAAATACCATCCGGATTGCTGCCGGAACATTTTCAAAGCAAGAAGGAAGTTGTGCGGATTTTTGACCCGGCCATTCTAACCCGCCTTTTTTGCTCACCAGTTTCGCAATACCAACTTTTCCCTATCTTTGCAATCCACAAGAAAAACGGCTTGTTGATTCCCGAGTTTTTGGGGGTAGGAAAGTCCGGACACCATAGAGCAGCAAAGCGGATAACATCCGTCGGTCGTGAGATCAGGACCAGTGCAACAGAAAGAATGTATATTCAGTTATAGTGAAATCAGGTAAACTCTTTGCGGTGCAATGTTAAGTATATCATCAGTTAAGGGCGGCTCGTCCGTTGATGAGGGGTAAACAGCTCAAGTTTTGCGGCAACGCAGAACGCAGATAAATAACAGGCGCTTCGCTTCGGCGGAGAACAGAATCCGGCTTACAGTTTTTCTTGTGGGTTTTTTTAGGAAATTTCCAAATCCACTTTTTCTTTTTTCATTGCCTTATTAATGCGCACAAATCCGGACTGCATTAAAATGAAACTTTTAAGAACATTTCGAAAGTAGAATACAGATTTGTTTCGCAAAGCACGAGATTAAAAGGAAACGATCCCAAGGCGAAATAAAAAAGTGCATCCAGAATCAAAAAAACTCAGTGAAAACAGCGGCACTCTCCAAATATTCATATGCAAAATATAAAACATCAACCGGAAAAAATTTGCTGATTGCCGGCAAATCGTCAAAAAATTATTCCCCCAGCAACTGATGCTTCGCAGCCTGCAAGGCAGCACGGTCTTTATCGGACAAAACCGGATATTTTAGATCCATCCTATTCAAAGAGTCGATGATGATCTGGATAACCGCAACTCTGGTAAACCATTTGTCGTCTGCTGGAATCACAAACCAGGGCGCATGTTTTCTGGAAGTTTCGTTGATGGCTTCCTCATAGCAAGCCATGTACTTGTCCCAAAGCGCACGTTCAGGGAGGTCACCCAGCGAGAACTTCCAATTTTTTTCCTGCTCATCAATTCTTTCAATTAATCTTTTTTTCTGTTCTTTCTTGGAAACGTTCAGGAACAATTTCACGATGGCTGTTCCATTTTCAGCGAGATGTTTCTCAAAATTTCTGATACTTTCGTAGCGGTTTTCCCAGAACTTGGCATCGAATTCCCCCACGTTTTTCCATACTTTTTCATTCAGATTATATTCTGGATGCACTTTGCAGACCAAGACACTTTCATAATGACTTCTATTGAAAATACCGATTTTTCCTTTTGCCGGGACTGCCAAATATTGACGCCACAAAAAATCATGGGAATATTCTTTCGTGCTTGGAGTCTTGAAACTGGTCACCTCGCAACCTTGTGGATTCACCCCACTGAAAACATGCTCTATCAGCGAATCTTTGCCTGCCGCATCCATCGCTTGGATGACGATTAACAAAGATTTGCTGCCATCCGCATACAGTTTTTCCTGCAGTTCGCGGAGCTTCACCCTCTCCTCTTCAAGCATTCGCATTCCGTCTTCCTTGGTGAGCTTTCCTTTATATTCAGTCTCTACATTTTTGATCGAAAATTGATCATTAATGATAAAATTGTCGCTAAAATCTAAATCCATAATTTAATTTTTACTAAAAATAAAAAAATCACTCCAATAAAGAAGTGATTTCAAAGTTTTATTTTAATGCATACTACTGCATTATTTTGCGATCTCCTTTTTTGCAGTACTTTTAACTTCTTTTTTTACTTTCGTGGCCTCTTTTGCGGTAACAGCCGATACTGCTTGCTTAGGCGCTAATTGAATTTTTTGAGCAACAGCCACGTCAGCTGCGGCAGATTTCATTTCTGCGGCCTGAGTAGTTTCAGCAGGTTCCACAACACCGGTGATATTGACAACTGTTCGGCTGTTTTCCGGATCGTTTGAATAAACTTCAATCGATTTGGTGAAATGTCCGGTGAGTGTAGTGTTGTAATGCACTTTGATTTGGCCGGTTTTTCCCGGCATGATTGGATCCTGGCTCCATTCCGGCACAGTGCATCCACAAGACGGCTGTACTTTTGAAATAATCAACGGCTTGTCTCCGGTGTTTTTTACCACGAAATTTCTATTGCCATCGGCACCGTTTTTCACAGTTCCATAATCCACAGTGGTTTTTTCGAATGAAATAGTTTGTGCTGACGCAAATGCGAAAGATGCAGTTAAAAATAAAGCTGCGAAAATATTTTTCATATTCCTAATTTGTTTTTTGGGTTTGTTTATTAAATATTGAAAGACAAAGTTAAAAATTATTTTATTAATCCATCGAAAAAATTTTATTTACCCTATTTTTGCACATTATTTTAATGTTT
The DNA here is from genome assembly GCF_001045435.1 of Chryseobacterium koreense CCUG 49689. Taxonomy (GTDB): domain Bacteria; phylum Bacteroidota; class Bacteroidia; order Flavobacteriales; family Weeksellaceae; genus Kaistella; species Kaistella koreensis. The sequence continues at coordinate 66,131 of NZ_LFNG01000003.1, read as the reverse complement.
AATTAAGATTTTATGCAGATTTCAGATAAATATAGCCCACAAGAAACCGAACAGAAATGGTACAGCTACTGGCTCGAAAATAATTATTTTCATTCCGAACCCAACGAAAAGCCGCCATATACCATCGTCATTCCGCCACCGAATGTGACCGGAATTCTGCACATGGGACACATGCTGAACAACACGATTCAGGATGTCTTGGTTCGAAGAGCCAGAATGCAGGGATTCAATGCTTGCTGGGTTCCGGGAACGGATCACGCCTCGATTGCAACCGAAGCAAAAGTAGTGGCAAAATTGAAAGAAGAGGGAATCAACAAATCAGATATTAGCAGAGAAGAATTTCTGAAGCATGCATGGGAATGGACCGATAAATACGGCGGAACCATTCTGGAACAGCTGAAAAAACTCGGCGCATCCTGCGATTGGGAAAGGACCCGATTCACGATGGAGCCCAAACTTTCACAACAGGTTATCAAATCTTTTGTGGATCTTTACAACAAAGGCTTGATTTACCGAGGCTATCGAATGGTCAACTGGGATCCGGAAGCGAAAACCAATATTTCTGACGAAGAAGTCATCTTCAAAGAACAAAACGGGAAGCTTTACTATTTAAAATATAAAATCGAGGGTTCGGAAGATTATTTGTCTGTAGCAACCACCCGCCCCGAAACGATTTTTGGAGATACTGCAGTCTGCATCAATCCAAATGACGAAAGATACGCCCATTTAAAGGGTAAAAAAGTAATCGTCCCTATCGCAAATCGCGTAATTCCGGTAATTGAAGATGATTATGTGGATATTGAATTCGGAACCGGCGCATTGAAGATTACTCCCGCACACGACACGAACGATTACGAAATCGGGCAACGCCACAATCTACAAATGATTGATTCTTTGGATGATGACGGAAACCTAAACCAGCACGGACTTCATTATAACGGAAAAAACCGTTTCGAGGTTCGGAAGTTGATTGTCAAAGAATTAGAAGAAAAAGGTCTTCTCCTAAAAGCTGAAGATTATGTGAATAAAGTAGGAACTTCCGAAAGAACCGGAGCGGTTATCGAACCGAAAATTTCGCAGCAGTGGTTTTTGAAAATGTCGGAAATCGCAAAACCTGCACTGGATGTGGTGATGAACGATGAAGTGAAGTTCCATCCTGAAAAGTTCAAAAACACCTACCGACACTGGATGGAAAATATCCGCGACTGGAATATTTCGCGCCAGCTTTGGTGGGGACAGCAAATCCCTGCATACTATTATGGCGAAGGAGAAAATGATTTCGTGGTTGCAGAAAATATCGAAGAAGCAGTGACTTTAGCGAAAGAAAAAACTTCGAACTTCGAACTTCAAACTTCTGACCTGAAACAAGATGAAGATGCTTTGGACACTTGGTTTTCCTCCTGGTTATGGCCGATTTCGGTTTTCGATGGGATGCTTGACCCGGAAAACAAGGACATCAACTATTATTATCCCACTTCCGATTTGGTAACAGGACCTGATATTATTTTCTTTTGGGTCGCAAGAATGATCATGGCCGGATTGGAATACCGCAAAGAAGTTCCGTTCAAAAACGTGTATTTCACAGGAATCGTTCGCGATAAGCAAAGACGGAAAATGTCTAAATCACTCGGAAATTCGCCGGATCCAATTGAACTGATGGAAAAATACGGTGCAGACGGAGTTCGTGTGGGAATCTTATTGAGTTCCGCCGCCGGAAACGATTTGCTTTTCGATGAAGATTTAATGTTGCAGGGAAGAAACTTCGCAACCAAAATTTGGAATGCCTACAAATTGATTCAAGGGTGGAAAAAGGATCAAACATTGAAACCAAATCATTCGGACGCTCAAGCAATCGAATGGTTCGGAAATCAGTTGGACAAAACCATTCTGGAAATTGCCGACCAGTTTGAGAAATTCAGAATTTCCGATGCATTGCACTTGGTTTACAAACTGATCTGGGACGATTTCTGCTCGTGGTATCTGGAAGCCATCAAACCAAATTTCGGCGAACCGATTTCCAAGGAAGTCTACGACAAAACCATTTCCTATTTTGAGGAGCTGATGAAATTACTGCATCCGTTCATGCCGTTTTTATCGGAGGAATTGTGGCAGAATATTACACAAAGAACTCCGGAAAACGCTTTGGTGATTTCACAACAGAGAAAAGCAGATTCTTTTAATAATGATTTAGTCAGAGATTTTGAAACCTCGAAAGAAATCATTTCCGGTGTGCGAAATTACCGTCAGTCAAAAGGAATTTCGCCAAGAGAAAATGTTGATGTCTTCACGAATTCCAATTCCTTTGCCAATGAAGATTTGGTGAAAAAATTGGCGAACATTTCTGAAATCCATTTCGGACAGAAAACGGAGAAACCGAGTTTCACTTTCCTGGTCGGAGCAACTGAAGTTTCCATCCCATTAAGTGAAAACATAGACTTGGCCGAAGAAAAAGATAAAACTGAAAAAGAACTGCAGCATTTAAAAGGGTTTTTAATTTCCGTAGAAAAGAAACTCTCCAACGAAAAATTCATGGCGGGAGCTCCGCAAAATGTGGTAGATACCGAATTGAAAAAGCAAAAAGACGCCCAGGAAAAAATCGCTTTATTGGAAGAAAAACTGAAAACACTTTAAAATTTCATGGAACTTCCAAGGTCTTCCAAAGTCCTTCATTAGTGTATTCCCTTTGTCCTTAATATCACTGTATATGAAACACCTCGAAAATATCGCCAAACTCTTCCACAAAAATTTTGTGGAAAGTCCGTTGATCGAAACATTTGAAGTTGGAAAAATAGTACTTCCGACAGGTCAACTGGTTGCTTCAGATCCGCTGACCACCGGCGAAATGCCCGCGTTTGAAACCACTTTCCCAATCGGTGAATTTTCGGCATTTGTACATAAAGAAAAAGACAGCAATTGCATTGCCTATGCGGAAATTGTTTTTTCTGACACAGAAATTTCGGAATGGAAATTGGCTACCCGATCAGGAGAAAATCCAGAAGAATTAAAGGATGGCGAGATTTTCGGATATCCCGTGGAAAGCGGAATGGGGTGCTTCATGGATCTAGAAACTCAGGCGGGACTGAACCATTTGGAAAAAGATTTGTTCCAAAAAAAAGGCGATGATTTCATGGGAATTTATGAGGAATTTTTTCATCCGTATTTTTTTGATGACAACGGCGCGATTGACCAGTTCGCCATCCTGAAACCTCAAGAGGAAAAACCCGGAAACATCATGGCCTTTGAAACGGGTTATGGCGAAGGTTTTTATGCAACTTATATTGGCTTTGACCAAAATAATGCGCCGGTGAAAATTGTTTCTGAATTTATTGAAATGGAAATTGAGCAATAGAAATTCCTATTTTCCACATACCGAAATTTTCTTTTTACCGAAGGTAAATCCCTAATTTTGAAAAATGAATATCCGCTCCCTCACGAGTGGATTTTCCTTAAAAATGAAAGATTTAGTCCTAAAAACCGCAGATGGTTTCCCGCTTTCTGTCAAACTTTTCGAACCCGCAAATCCCAACGGAAAGCTCTTGCTCGTCAACTCTGCGACCGGGGTCAAACAGCAAATCTATTTTTCCTTCGCCAAATATTTTGCCGAAAATGGTTTTACGGTTTTAACCTATGATTATCGTGGAATCAACGAGTCAAAACCTGAAAAATTGAGAGGATTCAAAGCTTCGATGAGGATTTGGGGAACTGAGGATTTTAGAACTTTGACCAATTATATTCAGGAAAACTATCCTGATTACCGAAAATTTTGCCTTGGTCATTCGGTGGGCGCGTTGATTCTGGGGATGAATAAAGACTCCCGCATTTTTGAGAAATTTATATTTGTGGGAACTCAAGATGCCTACATCGGAAATCTCCCTTGGAAAGTGGCGGTTAAAGCGATTTTTGGTTTCGGGATTGCGCTTCCGCTCACCAGCAATCTGTTCGGATATTTTCCGGCACACACTTTTGCTTTGGGGGAATCTTTGCCGAAAGGAGCAGCTTATGACTGGAAAACCCTGATCTTAAACAAGAAATCCACCCGCAGACTTTTTGAGAAAATCGAGGAGGATTTTTCTAAAACTTTAACCCAGGAAGCCTTTATCATTCATGCAGAAGATGATCCATGGGTAACGCTGAAAGGCATGGAAAGCCTTATGAACAGAGGTTATCCCAACCTGAAGAAAACCTATCGCGAAGTCAAAGTTTCTGAATCGCCGAAAGGAGAGATCGGGCACATCAATTTTTTTCGAAGTTTTAACAAGAAACTGTGGAAAATCGTGTTGGATGAACTTTCATGAGATCAAAATCTTTGACAAATTTTTATTTCCGTAATTTTACCTCCTATTTATCAATTTAATTCAAAGACTTGAAAGCACAGATTTGCCGTCTTTCATCTCTGCGCCTCCATCTTTTAGCTATTTAAAAATGAAAATTTATACCAAAACCGGCGACAAAGGAGAAACCGCACTTTACGGAGGAACCCGCGTTTCCAAAGCCTCCGCAAGAGTGGAATCCTACGGAAATATCGACGAGCTGAACTCCTTTATCGGAGTTGCCAAATCTGAAATTACCGATGAAAAAGTAATCCATCAGCTCAAAAAAATTCAATTCGACTTGTTCACGGTCGGGTCTGAATCCGCTACGCCAACAGATAAACTCACCTTAGCCAACGGAAAATCCAGATTGACCTTAATGATTTCCGAAAAAGAAATCGAAGAAATGGAAAATTGGATTGACGAATGGGAAAAACATCTGGAACCCCTTCAATATTTCATTCTTCCGGGAGGCGGAAAACCGGCGACGCTGCTCCACGTTTGCAGAACTGTTTGCAGAAGGGCGGAGCGCAGCTTGGTCTTTTTGAACGAATCTGAAGAAGTTCGTCCGGAGCTGATCAAATATTTGAACAGGTTATCAGACTATTTGTTCGTTTTGGCAAGATATGTGTCAAAATTAAATGGCGACACCGAAGAATTCTGGAACCCGAACAACAGATAAACTTCCCGGGTAAAAGTGAAGACTTGTTCCAATGCTGTAACCTCCAAACCATCCATAAAAAATCTGTGCAATCTGTGAGCAATAAAAAAGCCCTACTTTTCATCAACGGAGTTCCTCCAATAAACCTCCCGGAATTTGACGATTATGAGTTGATTGCATGTTCTGACGGGGCTTTCCATTATTTAAAGCAAAAAAATTTTCCGGTCGGAAAACTTGACTTTATTTCCGGGGATTTTGATTCCCATACCGGAAACGATGATGAAATCTATGAAGAAAAATTCATCTACACTCCCGATCAGGAGAAAACAGATTTTGAAAAATCCTTAGAAATCATCAGGGAAAAAGGCTTGAAGAAAGTTCATATTTACGGAGGAAGCGGTGGTGAAATGGACCATTTTTTGGGAAACCTCACCGTGGCCTTTCACTTTAAAGATGATCTGGAAATCACTTTTTTTGATGAATATTCCACCTACTTTTTTTCACCGAAAAAATTAGTTTTAGAAAATGTGAAGGGAAAAATGATTTCGCTTTATCCTTTTCCGATTGCTGAAAGTGTGGTGACCAAAGGCTTGAATTGGCCTTTAAACAAAGAAAAATTAGAAATCACTTCCAGAATTGGGACCAGAAATTTCGCGGTGGAAGATCAGGTTTCGATTGAATTTCAGGAAGGTGACCTGGTGGTTTTTGTGGAAAAATAACCCCTCCTTTTTGGGAGGCAGGTCCGAATTCAAAAACCATAAATTAATCTGCCAATCCCAACTTTTTTCACCAAATTTGCATTTTATTTAAACCTCGATTTGACCCCATGAAAATTAAATATTCAGAACTCATTGACCAGACCCTTTACTTCCCGACAGAGGAATTCGATGTGGCGGAAAATCAGCTTCTTTTTCACGGAATTCCCTTGATGGACGTCATAGAAAAATTTGGCACTCCTCTGAAATTTAATTACCTGCCGAAAATTTCAACCAACATTCAGCGTGCGAAAGCCTGGTTTAAAGAAGCGTTCGAAATCAACGATTACAAGAAAGATTACCGGTATTGCTATTGCACCAAATCCAGCCATTTCGCCTTCGTTTTGGAGGAAGCGCTGAAAAACGATATTTCCATCGAAACTTCTTCGGCTTATGATATGGATATCGTGAAATCGCTTTATGAAAAGGGAAAATTCGACAAAAATGTGGAGGTGATCTGCAACGGTTTTAAGACCGATGATTATTTGGCGAAAATCGCAGATCTGATCAACAGTGGTTTTGAAAACATCACGCCCATTCTGGACAACTACCGCGAACTCGACAAACTCACCGAAAGCATCGATGTGAACTTCGATATCGGCATCAGAATCGCATCGGAAGAGGAACCAAAATTTGAATTCTATACTTCCCGTTTGGGAATTGGCTATAAGGACATTATCCCCTATTACAGCCAAAAAATCGCGGAAAATCCGAATGCGCGATTGAAAATGCTCCATTTTTTCATCAATACCGGAATTAAGGATACAGCGTACTACTGGAACGAACTCTATAAATGTCTCCGGGTGTATGCGCGGTTGAAAAAAATCGCACCGGAAGTAGATTCACTCAATATTGGTGGTGGTTTCCCAATCAAAACTTCTCTAAATTTTGACTACGATTACCAGTATATGGTCAATGAAATCGTGTCCCAAATCAAAAAATTCTGTGAAGAAGAAGGTGTGGAAGAACCCAATATCTACACCGAATTCGGGAGTTTCACCGTGGGCGAAAGCGGTGGCCATCTCTACAAAATTCTTTCCCAAAAACGCCAAAACGACCGGGAAAAATGGAATATGATAGACTCTTCTTTCATGACGACTTTGCCCGACACGTGGGCAATTTCACGACATTTCATCATGCTCCCTTTAAATCGATGGGAAGACACTTATGAGCGGGTTTTCCTGGGCGGATTGACCTGTGATTCCGACGATTATTACAATTCCGAACAACATACCAACGCCATTTATCTCCCCGTTTTCAGTGACACCAAACCTTTGTACATCGGGTTTTTCCACACCGGAGCGTATCAGGAAACCATCGGCGGATATGGCGGAGTTCACCACTGTTTGATGCCGCAACCGAAACACATCCTCATCGACAAAGACGAAGAGGGGAATTTTGTTTACACCCTTTTCCGCGAGGAACAAAAACCGGAGGATGTTTTGAAACTGTTGGGTTATTGATGTTTCGCAGCATGGAACATCGCGAAAAAACCTCATCTGAGACCTGTCAACTTGGTGATCAACCAGCAGGTGGTAAAACCAATACTTTAAGATTGACCACGACTTAAAAAAATAGATCAAAATAAATTCAGCCCTCCTATTTGGTGGGCTTTTTTAATTTTCAACCCATTCCATGCATTAAAATAACACGTTGGTGCGGTCCTATCCTCCATTTTTGGGGTTCCAGACCCCAAAATCGCGGTTCTACACCCCATTTTTGCGGTTCTAGACCCCAAAATCGCGGTTCTAGACCCCATTTTTGCGGTTCCAAACCTCAAATTCGCGGTTCCCAACCGCGATTTTGGGGTTCAGAACCTCGTCTTCGGGCATAAAAACCTCAAATTCGAATTCATGTCATTAATTATTACAAAAAAATCCGTCCAGAAAACTCTGAACGGATTATAAATTGATGAGGTTCCTGTCTTTTGAAACCAGCTTCTTACATCATTCCCGGCATTCCGCCTCCCATCGGCATTGCGGGTTCGTCTTTCTTGATTTCGGTAATGACACATTCCGTAGTCAACAACATTCCTGCAACGGATGCGGCGTTTTCCAGGGCAACACGAACTACTTTTGTTGGGTCAATAATTCCCGCCTCGAACATGTTTACATATTCGTCGTTTTTCGCATTATACCCGAAATCCGCATTTCCGTCTGCCACTTTTGCCACGATCACAGAACCTTCTCCACCTGCATTTTCCACGATTTGTCTTAATGGCTCCTCAATTGCTCTTTTCACGATTTTGATTCCGGTAGATTCGTCTTGGTTGGCTCCATCTAGGTTCAGTGCAGAAATACTTCTCACCAAAGCTACTCCACCACCGGCAACGATTCCTTCTTCCACAGCGGCTCTGGTAGCGTGAAGCGCATCGTCAACACGGTCTTTTTTCTCCTTCATTTCCACTTCCGAAGCGGCACCTACGTAAAGAACTGCTACTCCACCTGCTAATTTTGCCAATCTTTCCTGAAGTTTTTCTCTGTCGTAATCGGAAGTTGTGGTTTCCATTTGCGCTTTGATCTGGCTCACACGGCCTTTGATTTGCGCCTCGTCACCTCCACCGTTTACGATGGTTGTATTGTCTTTGTCTATGGTTACTTTTTCAGCAGTTCCCAGCATTTCCAAAGTAGCATTTTCCATGGTGAAACCTCTTTCCTCAGAGATCACCTGTCCGCCGGTAAGGATTGCGATGTCTTCCAACATTGCTTTTCTTCGGTCTCCGAATCCCGGAGCTTTCACGGCTGCAATTTTCAGTGAACCTCTCAGTTTGTTTACCACCAAAGTTGCCAAAGCTTCACCTTCCACTTCTTCAGAAATGATCAAAAGTGATTTTCCTGCTTGCGCCACCGGTTCCAGAACAGGAAGCAATTCCTTCATGGAAGAGATTTTCTTTTCTACCAAAAGGATATAAGGATTTTCCAATTCTGCGATCATTTTCTCAGGATTGGTCACGAAATATGGAGACTGATAACCTCTGTCGAACTGCATTCCTTCTACCACATCCACGGTGGTGTCGGTTCCTTTAGCTTCTTCCACGGTGATCACCCCTTCTTTACCCACTTTTCCGTAAGCTTCGGCGATCAGTGAACCAATCGTATCGTCGTTGTTCGCGGAGATTGCAGCAACCTGTTTGATTTTTTCAGAAGAATCTCCCACCACTTGAGATTGGGATTTCAGGTTTGCCACCACTGCAGAAACTGCCTTGTCGATTCCCCTTTTTAGATCCATCGGGTTTGCTCCTGCCGCCACGTTTTTCAGACCTTCGCGAACGATAGCCTGTGCCAAAACGGTGGCTGTTGTAGTTCCGTCTCCCGCGATGTCATTGGTTTTGGAAGCCACTTCTTTTACCATTTGTGCTCCCATGTTTTCCACTTTGTCTTCAAGCTCAATTTCTTTTGCTACGGAAACTCCGTCTTTGGTCACGTGCGGTGCACCGAAAGCTTTCTCGATCACCACGTTTCTACCTTTTGGACCCAAAGTTACTTTCACTGCGTTTGCAAGAGCATCCACACCTCTTTTCAAAGCGTCTCTTGATTCAATATCGAATTTAATTTCTTTTGCCATAATTTTTTAGATTTTAAGATACTAGACACAAGAGCCTAGATTTTCAATTTTATAAATTTCTTGATTCTTGATGGTTGATTCTTTTAGCCAATGATTCCTAAAAGATCTGCTTCTCTGACAATTAAATAATCTTTCCCATCCAGCTTCAACTCTGAACCGGAGTATTTCCCATAAAGTACTTTGTCACCCACTTTCACGGTGGTTGGTTCGTCTTTTTTTCCCGGACCAACTGCTACCACAGTTCCTTCCTGTGGTTTTTCCTTCGCCGTATCCGGAATGATAATTCCTGATGCAGTGGTTGTTTCGGCCGCATTGGGCTCCACCAAAACTCTGTCTGATAATGGTTTGAAGTTTACTGACATAATATTTATTTTTTAATTAATTTTTTGAAGTTGACTTTTTGTTCGCTAAAAGTTTGCCAAAGGAAGTGAAAGTTGAAAGATGCACGATGGAAGTTAAAAAATGGCAGATTTTGATTTTTTAGGCTGAAATTTTGGCAGAAAAAAAGTCATTTCGATATTGAAATGACTTTTCTTATTATCGTCGGGATTCATGAAATCGAACTCCTGAGGATTTTAAAATTCGATGGAAGGTTTACGGTGTTTGAAAGATTTCCGAATCTCTCCCGGCTCCATAACTTCCATTTAAGGAATGCGAACCGTCTTGTCCTTACTTCGCCTGCATCGGATTCACCATCCCTTTTGCTGCGCCTCTTGCGGAACCTTCCTGTTTTTGTTTAAAGACATTGAATTTCGAAACGGGTTCTGCGATTTCGCCCCAGAAATTGTTGGAAGTGTCAATATCGGCAGTTTCACGCATCGGGTCCAGTTGAATGGATTTCAATTTTTTGTCGAAGTAATAGGTTTTGGAAACTTTATTTTCGTCTTTTCTCCAAATTTGCGCCGGGATTTTGTCATTGAGTTTTGTTCCATCCTCGAAAGTGAATTCCAAAATAATCGGCATTACCAAACCGCCTTTATTGCTGAAATCGATTTGGTAGGCACGGATGTTTTTCAGTCTTTCAATATCTGCTGAACTAGGTTTTTCGGTATTGTCGGACTTTACCGTGTATTTTTTATTGGTGTCCACTTTTTCCAAACCTCGCGCGTATCTCCAATAGAAATCTCGGGTTTCTTTGTCAACGTCGGTATAGAATTGGATATTTTTGTCTTCACGATTTCTGATCTTCGAAATATCCTCAAAACTATTTACCTGCGGTTTATCTACGGTATAAGTTCTTTCCCTCGGTTTTGGATCCACATTGAATTCGGGAGCGGCGACGGTAACTTTATCAATCGCAATGTCAACCGGATCGATTCCATAAAACCAGCCGCGCCAGAACCAATCCAGGTTTTCAGCACTTGCATCGTTCATGGTTCGGAAAAAGTCTGCAGGTTCCGGATGTTTGAACGCCCATCTTCTGGCATAAGTTTTAAATGCTTTGTCAAAAAGTTCCCTTCCCATAATGGTTTCCCGAAGGATATTCAATCCGGTTGCCGGTTTGGAATAGGCATTTGGACCAAACTGATTGATGTTTTCGGAATTGGTCATTATCGGTTCCAGTTGGTCTTTCGGAAGTTTCATATAATCCACAATCGTGTGAGCAGGACCTCTTTTGGACGGGAACTTATTGTCCCATCTTTCTTCGGTGAGGTATTCCACAAAAGTATTCAAACCTTCATCCATCCAGCTCCATTGCCTTTCATCGGAATTGATGATCATGGGGAAAAAGTTATGCCCCACTTCGTGGATGATCACGCCGATCATCCCATTTTTTGTTCCTTCGGAATAGGTTCCATCTTTCTCCGTTCTTCCGAAATTAAAACAAATCATAGGATATTCCATTCCGTTTGCGGCTTCCACAGATTGCGCCACCGGATAAGGATATGGTATCGTGTATTCGGAATAGGTCAGAATGGTGTGTGCCACCGCTTTTGTGGAAAATTTTCGGTAAAGCCCGTACGCTTCTTTTGGGTAAAGACTCATCGCCATTACTTTGTTTCCGTTTTCAGGAATGGTCACCCGCATTCCGTCCCAAATAAATTTTCTGGAAGAAGTCCATGCGAAATCCCGAACATCCTTCGCTTCGAATATCCAGGTCTTTCTTTCTTTCGATTTCGATTTTTCGGCTTTTTTAGCTTCATCCAAAGTTACTATTTCAATCGGTTCGCTGGAGTTTTCTGCTTGTTTGTAGCGGGAAAGCTGCGCTGATGAAAGCACCTGCGAATAATTCTGACATTCACCGGTTCCTGCCACCACGTGATCTGCCGGAACATTCATGGTGACTTTGTAATTTCCAAAAGCTAAAGCAAACTCCCCTCTTCCGGTAAATTGGTTGTTTTGCCAACCTTTGAAATCGCTATAAACGCACATTCTTGGAAACCACTGCGTCATGGTGAAAAGATGATTGCCGTCTTCCGGGAAAAACTCGTAACCACCGCGGCCGCCGTTTTTCATTCGGTCAGGAATATTGTAATTCCACTCTATTTTGAAGGTGATTTTTTCTTTTGATTTCAAGATTTTTGGCAAATCTATTCTCATCATCGTTTTATTGATATAATAAGGAATCGCTTTTCCTGATGCATCGGTCACTTTTTCAATATTTACACCAAGACCGTTATCTTTTGCGGGTAAATCCGTTGTCCGCAATCGGTCTGTGGTGGAATATTCCGCAAGTGTGGACGGTGATTGATAATTTGCGTTCTTTATACTAGATTGCTGGTTTTCATCCAATTGAAGCCACAGATACTCCAGATCATCGGGTGAATTGTTGTAATAGGTAATGGTTTCCGAACCCTTTAGATTTAATTTTTCTTCATCCAGATAAGCATTGATTTCATAATCCGCTCTTTGTTGCCAATACTGATGACCGGGAGCTCCGGAAGCGGTTCTGTACACATTGGGAGTTGGCAAAATAGTTCCGAGCTGCTCGAATTTGTTTCCGTGATTGCCGGTCGGGTTGTTTTGAATGTTTTGGGCAAATCCAAATAGGGAACAAAAAAGAAAAAGTGCAATAGATTTTAGTTTCATGATGAAAAACCGATTATGAATCAATAAAATGTTAGTGTTCAAAAATAGTCAAAAAATAAGATGATTTGTTACATAAAATTAAATATATTTCCAATCTCAAATGGAATACGCTCAATGGTCATCTTTAAAGCAAGTGCAAAAACTGCTGAGGAGACAAACATAATCCAGTCTTTTCGGGCGACTTTAAAAAGATTGCTAAAAATAAAAAGCGCAACCAGAAATGCCAGAACCACAACAATTTGTCCCAGTTCCAGACCAAGATTGAATCCCAAAAGCGGAACAAAAAGCGACTGTTCTTTAGCCAGCATCATTCTGGCCGTATTGGCAAATCCCATTCCGTGGATCAAACCGAAAAACAAAGCCAGAAAATAATTGATCCTCATCAGTTTAGATTGATTGCCTTTAAAAATAATATTGTCGAGAGCTGTAATGACGATGGTTAAAGGAATCAGGAATTCTACCCAGTCGGAGGAAATTTTGAAAACCTCCAAGACACTTAAAGCCAAAGTAATGGAGTGTCCGATCGTGAAGGCAGTCACCAAAATCAGGACTTTTTTCCAGTCTTTAAAGGCATAAACGGCAACCAACGCCAAAATAAAAAGTTGGTGGTCCAACGCGTCTAGTGAAATGATGTGTTCCCAACCGAGGTTAAGGTAAAAAAGAAAGTCCTGCATTTGGCTGAATTTTTGAAACAGCGATAATACAAATAATATTTTAACTTTGTCTAAAATTGCGGTGATGACTTGTGAGCGCATATTTTCGAGACCGGAATACTGTTGAAACAGAATTCGTTGTGCATGAAAACACCTTGGAAAAAACACAACATTTATTAAACCCATGAAAAAGTTTCTCTTCCTGTTCTCTTTTTTCTTTTTCCTGTTTTCTTCCGCCAAAGAAATCCATCCCTACCACGTGGGATCGGTGGAATTTAACTATAATTCCAAATCGAAAACTTTCGAGATTTCCGGGAAATTCTTTCTAGATGATCTGGAAAATGCCTTAAAAGAAAAATACGGAAAGGCGGTTCATTTTAACGACGACAGGTTCAAACCACAAATCAATGAATTGCTCGCAAAATATTGCGCCGAATATTTAAAGTTGAAAACCGACAATAAATATTTGAAAATCCATTATCTGGGTTACGAGGAAGACAGCGAATCGGTCAATATTTATTTGGAAAGCGAACCATTAAGTCAGCCGAAAAAAGTGGAAACTGCTGTGAGCATGCTCTATAACCTGTTTGACGATCAAATGAATATCGTCCACATCATCGTGGGAGGAAAGAGGCAAAGTGACCGGCTCAATTATCCGAATCGATATCTTTATAAAAACTTCTGAAATTCCGAATTGATTTTAGCGACATGTTTTAAAAGATCCGGGAAGAAAACTTCGAAATATTTTTGTAATTCAGGCTTGTTGTTGAGGAAAACATCGAACACGGGCAAATCTTTTTCCAAATATTTCGCCTTGTTCAAGACATTCTGAATTGAAAACCGGATTCCCCAATCTTCGTGGTAATTGAAAAGCCAATCTTCTTTCTGCATCTTTTCCAGCATCAAAATCAGATTGCGCGGCAATATTTCCTGATTTTTTCTTAGCGCTGCATATACTTTTTGGGAATGTTCGCGGAGAGCTTTTTCGGGCAGAGCGTTCGCCAAAAAATAATCAAAACTCACATCCACAAATGCACCGGAATAGAGCCGGACAATCGGTGAAAAAATCTTCTTCGCTTCTGAAATTGCCGGATGCGAATCGGTGAAGGTATCAATTTCACGATGAAGGGTAATTCCCTGCTGAATTTTTTCGGGAAATAAAAACCGATCGCTATTTCTGATAAAATCTTCCAGAAACTGACCGACAATCTGCTCGTCTGAAAAAGTGAGGTAGGAATGGGCTAGGAAGTTCATTTTTGGTGGGGGAGCGTTGTTAGCGCTTCAAGCGCTAACAACGCTTCAAGCAGAGTGAATTTTTTCAAAATGTTCAAAATCTCCAAATAATTGAATCGTTTTCAAAGAATCGATACGACCGCAACTGCGATTGCAAATTTGCGACAAAGAAGAATAGGGGTATTCAAAAATATCGTCGTGCAAATTATGTTTTCTCGGATTGTTGTGGATATAATACACCGTTCTCATCAATTGCTGGTCCGATTCCTGAATTATTCTCCGAAACGGCTGCTCAAAAAGTTTGCCGGTTCTGTGATATTTCTTGTTGATTGCCTGGCTGTAACTGTTAAAGAAATTTGAAAATTGCTTGCTTATAATTTGTGTTATTCCAACGTCTTCCTTTTCCTCGATTTTTTTTCGGATCTCCTTTGCCGGTCTTACCTTCAAAAGTAAATGAAAATGATGGGGCAAAAGACAATAGCAATACAGTTCCGCAACAGAGTGAATCTTGTTCTCCAATAATTTCAGAAAATAGTCATAATTCTCATCATCGAAGAAAATTTTGCAGCCATCAATTCCTTGGTTGAAAACATGATAGAAATTATCCGGCTCTAATGGATAGACATGTTTTTTCATATCGGTGTTATTTAGTGTCTTTGTCACTGTGGGACCAGCGTTGTTAGCGCTTTAAGCGCTAACAACGCTTTCATGGAAATCCTCAATCTTACTCACTTCAACAATGGTAATTCCAAACTTTCTTTTCGGTATTTTATTCAAATTGGAAATAAAAATTTTTTCATAACCTAATTTTTCGGCTTCCGAAATCCGCTGTTCGATTTGCGGAACCGGACGAATTTCCCCACTCAAACCGATTTCCCCGGCAAAACAAAAATGTTCTGGAATCGCCACATCTTCATTCGAGGAAAGCACGGAAGCAACCACCGCCAAATCCAGCGCGGGATCGTCGGTTTTGATTCCGCCTGTAATATTCAGGAAAACGTCCTTTGCACCTAATTGGAATCCAGCGCGTTTTTCCAGCACCGCCAAAAGCATATTTAATCTTTTGGAATCGAAACCGGTACAGCTTCTCTGCGGCGTACCGTAAACTGCGGAACTCACCAGTGCCTGGATTTCGATCAACATGGGGCGGTTTCCTTCCAAAATGACCGCTACGGAATTACCGGAAAGTTCTTCCATCTTTTTGGTGATCAGGATTTCTGACGGATTCTTAATCTCTTTCAAACCTTGGGAAATCATTTCATAAATCCCAATTTCTGAAGTTGAACCGAAACGATTTTTGTTGGCTCGAAGCAAGCGGAAAAGGTGATTCCGATCACCATCGAAATTCAAAACAACATCCACCATGTGTTCCAAAACTTTTGGACCGGCAATTTGTCCGTCCTTCGTGATGTGCCCCACCAGAAAAACCGGAGTGTTTTTTTCCTTCGCGAACTTGATGATTTCATTGGAACATTCCCGGATCTGGGAAACCGTTCCCGGTGAACTTTCAATCAGCTGGCTTTGAAGCGTTTGAATGGAATCAATGATGATGAAATCCGGATTTAGTTTTTGGGCTTCGTGGAGGATTTTTTCAACAGAAGTTTCGGTAAAAAGGTAGCAGTTTGGATTTTGGAGTTCGGTAAGTCGGTCGGCTCTCATCTTGATTTGCGATGCGCTTTCTTCTCCAGAAACATAGAGGATTTTCTTCTTCATTTTCAATGCCAACTGAAGCAAAAGCGTGGATTTGCCGATTCCCGGTTCGCCACCAATCAATGTGACCGAACCCAAAACAATCCCACCACCCAGGACTCGGTTCAATTCTTCGGAAGGCGTTTGGATCCTCGCCTCTTCGTTGGTTTCCACTTCGATGATGTTGATGATATGCTGCTTGGATTTGTGGGAATAACTTTTCACCGCAGATTTATCCACGATTTCTTCCACTAAAGTATTCCATTGCCCGCAGTTTTTGCACTGACCAAGCCATTGCGGATACTGCGTTCCACAATTCTGACATAAATATGCTGTTTTAAGTTTTGCCAAAGTTTAAAAGGGATTCCCGAATCTTCGGGATTAAAAATTGATGAATGATGATTGATGGTGCAAATTACGAAAATTTGTGCCGCAAAAATGAATTTTTGGCGACATCATTTTTAAAATAAATAATCAAAAAAAAACCAGCCGTTTCAAAAATTTGGCTGGTTTCACTGATATATATTTATTCGTGTTAGTTCGCTACGATATTGACGGTCACTTTAATTTCATCACCGGTTTTAACTCCAAGAAATCCTGGTCTTTCCATTCCAAATTCTGAAAGTTTTATCTCTTCATTACCTGTGATTTGATAAGAATTACCATTTTTCACCACATTGACCGGAAAGGTAACCTCTTTAGTAACTCCTGCGATGCTCAGTTTTCCTGATAAATTACCTTTTCCTACAGGTAGAGAGGCTGCAGTGAAGGTGATGTTTGGGTGTTTATCCGCTTTAAGAGCGCCATACGCCTTATTATCCATCATTTTTCCTTTAGTACTTACCAAATTTTTCGCAGGCATCGTGAACTTCACATTGGTAATTGCGTTTCCACTTACCGTTCCTACAAAAGTCGCTGCTGATGAAGTCATGGTCCAGTCGTGCATTGGAGAGGTACCGTCCACTACAACTTTTGTGGATTTACCGCTGATGTTTTGGGCATTTATGAATCCGAACATGATCATGGCAAAAAAGGCCAGAATCCATTTGAATGAGTTTTTCATTTTTTTATATTTTAAAATTATTTTCACTTATTTTTTCTATTCTTTCGACTTAAATTCTATGTCAAAGTTAAAGGTATTACCGCTAAGAATGAATGACAAAACTCATAGCGGAATCATGAAATAAATCAGCAGATCACTCATCAAAATTTCTTATTTTTTTGATGTGATTGCGGTGTTAAAGTTTTTACGCTAACTTTGCACAAACCTAATCTAATGAGTAAAAAGAACACCAAATACATCTTCGTGACGGGAGGTGTTACTTCATCTTTGGGCAAGGGAATCGTTTCGGCATCCCTCGGTTTGCTACTGAAATCCCGAGGTTACAAAGTCACCATCCAAAAACTCGATCCCTATATCAATATTGATCCCGGAACTTTAAACCCTTATGAGCACGGCGAATGTTACGTGACGGAAGACGGTGCGGAAACCGATTTGGATTTAGGGCATTACGAGCGATTTCTGGATTCCCAAACTTCACAAAACAACAATGTCACCACCGGAAGAATCTACCAAAGCGTTATTGAAAAGGAGCGAAAAGGTGATTTCTTGGGAAAAACCGTTCAAGTGATCCCCCATATCACCAATGAGATCAAGCGAAGAATTAAAATTTTAGCGAAAAAAGATTTCGACATTATCATCACCGAAATTGGCGGGACCGTGGGCGACATCGAGTCACTTCCATACATAGAATCGGTTCGTCAACTGAAATGGGAACTGGGCGAAAACAACTCCATGGTGATCCACCTCACACTACTTCCCTATTTGGCATCAAGCGGTGAACTGAAAACAAAACCATCGCAACATTCTGTGCGTCAATTGATGGAAAGCGGTATCCAGGCAGATGTTTTGGTGTGCCGCACAGAATACAACATTCCTAAAGAACAGCGGGCAAAACTGGCACAATTCTGCAATGTTCCTTTGGAAAACGTCATTGAATGTAAAGATTTGGACACCATTTATGAAGTTCCGATTTATCTTCAAAAACAACATTTTGACGATGTGGTTTTGAAAGAATTGGACCTGAAATCAGACAAACAGGCCGATCTGAAAGAATGGAAAAACTTCCTTAAAAAATATCAGCATCCAAAAAGAAAAGTGGAAATCGCGCTTGTCGGAAAATATGTTTCGCTGCAGGATTCTTATAAATCAATTGCAGAGGCTTTCATCCACGCCGGTGCAAATCTGGAAACCGAAGTGAAAATCAGATGGGTTTACAGTGGCGATGTGAACAATGACAACCTGGAAGAAACTTTCAAAGGAATAGATGGAATGCTGATTGCACCGGGATTTGGCGACCGCGGAATCGAAGGAAAAATCCAAGCCGCAAAATATGCGCGGGAGAACAATATTCCACTTCTCGGGATTTGCCTCGGAATGCAGATTATGACCATTGAATTTGCCCGAAACGTTTTAGGAATGACGAAAGCCAATTCTATGGAATTCGACACTTCCACGCCGGAACCGGTCATTTCATTAATGGAAGAACAAAAAAATGTGGTGGATAAAGGCGGAACGATGCGACTTGGAGCCTGGAAGTGCACCCTAAAACCAGGTTCAAAACTTGCAGAGATTTACGGCACAAAAAATATTTCCGAAAGACATCGTCACCGGTACGAATTCAATTCAGATTTCCAGGAAGATTTTGAAAAGAATGGACTTATTCCGACCGGGTTCAATCCCGAAACCGGATTGGTGGAAACTTTGGAATTGAAAAACCATCCATTCTACATCGGTGTTCAATACCATCCGGAATACAAAAGTACCGTGGCAACACCGCATCCTCTTTTTAAGGCATTTATAAAAGCTTCCACAAGAAAATAATTGCTCAGTCCGTTTCGCGACGGACTTTTTTATTTAATCACAAAAAGTAAGGGCTTTCTAAAAAAATCAGTATTTTTGTCAGCCAAAATAATTGGGCATAAAGTTTGAAAAATTCAGACCATCCAAATTGGAAAATGGTCATCCAAGTGAAGTTTCAAATCTGCCATTTGACAGAAATGCCAAAACTTTTAAAAATAAGAAATGCAGCAAAATAACGGTTTAGATAAGAATCAACTCATCAGTTTCGCTTTGTTCTCCATGCTTTTAATCGGTTTTATGTTTTATTTTCAGAATAAGCAGCAAAACGAAGAGCAATTAAAAGAGGGTGAAAACAGCGCAAAAGTTACGCAAACAGTTCAGCAGAATCCCGCAAAACCGGCAATTGCCACAAATCTGAATGACAGCGTGAAAACAACATCGATACAAAGCATCGAGCTGAAAAACAAAGAGTTGACTTTGGGTATTTCTACTTTGGGAGGTCAAATTTCCACGGTGCAGCTGAACGAGTATAAAGCATACGACAAACCGGCAGACAAAAACGACAAACCGCTATTGCTATTAGACAAAAATAATTCCGCATACGGTTTTCAGTTTAAAGATAAAACGGGAAAAGTCTTCAGCACCAAAGATTTGGTTTTCTCCCCAAGCCAAAAAGGCAATTCTGTGACCATGCAGGCCAATGTGAATGGTGCGATCATTCAGTTCACCTATACCCTTCTAGACAAGTACACGGTTGATTTTGATGTGAAAACACAAGGTTTATCACAGTTGATCCAAGACCAAAAAGCAAATTTTATTTGGGATTACAATGTTCGTGGGCAGGAAAAAGGCCGTTCACAGGAGCAGACCCATACCGAGTTTAATTATACTTTCAACAATTATAAGAGTTTCGATTACGATGGAAGAACCACTATGGACGAAGCCAGCGAAACTTTGAATTGGCTTGCAATCAAGCAACAGTTTTTCAGCGCAGTCATCGAACCGCAAAATGGTTTTAAGAACTCTAAAGGAAGCCAGGAAATGGTTGAAGAGGGCGAATACCTTAAGAAATTCAACTTTGACGGACAGGTTGCTTTGGCAGGGAACGAACTGAACCAGAATTTCAAATGGTATTTCATGCCTTTGGATTTGCAATTATTGAAATCCTATGAAGGAAAGAATTTTGATGAGCTTCTTCCTTTGGGTTGGTCATTTATTGGAACGATGAACCGGTGGTTTTTCATCCCAATGTACAATTTCATCTCCAGTTGGGGAATCGCAGCAGGTTGGGTGATTTTCCTGATGACGATTTTTGTGAAAATCATCTTGTCGCCGGTGATGTTTAAACAGCATAAGCTCAGCGCGATGATGCGGGTAATCCGTCCGGAAATCGATGAGGTCAACACCAAATACAAAGACGCGGATCCTATGAAGCGCCAACAGGAAACCATGGCAGTTTACCGGAAAGCAGGTGTGAATCAAATGGCGGGATGTTTACCGGGACTACTCCAAGTGCCGATTTTCTACGCATTGTTCAGGTTCTTCCCGAATATGATTGATTTGAGGGGGAAAAGTTTCTGGTTCGCGAAAGACCTCACTGCTTATGATGATGTCATCAAGCTGCCTTTTCACATTCCGTTTTTGCAGGACCACCTGAGTATTTTTGCAATTGCCTGTACCGCGGTAATTTTGATTTATACCATCATGACTGCAGGAAACATCCAGCAACCGACTCAGCCCGGAATGCCGAACATGAAAGTGCTGATGTATATTTTCCCTGTGACGTTCCTGTTTTTCTTAAACACTTCGGCTTCAGGACTTTCTTGGTATTATTTTGTTTCCAACGCCATCAACATCCTTATCATCTTGGTTATTAATTACTGGATTTTGGACGAGAAAAAAATCCACGCACAGATTCAGGCAAATAAACAAAAAGAGCCAAAACCTGAAGGAAAATTCCAAAAAAGAATGCGCGAAATGATGGAGAAAGCCCAGGAACAGCAGAAAATGCAACAACAGCAAGCTGCAAAGGGCAAGAAAAAATAATATACCTTATTTATATGCAAAAAAACGGAAGATTTGACTTCCGTTTTTTTATCAATATATTCTGCAACATTTTAATAGGAAAGACGGAAGGACCTTCGATGGTGGATGGTGGGTCCGTGTTCATTTAGTGCTTCCCGATGCTGCTTGGTTGCATAACCCATATTTTTATTCCAACCATACTGGGGAAATTCCTCGTGCAAGGCAATCATTATTTTGTCCCGGTAATTTTTTGCCAAAATGGATGCACAAGCGATTGAGAGCAATTTGGAGTCTCCTTTCACAATACATCGATGCGGAATAAACGGATAAGCGGCAAATCGGTTTCCATCTACCAGAATCAGTTCCGGGCGCACGACCAATTGATCCAGCGCCAAATGCATGGCGTGAATACTCGCATTGAGAATGTTGTGTTCATCGATAAATTTGGGTGGCAGCTCAGCAATTGCGTAGTCTCTGACGTGCTCTCTTATGTAGGGATCCAGCTCCATTCTGGTTTTGAAGGTTAATTTTTTAGAATCATTAACCAAATTTTGCTTAAAATCTTCGTCTAAAATCACCGCTGCAGCTACGACTGGGCCGGACAGACAACCTCTGCCGACTTCATCACAACCTGCTTCAACATAAAGATTGGTCAAGTTTTTTAATAATTCCACAAAAATTGGATTAAATCAGGAATTGAAATTATGATTAATTTAACGTTGCAAATTTATTAAGAAATATTTAACAAAAAATTTGGTCATATTAATAAAGTTTTGCACATTTGTGACAATGAAAAAATTTAATTTGATATGAAGAAATTAACAACAAGCGTTTTAGCTGTAGTTTTGACTTCGTCATTTGCTTTGGTAAATGCACAGAAAGACACTGCTAGAACAGATATCGAAGGCGTTGTAGTGACAGCACTCGGTATTAAAAGAGCAAGTAAATCTTTGGGTTATGCAACTCAAAGTATTAAAGCTGATGACGTAACAAAAACGCCAACTGCGAACTTCAGTAGCAACCTTTCTGGTAAAGTAGCTGGCCTTAACGTTAAGAGCAGTGGTAACATCGGTGGGTCAGTTGACATCACGCTTAGAGGTTACCGTTCAATGACAGGTAACAACTCCGTGTTGTTCGTTGTGGATGGTGCACCGATGATTAACTCTTATACGAGCATTAATACATCGGGATTGGCGGTAGATACTGGAAACACTATTTCCGATATCAACCCTGAAGACATTGCAGAAATCAACGTCTTGAAAGGTGCTGCTGCAACCGCACTTTACGGTTCGCGTGCATCAAACGGTGCGATTATTATCACTACGAAAAAAGGGAAAAGATCTAATAAATTAGACCTTGACTTCTCATCATCTATTTCGTTTACTGAAATTAATAAGGACACTTTTGCAAAATATCAAGACAAATACGGACAAGGTTACGGTAGAGGATATGGATATGCTCCAAATGACTTTTTCGATGCTTATCAAGGGCAACCTTTAGCACCGTTGTACGAAGATGCTTCCTATGGTGCAGCTTATGACCCTAATTTGATGGTTTGGCAATATACCGCCTTCATTCCGGGATCAAAAGATTTTGGGAAAGCAACGCCTTGGGTAAAAGCTGCTCACGATCCATCTTATTTGTTTGAAAAGGCATTTAGTTTTAATAATTCCGTGTCAGTTTCTAAGGCTAATGATGTTTCTTCTTTCCGTTTGTCTTATCAAAACGTTCAAGGAAATGACATTTTGCCAAACTCTAGATTGGACAAAAATAGTGTTACCGGTAACGCTTCCTACAAGATTGCGGATAATTTAACTGCAAACCTATATGCAACATACGTTGTTCAGGAAACAGTAGGTAAAAACCCAACCGGTTATCACGGTGTGATGGGTAACTTCAGACAATGGTGGGCAACCAACGTTGATATGTATGATCAAAGAGATCTTTATTTCATGAATAAAGCAAACAACTCTTGGAACATGCAATCTCCTTCAAATACAGCTCCATTGTATTGGGATAACCCATATTTCCGTCTTTATGAAAACTACATTTCGGACCAAAGACAAAGGTTTGCAGGAAACTTCAGTTTAAGCTATGATGTGACCAACAAAATCAATCTATTGGGTAGAGTATCTCATGACGGTTTTAACTACATGATTGATGAGAGAAGAGCTGTTGGCTCATTACCAGACGCCATGTCCATTGGACCAGCAACAGGTAACCAACCATCAGGATACGCAGTGACAAACCAAAGAAGAAATGAAGAAAACTTCGACTTCATTGGAACTTACAAAGATACTTTCTCAGAAAATATCACTTTCACCGGATTGCTTGGTACGAACATCAATATCCAAAAATTATACTCCAATTCACAAGGAACTCAAGGTGGATTATTTATTCCTGGAGTTTATTCAGTCTCAAACAGTGCTGCTGCTCCGAATGCACCTTTGATCACAGATACTGAGAAGAGAATCTATGGTCTTTTTGCTCAGGCTTCGTTAGGCTTCTATGATACTTATTTCTTAGAAGGATCAATCAGAAGAGACGTTTCTACAGCATTGCCTATCGAAAACAACACTTATTGGTATCCTTCGATTTCTGGAAGTGTTGTGATTTCAAATTGGGATTTCTTAAAAGATTCTGTACTTAATTTCGGTAAGATCCGTGGTTCTTACGCAATCGTTGGTAGTGATACCGGTGCAAACCAATTGCAGAATACTTATGGTGTAACTACAGCGTTTGGGTCACCAACCTATGTTTACAACACCACAGCTAAAAATCCTGAATTAAAACCTGAAAAGACCAAGTCTTTAGAGGCGGGTATCAATTTGCAATTCTTCAAAAACAGAATTGGAATTGATGCTGGATGGTTTAAAAATGACACCTATAATCAAATCCTAGCTCTTCCTGTAACTTATGCATCTGGAGTAGGATTCAAATTCCAAAATGTTGGTAATATGAGATCTCAAGGTTTCGAAGTTGCTTTAAACCTAGTTCCAATCAAAACTACAGACTTTACTTGGGGCCTCGATATGAACTGGTCAAATCCAAGATCAAAAGTTACCGAGCTAGCTTCAGGTGTTGAAAACATTACCTTAGGATCTTTCCAAGGTGGGGTTACCATCAATGCATCTTTGGATGATGATTATGGAACGATCAAAGGGTCAGATTTTATTTATGATGCCAATGGAAATAAGATTATTGCTTCAAACGGAAAATACGCTTTGTCAAACACTAACTCAAAAATCGGAAATATGCAGGCAGACTGGATCGGAAGTGTTACCAACAGGGTGTCTTATAAAGACTTTGCACTTTCATTCCAAATCGATGTAAAACAGGGAGGACAACTATTCTCACTTGACCAATATTACGGACAAGCAACAGGTCTTTACCCGGAAACTGTATTTTTAAATGACCTTGGAAATCCAGTAAGAAACTCACTTGCAGATGGAGGTGGTCTAATTTTGCCAGGTGTTTTAGCTAATGGTACGCCAAACAATATCAGACTTGATGCAGAATCTTTCGGTGCAATGGGTTATAGCGTTTATCCAGCTTCACAGTTTGTCTATGACGCTTCTTATGTGAAATTGAGAGAGGTTGCTTTGACATACACTATGCCTAAAAAGTTCCTTGCTTCTACTTTTATTCAAGGTGCATCATTTAGCTTGATTGGAAACAACCTTTGGATCATCAAAAAACATGTTCCTTATGCAGATCCTGAATCTGGTTTAAGTGCAGGTAACGTTCAGGGATACCAAACCAGTGTACTTCCTACGACAAGAACAATTTCATTCAACGTTAGACTTAACTTTTAATTAAAAAAAAATGAAAAAAATATTAGCATCAATCTTATTGGTATCTTTACTGCAGTCTTGCGGCAGGGAATCCATGTCTGAGATTAATACAGACCCGAACAGTTACTACACCACTGTTCCATCAACACTAGTGACATATGCGGAAAAACAGTTAACGGATTATGTAACTACTCCTAACGTAAACATCAATAACTTCCGTTTAACAATGCAATATTGGCAAGAAACCACTTATTTGGATGAAAGCCAGTACGATTTCTCCACAAGAAACGTTGCAAATAACGTGTGGCTTTATTTATACGTTCGTACATTGAAGAATTTGGACCAAGCGAAAAAGTTGATTAAAGCGTACAAACCCACTGCAGCAGAAGCGGCAACTTGGCCAAATACAATGCGAAATCAGCTTGCAATTGTTGATCTTCTACAAGTGTACACTTATCAGATTTTGGTAGACACTCACGGTGATGTACCTTACAAAGAATCTTTAGATATCGATATGTTCCCACTTCCAAAATATGACTCTGGGAAAGATATCTATGCAGATCTAATTGCAAGAACTAAAACAAATATTGCCAATTTAGATGCTTCCGGAAAGAGTTTTTCATCTGGTGAAAAAATCTATAATGGAAACGTTGCAAAATGGAAAAAATTTGGTAACTCTTTGTTAATTAAGCTTGGTATTGCATTGGCGGATTCAGATCCAGCATTAGCTCAATCAACAATTCAAGCCGGAATTACTGGTGGGGCAATTATGTCAAGTGCAGATGATTGCGTACTTCCATATTTAACGTCACCAAACTACAGCCAGTTATATACAAACCTGGTTGCTAGTAACCGTACCGATTATGTTGCAGGAAGACCATTCGTTAACTACTTAAAAAATAGCAGCGATCCAAGAATCGACCAATATTTCCAAAAAATTAATGGGGATTATGTAGGTGGTGCAATTGGAGAAAAATCACCAGCAACGGTGAACTCTTTGCCAGGAACCTTTGCTTATGTACAAACGACTCCAGGAATACTTTTGAATTCTACAGAAATTGCATTTTACATTGCTGAAGCTTCTGCAAGATGGGGAATCGGGGGTGATCCTGCTACCAATTACGCAGCTGCGGTTACGGCATCATTTAAACAATGGGGTAAAACCACTGCCGAAGCAGCTACTTATCTAGCTGCGCATCCATACGATGCCGCAAACTGGAAGAAATCAATCGGTGAGCAAGCTTGGGTAGCAATGTATGATCAACCATTAGCAAGTTTCAATTTCTGGAGAAGATTAGACTTCCCAGTATTGCTGCCAGCTACAAATGCAGTTGCTGAAGCAGAAGGGAAAGTACCAGTTCGTTTGAAATATCCAGTTTCTGAACAATCTACTAACCCTGGTAATTATGCTGCGGGATCAGCAGCAATTGGTGGTGACAAACTTACTACCAAAGTTTTCTGGGACAAAAACTAATCAAATTAGTATAATTTCATAGAAGCCACTCCTCGGAGTGGTTTTTTTATTTACGTATATTTGTAATTCAAAATTAACCGATGAATATCAAAGAAACCATACATCATAAACTCACCGAAATCGTTCAGTCCCTATATCAACTAGATGACCAGAATGATCCAAAAAAAGTGCAGCTAGAGGTCCAGGAAACAAACCCAGATCATGATGGCGACTTCACTATTGTCACCTTTCCATTAGTGAAAGTTTTGAAAAAAAGTCCGGACCTCATTGCAGTAGAACTGGGCGATGCCTTAGAAACCCAGACCGATTTCGTAGAAAGTTACACCGTCCTAAAAGGATTCCTTAACCTCAAAATTAAAAACGAATTCTTTCTGGCAAATTTCAACGGTACCAAAGAAAATTTCGACAAGATCGTCAAAAAAGACGAAACCGTCATGGTAGAATACTCTTCCCCAAACACCAACAAACCATTGCACTTGGGACATATTCGAAATAATCTATTGGGTTATTCTGTCTCCCAGATTTTAAAGGAAGATGGATACAATGTGATCAAAACCCAAATTATCAATGATCGAGGAATCCATATCTGCAAATCAATGCTCGCCTGGGAAAAATTTGGAAATGGCGAAACACCGCAAACCACCAATACAAAAGGTGACAAGTTTGTTGGAAATTACTATGTGGAATTCGACAAGAACTATAAAGCACAAATAAAGGAACTCATCCTTACCGGGCAAACCGAAGAGGAGGCAAAAAAAAACGCCCCCATTATTCTGGAAGCCCAAAAAATGCTCCTCGATTGGGAAAAAGGAGATGAAAAAGTAAGAAATCTGTGGAATGAGATGAATTCCTGGGTCTATGAAGGATTTGGCGAAACCTACAAGCGATTAGGCGTAGATTTCGATCAGGTGCAATATGAAAGCAATACCTATATTTTAGGTAAAGACCTGATTCAGGAAGGTTTGATCAAGGGCATCCTTTTCCAAAAAGATGATGGCTCTGTTTGGTGCGATCTTACCGAGGAAGGTTTGGATCAAAAACTTTTGCTGCGATCCGATGGAACTTCAGTGTATATGACTCAGGACTTGGGAACAGCAGTGGAACGCTTTAAAGACAATGATATTCAAAAGCTTATTTACACCGTCGGAAACGAACAGGATTATCATTTCGACGTCCTGTTTAAAATCCTGAAAAAACTTGGCTATCATTGGGCCGAAAACCTTTATCACCTTTCCTACGGAATGGTGGAACTTCCTGAAGGGAAAATGAAATCCCGCGAAGGAACAGTAGTAGATGCAGACGATTTGATGCAGGAAATGTACGAAACCGCCAAAGAAAAGGCAAAGGAACTCGGCAAACTGGAAACTCTTTCGGAGGTGGAAAAAGAGAAATCTTATGAAACCGTCGGATTGGGAGCATTAAAGTATTTTATGCTAAAAGTGGACCCAAAGAAAAAAATGCTTTTCAATCCCAAAGAAAGTATCGATTTCAATGGAAATACCGGACCTTTCATACAATACACTTATGCCAGAATTCAATCTTTGCTAGCAAAAGCAAATTTTGTGGAAAAGCCATTATCAACGCATGAACTAAACGATTCCGAAAAGGAATTGGTGATGAACCTTTCCAATTTCAAACAAGTTGTTTCAAAATCCGCCGAAACCCTATCTCCAGCATTGGTTGCAAATTATGTTTATGATCTGGTGAAATCATACAACTCGTTTTACCAAAACAATCCTATTTTGAACCAGCCGGATGAAAACGCCAAACAATTTCGCTTGGAACTATCCTCTTTGACCGGAAAAACCATTAAAAAAGGGCTCTCCTTACTGGGAATTGGAACCGTGGACAGAATGTAGGAAAAAGAGCCAGGAAGGAAAATAACCAAAATGATCAGGGAATTTTAATAAAGACAAATGATTTTTGATTTTTCGAAAAACATCGCTTTGGAATCACTTTCTTCCGAAACAGCATTTGAGGAAAAAGTAATGCGCTTTTTGGAAGAGTGGTTTTCTGCTGCCAAAACTGTCTCGGTACAAACGTCAGGTTCTACAGGAAAACCAAAAAAATTTCACATAGAAAAAGAACGAATGCTGCATTCCGCAAAAATGACTTGTGATTTTCTAAATCTCAATCATGGGGATTCTGCGCTGCTTTGCCTTCCCGTGGAATATATTTCCGGCAAAATGATGATCGTGCGTTCGATTGAAAGAAAGCTGAAACTACATGTAGTAAACCCCACTTCAAAACCAATAGAAAATCTTAATGCGCAGATTGATTTTTGTGCAATGTCGCCGCTACAGGTTGAAAACTCATTAGACAAAATCCAGCTTATCAAAAACCTCATCATTGGTGGAGCGCAGGTTTCAGAAAATTTGAAAAAAGAAATTGAAAAAAGCTGTTTATCTGTAAAAAATAGAGTCTTCGAAACTTATGGAATGAGCGAAACCCTTTCGCACATTGCCTTAAAAGAAATTTTCCCAACCGCTGAAGATTATTTCACCATTTTGGATGATGTGGAAATCTCAAAAGACGAGCGGGGATGTTTGACGATATCTGCTCCAAAACTAAATCCGCAAATCCTTAAAACTAATGATTTAGTTGAATTTAAAAATCAAAAACAATTCAGATTTTTGGGGCGAATTGATCATGTGATTAATTCCGGGGGGTTAAAAATTTATCCGGAAGAACTGGAGCGTTTAGTAAAGCAGCAAATTTCAAACGAAACCATTTTTATTGGAATTAAAAATGAATCACTTGGCGAAAAATTGATCTTGATCATTGAAGGAACTGAAAATCCGGAAGTTATTGATCAGTTATCGCTCGTCAAGTATCCTTCCAAAAACCATCGTCCCAAAGAAACTATTTTCATCGAGAACTTCCCAAGAACTCCGAATGGAAAAATAGATCGACTGGCTTTGAAAAAAAAATTTGACCTACCGCAAACTTCCTCCTCCAAAGACATCACTCCAAATGAGGGGAATTCCCCCTATTCCAAATCATGAAAAATTTCTCCACAGAACTCACTTATAAAACCTCGCGGAGCAGCGGTGCAGGCGGACAAAATGTGAACAAGGTGGAAACTTCGGTCACTGTAATATGGAACGTTTCAGAAAGCAGATTTTTCAGCGACGAGGAGAAAGAATTGATTTCTAAAAAACTAAAAAACAGAATAAACACCGATGGAATTCTGCAACTTTCAGTTTCGGAAAGCAGGACCCAGTACCAAAACAAAAAAATCGCTAACCAGAGAATTTTGGAAATCGTCAACACATCTTTAATCAGGCCGAAATCCAGAAAAGCAACAAAACCTTCCAAAGCTCAAATCGCCAAACGCATCGAGAACAAAAAGAAGCTTTCAGAAAAAAAAGAAAGCCGGCGTTTTCGTCCAGACCGTTAAATATTTGCTTTAAAGAAAGTTAATCACTATCTTTGGGAAAATTGATTTAATGAAGTGGACTAATTTCTTTTTTCAAACCTCATGTGCCGCACAAATTTCATGGTCGCTGCACTATCTGCATACTGACTCTTTCCTGAAAAATTCAAAAGAGTTCGTCAACTAAAACCTGTCTGATCCGCGACAGGTAAAATTCAAATTCAATCGTACTTATTGATCGCTTCAAAATTGGAGGGAGGACTTTGGTCAACAATCCAAAGGCGGATTATTTCTGGAGGCGAATCAAACCTTAACCTAAAAAATTTACAAAAATGTCAGAAAAGATCATATTAACTACCGGAGTTTACGATGCCATTAAAGAACATCTTAGACGAAAGAAAGTAAGTATTCACGAAGAAAACAGGCTTCATACCGAACTGAGAACAGCACAGCAGGTTCTTCGCCGGAACTTGCCGGAAGATGTGGTCACTGTGGACCGAAAAGTCACCATAAAAGACCATACCAAAGAGGACGAACAAGAGTATATTTTCGTTTCGTCCATGAAGGCAAAACCCAAAAAGAACAAATACAGCATTCTATCAGATATCGCGCTCGCTGCAGTAGGTTACAAAGTAGGCGATATCATCAAGTGGCCGTTCAAAGATGGCGAACGAACCATAGAAATCATGAAAGTGGAACCTTGGATCCAGATTGCGTAAAAATAATTTAGCCTTAAAGCAAAGCCGCTTCAAACCATGAAACGGCTTTCTTTTTGGCAAAGACCTTTATCTTCCGGCTCCCTTCTTCCGGCTTCCATCGCAATTCCCTATCTTTGCCAAAACCTTAGAAAAATGAACAAACCGATTACAGAATTTATTGAAAAATACTATCTCCATTTTAACGCTGCAGCCTTAGTGGATGCTTCCAAAGGATATGTTGCCCATCTGAAAGACGGTGGAAAAATGTTGATTTCATTGGCAGGAGCAATGTCAACTGCCGAACTTGGAAAAATTTTAGCGGAAATGATCAGACAGGACAAAGTCGCAATTATTTCCTGCACCGGTGCAAACCTAGAAGAGGACCTAATGAATTTGGTTGCCCATTCCCATTACCAAAGAGTTCCCAACTACCGTGACTTGACCCCACAGGAAGAATGGGCATTGCTGGAAAAAGGACTGAACCGGGTTACCGATACCTGCATCCCAGAAGAAGAAGCGTTCCGAAGGTTGCAGAAACACATTTACGAAATCTGGAAAGATGCCGACAATAAAGGAGAAAGATACTTCCCTCACGAATATATGTACAAAATGATCTTATCCGGCGTATTGGAGCAATATCATGAAATTCCACGAGAAAACTCTTGGATGATCGCAGCGGCGGAAAAAAATCTGCCGATCGTAGTTCCAGGATGGGAAGATTCCACGATGGGAAATATCTTCGCAAGTTACTGTATCAAAGGGGACTTGAAGCCATCCACTATGAAATCCGGAATTGAATACATGACTTTCCTTGCCGATTGGTATCCGAAAAATTCCGGCGGAAAAGGCGTCGGTTTCTTCCAAATTGGTGGTGGAATTGCCGGTGATTTCCCAATCTGCGTGGTTCCGATGCTTTATCAGGATTTGGAAATGCACGATATCCCTTTCTGGTCGTATTTCTGCCAGATTTCAGATTCCACAACTTCTTACGGATCCTATTCCGGGGCGGTTCCAAACGAAAAAATCACTTGGGGAAAACTCGACATCAACACCCCGAAATATATCGTGGAAAGTGATGCCACGATTTGTGCGCCACTGATGTTCCAGTATATTTTAGAGAATTCTTAGAAAGTACGAATTGCGAAGTACGAAGTACGAAAACGAAATCGTCTCCAGAATTGGGGGCGATTTTTTTTGGAGCAACAAGGTGGGAATTTTCTTACACATGCGGTCCCGCTCTCCCCTGTCCACCGAAAGGCAGGGTTGCAATCTTTTTTGTTTTGCCCCACCATGAAACGCACCTCATGGCACGTTCCTACACACACACCAAAAACAAAAAAGGATTTCCTCTTCGATCGGGGCTAAGAACAAATTTCCGTCTTTCTTTCACCGCCAACTGCTGCAAAATCACTTTTGCGAACCCCCGATATTTTTTTGACAAGCTCCGCTTCCTTCAACCAAAAATCCTACCTTTGAAATATGGACGAACTCTTCAAAAAACAGGTTTATGAAATCATCCGCCTGATTCCCCCAGGAAGAGTGACGAGTTATGGGACGATTGCAAAAGCAGTCGGCTTTCCAAATCATGCAAGACATGTGGGAAATGTATTAGGAGATTGCGCGGACGATGTTCCGGCGCATCGGGTATGTAATGCTTCCGGCCACATCACGGCAAGCTGTCTTCGGGATTTTGTGGAAAAACTCGGCAAGGAAGGAGTGATGGTAAAAGATAAAAAGATTCGGGATTTCAGGAAAATTTTTTGGGACCCGCTACTGGAGTTGCGGTAAAAATGGTGAGCGTTGTTAGCGCTTCAAGCGCTAACAACGCTAATTAACTAAAAACGACCGCTTTTCGCGGCCGTTTACATTTATTTCGATTCGTGAATTTGTTGTTTGATTTTCTCTTCCAACTCATCTGCCAGATCCGGATTGTCTTTCAACATATCTTTCACAGCGTCACGACCTTGTCCAAGTTTCGTGTCTTCATAGCTGAACCATGAACCGCTCTTTTTCACAATTCCCATGTCCACTGCGGTATCCAGGATTTCACCCACTTTGGAAACTCCTTCACCATACATAATGTCGAATTCGGCCATTTTAAAAGGTGGAGCGACTTTGTTCTTCACGATTTTTACCTTCACGCGGCTTCCAACAGCTTCATCCCCAGATTTAATCGGTGCGCTGGCTTTTCTGATGTCAATTCTCACCGACGCATAGAATTTAAGCGCATTTCCACCAGTGGTGGTTTCAGGATTTCCAAACATCACGCCGATTTTTTCCCTCAATTGGTTGATGAAAATTACGGTACATTTTGTTCGTGAAATGGTGGCGGTTAATTTTCTCAAAGCCTGCGACATCAACCTTGCATGAAGTCCCATTTTGGAATCCCCCATTTCGCCTTCGATTTCCGCTTTCGGAGTCAGTGCGGCAACCGAGTCGATTACCACAATATCAATTGCTCCGGAACGGATCAGGTTGTCTGCGATTTCCAATGCCTGTTCGCCATTATCGGGTTGCGAAATAATCAGGTCGTCCAGATTAATTCCCAATTTGGCGGCATAATGTCTGTCGAAAGCATGTTCTGCATCGATAAATGCTGCGATTCCTCCCATTTTTTGCGCTTCTGCAATCGCGTGCAAAGTCAGGGTAGTTTTCCCGGAAGATTCCGGACCGTAAATTTCAATCACCCTTCCTTTTGGATAACCCCC
Source organism: Chryseobacterium koreense CCUG 49689 (assembly GCF_001045435.1). GTDB lineage: Bacteria > Bacteroidota > Bacteroidia > Flavobacteriales > Weeksellaceae > Kaistella > Kaistella koreensis. The sequence goes on along the minus strand of NZ_LFNG01000003.1, from coordinate 33,298 downwards.
TACTCCCAAAGCCAAGTCCAAACCGAGCGAGCCCGATGGAATCACCTCTATTGAAGTATCCACCGAATCATCTCCCAAAGTCATTACAGTTCCTTTTCCGTAGGTTTTATCAAGTTTGTCAAGCACCAGAGCAAGTGCTTTTTTCTTATCTTCTATACTGCTCATTTCTTTATATTATTTCTTCAAAAATACGCATTTAATCATTCCCTGCATAACCGAATTCCCCAAAAAACAAAAAATGGGTGAAATCACTTTTAACTCAAATATTTAAAATAAGGCTTTTTTGACCATAATTTTTTGCCTAACTAAAAAATATTATTAAATTTGCACCACTCAAAACAGAAACAGACCCATGGTGTAGCGGTAACACTACTGATTTTGGTTCAGTCATCTGGGGTTCGAATCCCTGTGGGTCTACAAACAACTACTGTTAATCAGTACTTTACGATTATTAGGGACTAAATCAGGGACTAAACGTTCCTGATTTTTTCTTTTATAACTGTCAAAAAGTTTCCTCAGAAGACACTCCTCATTCTCCAATTAAACAAAAGAAAATAATTACACCTTGAAATTTATAGGAATTGATTTATTTATCGTAATATTGCGATTAAACAATAAATAAGTAATACATATGTACACTGAAGATCAAAATGAAATCGCACTATTCGCAAAAGTCTTCGGACATCCTGCGAGAGTGGCTATTCTACAACAGTTATTTAAAATAGATGCCTGCTACTGCGGGGATTTATCAGAAGAGATTGGTTTAGCACAACCAACCATTTCCCAACACTTAAAGGAGTTGAAAAACACAGGATTAATCAAAGGAACAGTAGAAGGCGTAAAAGTCTGCTATTGTATTGACAAAGAAAATTGGAGTAAAATGAAAAAATTACTGCACGGATTTTTAGATCAAAATATTCCTAATGCGGATTGTTGTTAAATTATATAGTAAATCAATCATAAAATCAATATAAAATGAAACTTTCAGAAATTAAGAGCAAATTGAATAAATTGGAAACCATCGCTTTTCAATTGCCCAACGGAGAATTAGTGCCTAGTCACTTCCACGTGACTGAAATCGGAAAAATCACCAAAAACTTCATTGATTGTGGGGGAATAGTTAGATATGAAGAAGTGGTGAATTTGCAATTATGGAATGAAAATGATTATGACCACAGATTGCAACCAGAAAAATTATTGAACATCATCGAGCTTTCCGAGAAGACTTTGAACATTGGCGATTTGGAAATAGAAGTTGAGTATCAAGCTGACACGATAGGGAAATTCGGATTAGACTTTGACGGAAAAAACTTCTTATTGACCAATAAACAAACAGATTGTTTAGCAAAAGACAAATGCGGAATCCCAGCAGAAAAATCCAAGTTGGTACTATCGGAATTAAACAATGCGTCAACTTGTACGCCAGGTGGTGGTTGCTGCTAAAATTAAATTATAGAGATGAATACTACAAAACCAGCATTATTTTCAAGGATAGAAGAAGTAATTCAGACGATAGAACCAAGAACAATTTCAGCCGATCGCCAAGTCGTTTTGCAACCCTTAATTGATTTTATTCAAGGGAAGGTTTTAACTAATCAGGAACTCAGAATTAACTTTATCTGCACGCACAATTCACGGCGAAGTCATCTATCTCAAGTTTGGGCACAAACCATGGCGCGCTATTTCCAGATCGATAACGTTTTTTGCTATTCCGGCGGAACAGAAGCTACGGCAATCTTCCCGACGGTTATAGACACTCTTGAAAAAGCAGGATTCCAGATCCAGATGATTTCAAAAAATCAAAATCCAGTTTATAGCATTAAATTTTCTGCGAACGAACATCCAATTATTGGGTTTTCAAAGAAACTAGACCACGATTTCAATCCAAAATCTGGTTTTGCAGCAATCATGACTTGTGATTCAGCCAATGAAGCATGTCCGATTGTTTTTGGTGCCGATATACGGATTCCGATCATGTATGAAGATCCAAAAGTAGCAGATAACACGCCTCAACAAGAAGAAAAATATCAGGAAAGAAGTATGCAAATTGCAACCGAACTATTTTATGTATTCTCTAAAATAAACGCTTAAAAAATGGCAACAAAAAAACTAAGTTTTCTCAATAGTTATTTGACTCTTTGGATATTTACCGCGATGGTTATTGGTGTTGGAATTGGATATTTTTTTCCATCTTTTCCAAGTATGATCAACTCTTTCAGCAGAGGGACCACTAATATTCCAATCGCGATTGGATTGATTGTTATGATGTATCCGCCTTTGGCAAAAGTGAATTATGCGTTGCTTCCGAAAGTTTTTAAAAACACAAAAATCCTTTCTACTTCACTGCTTTTGAACTGGATCATCGGTCCGATTTTAATGTTTGTATTGGCCATTACGTTTTTACGTGATTATCCCGAATATATGGTAGGAGTTATTTTAATCGGACTGGCACGATGCGTGGCAATGGTCTTAGTTTGGAATGATCTGGCAGAAGGCGATAGCGAATATGGCGCCGGTTTGGTGGCACTTAACAGTATTTTTCAAGTCTTTGCGTATAGTTTTTATGCATGGATTTTTATTACGGTGCTTCCTCCTTATTTCGGTTTTGAAGGGGCGATAGTTGATATTTCTATTGGCACCGTTGCAGAAAGTGTTGCAATTTATCTCGGATTACCTTTTTTACTTGGAATTGTAAGTCGGCTCATCTTAGTTAAACAAAAAGGAGAAAAATGGTATTCCGAAAAATTTATTCCTGCCATCTCACCCTTAACTTTAATTGCACTGCTATTCACAATCGTCATTATGTTCTCGCTAAAAGGGGAACTTATCGTAGAAATCCCAATGGATGTTTTAATTATCGCGGTGCCGTTGGTTATTTACTTTAGTTTAATGTTTATCATCAGCTTTTTTGCTACCAAAGCCATAGGAGCCAATTATAAACAAAACGCGGCAGTTTCATTTACAGCCGCTGGCAATAATTTTGAACTTGCCATAGCTGTTGCGATCGCCGTTTTCGGACTCAATTCAGGTCAAGCGTTCGCGGGAGTAATTGGACCGTTGGTTGAAGTTCCAGTGCTGATCTTGTTAGTTCGGGTTTCTTTCTGGTTGAAGAAAAAATATTACAACAATGAGCATTTATAATCTAATAATTGATGTTGGACAGGCAGGGTTATACAAGTAAGTCAATCAAATTATATAATCTTTTATACAATCTATAAAAGTCTGGAGATGCATGTTTACAAACTTCATGCTATATGAAGTGAGCATCAAGCACACGATGTGGTTCAAAAAATGCAGTTCGTCCACTCAAATATTTTACGAAAAAGGGTGTAATGTGGGACAGCCTAAAGAACAATTTGATGTTTAATTTGATGTACTAGTTTTTTAAGTAAAATGGAATAATCGGAAATCGTTTAATATTTATTGCAAATAAAAAAAACAGCAACAGAAATACCGAACCTTAGTGGTAAGGTTATGATGACACAACCCGACAGATAAATCGGGTTTTTTTGAACTTTTTTATTTAAGTAGTTGCTTAAATAAACAAATTGAATACCTTTGCATTATGGATAACATTTCTTGCATACGACAACAAGCGGATATTAAACAAATAAACCGTTGTAAAGACAGAGTTTCGGAACTCAGCGGCTCGTTTGACTATTTGTCGAACGGACTTGAATTAGCGGGTAACAACGTAAGACTGAAAATTCTGTTTCTGCTTTATGAAGAAAAACGTCTTTGTGTTTGCGACATCAGCGACATTCTTGGTATGACAATTTCCGCAATTTCTCAACATTTGCGAAAACTCAAAGACAGAAAACTAATCGAAACGGAACGAGAAGCACAAACCATTTTTTACTCGTTGACGAAAGAGTATGAAAAAATGTTGAAACCATTTTTCAAAATACTTGACGAAAACAAAATTTTAGAAACAATATGAAAACCGACAACAAACTAATCGGAGCAGGACTTTTGACAGCTATTGCAGCTTCATTATGTTGCATTACACCAGTATTGGCTTTAATAGCAGGAACAAGCGGACTTGCATCATCTTTTTCTTGGCTTGAACCATTCAGACCATATTTTATTAGCTTGACAATTTTGGTGCTTGGATTTGCTTGGTATCAAAAATTGAAACCTAAAAAACAAATTGACTGCAATTGCGACATAGAAGAAAAACCACAATTCATCCAGTCAAAAAAGTTTTTAGGAATTATTACTGCATTTGCAATCGTTATGCTTGCCGTTCCATATTATTCGAGCATCTTCTACCCAAAGACGGAAAAGCAAATCATCGTTTTTGACAAATCCAATATTCAAAAAGTGGAATTTTCAATTAGAGGAATGACTTGTACCAGTTGCGGTGAACACGTAAATCACGAAGTGAATAAATTGAAAGGAATTATAAATTCAAATGCATCATATGAAAACGGAAACGCAATCGTAGAGTTTGACAATTCCAAAATAAACATTACCGAAATTGAAAAAGCAATTAACTCAACAGGATATTCTGTAACCAACAAAAAAGAAAATTAAAATGGAAACCATATTAAAATCAATAATCACTTGCCCAAATTGTGGACACCAAAAAGAAGAAACAATGCCGACAGACGCTTGCCAATATTTTTACAAGTGTGAAAAATGCAAAACTGTTTTAAAACCACACGAAGGTGATTGTTGCGTATATTGCAGTTATGGAAGTGTTGCTTGCCCCCCAATTCAGCAAGAAAAAAAATGTTGCTAAAAGAAAACTGAAAGATATACAATATGTATTTTGAATGCCTTTTTGAAATCTTTGGATTCATATTATAATAATTATTATACTATTTTTAACGTGTTTTTTTTGCTATCTAAACACGTTACCTATCTTCTCCCAATAAATCTATAACTCTCAACAGCCAGAGCAGGATTCTTTACCATTACTTTTACCTTATCGTTTAACCCGGGGGGAAGAGCGTCTCCAAATAAGGTTCTGTTCTCTGATTCTCTTTCCTTCACATGATCTTTATTGGCACTCCTCTCCATCTGTAATTCTTTTTCTTCCTGATATTGCTTAATAAGCGCATCTTTTGTGAGTGGCAATTCTTCTATTTTCGCTGCAATAATCGCAATATTATCCGCAGTACTTTTTGTTTGTTTTTCTATTTCAGTCACATTAACACCTTTAGATGCAAGATTGGTAATTGTATTTTGTACTTCTGCTTTGGCTAAATCAATGGTTTTCTGGTAAAATGGCAGTTGGTTTTCCCAATATTCCGAGTTGCCGTCGGAAGTATTATCTGCGTACTCTTTGATTCTATTGTAAGAAATTTCTGCTTTGGTAACTTCTCCCTGTACCTTTGTAAAATCTTCATATTTTCTTAAAACAAAAGCACTATCTGCAAGAAATTTATTCTTTTCACTTTCTAATTTTTTTTTCAGCATTTCTATTTCAATTTTCGCTCTTGTTTCGGGATTGGTGATGATTGAAGTTTTAAGTTCCTGTGTACTGATATCCGAAATGTCTAAAACATCTGCTCCTTTTTTCATTGCTTCTAAATATCTCGCCTGTTTTGCCTGCAATTTTTGCAACATAAAAACATCAATGCTGTCGTTGGTTAACATAAAGTTGATACGGACGTTTTCATTTCTGTTTCCTTGTCTCCAGGCGCGACCTTCAATCTGTCGAAGTGAAGTGAAGTTGTATGGTAAAGTAAGTAAATAGACGTCGGTTGTATTTTCTTGGAGATTCATTCCTTCTTGAATGGCTTCGCTACCGATAACAATTTTAATTTTTCCAGCGTTAAAATCATCTTGAATGGAAATTCGTTGCTTCTTACTTGTTGCTCCAGTTATAATTCCTATTTCTTCTGGTTTATAATTCACCTCTTTAATGAGGTATTCTTTCAATTTTGGAAATTGCGCTACTGCCAATTCGGAATAAATAATCTGTCCAGAATCTGGAAGATCCTTTTTATTTTGTCGAATCAGATTCATTGTTTCTTTTAATTTTGGAGAATTTTCTATAAATTCATTCAAGGTTGGTTCTTCTCTTTCATAATAAATTGATAGATAAGGTGAAAACGCGATTAATCTCGCGTTAAGAATATGAGTCAGAATTGCTCCTTTCGCATCATCATCAAAATTTTGATTTAATAATTCATATTGCTCTTTCGTCAAATCATTTTGCTCAATTTTGTATTCTTTATTTATTTTATTCGGACGAATTAATTCCAAATTATCTTCCTCTCCTTTTATATCAATAAATTCAGAAAGCAATTGCTGGAATAACTGATTGTTCTTAAATCTTCGCACATTTGGTTTAAATTTCACATCACCTTTTGCATCAATTTCCATATCATTATCCGCTTCCATAAAAGTTTCGAAGAACGTATTCACATTAAAATATCCAGATTCTTCCAAACGTTTGTTGGCAATTAATGATAATATGGAATAATATTCTAAAGGTTTATTGGTAAAAGGTGTTGCGGAAAGTAGCGTTACATTTCTTCCGTTTTGTTTATCCTGAATATATTGCGCGGCCATCCAAGTATTGATTCCCAATTTAGAAGTCTGTTGATTTTGATTCCTGAAATCTGATGAAAACCTCCGATCTTCAATTTTCACTTTTCCCACGATATGATTAGCATTGTGAACTTCGTCGTAAGTCAAATGGTCAAATCCAAAGTCTTCCCAATCGTAGATTTTTCCGCGTTTCATTTTGCCTTCAATTTCTTTTTCTTTCTGCAGCTCAATCTGTAACTCTCTTTCTGTGTTGGTTACACTTTTAAGTTCATTGGCAGAAATGTAATTGAATTTTGACGACAACTCTTCAGTAATTTCATTTGAAAACCCAATATTGTTAAATCCTTCATATGTAACAATAGTGATTTCTCCCTCCTTATTATCAAAATTTGACAAGTCATAGTCTTTTCCAAGATTGCCTAAAACATTGACTTTAGCATTGGGAATTGTTTCAAAAATAGTTTCTACCCACTGTTTTAAGATACTATCGTTAGGAACTACTATCAATGGTTTTTTTGAATTTCCTCTGTGCATTGCTTCATGCAAGGAAAGAATCCCGGATAATGTTTTCCCGAAACCCACTTCATGCGCCAAAAGCCCTACTCCTTTTGTAGTCTGCCTTCCTATCCCAGATTTTTGAACTTCTGTTAATCGTAGTTCAGTTCCCTTAAAGTTTTGATGAATTTTGGAAAACAGCGGAAATTTTGAATAATCCGGAACGTGAATATGATTGTAATTTTTGTTGAACTCTTTAACGAATCGAACTCTTAAATCATCAGACAATTCCTCTCTGATAAATTTTGAAAACAAATCATTTGCGGCCGTTTTTCTTCTTTCACGAATTAGAGCGTTTCGCTCTTTATCGCTTCCAGTAACCGTTTCATTATCCACAAAACTTCGAACTTCCCAAGAAGATGACCCCGCGAAAGCATCGCTGGGAAGTTGGCTAACGAAATCTTTAAATTTTTCCGCAAGATTATATTCAACAATTACCGTTTCAGTCTCTCTTTTTTCATGATTATACTGCTCTTTTTCTATAGTTCCTAATTTAAAATTATGTACAAATTCATGATTTGGATTGATCGAGATCTCATCTAAACTTTTCAGTTTTGGAAGTACATTTAATAAAAGTGCCTTTTGCTTTTCATAATACTTCTTTTCGAGACCCATAATTCCCCAATCTTCTTTAAAATCCTTTTCGAGTTGGTCTAATTTCTCATAAATATTTCCTTCTGCATAATAAAAATCATGAACATATTTTCCGTCTTGGTAGTTAGCGTATTCAAAATGCCTAGAGTGATTATTAATCGTGCCATCATATGAAGTGGCTTTAAATGCTGCTATTTGGTCCTCAGTAATGTCTGAACTGTTTTGCAATGATGCATCTACAACACGATCTTCTTTCGCAAATTGGTATTTCAAAATACCTTTTTTAATTAATGGCTGTGACTGAAATTCATATTCAAAATTTTTAATGGTTTCTGATTGAAGTATTTTATCTGCTTTCTCTCCAAGATCTCTTAATTTTTCATTTGAAAAAATCTCCGGTTCATGAGATATTTGGACTTTCCACTTTGCGAATTTTTCAATTTGTGCAACAATAGAAGGGGATTTAAACTTGACGGTATTTAGTATTAACAGGGCTTTCTCTAATTTTTCTAAAACAGTTTTTTTAAGTAGTTCATCTTCAATTTTAGAATTGTCCCGAATATCTTTTTGCGAAATTTCAGGAATTATATTTATTAGCGGAACGATCTTGTCAACATCATGTACATTAATTTCTAAATCCTCGAAAAGATTGCCAATTCTTACCGCTTCTTTTTTATTTCGAAGATTACTCAGTAAAGCAATAGCATCGTCCAAATTGCCATGAACGTAAAACTCCGAACGGCCGAAGCGATTGGTTTTCTCTCTAATTTCCCCTAAGATATTTTGTGGGTTTTTATCGAAGTAATCAGAAAGATTTTGAGCGGGAGATTGACTGTTCTTTTTAAGAATTATAATATCCGTTCCAATCTGTGTACCCGCAAAAGCACCACTTGGCAAACGAAAAGCACTTAATAATTCAGCATTATTCAACTTTTTCTGACGGTTTAACCAGCCGGAAGGAACAACCATTGCCAAAATTCCATCTTGTTTCAAAGAATCTAGACCACGTTTAATAAAATAATCCTCATATTTTGAGATTTTACTTTCCTCCCCCAATCCTTTATAAAAACCTCTGTGTTCTCCATAAGGAGGATTTCCAATGACCAAATCATACTTCTCGATATAATCATTTGGACCTCTTTTGTTTCCATTATCGTCAATAAATTCTGTTTCAAAAGATCGGAGATTGATTTCTGCTTCCGGATGAAAGATCTTTGCAATTTTCGCAGTGGTTGGGTTTATTTCAAATCCTTTTACGTGAGATTTCATGGCTAATTCATCAGAGGCATTGATGAAATTTCCTGTTCCAACACTTGGCTCTAACACAAATATTTCTTTTTTATTTTTAAACTGATCTGATATTAAATTGCGAACTACCCCGACAATTTTGTGGTCTGTGTAATATTCATCAAGAATTCCGCGTCCTTCTTTGGCAGTTCCTCCGCTCTTAAACTGTTTGCAAATATCTTTAAGTTCATCTGTAATGATTACGGCTTCATTAATCAATATTTTGCCAGTTTCAGAAACGAAACAAGCCGCAGAAACTACTTCTGCGACTTGTTCATTGGTCAATTTTTGACCTTTATATTTTTCTATTAACTTGTCTAACTCTGTCGACTCTGTGGAAATTTGTATTAATTTTCCATCCAAGGGAGTTTCTCTACCTTCATTTTTCGAAGCATCTTCTCGTTGTGCATTTGTAACGGATTTTCTAACTCTTCTTCCTGATAGATCGATCCACTTTGATTCTGCAGATCCATTTCCAGCATTTTCGCTGCCCACTCTTTGTCCGCTGGAGTTATCTCGTGTTTGTTTGGATTCGAGAGCTTGGCTAAATTCTCCGCTACCTTTTCTTTGCGATTGGATTTTAAAGTTTTCATTTGAGACTGTGTTTTGTTCTACTAAATTAGCATTTATATTGTGAAGTCCAAGCTTATTTTGCAAATACTCATTCAAGTCATTGTGACCATTTTCTGAAATTCTATATAAGGCTCGAATGTCTTTAATGTTGTCGCCATTAAACGAATTTAATAATTTTGTTGTCGCTTCATTTCCGGCTTTGTCGCCGTCCAGACAAAGAAACATTTTACCTTTGTAATTAGTATATTTATTAAAAAATTTCTCAAGATTTGTTATGGAATTAAGGGTGACCAGTGTTCTGTTATTTTTTTGATTATTTATTTTCAAAAGTTGCGCAAAGGATAACATATCGGTCATTCCTTCAAATACGATCACCTCATTTTTTTCACCTATTATTTCTGAAATATTATTTTTCCCCACCTTCGACTTCATTAATGAATTTCGAATTTCAAATCCGCCAGATATATTTTCGATTCCGATTCCAAAATAATTCTTACCTGCAATTTCGTAATGAATTTGCTTTGTGTAATCCACTAAAATCTGCTTTGAAATACCACGACCTTCAAAATAGGAAATCAGTATTTCATTGTTGGGCACGAATGAATTTGTAATGTGAATATTCGCAGACTTGCTTTCATCCTTCAATAAACTGGTTTGTTCCTTTTCAAAATTATTTTCGTACAGCATAAAATTTTGATTAAAGTTTTTCGCAAATTCCAGCGCACTTTTCCAATCTACTTTCTCGAATTCCATTACTGCTTTTATGATCTGTCCACCTTCGCCCGTTTTAAAATCATAATAGCCCTTGTCTGATACAGAAAATTTATTACGGTCTGTTTTAAAGTAATATTCACTACCAATTTTATGGTCGAAGTATACTTCACCTCTCTTTTCAAGATGAAGAAAATAGTCAAGTAAGGACAGACTGTTTGACATATTGTCGATTTCTGAATCGGAATAGTAAATTGAATGTGCGGGCACTATTTTTTCTTTTTTACAAACTCATTAAAATCAAATATTTCTTTGGCTTCATCGTCCCAATTCTTTCTGGTTAGCAGCTGAAGTGTTACGAAAATATCTTTGTCTTTATTGTAAGAATCAATTCGTTCAAGCCTTCCGCCGTAATCAATTTCTGCGTGCCTATAAATAGAATAAGGCAAAATAGTGTCGGTTGGAAAGATGTAATAGCGTGAAAAACTTTTTGCAGAATTTACTTCAAAGCGTTTATAATTTTTATTGAAGAGCACGGTGTCGCGAATGTTTTTTCGATGAAGATAATTTGGAATCCACTCCTCTGTGAAAAGTGCGCCTTCTTTCTTTTTAGTAACTGAAAGTGCCTTTTGATGACTTGGAAGATCTGAAAGAATTGCACTGCCACTATTCTCAAGTCCAACATTAAAATAGATTGAATCTTTGATGTAGTAAATGTTTTCGGTCACTTCTGGAAAATTCATATCCGGTATTAACTCTATCAGGTTAGAACCTGAATAATTCATTCTTGAAATGTGAAAATTCTGCACCTTATCCAGTCCTTTTGAGGCATCCAAATAAACATTAGAAATAAGATCCAGACCACCCTTTTCAGGTCTTATTTCTTTTCTACAAGAGTAAGTCACCAGTAATACTAGGGGCACTAATATTAATGTTACTTTCCTCCGTGACCTGCATATACTTCTACTAAACATCCTAACTTTGTGTAACATATCTTTGCTTTTAAAAAAGAAAAAAAACGGTTAATTAGAGTAAACCAACCGTTTTTATAATCCAACGATTGACGGTCTTACCTTTTGATACTCTGTTCCTTCACCTTATTTTTATCGTGCTTATTCTCGTTCTCCAAACCTTCCAGAGGCTTATTGGTATTAATCCGGTTCAAGTCCTGATCGTAGATACTCAAGTTCTTGTATTGCGGATTGAGCACTGCTTTCCCTTCCACAACATTGTCGTCCATTTCAAATTTCACTTTGACCACATTCCCTTTTTCTAAAGATTTGATCGTACTTTCTTTGTACTCTGGCTTGTCGAAAATTAGGTTAGATTTTTCTACGATCTGATCGGTATCTACCCCATAATTTTTGTAGAAATTTTGGAAATTGTAATTTCCTTTTTCCGTTTTAGGTTCTGCAAAATTGAGTTTTACAAATGCCGGTTCCAATTGTTCTGTTTTCGGATTAGTGAATTCAATTTTTACAGATCGACCTTCTAATAAATTAACCGCTTCCTTTGCAGTAAAGGTATTCTCTCTGTTCACTGCGAAATTCTGGGATATTTCTTCTCCTTTCTCATTATTCAAAACAGCTTGATAGGAATTAAGAAAAACTCCTCCACTGTCTGTTTTGTTAAATTTCAACGTAAAATCCACTTTGTTACCAGGTGATGCTTTGTCTGAAATGGTTTTAATTTCAAATTGGTTTTCCGCGGAATTCATTCCTGTTTCTAAATCTTTGTGAAGTTTTTCACTCTCACCAAACCCAAAGTATTTCAGTTGATTTTGCAAATACTCTACTTGGTTAAATTCTTTCTTTTCCATAATTTTTGATTTTTGATTTTGTTTATAATTAGTAATATTTGAATGTTCCCGTACTTCGCCATTCATTTCTCTTGGACTTTTCAACGCTCCGCTGTCAGCGAAGGATTCATATAATTTTCTACCATTACCACTGTTAAATCGAATTGCATCTAAAATTTCGATTCCTGAAAAATGTAGCTTCTGGTTGTAGGTGTTAACTTGCTCCGGAGTGATATTATTTCCATACAAAATGCACTTTGATCCACCGAACTTTGCGACCTTCCCGATGATAAAATCAAGCTGATTATCAGGAGGCATAATGAATTTCCCCACGATATTCAACTGGTTGTTGAGCACCAATAATTCTGTCTTATCAGAGATCCCGAATTTTTGAGAGGTAATAAATTTTGCAATATCTGTTGAACTCGTAATTTTCACGGGTTGATAATTTTCTACCAGAACCTGTTTACTAAAAGAATAGGGCTGTATTTCCTTGAAAGATTCCGGATTAGATTTCATATAGATATGAGCAGTTTCATTTTCATCAAAAACGACATACTTTCCGCTTCTTAAATTGATGATGACCCCACTATTTACATTAATATCTGAATCTTCTAATGCCTTTTTCAACTTGTTAATACAATCCACATCTGCTTTAGAAACTTTCAGATTTCCGCTCGGATGGTTATGTACCAAAGTGATTGCTGAAGGGTTTGCTTCAAGTACATTTCCGATCAATAGTCTGTTATCAACAAATGCTGCATCAAAAGTTCCAGTGGAAATATGTTGAACAAAATATCCTTTGTCTTTAAAGTCATAAACTAAAAAAGCATGCTCTACAGCTTCATCTTCTAAGGCTTTAAAAAGCCAGGCAACATCATCGATACTTCCGATTTTTTCATTCCCGAAGAGTTGCAGTGATTTGTTCTCGGCAAAACGTCTTTCCACTAATGCAAAATCGTCGGATAGTAAAGGATCTTGCGGTTCCCGTAGCAAATTGGATCCGGCACCAGTTTCATTGGGATTGAACAATTTAAAAGGTAATTCTTCGCCAGATGATGTTTTTGCATACCTTGTCGTTGCATCCGCTTCAAAACTAAAGTTTGAGTTTGCCGATATTTTCGTTTTGCCATTTGTTGTAATCGATCGGATTTCATTTTCATTTTTCTGAATGTGAGGATGGTATTTATCTTCGAGTTCTTTTCTAATTTCCTGGATAGGAATAACCGCTTCGTAATCTATTAGATGCGGTTTTGTTCCTTCTGCTAATCTTACAACTAACGATTCTCCAGTTTTAAAATAATTGAAACCCATTTTCATAAATTCGAGATTAGCAATCGCTTCATCGATGTCGGAAAATTCCATTTTTTGAAAACCTGCGCTTTCAACTTTTTCGTTGTACCTGCCTATTTCTAATGTTATAGTCATATTTAGTTTTTAGAATTGGGATTTTTAATAGTCTATCTTTTGAAACCTCGCGACTTCTCCTTCTTTTCTTCTTGGTCGAATTCTTCGTCTCTTTTCCGATGAGCATCATGGTATAAATCGGGATCATTCACATTGAGCTGAACTTCTGATCGTCCTTGTTTTGGAGAATTGCTCTCATTTTGTGAAATACTATTTATGGTGTTGATTTCTTCTGATACAATGTTCAAATCGCTAGTGATTTCTTTCGCGATCTCTGGAAACTGATCCATTTTATCCTGCAGAAAACTTTTCAGTTTTTGCAATTCTATTTTGTAACGGTTGATTTCAATCGCATCTTTTTTATCGGCTATAATTGCAGTCAGTTCCATTGCGTTTTTCACCAAATCAAACTCAACCACATTTTTGGTTTCTTTATCATATACAAAGGCTTTCTTTTCGAAATTTAATTGGTTCTCACCTTTTGATAAATCCTTGATTTCCGAATATTCTATCCTTTCCTTACTTTCAGCCAAAATGCTAGAAATATTCTTATCTCTTTCCAGAAAAACCACATTTAAACGGCTGTTATTTTCAACGAGCTGAAAAGTTGCTCTGTTTTTATCATTGTCTGCAACAATGGTATATCCACTCAGAAACTTCTGGATATCCTCTGCAGATAGTTTTTTTGAAAATGAATTATCGGGTTCTACAATTCCATATTTCTTTAGGTCTTCTGTGGGTAAATTGTTAGTTTGCATAATGTGTTGCTATTAAATTATTTGCTTTGATGAGATCATTTAAAAAATGAATTGGGTTAATGTAATTTCCATTTTCGCTTACTGAAAAATGAAGATGTGCACCTGTCGAATTTCCGGAGTTTCCACTTTTTGCAATGATAAATCCTGCTTTTACATATTCTCCAACTCGATAATAGATTTCAGATAAATGCAGATAAGAAGTGACAAAGGAATTAGAATGTTTGATTTTAATATAATTTCCACCCCCTTTAGAATCCCAACCTGCCACCGTTACAATACCATCCATTACTGCATATACCTTTTCGTATGATGCTTTTAGATCTGCCCCGTTGTGCATTTTCTTTATTCCAAAAATAGGATGAGTCCGGGATCCAAAAGAAGAGGTGACAGAAATTCTATTTTTGAGCGGCATGTGAATTCTGGATGTTAAGTTTAGTTCGTTGTCCTCTATAAAATCAAAGGTTTTCAATGGTTTAGATTTTTTTATCAGAACTGCATTTGCTTTCAAAATGATAATTAATGAATCTTCAATTCTTTTAAAATCAAAATTTTTATCCTTGATTTTCGGAGCGCTATTTTTAATCAACGATGATTTTAAGGAATCAATTTTTCTTTTCAATTCTGCTTTGGAAGGGGAACTAAATAATTTTATACCTCTGTTTATCTTTTCACTTTTATCGCTTTTCTGATTTTGAATTTTTAAGTCCAAATTTGTAATTGATTCTTTTTCAACTTTACTTCGCTTCAAAGTATTGAATTGAGCATTCAATAACTGGCCGCACATAACCCCGAATAACAGAAATGCTATTTTAAATTTCACCTTCATCATTTTATGCTTTAGCCGTTTCATTTACTATTAATTCTACTTCCATATTTATTTTCCGGAAGTTGGTCATTAGGACTTCCTCTTTTCTATTGTTTCCTTTTTTGTCCAAGAATGAGTAATAATCAGGCATTGCCACATAATTTTCTTCTTCATTTTTAATGGCATTCATATCTAGATTAATTTTTCCACTAATCGCAGAAGTTCTGTACTCTTCTGTATTATTTTCTTCACCTTGCGCAATCATTCCAACCATCTCACCGGTTTTGAGTGCTGCTATTTTTCCAGCGGGAATCATGAAATCCATTTTCTCATTGATGCTTGTAGAAGTTCCTGTTTGAGAAATGGATTGCGAATAACTTTTCTGCTTGATTTTTCCAAACATTTTCTCCATCCAGTCCAAAGTATTTTTGTCTCTTGCTGATCCTGAAATGATATTTCCTACAATCGCTGAGATGGTTTCTGCTACTTCTTTTTTGTAGAATTGTCGCAATTGTGGAATTTCCTGCAAGCCTAAAAGCACAGCAATTTTATTACTTCTGGCCGTTGCCACAACATTGTCAATTTTGTGAATGTAAATTGTTGGGAACTCATCTGCTATAATTCCACCCGGCAAATTATTTTTAGAATTAATCAGTCGTAATGTTCTATTTAAAATAGATGAATACAAGGCTGAATTAATGTCTTGCGTTCCCGGATCGGAAGCCAAAATGATAATCGACGGTTTTTCTTTATCAGTTATTTTCAACTCTACTTCATCACCTGAAAAAACCCAAAAACTTTCTTTGGTCGCCAATCTGGAAAGGAAAATTTTTAATGTTCCAACTTGTCCTTCTAATTGGTCAAACGCTCTATTATCATACGCGGTTTTAAATGGCGAAAGCAGGGAAAATATTTCTTCATTCGAGAAAAGAGTATCAAAAATATCTTGGTAACTCCTGTTCATAAAAGACAGAATATGCGGTAAATCTGAATATTTTCCATTTTCAAATCGTGCAAAGAAATAAATGCAGGAGGAAAGAAAATTTATTGCCGACTGCGTAAAAAATGCTTCTGATCCGCCGCCAGAACTTGGACCACCTTTTTGCAAAGAGGAAACCATAGATTCTGCCATTTCCTGTGCTTCTGCTAAAGTTTGGATGTATTCTTTTTTAAATGGATTTACCCTTTTTGATTTTTCAACCTCATTTAAATTAATTACATGAAATTCATGTTGATACGCAGGATCTCTGTGTTTCTTTAATAAATAGTGATAGTAGGCAATCTTCGCTAAATCTGGAAATTTAAAATCATAGATACAAAGACAAAAACCTTTATTAATCATCTGGCGAATCGCAGGATTAATAACCCCAAAGGATTTTCCTGATCCTGGCGTTCCAATGACCATCGTACCTCGAAAGGGGTTAATGTTAATCCAACCCTTATTAGTTTTTTTATTAAATCTAAAGAGATATGGAATGTTCACAGACGTATCCGTTTTTACCAACTCTTGATTTTGAGCAAAACTTTCTTCCTCAATATTCCATCGATCTTTTCCCATTTTCTGCTGCATCAATTTTGAGATATTATCTGCACCGACCTGCGCTATCAATGCACCTAAAAATGAAAGAAGGGTGTAAATGATTTGATAGAAATTTAAAGGCGGAATAACCTTTGGCAATGCATTGTTGCCTGCTTCTGAAACAATTAACAAAGAACTGAACATCAAGGCTAATCCAACCATTATTGGTAAGATTATTTGCTTCCCAATATTAAGATCAATTTTTTTCTTGGCTCTCGTTCCAATCGCAACCAATGCTATTAATACTATGGTGCAAAACTTCGCATTCAGAGGTGGGTAAAATAAACCCATCTTCGAAAATTTCGTGAGCAAATCAGTTACAAATGGGATTTTTGCTGAAAGGAAAAACAGAGATGTACAGTCCAACAAAACGATGAAATAAACCATCTTTTGGAAAAAACTGTAAATCTTTATTTGATTCTGTTGTTCTTGCATTTTTTGCTTTCTTTAAAAAGTATCTGCATTCAAAATATCAGAATACTTGACGGTCATTTCTATCGCTCTACCTGATAGTTGTTCTTCCAGCAAGCGTATTTTCATCACTTTACTGTTTGGGTAAGTGAACTTTTTAAAAACATATATATTCCGATAGTTTTTCTTGAATTGTTTCTGATTATACAGCTGGTAAACTGGGTTCAATGCAATACTTTGATTGTTTGTTGCTTTGTAAATTTTCTTGTCTTCTACGGAGAATTTTATCGCATCGATATCATATCCTAAATTTGTCGAATTAAGAAAAGTCATATCCAAAAATATGTAGTCATTAACGACGTACACATTATTTATCTGCATTGTCTGTTTTAAACTTTTTACTTCACGGATTGGTTTGTTCACCATCTTTTTTCGTAGAATATCAAGCGAAAATTTTTGCAATTCTGTATTTGAAAAAGCCAATTTGGGATATTCCAAAGGTTGCATATCTTCTGGCTGAATTTGAATATTCGTTACAGCATCTCTTTTAAAATTTAAATAGTTCACTTTATACTGCACCATAAAAGATTGGCAAACAATCGTAATTACACCCAAATCATTAAGGTCAATATTTTGTTTGGCAGCAATGGAATCTGATTCTGACACCTCAGTAATTTTAATTCTTGCGATGTTTTCAGCAGGTAAATCTCCTGTCAAATTATTGGTAGACAAATCCACAAATTGAATCGGTTCAGGCGAAATAATATGAAGACTAATACCTTTTGAAATTTCTAAATTGGTGAGTTCTGAAACTCTTTTTTCAGATATTTCTGTTTGGGCGAAAGATGATGCTGACGAAAAAAGGAATATTCCGCAAATCAGGTTTTTTATTGAATTTTTAATCATTAGTGTTTTTTTTAAGTTCTTTATCATTGATGAGATAGATGTAGGAATTGTATTTTAATTTCGCTTTGTTCTGGCGAATCATATTAGAAATCGTTTTTGAAGTAGAACTGAATAGACTAGAAAATAAACTTGTGAAGAAACTTTCACCTCCCTTATCCATTTGAGTTCCCTGTACAGAATTACTTCCCATTTCCCGTAGCATTTCTCGGAAATCACTTGCAGGAACATACAACCCTTGCATTCCATCCATATCAAAAACTGAAAGATTTACTGGTAGAATATTTCCATCCTTTAAAATTGATATCACATTCAGATTTACCCGTTGCATCGCGAATCCAGAAATTTGACCGTAGAGAATTGTTCCCTTATTTATTTTGTGTTTTCCAACATTTATGTCTTCAAGTAATCTGAATCTAATCCTACTTCCTAAATAACCTTTAGTGTTCTCATCAATCACCGCTTTAATAAAACTATCACCGTTTTTCTTGGCAATTGAATTAAAACTGGGATTAAGTGAAGATTTATCGACGCGAAGTGTAGAATTTAGAAAGGCAGCCATCTTTTCTTTATTCATTTTTATCTTATTTTCTGCTGCAAGCGCCGATTGATATTCTGGATCTTTGGCTTTTTCCAATGAGTCCATCATCAACATTTGCTTTTTTAACATCTTTACCGGATCATTTTCGACTTCATTTCTTGCCGATCTGAAACTATTTTGGTTAGCAGAATTCGGATTTTGCCCACTTCCATTACTTTCATTATTAAGCATCCTAATCATTTCTGCAGAACGTTGAAAATCTTTTTCATCAAAATTTCTTTGGGAGTTTTGTTTATAATAAGACTCATTTCCAACATTACCATTTGCTCTACTATTTAGACTTCTTACCATTTTTATAGAATCGATATACCGCTTTTGCTTGTCATCTAAATTGTCAGAATAATTTTGCAAACTGTCCTCATCTTTATCAATACCGTCGAGCATTGAGCGTCCATCTCCTCTTTCGAATAAATCATCATATGCAGCATTTTTTGAAAGAATGGAATCCTGCGTTTCCCCCAAATTCAGAGAAAGGTCTTGCGATAGTTCTTCTGGTTTCTTCTCTTTATCCATATATTTCGTGGTCTGGAAGCCGAGAAATAAAATGACCGGCAAGAGGATCAATGGAAAAATATATTTGGGTTGTTTAAAATTAATTTTCTTAAAGTCCATTTTTTAAAGTTTGATATTGGTGGAACAAATATTCTATACGCAGACTGTCATTTTTTGATAATGGACCGCTTTCTCTTTTCTTCTTCAATGATTGGAGTTCATTTACGATGACATTCATTTTCTGGTCACTTTTCTCCATATCCGCCTTTACTTGGTCACTTTCAGAATACATCGTCGGAATTTTAATTCCCGTAGAAACTTGAGGTGTAAAAAAGTAATATTGAATGAAAATCAGCCCAAAAGAAATTACCAAAACCACCATCACATACCGATAGACTTTCTTCGGATGATTGTAAATCCACTCTTTTAATCGAAGTAGATTTTCTTTAATCGAATTATATTTTATCATCGTCATTAGTAATTTGATTTTGCTTTGTTCGACAATTCACTGTTATCTAAAATCCTCCAGTTTCGTAATAAAACGCCATGTGGATTGTTGGGACTTCTAATCATATCTTCAAAATTCCCTTCTGTAATTAATTTTCTAATGATTAAAGTGTTTTTCCGATTAATCATTTGAGTTCCGTAGTAGATAAACTTCTTGTTTGGCAAATCCATTTTTATCGAATCGTTGCGAACCGTAACAAGAGAATTACCCGATATGATCTGATTATAAAAACCTTTCTCTCTCAAATTGGTATATTCTTTTTTACCGCTATCATCAATGAGATAAAGTGATTTTTCAACATTTTCTTTAATGTATCTGTCATCTGGAGCAAGCGTGAAAAACAAGCGATGAAATAATTCAATTTGAGATTTATACTCGACCGGTCTATTTAAAAGTTCATCGGTTTGCTTTACCAAAACTGGTATGCCATTATCAATTACATAAAGTGATTTTCTGGAATCTTGGACTAGTTTATAGGCGAAAACAAATCCTACAATTACAATCAAAACAGCAAACAGAATAGATGCTATGGAAACAACCTTATTGATTTTTATTTTTTGTTCTATATTTTTTACAAGCATTTTAAAGTGATTTCAGATTAGAATAGGGTTGCAAATTAATTTTTAACCTATTTTTTATTCATTTTATTTACTGATTTAGCAATTTCTCTTGCCGCCGTTATTGCACCTGCTGTTCCTCCGACTGCCGCCGCTGTTGCTGCTCTACCGACACTTGCAACTGTTCCACCTGCTGCTTTACCTTTGCTCATAATTCCAGCACCACCTGCGGAAACAATGGAATCAGCGATTGAGGGAACCATAAGAATTCCAATACCAGTTATGATGTAAGCAACACAAGGAAAAAGCGCGGTGTACATCATTCCGCTGTTTTGAACATACACCCGAAGCGTATTCATATCTGCAACACCCGCTGAATCAATAATAAGTGCGTATCGATCCAGTTCCATTTGATAACCAGACATAATGAGTTGTTGACCAATATTAATTATGGTGTAAGTGATAAAACTGTAAAGATTGATGTTGATGAATTTGGTGACCCAATTATTAAATGAATTTTCAAAACCTGGAATAAGTGACATTCCAACGGCAATGGGACCCAAAACGATTAAAACATAACTCCAAATTTTTTGAATAAAGAAAATGAGGTAAGTACAAACCCGAAGTATTGTTAAGGACACCGCTTCTATAATTTCAGACAGGGTTTTTTGGATTTTAAATTCCATTTTCATGTACCACTCTTTCGCAGGTGCCAATAATTTATCGACATCGATATCAAACCAACTGTCGTCTGCTTTTTTCTCCAGTTTGTCTAAAGTTTCTTGTTTTGCCTCTTCTTCAGCCTGTGTTTTAATTAAAACTTCTAAAATTTGATTTTGCTTTATAAATCTTTGTA
Source organism: Chryseobacterium koreense CCUG 49689 (assembly GCF_001045435.1). Taxonomy (GTDB): domain Bacteria; phylum Bacteroidota; class Bacteroidia; order Flavobacteriales; family Weeksellaceae; genus Kaistella; species Kaistella koreensis. The sequence goes on along the minus strand of NZ_LFNG01000003.1, from coordinate 12,399 downwards.
CACGCAGATCATTTGCATCTTTCTCTATATCTTGAAAAAGCGCAATTCCTGGTTCTGCAAGTGATTGCAGTGGATATTGAATCATACTTGTAAAAGCACCCCAATACATTAATATAAAAGCAATAATTGTAGGGCGGATCATTGGTGTTACTTCCCATGGTCTGGCTCCCTCCTGCATTTGCCACCCGAGATAACCCATATAACATAGTGCGCCAAAACCACCAATCGCCTGACCAAGCATTACCGCTCCGGCAGATTGTGCCGCCATTGTTGTATCTAATTTGGTAAAAGCCTCCATAAACCACTTTTCAAATGCACCGTCTCCTTTCAGAAATTGCAGCAGTTTATTGTAACTTTCGGTATCATCAGTTTGTCCGAATACCACGGTTGGCAAAAGAAATAAGACAATACAAATGATTAGTGTGAAGTGATTTTTCATAATTTAAAATTTATTATGGTATTCAATCATTATTTTTTGCGCGATTTGTACATCTACAGAATTCCAGTCAGTTCCTAATTTTGTTTTGGAGATTGTGAGCAATTTTTTATAGTCGAGAAATAAATTGTTTTTTTGATCGAAAGCTCTTAACTGGTTTTTAAAATTTCTCCAACCAATTAAAGTTTCATGATACATAAGAAATCTTTTTCCGCGTGGCACATCCAAGGTTCTAGAATTTTTGTATTTATCTTTTAGTAGGGCTAATTCTTTTTCTAGGTGCGAAATCCCTCCATTTGCTAGCATGTTTTGATACGTTTTATCATCCTTTAATTGCCACTGAATGTAATTTTGAGGATTTGCAGGAAACGCATTTAATGGATTCAGCATTCGATTGTAATACAATAACCAAAGTGGATCAGCAGAAACGGTAGCGGAACTCCAATGCGCTAAATCCTGAACATTTCGAGTATAAAGTGTATCAACCTGAATTTTAATTTTTTCCGCTTCTTTTCTTTGTAGTTCCAGTTCAACAAGTCTTTGTACTTCCAGACCAGTTGGTTTTAATGGACGGATATCTGCTCCGTCTTTATAATCTCTGTTTCTCGCCGGAGCAAGCCAACCCCAAACCGTCGCGTAAGCAAAGTTGGTCTGTATTCCTAATAAATACTTCGGATAGGGTCGGAAATCTCCCCAAGATTCAAACACCATTCTCTTATTGTGCGCAACGATTGAAGGATCATTTAGCCTTTTTACTTGTCCGAAAACACCTATCGTACTGAAAGAGAAAAGCAGTAGTGAAAATGTTTTTATAAATTTTTTTTTCATCATTGTGTTTATTTTTGTGTGAAATACTCTGGAGTTAATTACTTTACAGATAATATAAATTTGTACTTTTCGATTATTCCTTTTACGATCATTCTATCTAAATTGACATACGTATTGATGGTTGGGATTTGGTAGATATAAGGTATTTTCTTAGCGTTTTTCAGTCTGATTTTTATGCATACTAAATACCCATTAATCATCTGTGCTTTAGTCGATAAATTTTGAATAAGCACCTGTCGGTCATAAGGATCCATTAAAAAATCATTTTCTTCAAGCAGAATATCATTCGTTAGTTCTGATTGCATTTTCAAAAGTTCCTGTGCCGCACCGATGTAAAATCTATTCAGCAGAATGGCATATTCCGGATATTGTACGGTGAGAGACAAAACATCATTTGCATTGACGCCGATTTGAGCAAAGGTTATGGACAAATAATACAATTGTTTTCCCTGCTTAATGGCGGAATTCACATTAGTAAGTTTATCATAGATGAAATTTTGAATAGCAACGATTTGTGCTACTTTTTGATTGATTTCATCATACGTTTTTTTCTGTTTTTCATAAGAGTTTAGATAAGAATCATTGCTGGCCAAACGAACCGCTTGATTTTTGGTAATTTGCATCAACAATTGATCGTTATACACAATAGTTTGAGCGCATAATTTTAGATTAGAACAAAAAATTGCAAGAGTAAACAGCAAAATATTTCTCATAAAACTGATTTAAAAATGACTAATAATTTGTTCTACAATCTGTTTGTCTTTATTGATATAATTAAGAATCACAAATTTTGTCCATTCTACTTTCCGTTTTATATCTCGAACTTTCATTAACATAAAAAGAGAATCTCTTCTCAAATTGGTCACCTCTCCTAATGCGTATTCCAGTAAGATTTTTCTTTCTGCTTTTTCCATTTGGTTGATAGCGCCATAAGAAAGCACGATACCTGAAAGTAATCTCACCACCATTTGCATATCATCTACAAACTTGATTTCAGCAGGTAATACCACAATCAAAGAATAGGGAGCCGTTTCGATTTCAGTAATAATTTTCGATTGAATATCTTGGATTTTCTGACTTTCCAAAAAAATGGCATAACCTGTTGGAATTGCTTGCATGGCAAAATCTACCAATCGTAATCTCTCTTGAATTTTGGTGGTGGTTTCTTTAAATTTTTCCCATTGTTTTTTGTTTACAACTTCCGTGGTTAGATTAATATCCTGCCTATTTTTCATCGTTTTCTGCCGATCATTCTCTTCCATCGTGTGCCGGATTTCTTGATTCATCATTGGAAAAGACACGTTTTCCTTTTGCCAAGGCGGAGTTGTATTTCCACCCGAAGATGTTAAAACCACGTAAATGGCAGGTAAAATAATGGAAAGGATCAATCTCTTTTTCATGCCTCGCTTTTTTACTTTTAAAATCTATTTTTGTAAGTCCACATGATATTTTCCACAATACTTCGGTCCGTATTGATGTAGCCTTGAAATGGATTTATCGATTGAAACCAACCCAGTCTGATTGCTCGTTCAATATTTAATTTCGTGGCAAGCAACCAGATTTTGAGCATGATTACGTTTTGCGAAACTGAAAAAAGCAATTTGTACCGATCACCCGCAGTCGCAAGATTTAATTCTCCAGGTTTTAATAGGTCTGTTACATCGGTGGTCAATTTTATGACCTGTTCATAAGCTTTTTGCGTTGCTTTCACACCAAAAACTGAGTATTGTGGTTTGTCTCTTGTCAATTCTAAAATGTCGCTTGAATATTGTAAGCATCGATCTAACTCATTATAAATACTCACAACCTGAACTCCATTTTTAAGCGTTCCGGAAACTTCATTTAGACCCTTTAATACTTTGTTTTGAATATTATTGGCAACAGTCATTTGAGTACTCACCCAAGTTTGAGCCTGCTGTAATTTCGTCTGCTGCTCCAAAGTTTTTTCCTGTTGATTTTCTAAATTATCAGAATATAGTTTCAGAGCGAGCGTCGTAGTTACATCGATGTACGTGTTTTGAGCAAAGGCAAAACTTCCAACCATTAACAATACTGAAATGCTAAACTTTTTCATATTTAAATTTTTTAGATTGAAGGAGTTCTTTGAAATTCATTTGGCTATCCAGTAGTTCTTGACCAATTATTTTCAAAATGCTTTGTTGATTGTTTTGTTCTTTTACATGATTGTAATAATCAAATACATCCTGATCCAATGGTTGTTGATAAAGATTCACCAAGCCAACCATGTTTTCCATCTTATCATCAAGATTCTTAAAATCCTTGACAAATAATTGAAGGGCTTCATCGTAATTTTGACAATGGTCTGCGTAATATTCAATGGCTATTTTTTCCGGCTTTTCTGTGGTATAGGTCAAATATTGTTCAAGTGAAACTTCATTTCCATAGACCTCTCCTTTAGATCCGCGCTTTATATAAAACTCTTTGAATCGACTGCGTCCGAATTTGTTGTTCAGATTATTAATGGTGAAAATCTTATTCTGTTCCACTTTATTAAGGGAAAGAAGAGAAGCGATTTTGTCAAAATTATCTTTGAATTTCGTCTGATCTAATAATATAAAAGTGTCAGAATTATTGATGATAGAATCTTTAACGACCGTATTTCCTATAATATCATCTAACTCTTGAGTAACCACCACGGCTTCACCCCAGAATTTTCGCACCGTTTTGTACAGGTAAAGGATATATCCACCCATTAATTTAGATGCGATTGCTTTCCAGGCCTCTTCGATTATTAAAGCTTTCCTTCTGTCTTTCCTCAAGCGCATTTTCTGGATGAAAGTATCCATGATGATGAGCGTTACGATGGGAAATAATTTGGGATTGTCTTTTACATTATCGATTTCGAATACGATAAAAGGTTCATCAAACAAAGTATTATCAGCATTTTCATTCAATGTTGTTCCATATCTTCCTCCTTTATAAAAATCTTTTAAAACAAATAAAAACGTGCGAAGTTTAAATTCACTTTCATCAATTTTATGTTTTTTATTATTCAAATAAATCGGTAAAAATTGATCGCAGTAATCATAGAAACTATTGAAAGACAATTCCGAAACAGAAAGTTTTTCTTCTAATTCGATGATTCTTTTTATTAATGCATTTCTAATTGCAAAATCCCATTCATCACTATTTTCAGGGCGTTTGATAATGGATTTTGTCTTGGTGATAATGAGTTGTGTTTCGTCATAAATTTTTCTTCTCTTCTCATCATTTAAAGTTTCATAGGCTTCAAATACTTTATAAAATTTAGAAACATCATAATCCGGATTATTCACGTTTTTATCGGGATGGAATAATTGAATTAACCTCCTTCCCTTATCTCTAATATCCGTTGAAGAAGCATCAAATGCAAGTTCTAAAACATCATAATAATTTTCCTTTTCTTTGATTTCGTTCTCGTATTCCGCATAGATATCTTCCTCATGAATGTTATATTTTCGCAGATACTGAAATAATTCTTCCGAGGTTTTGGTCTCAAACCAATCACTTCCACCATTGAAAAACTGATGGTAATAAGCCATCAACACATTATCTAATATTGATTTTTGAGTAGAACTCATCGATGCATCTGCTCCCTGCCAAATGAGAAAAATTAGATTGCTCAAAAATTCTATTTTTTCGATATTGAATTCATTCTTATCCATCAGAAATGGATTCATCGTGATAGGCTTTTCTTCAGTATATTGAATATATCGCCCGCCTTTATAGGCACAAAGTCCAGAATATGAATCGCCTGTATCTACAATGATCACGTCATAATTGTAGGTGAGATATTGCTCCACAATATTATTCATCAAAAAAGATTTACCCGAACCGGACGGACCAAGTACAAACTTATTTCTGTTATTTATCCTGCCGGTTTTCATGGGTAAATCTGAAGGATCAATCTTTAATGGAACTCCTTGTCGATCGGTAAATCGCAGGTAGAAATTGGAATCTTCATTCACGGGGTAACTTTCTTTAAAAAAAAAACAAAGCGCCGCTTCGCTTGTCGTTGTAAAAAGATCGTATGATTTTAATTCCACCGCATTGCCTGGAATACAACATCTAAATAGTTCCAACTGATTGTATGAATTTTGCGAAACAATAATCCCTTTCATAAACAGTTTGTTCTCAATCAGAGACTGGGTTTCTTCCATTTTTTCCAGCGAATCTGTGGAATAGGATATTGAAAAATGAGCATCGACTATCAGTTGACCGTCCATTGCAATATTGTGTAAGAGTTCCTCTATTTCCTCCGCTACAATGGCATTAGATGGTGAATTATTTGCTACCCCTTCGTGTTTTTTCTTCTTTTTTTCTAGTTCCCGTTGCTTGGGTGCTTGCTGAGGAATGGAAATAATTTGATTATAAATAATGGTATTATAGTCTTCCAACTCATTGATAAAAGAAAAATTATCCACCGCAGTTTCTGATGCGGAGCCATTTCCACCTAAATAGGAATAGGTCTCAATTTCAGAAGGCAACTCAATTTTTTCTACATCTACAAAACTGATTGTTTTTACGAATTGTTTACCAATAATCAGATGCTCACTCGTGGCTTTGATATTATTAAATGAAGGTGTTTTCGCAAAGTTCACCGTAAGAACACCGTTGATGTAGTACTCTAAATCCTTTTCTTTCAGAAACTGCGGGGCGCATTCATTCTGAGAAAGCAACATGAATATCTTAAGACATTTGTCTCTAAGCACTTTATAAGATTTTGCAGAATATTTATAGGTATTCTTCTTTGAGTTTTGATCTACAATGTCTGTGAACAATAAAAGCGTGTCAATTGTTTTAAAAAGTCTTCCATCAAAATGTTCTGAATATTTTTCTTGCAGAAATTCGTTTGATCTTTCTGCCACATATTCTTTTTTGCTGAAAATATCAATCTTTTGTACGATATGATTTTCACCGATGATTGCAACAACTTGGTTCAAAATGGTATGAAATTGAAGATAGGCATCCGGATCCGCAGAATATTGTTCCACATTATTTTTAATCTGGATTCCAATAATTGGATTACCAAACTGCCCAATAAGTGCATCAAAATTCCAATTATTGTCTTTTCCATAATCGTAACCGATAAACGGAATTTCAAATGTCTTTTTCTTTAAATTCATATGTAGATTTTTGAAATTAGAGCTTAGTTTTTAGTGTTCTATACTTGATATTTTTGAGGTTGGATGGAATGATATGAAGCTCTTTTTCGTTCTTTGTTTTATTGTACAGCCCTTTAGAATCCTGTGTTTTGTAACTGAGAAAAACTCCGGTTCCACCAATTGCGGCTCCGATGAGCATTCCGAAAATCCCAAATAGTGAGGAAAGAATTGCGACGGTGAGGAGTCCGCCAATCGCTGAACCCATTGCATAGTAGATGTATTTATCTTTCAGTCCGAAAAATATAAGGGGTTTTTTAAGCCCCTTATAAAGAAAATACCCCACTAGAATATTGCTGCAATAAAAGTCGGAACTAACAGTAGGAAAATACAGGCACCGCCCCAACCAACAATCTCTTTGTTGATGTCCTGGTCTCCATTCGTCCATTTGTTATAAATCCGGATTCCACCAACCGTTCCTACAATAGCACCGATTGCGTAAATCAGTAATCCAAGATCATTCATATAACCTGAAATTGTAGTTGCAGCGGCGCCCAATGCAGCACTTCCACCAGATTGCGCAAGCGCCGTACTCAAGGAAAAGAGTACTGCAAAAGCAGTTAAACTTCTTTTCATCATTTTGTGTTTTTTTAAATTTTGAATCATCTTCTTTAAAATATTTAAGGTTTAAATTGTAATTTTTAAAATCCTGCTGCCTGATAGACTTTATGGCCGTTCGTATTCGAAATCATTTGCACGGTCGTTTCTGCATCATTCAACATTTGGAACCATCTATCGTTGTTGATTTTGCGAAGATTCTGATTCGCTTCGCTCTCAGCTTCATCTCGGAGATTCGCCTCATTTCTTTCGGCCCCAATTACTTCATCCAAATTATTATCATCTCCAACAAATTCTAGAGTCCCAGAATCAAATGAATCTATATTTTGTTCCGATTCAAATCTTTGTCGCCAAACTTCTATATCTTCTCTTTCTTCCGAAATTTCAGTGTCAACTGGAAACTCTTTTTTGTTAAATGATTTCGGCGTATTCAGATTTTCTACATCTTCTATTCCGACGGTTGTTACTGCATCTCTATTTTGCTCTTCAAATTCTACCAGCGAAAAGACATTAATTTCCTCGGTAACTAAAGTAGATTCCTTTTTCACGAATAGATCGTACACGATATTTCCGATATAGTAAAGGAAGTAAAGCACGAGAAGAATGATTAGAAATTTTGTCATATTCAATAGTTTTTCAAAAGATTGGTAGTGAATTATGGGATTAAATATTGGTATCCAGGGTTTCATTGATACAGGTGATTATTTCATTAAATGAATTTCTAACCGCGTACTTCTGTTCATAGTTCAGTTGCCTGGTATTAATTGTTTGCAGACAATTTCTTTTAAACACTGGACTTTTTAGTAGTGTTCCGTATTTTTGTATTTCAGCGTCCATTCCTTCCTGATTTAGATATTTATAGCCTTTGTCATATTTCGAGCGAATGAAAACCCGCTCTGCCTGACTTTCCAGCATTCCTAAAAAATTCACAAATACCAATGTGGACTTTGCAGACACATCTGAATACTCAAATGGAATGATGATAAAATCGCTGTAAATCAATAAATCACTGTACTTTGCATCAAGCGTACCGGCCAGATCAAAAAGATTGATGTCATCATTATCTTTCAAATCCAAGATCGTTTCGTAGTCTGAAAAAGGTTGCTCTACTTCGTCTCCTATAATTTCAACATCATATAATTTGGGCAGATCCAATAATTCATCCTCTTTCCATTTCTGGTAAAATGACTTTTGATAATCAAAATCGAAAACATTTATTTTCCTTTTTGAGATGGTGGAAATGTAATTCGCAAAAGTGATTGCAAGTGTAGTTTTCCCCGTACCTCCTTTTTGAGTTGCAAAAGTGATTATCATGCGTATTTTTATTATTTCCGTTTTCTTCTTTTCCTTTTGAGTTCGTTTTCTCCGGGATCTTTTGGTGTTCCTGAAGTTTTCATGACTTCAAAAAGCATTTCATCTACAGCTTTCATTACTTCACTTCTGGAATGTTTTTCATGTTGTGATTTTTCACTATTGCCTATTTCTGAATTTAATATTCTCTGATATTCCTTCTCTCCAATCAAACTCTGCACTTCAACAACAAAACGGTATTTTATGCTAATAGCATAGGTTTTTCCACTCCCACCTCTTATAATTGAAACATTGTCATCATCACTATTTTTGTCTGCTTTATTTTTTAAATGATTTCTAACTTCGCTTTGGATTCCTCTATAGGTTTCAAGATCTTTCTTCGCTCTGTTTTCAAAAAGCATACACTCTTGCAGGTTCGCTTCCGGATTATTTTTATTTAAAAAGCCCAACAGAATCAATTTTGATTCTCTATCTGGAATAGTAAAATCCTTCAAATGCTCGAAAAGGCGTTTGTCAACTTTCTCCTTGGTAAACCCAAACAGTTCACTCATTTTTAATACCTCACTACCTTTATAGACTCTATGTGATTTATGATCGATCAACGAATATCCAAATGGTTGGTCATTATCTTTGTGATGAAACACGATGTCTATCCCAAATAATTGCCTCAGTTTCTGCTGCAGTTCACTTTCAAATTCCAACCTTATTTTAAGTTCATTTTCGCCAAACTTATTTTTTGTTGCAGGAAATACTGATTCTTGTTTTCTCTTGTCTTCAACCCTAAACACTTTGTTGGAATGAAGATCTTTGTACTTTATTAAGATTGCTTTTATCTGATTCTTCCTGCTGTCATTTTGATTCTTCGCAAAATTTATTCTCTCAATATTTATTGTCCTATGGGTCACTCCGTTCTTTAGGATATCAAAAGCATTTTCATCCAGTTTGTTTTTAATCATTTTGAAACCATTTCTTTCAAGTAAAGTTTCCAGTTGCTTGAAAGTGCGGACTTTATAATTCAATAATTTATCAAGTTCCTCATCGGGTTTAAGATGGTATAGTTGTTCAAGGGTTCTACTTAATGCTTCTTGCGATTTCAGTTTTTCAAAACTATCGTGGATCTTTTTTCCGGTAGTCTTATCTACTCTTGTCGATACGATGTGGACATGGTTATTATCTGTGTCATTGTGAAAAACTACGGTAAAAGGCTGTTTCCCGTATCCCATTTCACTCATGAAGTTTTCTGCGATTTCGGCAAGTTGTTCTTTGGAATGTTCCTGAAACTTTGTGGAAATCATGGCATGAAATTGAGGTTTGATTATCTTTTTGTTTCCTATTGAAATGGCCCTTAAATAATCTCTTACTTGTTCTTTACCACTCGATTCATTAATGAAAGAAGGAAAGTTTTTCATCGACATCAATTCCCCTTTTCCATTGGTAATTTTTTTATCGTTGTAATTCACCCCTGGGAAACTTGAACCTGCCGCCGGCATAATTTTTACGATCATTTCGCAAGCATAGAATAAATCTTTTCAAATATTTCATTCTGCCTTATCTTTAGAAGTATCAGCTGACGAAGCGTTTCCGAAAAGTTCTTAAGCTCCGGTTCGGAGATATTCTTTTGTCCGTTCACCATTTTCGCTACTTGATTAATATTAGTTTCTATTTTCACAAATAGATAATCTTGTTTTTCGATGAACGCCAGTACTTCTCTCCTTTCGTTATCTAACAGTTTTCCCTCTACCGAGTTGACGATAAAACTGGTTAGTGTGATCTGCCTTTCTGAACAGAAATTTATCCAAACCTGTTTCCTCTCCTTATCTATCCGAAATTTTATTGTTTCTGATTTTTCTACCATACTTTTTATGAAGACCGACATAAACAATCATAAACACAGATAACGCTAACAGGAATGGGATAAATTGGTCAATAGAAACCGTGGGGTTCCCACCGCCGAAATCCGGTGGTGCGCCCGGTCCGTCACCTCCGACAGACTGTTTTTGTTCCATATAAACATTGTCTTTGAATTGCGCATTAAGAATACCATTGCATACTATTAAGGCAACCAGACACAATCTCATCAATTTATTTTTCAAAAAAATTATCATCTGTTTAATATTATTTTAGAAATTACAGTTTCACCTTTGTTTGAAATGATTTGAACCGTGTACATGGATTTTATACTATTGTTCAGTTCAATAACAAATGGGGTTGATGGCTCAATATTATTAGTCTCTGTAACGAGACGTCCGCTCATATCAAAAACAGTAACTTGAGCGCTCTGCCATTCCGGATCGAATAAGACCACATAGCTCTTTATACTCGGGTTGTATGTTACGACCGTTCGATTCGCTTTAATCGATGTAGAGGACGAAAGTGTTTTGGGAGTGCCATAATAAAGACCATATGTTTGGGCAATGAGGGGAACGGTGTCGCCTTGTTTAATTTCTATTTTTTCACCGCCGTCAATCTCATAAAAGAATTTTTTGTTTGTCGATAAATTTCCTTCTGCAACTAATTGGGCATTTTCACGGATTTCGAATTTCAAATATTTACCGCCATAAACGGCCATTGAAACTTTTTTCCCTTCGAAATCTCCTTCATTCGCTTCATTGATGTAGAGCCTGTATTTCGTGGCGAAATTTTCATCTATACCTCCGGTCTGAGTATTTTCTTCGTAAGAACTTATTAGACCTGAATTGCTGGCCTGGGCCTGAACTGAGTATTCACTTGGGTTTTCATTGTTCCCAGTTTTAAAATGAGGAGCTAGGGCATAGTAAGTTTCACCAATCTGATTGTAATTATCATCTAATAACAAGACGCCTAACTGCTTTACCGAAGTGCCATTTATCAGGTTTGCGTTTACATGATAATTAATGTTTTCCTGTCGGGGAATATTTGAAAATCTTCGAAGATTATCAAAATTCAAAATGGCTGGAGTACTATTGCGTAATTTTATTTTAAAAGTACCAAGAGGCTTTATCACCAATGCATTGATATTACCCACAGGACGGTTGTTGATATCGAAGGTCACGATTTGATTAGCGGCGTAGTTTGAAGTTGTTCCTGAGGCGGTACTGAAATGGACATTAGTTGGATTGACGGCAATTCCCCAAATGTTATCAATATTATTATTGTCGCCAACTACTGCGCCCAGCAGCGTCTCATTTATTCCTATTAAAGACAGATCCAGGTTCGTGAGAAAGGGATTAGAAAATTGATAGATAAACTTGCCGTAAGTCTGTTGCCACGAATTTTCTATTTCGAAAATATCACTGACATACGTGTTATATTTTTCTCTGTATAAATTTGTTCCGGTTCCATTAGAGCCAAACTGAACTGTTTGGGGACTTAATAGTAAAGTCAGATGGTCTGCGTAAGGAATTCCGTTTATAACACTTACATTTTCTGGGATCAGACCACCTCCCGTTCCGAGTGCGTAATAAGAAGCCCGGTCTTCAAATTTTGTTTTATCCGTGAGCTCAACGGTGATCCCTGGAGTCTCTGCAGAATTGATCGGAGTAGCCGGGATGATCGACCCATCAAATTGAATTAAGCTGTTATTCCATTTAAGAATTTCCGTTTTGGTCCATCTTTGATTAGTGAAAACAGTATTAATTTCAGATTGTAATGTCCCAAATTCCTTATCAAAAAACGGCACACCAATTTGCTGATAATCCCCATGTTTATTACTCGCAAACTCTTTACTCACTACCAAACTAATTTGGTTTTGTTCTAAACCTGTAATAAATAATTGACCGTATTTAGAAGTTTGCCAATTAGCTGGATCTGTTAACCGCAAGAAAAAATTTTCGTTAGTGGCATTAATTTGGAAACTTCGGTGATATTGACCACCCAGTTTCAATTTAAACTGACCACCTAAGTTCGGTTTAAACTGACCACCTAATTTCGGAGTAAACTGACCACCCCTTTTTTCATTCAGTGAACTGCTTTTTTCATGTGTTAATGTAGGTTCAAATTTAGATAAAAATTACTGTTTGTTGATGCGTTTCTTTTTTCTCATGGATTCGCCCTGAAGTTCCAGTCGGTGAGATTGGTGGACAAGGCGGTCCAGAATGGCGTCGGCAATGGTTTTTTCACCGATGA
>NZ_LFNG01000002.1 GCF_001045435.1 Chryseobacterium koreense CCUG 49689 | reverse complement strand
TGCACGAATGATTTCTTTATAATAATTCAACGCAAAGATTTTAATATTAATCTGCATATTGGAGAAAGCAAAGATTGCGAAAAAGTTCGCTGATGAAGCGTGCTGCAAAACACTGTTTTTTGTGAGAAATATTTCTCTTTGCGAAACACTCGAAAAAGAAATACTCGCAAATGGCCAAACAAAGATTTATAAATATTTTAAACAAAGGCGCTATCGCTTATTGACGATAGACAAAGATTTTTTTACAGCATTTGAGATTAAGTTTGATTTTCGATTTTTCTTATCTACAGAAAGGGAAAGTATTTAGTGAAAAAATCCAAATCTGTCTATGCAATGGGCAGATTTTTCCATTTTTTGGGGGTTGGATCAGAAGTATTTTTGCAAAGTTGTTTGAAAGAAAATCTAGAAAGTAAAAAACCGCAACGCTTTGCACAAAGGTTTTCTTTAAGGATTACTTCTGCAAATTGCAAAGCTTTTTTGATGAAAGATATGGAAAAGATTACTCATTTTTTGGCTGGTTCGCAGCGACAATTGATCAATTTTGTAAGAATCGGAATATTCATCGTGATGGCGTGGATTGGCGGTTTAAAGGCTTTTCAGTACGAAGCGGACGGCATTATTCCATTCGTCGCAAACTCGCCCGTGATGAGTTTCATGCTCAATAAAAAGGTAAGCGATGCCGATAATTACAAACTCCACAAAAACAAGGAAGGCGAAGTAGTTCCCGAAAATATCGAATGGCATAAAGCAAACGGCACTTATGTTTTCTCCTATGGTTTGGGAACAGTGATCGTGGTTTTGGGAATTCTGGTTCTGCTCGGAATATGGTTTCCGAAAATCGGGATCTGGGGCGGAATGTTGACTTTCGGAATGTCAATCGTGACGTTGAGTTTCCTTATTACCACACCGGAAACCTGGGTTCCAAATTTAGGCGGAACTGACTTTGGATTTCCGTATTTATCCGCAGCAGGAAGACTCGTCATTAAAGATATAATTATGATGGGAGCGGGTTTGGTGGTAGCATCAGAATCAGCTAAAAGAATAATGAGCAGACGACAAGCGGCTGAATAAGCAATTTAAAATATTTCATAGTTTAGTTTTTTAGTGTTTAATGAAATTTCCCGCTCAAGAGGCGGGAAATTTTAATTCTGAATTCAGGGATCTTTATAGCATCTTCAAATTGTTCACTTCCAAATCCGTCAAGATTCTCCAATAGCCGCGTTTCACGTTCTTTTTGGTCAATCCTGCGAACATCACTCGATCAAGAGACTCCACTTCATAACCTAATTTCTGGAAAATTCTGCGTACCACACGGTTCCAGCCGATGTGGATTTCTATGCCGACTTCGTTCTTCGGTTTTCCGTCGATATAGGAAATGTTGTCCACTTCCGCGACTCCTTCTTCCAGCCGGATTCCTTCCGCAATGGCGTTCAGATCAGCTCTGTCGAGTTTTCTGTCCAAAGTGACGTGGTAGATTTTCTTCATGTTAAACGAAGGATGGGTCAACTTTTTGGTCAAATGTCCATCATTGGTCAAAAGAATGACACCGGTGGTGGTTCTGTCTAACCTTCCTACGGGAAAAAGTCGGTATGGTGAAGCGTTTGCCACCAAATCCATCACCGTTTTTCTGGCTTTTTCATCTTTCGTGGTGGAGATGTACCCTTTCGGTTTGTTCAGTAAAACGTAAACCGGTTTTTCGGGGGTAATTCCCTGTCCGTCAAAAACCACTTTATCCGTTTTCTGAACTTGGTATCCCATTTCGGTGATCACCACTCCATTCACTTGCACCAATCCTTGGGTGATTAATTCATCGGCTTCTCTTCTGGAACAGATTCCGGAATTGGCGATGTATTTGTTCAGACGGATCGTGTCTTTGTGCAAATCCTTATCAATTTTGTTCAGCTTTCTCCTTTGAACAAAAGATTTTGCGCGGTCTTCGTTTTTATCGTCGAATTTATTGAAAGGCTTTTTGGGGCCGAATTTTCGGTCGCCTTTTTCGTATTTATCTCGGGTATCAAAAGATTTGCCGGTTCTCTTTCCTGTTGGTTTTCTTGAAGTTCTTTCGATGGATCTTTCGAAAGATCTTGCTTCAGACTGGGACAAAAGTCTTGGTTCTCTTTTGGCTTTCGGTTCTTTCTTTTCCTCCGAATCTTCAGATTTTCTTGGTCGAGAGGAAGCAGTTCGCGAACTTCCGCCGGAAGGTCTTGCTGGTCTGGAGGAAGAAATTCTCGGTCTTTTCGGTTTTTCGTTGTCTCGGCTCATTTTCTGAAAATTTTTTGCAAAGATAGGGTTTTAGGAATTGCGAAGTACGAAATTAGAAGTTAGAAAATAGACATACGAATTAAAATACGGAAATACGGTTTTTGAAATAAGTTCACCTGCCATTCAAAACTCGGTTCTGCGGTTACTCTTGAGTACTTCCAAACTTCCTCTCGGCAGACAGGTTTCGAATTCTTCCAGATAGTTATCGGGATCGCAATTCGTAATTCGCATTTCGCAATTCGTATTTCTGCTGGATACCATTCGCCAACATTGCGAAAATTCCGATCAGAATCCATACCCGCAAAATATTTAAGTTAATGAAATTGGAATGTTTCGTTTTAAGGAGCACCAAATAAACCGAAAGAATCTGGACGAAAATACTGAAGGCAAAATAATAGCTCAGGATTCCGTGCAAACCCTTTTCGGAGACCACTAACGCCGAAATCAGTTGCGCGAAAATGAGCAGCAGAACGACAATCACATTCGTTACTTTTTTGCCAAAGAAATTCGGAATTGTAGTGTAACCGAAAACTTTGTCTCCATTTTTAGTCAAAGTATCCTTGATGATGTCGATGATTAAAAGCATTAAAAATATATAAACCGCCATCAGAAAAACCTTCATCGAAAAAGTTTGGTAATAAACCAGCATTCCAAAAAATGGATAAAGCGTCAAACTCACAAACGTAATATTGTTCAGGATCAGAATTTTACTCAATTTATGGCTGTAAAACCACATGACAAACTGGTAAATCAGAAAGAAAAGGAAAACCCGCGGCGAGATCAAAAATGCAACGGTGAGCGAAACCGTGTTCAGCAAAAGATAGGCATATAGAAAATATTTCTGCTTGAAGAAAGTCTGCAGCCGGGTTCGGAAAGGTTTTGTGATTCGGTCTTTCTCGCGGTCATAAAACTGGTTGATAATTCCGCCCGCCAAAATGCTGAGAACCGCACAGAAAATAATCCCGTGCACCCTGAAATCAAACACGAAATTCCTGAGACTTTCCTCTTGGTTAAAAAGGAAAAATGTGGAAACATAAAGCGCGAAAGTCAGCAATACCGTCACGAAAACCCTGGCTCCCAAAAGGAAACCCACGAGTTGCGAAATTCTGTAAGCGAAGAGATTGGACCCCTCTCTAAAACCCTCCACGGAGGATGGAGACTTTTTAAGATATTTATTTTCGGGTGAATTCACGCCAATAAGTAAATTAATATTTTAAACCATGAAAAACTATTGGCGATTTTTGGAATGATCAGAATCGGTAAATCACTTCCTTGTTGAAACCCTCCAGCATTTTTTCGGCTTTTTGGTAGTCCTTGGTAAAACCCAAAATATAACCGCCGCCGCCGCTTCCGCAGAGTTTAAGGTAGTAAGCGTTCGTGTCCAGACCTTTTTTCCAGATATTGTTGATGCTTTCCGGAATCATGGGTTTAAAATGTTCGTATGCCCAAATCGAAAGGTTTTTCAGGTTTCGGAACAGCGGATTCATTTCTTTTTTCAGGAATGCGTCGATGCAGGCATTGTTGTAGCGGATGAACTCTTCTTTCAGCGTTTTTCTGAAACCTTCGGTCTTCATTTTTTCAAAGAAAATCTGTACCATCGGTCCTGTTTCGCCTGTCATTCCGGAATCGATTAAGAAAATCGCACCCTTTCCTTCCGCACTTTGTGGAATGGAAACTTTATCTACATTTTCTTTATTTTCAATGAGAATCGGAAGGTTCATGTAGCAGATCAACGGGTCGATCCCCGAACTTTTACCATGGAAGAAACTTTCCATTTCACCGAAAACTTTCTTCAGATCCTTCAGTTCGTCTTTGGAAATCGTTTCTGGTTGAAGTTTGTTCACGGAATATTTCTCAAAAATAGCAGCCACTAATGCGCCGGAACTTCCCACTCCGTAACCTTGCGGAATATTGGAATCGAAGAAAAGTCCCTTTTCAATATCTTTTTGAAATGTAGAAATATCAAGTTGGAATTTTTCCGAAACCGGAAGGTTTTTGAGATAATCCGCGTATTTCTGCAAAGACGAATTCGACTTCTTTTCGAAATCATTCTCCAGATTGGAAAATTTCAGTGTTCCCTTATAGAAACTGTAGGGCAAAGTCAAACCCTGGGAATCTTCGATGATTCCGTATTCGCCGAACAGCAGGATTTTAGCGTAAAATAAAGGATTGGTCATTATAAGATTAACCGCTTGATTTTATGAGGCAAAGATACGGAAAAAATTGTTGCATGGTGCAATGGTTGCGATAGTTGAAATGAATTGAAGCTTAGTCCAGGAATGAAGGACGCTTCGCTTTAAAAGGTATCGGACAAAAATTTATTTTTTTTGATAGACCTCGACTGAACGATATTGCGATAAAATGAGCTGCAACTTGAGAAATCCTTGATTCTTACATTTTAAGGGTTTCTTCCCATTTGTTAAAGCCAAAAACCTTAATCTCCGTTTCGAAGATCTTGAAAACCACACGATATCCCTTGAAAATCATTTCTCTAATATTTTCATCATTGAAAAAAGGAGATTTCTTATAGGCGAAGGGAGTTTGAGCAATCTTCAAAGTTTCCCGGAGTAATTCTATTTCAAATTTTTCTGCAGCGTAGGGTTTGTCTCTCGCAATAAATTTCGTTTGCTTGAATAATTTCTGAAGGAATCTCTTTGAGTATTTTATCTCCTTGATTCTTCCCTCCATTTCTTTAGTTGTTCTATGGCGTCATCGTGATTATAAAACTCGGCATCTTCCCGAACTATATAGTCATAATCCTCTTGAAGTTCTTTTCCAATTTGCGTTGACTTTTCGTCTTTTCCAATAATTTCAAGCTCTTTCTCCGAAAATGTACTAAGCAATTTCAACAACTTTTCTTTGATTAAGATGTCATATTGAATAATTAAAGTTTCCATTATCTGATTGTTTCTTAAGCAAATCTACAAAATCAACCTTAAACATTTCCACGCCATTTAATTCACTTCCTTCTCCTGAATCACTTTCAACTTAACAAACCGAATCAAAACCAGTCCCACAAAGAAAAACAGCGACATCGATAATGCCGAGTAACGCATATTGTGGTATTTCTCGATCATGGTGGCGAAAATGAAGGTTCCTAAAATAATGGCGATTTTCTCGAGCACGTCATAGAAACTGAAATAGGTGGTGTTATCCATTCCGTTTTCAGGAAGCAGTTTGGAATAAGTGGATCGCGACATCGCCTGTAAACCGCCCATCACCAAACCGATGATTCCCGCAATTCCATAGAATTGGTATTCCACATTCGGGTTTTCCTTCTTTAAATAATAAGCCGACAAACAGGCCACAATCCAAAGAATAATCGCAATTGAAATCACATTTTTGTTGCCAATTCTTCGGGAAAGTCGGGAAAAAATCAGCGCACCTACGATTGCAATAATCTGGATTATTAAAAGCGTCATAATCAGTTTTTCTTGCGCCATGTTGATTTCACTTTTCCCGAAAAGTGTCGCCATCAGGAAAATAGTCTGCATCCCGACACTGTAAAAGAAGAAGCCGGAAAGGAAGAATTTCAGGTTTCTGTCCTTGAACAACTTGTTCCCCACCTTGAACAACTCGCGGAAACTCTGCCTGGTAATATCGATATAGAAAGCGATATTGTCTTTCAGGACTTCCCACAAACCTCCCTGTTCTTCATGTTTTTTGAAGATGTTTTTATAGTTCAACAAGACCAGATCTTTCGGCAGCTGGTCTTTCACATTACCAAATTGCGGCAAATATTTGAACGTATATTGAGAAAATCCAAACCACCACGCTCCTGTCAAAAGGAAGGAAATCCTGGTGTAAATTTTTGCCTGTTCTGCGTCTTTAGCCAAAACCTGAATCAGCACCAAACAGATAATCACCAAAATCACCGAACCGATTTAGCCGTAAACATAACCTCTCGCAGAAAGCGCATCCTGTTTGTCCGGAGTTGCGATATCGGGCAAAAATGAGTTATAAAAAACCAAACTCCCCCAAAATCCGACACTCGCCGTAATACTGAACAGCAATCCCAGAAAAACGTTCTGCATCCCGGTAAACATTGCCAATCCCATGCAGGAAGTGGCACCGAGGTAACAGAAAAACTGCAGAAAAGACTTTTTATTCCCAATGGTATCCGCCAATGACGACAAAATCGGCGAAAGCAATACCACAATCAGAAACGAGATCGTCAGCGAATAGCCATAAACCGCGTCCGGTTGGTATTCCGTACCGAAAACATTGATCGTGTAACGTTCCGGAACTTTGATCCATTTTCCGGTTTCCTGCACGAATTCACTCTTCTCCCGTATCGTGGTAAGAATGGAGAAATAAATCGGAAAAATCGTGGAAGTAATGACTAATGAATAAACGGAATTTGCCCAATCATAAAGCGCCCACGCTTTCATTATTTTGGGATTGTTCTTTATTGAATTCTCTTTTGTTTCAGGTTTCATAATTCTGGTTTCAAGTTTCAGGTTTCAAGTTTCAAGTTGAGTCCAGCTCTTATTTGAACTTATTTCCTTTAATTTCGGAATTTTGCAAATAAACAATAAAGTTTTTGATTTTTCCACTGAGGTTCTGATATTCCTCTATGAGCTGCTTTACATCTTCTTCGTGGATATATTCAAAATCAAAAGCACGATACAATTGAGATCTTGTTTCTCCGCAAGAACCTTTTGCAATGGAAAGAAATTGCTTAAACTCACTGTTTCCATCTCTTTCGAAGCCTTCCGCAATATTATCCATCACCGAACCTGAAGATGCTAATATTTGATTTCGAAATTTGAAATCATTATTAAAATTGCTCTTTTTGGAATGTTTAAAAATATTAACACAAAGCTTTCTAGCAGTTTGCCAAATTTCCAAATCCTCAAACCTTTTAATTGTAGCCATAATCTTGAATTTTTAACACATCAACTTGAAACATGAAACATGAAACATGAAACTAAATATTTTCAATGACAATTGCACTTGCGCCACCTCCACCGTTACAAATGGCGGCTGCACCGTATTTTCCGTTGTTTTGTTTGAGCACGTTGATTAAGGTTACGATGATTCTGGATCCTGAACTTCCGAGTGGATGTCCCAAGGAAACCGCACCACCATTGACGTTTACTTTTGAAGCATCCAATCCAAGGATTTTGTTGTTCGCCAAACCTACCACTGCAAACGCTTCGTTGAATTCAAAGAAATCAATGTCTGAAAGTTTTAGGTTTGCTTTTTCCAAAGCGATTGGCAGTGCTTTTGAAGGTGCGGTGGTAAACCATTCCGGTTCCTGTGCAGCGTCTGCGTAGGAAACGATTCTTGCCAAAGGTTTCAAACCAAGTTCCTCCATTTTTTCTCTGGACATCAATACTAATGCTGAAGCACCGTCGTTTAGTGTTGACGCATTTGCTGCTGTTACGGTTCCGTTGTCTTTTTGGAAAACGGTAGGCAAAGTTCCGATGCGCTCGAAGTTGACTGATTTATATTCTTCATCTTCACCGAAAATGATGGGTTCTCCTTTTCTTTGGGGAATTTCTACGGGAACAACCTCTTCTTTGAATTTTCCTTCGCTCCAGGCTTTTGCGGAACGTTGGTAAGATGCTATCGCGAAATTATCTTGGTCTTCTCTGGTGAGTCCATATTCCGCGGCGCATTTTTCAGCGCAAACTCCCATGTGGACTTTATTGTAAACATCGGTCAAACCGTCGAGGACCATTCCGTCCTGCATTTTCACATCGCCTAATTTTGTTGCATTTCTTGCGTGATAGTAGTGCGGAACCGAGGACATATTTTCCATTCCACCGGCAACCACGATTTCCTGGTCTCCGGCTTTAATGGAATTGGCCGCCAACATCACGGACTTCATTCCCGAAGCACAAACTTTATTAACGGTGGTTGATGGAACTTTATTGGGCAAACCTGCTCCCAAAGCTGCTTGGCGAGCGGGCGCCTGTCCTTCTCCTGCCTGAAGAACGTTTCCCATAAAAACTTCCTGAACCAAATTCGGGTCGAGGTTGATTTTATCTAATGCGCCTTTGATTGCGGTGGAACCTAATTTTGTGGCCGGAACGCTTGCCAAACTTCCGAGGAAACTTCCCATGGGTGTTCTTACTGCAGATACGATGAATACTTCTTTCATATTGATTTTAGATTATAATTTAATTATTTGCATTTTCAAATTTCTTACAGATTTAACCTCTCTTTTGGATCTTGTAAATTGTTCCAAAACGATAGTATTTCGATTCTATCGTATTGAACTTCATAAAAGATCAGATACACTTTCTTGACAATTATTCGTGTTTTTTATTACTGCACAGTCTTCCTATTAATTCATTCTTTGAAAGCATTTCATCAGGTTTTCTATTTCTTTCAATAATTTTTCACTGTATAAAACACTTCCATTTCTTTCATTATAAAACGAGAGATTTTCCCTTAGTTCGACTGTGGCTCTAGTTGACCAAATTATTTCTTTTTCAGCCATGATTTCATTTCGCTGAACATTTGCTCATTACTTTGAAAACGACCATTTTCAATATCCGCTCTTCCTTTATCAATGTTTTCTTTCTGAATTTCACTTAATTGGAAAAGCTCTTCTTCAGCAGAATCAAAAAGGATCTGAAGGGCGTTTAAAAACTTCAGATTATTTGAAGATTTAATACGCTCAATCAAACTATTTTTTATTTGAATCACGTTGTCCATTTTAATAAATTTTGTTTAAAAATAGTTGAGCCAAATTACGAAAAAAAACACACCTGATAAAAAGTGTGTTTTGCTTTATAAAAGTTAACTAGTGCTTGATTTCTTGCAATTCCTCCGGATTGTGTTTGTGTTTGAACATGATGGCGAAAAGAATCGCAATCACCAAGGCGTACGCCGCAAAAACCAGCCAGATTTCATGCCACATTTTGTCACCGTTTGGCAGGGTGAAATACTTTTGGATCAACCAACCACTCACCAAACTTCCCATCACTGCCCCAAAACCATTGGTCATCATCATAAACAAACCCTGTGCAGAGGAGCGGATTTTGTAATCAGTAGTGGTTTCCACGAAAAGGGAGCCGGAAATATTGAAAAAGTCAAAAGCCATTCCGTAAACGATGCAGGAAAGAACAATCAGCCCTAATCCGAATCCTACCGGAACTCCGAATGCGAACAGACCAAACCTTAAAACCCATGCAAACATGGAGATCAGCATCACATTTTTGATTCCATATTTCTTTAAAAAGAAAGGAATCGCAAGGATAAAGAGCGTTTCTGAAATCTGGGAAATCGACATGATAATCGTGGAGCGTTTCACCATGAAACTTTCGGCGTATTCCGGGATTTTACCGAAATCTGAAAGGAAAACATCTCCATACATATTGGTCAGCTGAAGCGCCGCTCCCAAAAACATGGAAAACAAAAAGAATAACGCCATTTTGTAGTCTTTAAATAAAGAAAACGCGTTGAATCCTAGTTTTTCAGCCAAAGTTGCATCTTTCGGAATCAGGTTTTGCGGCGGACATTTGGGCAAGGTAAATGCATAAATTCCCAAAATGATCGCAAAAACCGCAGCAATATCAAATTGAAAACCGGAGTCTTTATTTCCGGTGAGGTTGGTGATCCACATCGCCGCGATAAATCCTATGGTTCCCCAGACTCTGATCGGCGGAAATTCTTTTACGACGTCATAGTTATTATTCTTCAGCACATAATAGGCAATGGAATTCGATAGTGAAATCGTGGGCATATAAAACAGCATCGCGATGAGCATTACCCAAAAAAAGTTTTCAGGAGAGGTCACGGAAGGCAGGAAAAACAAAGTGATCCCATAAAGAATATGCAGAATTCCATATAATCTTTCCGCGTTCATCCACCGATCCGCAATAATTCCGGTTAAAGCCGGCATAAAGATGGAGGCGATTCCCAAAGTAGCGAAAACTTTCCCAAATTCTTCCCCACCCCATTGTTTGGTTCCAAACCAGTAAACACCTATGGTGATCAACCACGCTCCCCAAACAAAAAACTGGAGGAATGACAGTACTGTCAATCTAAACTTTAAATTCATATAGTTGCTAAAATATTATTCTATTTTTTTATTTCGTCTCTTGATTTCCTTCTGGAGCTCAAGTGCGGCGTCGAAATCTTCCTCACGGACAGCATCGTCTAGCAGTTTTTGGATTTCTGCATTAGAAAGTGTGGACAGATCGCCTTCTTTTTCTTCTATTTCCGGGGATTCTTCTTCTTTGGACACGTCTTCAAGCTCCAACAAAATCCCGGCTTCGCTTAAAACTTGCTGGGTCGTGTAGATCGGCGCATCAAAACGCACCGCCATTGCTACCGCATCGGAGGTTCTGGCATCCAAAATAAGTTCGTTTTTGGTCTCTTTATGCTGAAAATTGAGATTAGAGAAAAAAACACCATCCACGATTTGATAGATGATTACGGAAGTGAGCTCAAAGTTTGCAGAAGTTACAAATTTGCTGAACAGATCATGAGTGAGCGGACGGGGCGGATGAATGTCTTTCTCCAGACCCAGCGAAATGGATTGTGCCTCGAAATTACCGATTACTATGGGAAGTTTCACGTTGGTTTCTTCATGTTCCAAAAGGAGCGCGTATGCACCGGATTGCGTTTGGCTATAGGAAATTCCGCGTATGATTAATCTTTTATAATCCATAACTACAAATATACTTTAATTTTTAAATTTTGAATTTGAATTTTGATTTTTTTTGACCGGATGGAACAAAAATCAGGGGAGTAGATCCCCGTCAGCATTGGAATGATTTTTTGGATAGCCAATATCCTACAAAAAATTCCCGTGATCGGGGACTTGGTCGGTATTGATCTCGATGATAAACTTGCTTCCGCCTTGGCTATTTTCTTTGATGAACTTCGCATTCAGGAACTTGATCCTGGAATCGATATTGCTTAAGCCAATGCCTTTTGAAATCGTGTCCCTGGAAAAACCCTTGCCATTATCCTCCATAATAATCCTCATGTTTGGCTTCTCAAAATAAATTTCCAAGCTCCCTTCAGTTGCATGGGCGTGTTTCAGCATATTGTTCATCAATTCCTGTATAATTCGGTAAACATGGATCTGAACCGTTTTGCTCAAATCCGGTTTTTCACCAATGCAGGAAAAGGTAAACTTCATTCCAAAATTCTTTTCAATTTTTTGGCAGAAATTTTCCAGGGTGCCGATCAATCCGTAATTGAGAATTGAAGATGGCGACAGGTTGTGTGAAATTTCCCGGATTTGTTCATAAGAATTATCGATGATTTTGGACACCTCGTCAATCACTTCCCTGTTCTTTTGGGAAGCTTCCTCTTTATTGAAGACAGAGAGCTGGAACTTAATCGCCGTAAGATCACCGGCAATTCCATCGTGCAGTTCTTCGGCCATTCTCTTTCGCTCCCTTTCTTCGCCCTGCAGCAAACCCTGAAACCGGCTGATTTGCTGCTGATGTTTATGTCTGGTAACTTCTGTGCGGACTTTATCCCTTTCCTCATTGAAGACTTTCACTTTAAAGGCGAGTCCCAAACTGAAAAAAATAGTCTCCAGAATAGTTCCAATGTAGAAATACACAATCGGATTTTCCATGTTTAAGGAAGAAATACGGCTGCCCGCAAAAGCAATTAGTGAAAAGACCACAAAAATACTGGCTCCTGTGAGGAAAAAATATTTGTGTGCCGCAGAATGTTTCATGGCAAGATAAACTGAAGGCAAGAAAACAGCCAACATCACCGGAATATAGATGAAGGTAAAAAGGCTTAGATAAAATGGGTAATCACCGATAAAAAAGGAAACGACCGCAAAAATAAAGAAGGCTATGGCAAGACTTTTCAGAATCTTGACAACCGTGGTAAAGAACTTTTTGGTATGCCTTTGCAAATCCAAAAAATACAGCGCAAAAATCGTGTAGAAATTACAAAACCCAATTTGGAAATACAGGCAAAGTATCGCCACAAAAACCTTGGCATTTTTATCGCCCAAAAAACTGGCCACAAAATCTTCTAATGCGTAATAATTTGCGTCAAGTCTGGTTAAGACATACACCAGCAAAAAAATATTGTAAAAAGAATAAAATTTGAAGCTTTTATACCTTAAAAAAAGATAAAGAACGCCGCTCACAATGATAAACAGCAGCTGAAACGAAATTGACATGCTCCAAATAAATTCGGACATTTTTTGAATTATTAGTTTTAAAATATATAGTAAAAGTAGTGATTTTTCGAATCAGGCTATTTTTTTTCAAGCTTTTTTTGCATAAATATTCCATCCAGATGCAAAATTTCGGGACGGTTTATTGATCCCGTTTCTGGAAGGAGTTTTCCAAACAGGGATTCAGCCAGTAACCATGAACATCAATTTGGGACGATATTTCGGTTTGACCATTTTACCGGTTTTCATCCTGCGGAAATCTCAAAAACCAATTGTTCAATAAAGCCATAAAAAGTCCCACCTGATGATTCCGAAAAAACCAATTCATCACTGAAGGGCGGAAAGAACCGGTTCTATGATGGTTTACGATCTTTAAATGCAAAATTTATTTTATTGAAAATCAATGGAAAAAAACAAAAAAAACCGCCTCAGAATTGAGGCAGCTTCTTCTATATACTTAAGTTGCTCTTTCGATTTATCCTTTCAATGCTTTGATTTTTTCGGTTAAAGCAGGGATGATTTGGAACGCGTCTCCCACCACTCCGTAATCTGCCGATTTAAAGAAAGGAGCTTCAGGATCGCTGTTGATCACCACGATGGTTTTGGAAGAGTTCACTCCTGCCAAATGCTGAATGGCGCCTGAAATCCCGACTGCCACATAAAGATTCGGGGAAATTGCTTTTCCGGTTTGTCCAACGTGTTCAGAGTGAGGCCTCCAACCGATATCGGAAACCGGTTTGGAACAGGCGGTTGCCGCTCCCAAAACATTTGCCAGATCCTCGATCATTCCCCAATTTTCAGGCCCCTTCATTCCGCGTCCCGCAGAAACCACAATTTCAGCTTCTTTCAAATCGAGTTTCCCGGAACTTTGTTCGTGGGAAATCACTTTGGTGTCATCATTGACCACCGAAAGATTTTTTACTTCCTCGGTACCGGAAACCGGATTTTCCTTGGCTCCGAATGCATTCTGAGAAACCGTAAGAATCACGTTTGGGGCATCAGCTTTTGCATGCATAAAACCTTTTCCGGAAAAAGCTCTTCTTTTTACCTGGAATGGAGAAAGGTTTTCAGGAGTTTCCAGCACATTGGTGATGAGCGATGCACCGGTAGAAATGGCCAACATCGGCGCTACCGAAGACGCATCTGTGGTATGAGGAAAAACCACGATGTTACCATGGGCTACTTCGCTGATTGCTTTTGCGTAAGCTTTTGCGCTGAATTGTTTTAAGCCGTCATCTTTAATGTTGATGACATTTGATGCTCCATATTTAAACAGTAAATCTGAAGAATCGGTGGGGTTCACGGAAATTGCGGTTACAATATCTCCTGCCTTGTCTGCGATAGATTTGGCGTAGGAAACAGCTTCAAAAGCTGCTTTTTTGTAAACTCCGTTGATATTTTCTGCATATACGAATATCATAATTAAATATTTGTTTGAGGTTTAAAATTGTTTCAAGCCGGTCTGTAGACAGGTCATTTTGTACTTTAAATAACTTTGGCTTCTTCATGAAGCAATCTCACCAGTTCATCAAGGTTGTCTGCGGAAACCATTTTTACGGCAGCTCTTGCCGGAACAGAGTCATAAGAAACTCCCTCTACTTTTACTTCTGTGGAAGTGGGTTCCTGAACTTGAAGAGGCTTGGTTCTTGCAGACATGATTCCCCTCATATTCGGGATGATCAGATCTTTTTCATCTACCATTCCTTTTTGGCCTGCAATCACTGCCGGAAGCTTTACAGAGATGGTTTCTTTTCCGCCTTCGATTTCCCGAACTGCGGTGGCTTCATTTCCATTCACCTCCAAACCGACGCACGCATTAACAAAAGGCTGGTCCAAAAGTTGCGCAACCATTCCCGGAACCGATCCTCCATTATAATCGATGGATTCTTTTCCGCAAAGAGTTAAGTCATAACCGCCATTTTTGGCGATTGCCGCAATTTCTTTAGCCGTAGAATAACTGTCTTTTGGTTCAATATTTACTCTCACCGCATCGTTTGCGCCGATGGCCAAGGCTTTTCTGATCACAGATTCTGTGGAAGAATCTCCCACGTTTACCACGGTCACGGTGGCTCCCTGCGATTCCTGAAGTTTAATGGCTTTTGTCAAAGCAAATTCATCCAGCGGATTGATCACCCACTGAATTCCGTTTTTGTCGAATGCAGATTTGTCTGCCGTAAAATTAATTTTGGAAGTAGTGTCCGGAACACTACTGATGCAAACTAATATTTTCATTTATTTTTGATATTTAATGATGTTAATTTCTCCCAAAAACCAGCGCGACTTAGAAATTCCTCATCCATGGTGAAAATTTTCTTTGATTTATTTTCGCCAAAAAACCCTTTTAAATAAAGATTTCTTAGATGATTCCACTCTTCCTATTGATTTTTGCTAAGATAAATAAAAAATATATTATGCATGCATAGTATTTATATAAATTTCTATTTCACACATAATTAACTTGAAACGAATCCTTCGGGGCAACTAAAATTTATTCGGTTGCGGCTTCGCCGGTCTTACCTCGATCTTGCTTGGCAAACTTCTCGGATTCATCTTGATGATATCCACAATCAATTCTCCGATGTCTTCGGGTTGAATTTTCCAGGAATCGCTTTCCGTCGGTTCATGGTCATTAAAATGACTGGAAACCGAACCCGGCATGATGGTGGAGACCTTGATTCCGTATTTCCTTAAATCGAGCATTGCGGCCTGTGAAAATCCCACCGCACCAAATTTAGAGGCATTGTAACCGGAACCTTTTTCAAAGAAATTGGTCCCCGCGAGACTGGAAATCGAAATGAAATAACCCTCAGATTTTTTAAGTTCATCCACCGCAGCTTTCATCGTGTGAAAAAGTCCCGAAAGATTGGTCTCAATCATGGAGTTCCAATCTTCCATCGTCAATTCATCAACCGGTTTAAAAATTCCGACTCCTGCGTTGGCCACTACATAATCGAGTCTTCCGAATTTCTGCACAATTTGCGAGACCGCATTTTTCTCATCTTCAAAATTTCTGACATCAGATGAAATTCCCAAAACTTGCGAATCATCATTTGACAATAGTTTTGCAGCTTTTTCTGCATCTTCTTTATTTCTCCCCGAAAAGGCAACTTTCACTCCATTTCGCAGTAAAACTTCAGCCACTCCGAAACCAATCCCTTTGGTTCCGCCGGTAATGTATGCTACTTTATTTTCCATTTTTAAATTATTTGTCCTAAAATTACAAAAAATGCCCCAAAATTGGGACATTTCCTAAAGTCTTTATCTATCGTTATTTTGCATAATTCTCAAAAAACAGCGGAATACTTTCAATCCCTTTGTAGAAATTGAACAAACCATAATGTTCATTTGGCGAGTGGATCGCATCTGAATCCAAACCAAATCCCATCAACACCGATTTTGCTCCCAAAACCTGCTCGAACATTGCGGTAATCGGAATGCTGCCACCACTTCTGTACGGAAGCACTTCTTTGCCGAAAGCAGTTTCCATGGCTTTTTTCGCCGCCAAAAATTCTTTGGTGTCGCTTGGCAAAACATAAGGCATTCCGCCATGATGCGGAGTCACTTTCACCTTCACGTTTGCAGGAGCGATTTTTTCAAAATAGCTGGTGAATTTCTCGGTGATTTCTTCGGGAGTTTGATAAGGAACCAGACGCATAGAAATCTTGGCAAATGCTTTCGAAGGAATCACTGTTTTTGCACCTTCGCCGGTATAGCCGCCCCAGATTCCGTTGCAGTCCAAAGTCGGACGAATCGAAGTTCTTTCTAAAGTGGTGTATCCTTTTTCGCCTTCCACTCCATTCAAGCCGATGGATTTTTTGAAACCTTCGGGATCATCTTTCAACTTGTTCATTTCTGCTCTTTCCGCATCGGAAACCACGTCCACATTATCATAAAACCCGTCGATGGTGATATGTCCGTCTTCATCAATCAGTTTTGCGATCATCCTGCTCAACACGTGAATGGGATTCGGAACCGCACCTCCATAAAGTCCTGAGTGAAGATCACGGTTAGGACCCTCCACTTCCACTTCCACATAACTCAGTCCGCGCAAACCTGTTGTGACAGTAGGTTGCTCGTTGGAATAAATATGGGTGTCGGAAATCAGAATCACGTCGCAGGAAAGTTTTTCTTTGTGCTCATTCACGAAAACGCCCAGGTTTTCTGAACCCACTTCTTCTTCACCTTCGATGATGAACTTCACGTTACAAGGTAACGCATTGGTTTTCATCATGGCTTCAAATGCCTTCAAATGCATGAAAAACTGGCCTTTGTCATCAGCGGAACCTCTGGCGAAAATCGCGCCTTCCGGATGCAGTTCAGTTTTCTTGATCACCGGTTCAAATGGCGGACTGGTCCACAATTCGAGCGGATCCGCCGGTTGCACATCATAATGTCCGTAAACCAAAACCGTCGGCAAATCTTTATTGGTGATTTTCTCGCCATAAACGATTGGGTTTCCTTTTGTGGGGCAAACCTCTACTTGGTCAGCTCCTGCATTTTTCAGGTGTTTTGCCACTTCGTCGGCACATTTCAACACTTCATTTTTATAAGCCGGATCGGCAGAAATGGAAGCAATTTTAAGTAATTCAAAAAGTTCATCCACGAATCGCTGTTTGTTTTCCTGGATGTAGTTTAGGGTTTCTTGCATTATTTTTTGTTTTTTGAGAACTTAGAGAAAAGAGAAAAGAGCATAGACTTCCAGTATTAATTTGGTTTTATCAAACAGCTGGGTTTTTCTCTTTCTTCTTTTTCTAAGTTCTAATTAAGTACTATTTTTATTGTTAAAGAAGTTTGTGAGTAATGTAAAGATTACAAAAATCGCACTTCCCTAAGAAACTGATCTAGCGGGTGA
Organism: Chryseobacterium koreense CCUG 49689; assembly: GCF_001045435.1. Classification (GTDB taxonomy): domain Bacteria; phylum Bacteroidota; class Bacteroidia; order Flavobacteriales; family Weeksellaceae; genus Kaistella; species Kaistella koreensis. Next base: position 139,674 of record NZ_LFNG01000002.1, on the reverse strand, counting down.
GTCCACTACTTCCTTTATTCTAATTTCTAAATTAACGTTTTTTGAAATCCCGTTACCATTTTCTGAAGCTCAATAATTTGGTTTTCAATAATTTCATAATCATTAATTTCTATAAAATTCCTTCGAGCAGAAATGATAACTTGCGTCTGCATTTCATAAAGAGAACCTTGCCCAATTTCAAGAAATCTGTTAAAATCTTTGTTGGAGCTCCTACTGGAACCTTCCGCGATGTTGGAAGGAACAGAAACCGCACATCGCCTAAGTTGTGATTTCAAACCAAATTCCTCCGATTTTGGAAAATTTTCTGTTGTTTCATAAATATCGACCGCCAAATCTATCGACCTTTTCCAGATGTTCAAATTCTTAAAATTGTGTTTCATGATTATTGTTTTTAAGGTAAATTTTTAAGCCTGAAGGAAAATGAAAGTAACATATAGAACAAGAATCTTCTATGAAGGTTGACCATCTTTCTGGCAGATGTCCCAAAAAAAACCAGCCTTTTGTAAGTCTATCCTCTATCTTCTATCTTCTATCCTCTATCCTCTATCCTCTATCCTCTATCCTCTATCCTCTCCTCCTTGTAAAAATAAAAAAAAATGTCCCGCGAAAACAAGACATTTCATGTATTGATGAAACAAAGAAAACTTTGAACATTGGTAATGTCCTATTTTGCTTTTACCGTATCGGCTTTCATGTTTACTTCCTTGATTTCTGCGGTTGCCGCTGAATCCTTCACTGCTCCGGGAGCAGAAGTTTCCGCATTTGCTTTGAAGGCATCCGGATTGGAACCGATTTCAATATCGCTGTATCTTTCACCACCTTGTTCCATTTTGATGACACCTTTGTTTGATCCTGCCTGGATTTTTTTGCAGCTGATGGCAAAACTCGCCAAAGCAATTCCCAATACAATTTTCTTCATATCTAAATTTCGATTTTATTTGAATTTCAAAAGATTGCCCAAAAGTAAGAAATATTACGATTTATGCCAAAAGTTTAAAGCGATTTCAAGATAACTTTTCCTCTTTCAGATTGCGTGAAAATCAAATACCGGTTTCCACCGTCAGAAATCCTGTACTTTTTCTTGATTTCATCTGGGCTTAACGGGTGATTCTTTGAAATAATATTATACTTCTCCCCTTTTTTGATTTCTTTGGAATCAATGGTTCTAATTTCTAAAACTCTACCTGGAAAATTTTCGACCTTTTTGCGGGAGGTATAAAAATGGGTGTTCGGATGAAGTTTCCTTAAAGCAAATTTGCAGGAGACCAAATTAAAAGCACCCGACTTCAACACCGCATTATTTGGAATATAGAGAAAATCCAACGGTTCGGAAAATTCCGATGCTGCAGATTTTTCTTCTTTAAACTTGAAGTTGAAAACCGAATCCTCGCTCTCCAAATTGATGCAGGAAATTTCCACATCCTCGTTTCTAAGGTCTTTCTCAATGAAAACCAATAATTCCTTCACCTCATTTTTCACTGCGATGATTTCGATTCTTGAAATATTTCCCAAAGCCGAAATCAAATAAGAAATATCGATCAATGGCGAAAGTTTGATGATGATTTTGTCCGAAATCTCCAGAAGTTTTTCCTGTATCTCCAACAAATTGGGCGACAAATCTTCGAGCAGGAATTTCTTGTTTTTGTGTTCGTCGCGTCTTGCGGGATCCAGATAAACCAAATCGAACTTTTCATGATTTTGAGTTAAAAAATCCTCCAAATTTTCACGTACGAAATTCGCTTTTCTGCCTAAAATCCCCCAATTATGCTTGACTATTTCGAGCAGATCCAGATTTTGTTCCACAAGTGTAATTTCCTCAAAATTTCTTGAAAGAAAATACGCATCTATTCCGAAACCCGAAGTTAAATCGAGGAACTTTTGTCCTTTCAGATTCTGTGACTTAAATTCAGCGGTAGATTGCGATGAAGCCTGTTCCAGATTAAGATTCGGCGGAAAAATGATTCCTTCTCTTAATAAAAACGGGAACTTCTTTTCGGCGACTTTTCTGCCTTTGATCTGCTGCACGATTTCCTGCATCGAAACTTCCTGAAAGGGTGATTTCTTCAACAACAAAGAATGCAAATCGGTTTTCAGATTGGCATGGATGAAGTTTTGGATTTCTTTGCTTAAAATCAACACAACTTTTCAGTTTTTGAGTACAATTTGAATTGCCACGAATGCAGGAATTTTTCGCTTAATTAAGCATCAAGCACAAATAGGGTCGCGGCAAAATGGGTGAAAAAAGGTGAGACAAATAAGTAACAAACACGATTGCATTCGCAGCAATCATTCAAACATTTGCGCCAAACGAACCGGTTTGATTTCCTTTTCCGAATACATTTCTTCCACAGTTTTCGTCGGCTCCAGTTTCGGGTAAAGATTCACGCCGATGAGTTTTAGTTTTCCTTCTTGCACCCATTTTTGTTCCAGAACAGCGTGTTCATATATTTTTTTCTGCACCAAACCGGTTTTCAGCATTTCGCAGTAACCTCCAGCTGCCTCGATTTCGAGGAAGAGTTTCCATGACTTTTCCGCGAATTGCTGGGTGATATTTTCAATGTAATAACTTCCGTTTCCGGCATCGTCAAATACATTGATGATGCTTTCATAAGCCAGCACAATCTGTTGCTTAAAAGAGATTTCTTCGGACAGCGCATCCGAATTTTCTATTTTAAAATCGTTGGTAAATACGGCATCCGCTCCACCAATCATCGCGGCAGAAAGTTCCAGCGTTGAACGGATCAGATTATTTTCCGCATCATTTTTGGATTTGTTTCTTAATGAAGTTTCCGCAAAAATGTACGGGATTTCATCAAGTCCGAATTCTTTGGAAAGCTGGTTGAAAAGGAGTTTAAATGCCCTTACTTTTGCAATTTCGAAGAAATAGTTTCCACCGATCGCAAACCTGAAAATCAGTTTTTTCAAAATATCCGCACCGAAAATTTCGGTCAAATCTTTGGTTTTTGCCAATGCAATTCCCAACTGCTGGTAAATTGCCGCACCTGAATTCTGGTGAAGAGAAACATCCACGCAAAGGTTTCGTGAAAAATCTTTGGCTAATAGTTCTTTGCCGAGTTGTACTTTGATTTCCCCCTTGGAATCGTCTGAAAAAATGTCGATTAATGAAAAATAGCGGTCGCTTTCATTCGGAGAAATATGTTCCGCCAAATCCTTATTGTTCACAAAAATTACCTTTTCCTCCAGGTCTTCCACATTTTCGTCCAATAAAAAAGCGAAAACGTTTTCCTGCAAATCCTCGTGATATTTGGCGACCAATTGGGTGGATTCCTCCACTTTCGGCAAATTCCTCAAAGGTCTCGAAACCGAATCGTAGTATGGCTTCACCTCTATTCCTTCCAGATTTTCTTTGGAAAGTAGGGAATAGATATCTTCGGTTTTCAGTTGCTTTTTAACTAAATTTTCCCAATCGGAAAGCGAGGTTTTGGTAAACATGGCAATTGGTTTGTTTGATTTAATTTGAATGGTTCTGCAATAGTTCGAATTTGTCGAGCGCTCTTAATTCCAGACCACTAAAACACTGTTTCGTGCAACCAGTTGGTTATTTGGCTCCTTTCAGCGACGCAGAGTCCACCACGAGAATGAAGATTTCCTCATTGGGCTTTTTCATGAAATAATTTTCCCGGGCAAACTTTTCTTTTTCTGATTTGTCGTTCATCAGCTTTTTGTAGAAATCGTCGTTCTTTTTATATTCTGATTTATAATAGGCCAGTTGCGCCTCATATTTTTTGATTTCGCCATTTAATTCGTTCACCACCAAAAAAGAGGTGCTGTCAAAGAAGATCATCCACACCAAAAACAGTACGATCGTCACCGAATATTTGTTCAAAAGATAATTCTGGATGAACTTGAAAGAAGGCGACTTCGGTTTGATTTCCTTAATTAACGCTTTCATTTTTTGCGGGTTTTTTTAAAGTATTGTTGATCACGGTGGAAAGAAAATCAATGGCCACGGTATTTTGCTTCATGTTTGGCACAATCAGGTCTGCCTCATTTTTTGAAGGCTCTATGAATTCCTGATGCATCGGTTTCAGGGTGGTTTGGTATCGGTGAAGAACCTCCTGCAAATCCCTTCCCCTTTCCTGGGTATCTCTGCGAATCCTCCTAATCAGTCTTTCGTCTGAATCTGCATGGACAAAGACTTTTAAATCATATTCCTTTAAAAGTTCCTTATTCGTCAAAACCAAGATCCCTTCCACAATCAAAACGCTTTTTGGTTCCACCGTCACATGATCTCCCGTTCTGGAATGGGTCACGAAAGAGTAAAGCGGCTGCTCGATGCTTTCATTATTTTTCAACATTTTCACATGCTGAATTAAAAGGTCAAAGTCAATTGATTTGGGATGGTCGTAATTCAGCTGCTCTCTTTCAGCTAATGTAAGATGCTGATTATCATGATAATAATTATCCTGAGACAGCACATTCACTCCTTCTGCATTCAGTTGCTGAAGAATCTTATTAACCACTGTGGTTTTTCCGGAGCCGGTACCGCCTGCAATTCCGATGACGAGCATAAATTTACTTTTCGACAAAGATAAGGTTTTGACGGAATTACTTTATATTTTTTAAAGCTAAATATCGAGGTAAAATCAGCTGTGCTGTTCGATGTTTAAGACAAAATAAATCACCGCGACCACTCTGGCCAAAAATTCCCGGGATTGATTGCGATAGTAACTCCGGTTGGATAAAACATCCTGAGCATCGAAACCGAGCGCATTCATGTCACTGTTTCTGGCATAAAAAAGTGCTCGCAAATTGTGGAATCCCTGCGAAACAATGATCACATCATTCTGCTTGAAAACTTCTTTACAATTCTTGATGCTGAGCTGCGTTTTAAAACCATTCGGATCTTCTGTGATGATTTCTTCGGGGACGCCTTCTTCATAGACCAGGTAATTTTTCATGGCTTTAGGCTCATCATAGCCGGAACTTTTTTCGCCACTGACAATAATTCGTTTCACTTTTCCGTGATGGTAAAGAAGCGCCGCCGCATCCATTCTGGAAACAAAATACGGATTAGAGATTCCGGACTTCATTTTTGGTGAAGTTCCCAAGACCAGTGCAGTTTCTCGTGGTGGAATCTTAGAAATTTTAGTATAAGTTCTACCATTGGTCAAAGCAAAAACCCAGACATTTGCCAAAATCATCAGCAAGATCGCAATTTCAACGAGGTTGAAAAAAGTTTTTAATAGGTCGAGGATCTTTTTCATTCATTTAGTGTCTAAAAGTATGGACCGCCTTTGCTACGACGGAGGAATCTTTTGAATTTAAAAGACGTTCTCTTCGTACTTTTAAATCAAGTCAAAATTAACTTTTAATTTCTTACTTAAAACCACAGACATGCAAGCCAAAATTTTACCGGCTTTCTCTTCTTTTTGGGTCAGGTATTCATTTTCCAACAGCTCCACCTCGCCTTCCTCCAAAACACATTCGCAACTGCCACATATACCTGATTTGCAAGAATATGGAACCGGATACTTCTGAATCAGCAACTGCTGCAGCAAGCGCATTTTGTTATTTTTCAAGGTGGTTTTGTACTCCTTATCGAAAAGTTTGAACTCCACCTCGATGTCCTCCATCATTGGAAACTCCTTTTCTTGTGGATAAATATCGTCATTGTATTCTTCAAAAAGCTCGAAATGGATGTTCTTTTTCGGAATCCCATGATGGAAACATGCGTTTGCAAGCGATTTGATCATTTCGCCTTTGCCACAAATCAAAACCTCATCCACAGAATCCCAAAGCGTGGATTCTTCGTCTGTATCGTCAATCATCATGAGTTGGTTAATGATCAGTCCGACTTTTTTCTCATCCAGCCTTCCTTCTAAAAAAGCATTTCCTACTTTTTCACGAGAGTAGAAATAATGGACATGAAAACGTGATTTGTGCTGTTCCGCCAGTTCATCGATTTCTTTTTTAAAGGGAACTCCGTCGCGGGTCTTGTTTCCGTAAAACAGAAAAAGTCTTGTTCTGGGCTCATGATGAAGAATATTTTTGAAATGGCTCAAAATCGGGGTAATTCCAATTCCACCCGCAAAACCAATGATGGTGCGAAACTCGTCTGGTTTGGAAACCAGCGTGAATCTTCCTTTCGGTGTGGAAACTTCCACAAAATCACCAATCTCGAAATCATGGAACAAATCCTTTGTGGAGCTTTCTTCCTGATTAATCTTGATTCCCAAAGAGAGGTTCTTCTCAAAAGGTGCGGATGTCATGGAAAAATCATTATAATACATCTCACCTTTTGAAGGATATTTCAGCGTGACGTATTGCCCCGCTTCAAACTTAAACTGGGACTTCAGATTCTTTGGAATCTCAAATTCCAATGAAAAGGTGTTTTTGGTCAGTTCCTGCTTTTTCGCTAATTTTAGCAGATGAAATTCGGCCTGTTTCTCCTTAGGTAAAAGATTTTCCATATCAATTCAAATTCAAAAATAATAAAAAATAAATGAAAAAATTAATTCTGGGTATATTGGTTTTGACCATGATTACCGCCTGCAAAAAAGAGTCAAATGTCACCGAAAATTCTGACCAAACGCAAAACGACTCGCTCGTCACATCGGAATCCAATGAAGTTTCTGCGGCGGTCATTCCATTCAAAGAAATAGAACTGACTCCGGAACAGACTTCCAAAATTTTGGGGAAACAAGACAATGACACTTTGTATGTGACGAATTTCTTTGCAACATGGTGCGGTCCGTGTATGCGCGAAATGCCTCATTTCAAGGAAAAAATCCAGGAAACCAAATCACAGCCGGTGAAATTCACCTTTGTAAGTTTGGACGAAAAAGATGTTTGGGGCACCAAAGTAAAAGCATTTGCAGAAGAAAACAGCCTTTCCAAACACATCGTACTCGTGGATGCCATGAAACTGAACCCTGAATTTTTTCACCAAAATTTCAAACAGTGGGACGGCGGATCCATCCCATTCACCTTCATGAGAAAAGGAGATAAAACCGACGAAACAGTGGGCATGATGAGTGCGGAAATGCTGGACTCAAAAATTAAATCATTCCAATAATTTGAAATTTTTCACTTCAGAAAAGGCGGAACGCACTGAACCACTCTACATCTAAACCACCTCTCCACCTGTAAAAAATCCATGCCCAAATCTTTCAAAGTCATTTGTTTTTTGCTTTTTATTGGAACTGTGATTTCGGTAATCATCAATCTGAACATTGGTTTTTTGAAATTAAATTTCGCCGACTTTTTCACTGAAACCCAAAATTCACAAATCGCACAATTGCGCATCAATAGGGTTTTAGTGATGATTTTGGCGGGAATTTCCATTCCTACTGCCGGATTTCTATTGCAGGAATATTTCCAGAATCCTTTAGCGGGACCCTCTGTATTGGGAATCACTTCTGTAGCGAGCCTGAGCGTAGCTTTCTATATCTTTTTATCGCAAAATTGGGTGCTTCCCGAGTTTTTGCAAAATAGTTTTCTGAGTCTTTCAGCAATTGCGGGAAGTCTATTGTTAATGCTGGTTTTGATAGGATTTTCGAACCGTTTTCAGAATCATAATTTCCTGATTATTTTCGGATTTCTGGTTTCGGCTTTGGCGGGAGCAATTGTTTCGATACTGCAGTTTTATGCGGACAACCAAAGTCTGAAAAATTACATTTTGTGGAGTTTTGGTGCCAATAATTCTGTTTCCGGAAATGAGATTTTTGTACTTTCGGTCATTGTTTTGATGGGTCTGTTTTTAAGTTTTAAAACGATCAAGCCATTGATCGGGAATGCTTTGGGAACGGTATATGCAAGAAGTTTGGGCGTGAATCTGAACGGTTTGAAAATATTGATCATCGTGGCTTCATCACTGCTTTCCGCTTCTGTCACTGCATTTTTGGGACCGATTCTATTTATTGGAATTGTGGTTCCCCATTTCTGCAGAATGATTTACAATCCAGCGAAACTTTGGCAGCAGTGGATTTTAAATATGCTTTTGGGCGTATTAATTATGGAATTATTTTCCATCATTTCGGAACTGACGCAATTTCCGCTGAATGTGATCACTTCACTGTTTGGAATTCCCGTAATTTTGACGATGATGATGAAGAAAATTTAAACGCAAAGGCGCAATGAAATTGATCAATCCATTAATATTAAAAAGTAAATTTGAAACCTAAAAATAAAAGTAATTCCAATGGACGAAGTGAATCTTTGCGCCATCTCAAAGATCAAAACTGAAAAAAATTGCGCCTTTGCGTTCCACTGAATTGATGTTTATAGAACTAAAAAATACAACCATCGGATACAATGCACCTTTAATAAAAGGTATTGAAACCTCATTGGATTTAGGCGAAATCTGTCTGCTGATCGGGAATAATGGTGTGGGGAAAACTACTTTGATTAAAACGATACTTCATCAAAATCCGGTTTTGGGCGGAGAAATTCGCATCAATGAAAAAAACATCAAAACCCTTTCCAATAAAGAGATTGCCGAGCAAATCGCAGTAGTCTTTTCTAAAGCGCAAATTCCTGCAAACTATACTTTGAACGATTTGATTTCATTAGGCAAATACATTCACTATCCTTATTATTTTGAGTTAAATGATACGGACAAAAATGAAGTAAACGAAATCATTGAAAGTTTAAATTTAGGACAGTACAAAAATTTTCCGCTGCAGAAACTTTCAGATGGAAATCTACAAAAAGCGTTTATCGGCCGTGCTTTGGCGCAAAATTCACCCATGATCATTTTGGATGAACCCACCACCCATTTGGATGAGGAAAATAAGATCATCATTTTGAAATTGCTCCGGAATCTGGCTAAAAGACAGAACAAACTGATTCTCTTTTCTTCCCACGACTGGCGATTGGCAAAGGAATTTTCAGATAAAATCTGGTTTGTAAAAGACCAGCATCTATCCGCCGGAATCACCGAAGAGGTCTTGATAAACAATGACGAGCTGCTGCATCCCCATCTTTTCAATTTCGATGAACATTTTGTGGCTCCGCAAATTTTTGCCCCGGATTTACATAAAGAAATGCTCTACTCTTTCCTTCAAAAAAACTTCAAAAAAAACCTGCAATACCTCAAATTTGAGTTCGAAGATGGTTTTTGGGAGATTTCATCCGATACTTTTCAAGAAAAATGCAGTTCCTTTAAACAAATTGCAGATTTAATTGAAAACCTTCATTAATTCAATATTCACAGAGATCGTTTAGTTTATTATGCATGCATAGTATTATGTGATTCATATCAATTAATATTCTGTATATCAAACATTTAAAATTATTGTCAAAAATACTATGCATGCATAGTATTTTTTTGGTTACATTTGTATGAACCACATAAATCTCAGTTATGGAGAATAAAAATACAGAGAAAGTCGAGAACGTCGATTTAATTCTGAAATCGACTTGGTTGGCTGTTTCTAAAATGTATTCGGAAATGGCGCAGGATCACGATGCCACTGCAGTTCAAGCACTTACCCTTTTAAAAATTGATCCCAAAGCAGGAACTAGGAGCACCAACCTCGGTCCGAAGATGGCGATTGAACCTACCTCTTTGACCAGAATCATCAAACTTCTGGAAGACAATGGATACATATATAAGGAAAAGACCACGAACGATAAGCGTGAAGTCATCATTAAACTAACCGACAAAGGATTGAATTCCAGAAACATGTCGAAAGAAGTAGTGGTCAATTTCAATAAAACGATCATGGAAAAAATTCCACAGGAAAAATTGGAGGTCTTCAAAGAAGTCATGACAGAAATCCAGAAAATTACATCAGATCTAAATAAGAAAAAATAAATGAAAAGACGTATTAAACACGTGACCGTACTTGGTTCGGGAATTATGGGAAGTGGAATTGCAGCGCATTTTGCTAACATCGGCGTTGAAGTTCTTCTTCTTGATATCGTTCCATTCGAACTCACGGAAGCGGAACAGAAAAAAGGTCTTACCAAAGAAGACAAAGTTGTTCGAAACCGAATTGCACAGGAGAATTTTGTAAAGCTTCAAAAAGCAAGTCCTGCGCTTTTGTATTCACCGAAATTTGCCGAAAGGATTACCGTCGGGAACTTCGATGACGATTTGCCAAAAATCAAAAATACCGATTGGATCATAGAAGTGGTCGTAGAAAGACTGGATATTAAAAAATCGGTTTACGAAAAAATTGAGCAGTTCAGGAAACCGGGAACTTTGGTTTCCTCCAATACTTCTGGGATTCCGATCAATATGCTCGTAGAAGGCAGAAGTGATGATTTCAAACATTATTTCGCGGGGACCCATTTCTTTAATCCGGTAAGGTATTTGCCGCTTTTGGAAATCATCCCGACCAAAGACACCAATCCGGAAATCGTGAAATTCTACATGGATTACGGTTCAAAATTCTTAGGCAAAACCACCGTTTTGGCTAAAGACACCCCTGCATTTATCGCCAACAGAATCGGGGTTTTCTCCATGATGAACCTGCTTCATGAGGTGAAAAGTTTAGGCTTAAATGTTACCGACATCGACAAACTGACCGGACCTGTAATCGGCCGTCCGAAATCGGCAACCTTCAGAACAGCAGATGTGGTCGGATTAGACACTTTAGTGCACGTTGCTAATGGCGTTCGAAAAAGTGGTGCCGAAACCAACAATTTCAACGATGTTTTCGCATTGCCGGACTATATCCAAAAAATGGTGGACAACAATTGGTTGGGTTCAAAATCCGGACAAGGCTTCTTCAGGAAAGTGACCAATGCCGAAGGAAAATCAGAAATCCAGGGCTTGAATTTGGATACTATGGAGTATGAACTTCAGGCGAAAACCAATTTCCCTTCCCTCGAACTCACCAAAAATATTGACAAACCGATTGACAGATTCAAAGTCCTGATCAGTGGAAAAGATAAAGCCGGAGAATTGTACAGAAAATCTTTGGGTGCATTGTTCGCTTACATTTCGCATAAAGTGCCTGAAATCTCTGATGAACTCTACAAAATCGACGACGCGATGCGAGCAGGTTTCGGTTGGGAAAACGGACCGTTTGAAATTTGGGATGCCGTGGGAATCCAAAAAGGAATCGAATTGGCGAAAGAAGCAGGTTACGAGGTTTCCGATTGGGTGAAAAACGTGGAATCTTTCTATAAAGTGAATGAAAAAGGACACAAAATCTTCTTTGACCAGACCCAATCAAACTACGAAAACATTCCGGGACAGGAATCCTTCATTATCCTCGACAACATTAGGAAAGACAAAACCCTTTGGAGCAACTCCGAATCTGCAATCCAGGATTTGGGCGACGGAATTATCAACTTTGAAATCCGTTCCAAAATGAACTCACTCGGAGGCGGCGTTCTGGATGGGCTAAACCGAGCAATCGACCTTGCAGAAAAAGAATATGATGGATTGGTGATTGGAAATCAAGGTGCAAATTTTTCCGTGGGAGCAAATTTAGCCATGATTCTCATGATGGCCATCGATCAGGATTGGGACGACTTGAATATGGCAATCGCCTATTTCCAAAAATCGATGATGAGGGTTCGTTACTCCTCGATTCCGGTGGTGGTTGCACCTTTCGGAATGACTTTAGGAGGCGGTTGCGAAATGACGATGCACGCAGACAGAGTGGTTGCCGCAGCAGAAACTTACATCGGATTGGTGGAAACCGGAGTCGGCGTAATTCCCGGCGGCGGCGGAACCAAGGAACTCACCTTGAGAACCTGCAAAGATTTTGAAAAAGACGACGTGAAAACCAACCGACTTCGCGACGCTTTCATGAATATCGCGATGGGAAAAGTGGCAACTTCCGCTTACGAAGCTTATGACATGCATATTCTTCAAAACCACAAAGACATCGTGGTGGTAGATAAAAACCGTCAGATTGCGGAAGCAAAAAAAGTAGCAAAAATGCTTGCCGAGCAAGGTTACACCCAACCTATCGAACAGAAAGTGACCGTTTTAGGAAAAGACGCACTCGGAATGTTTTATGTGGGAACCGACCAGATGCTCGCCGGAAATTACATTTCTGAACACGACAAAAAAATTGCCGACAAACTCGGCTACGTAATGGTGGGAGGAAATCTATCCGAACCAACTTCTGTGACGGAACAGTACCTGCTGAACCTTGAAAGAGAAACCTTCCTTTCTTTGACGGGTGAGCGAAAAACTTTGGAACGCATCCAATACATGCTTCAAAACGGAAAACCATTGAGGAATTAAGAAACCAGTAAAAATCGCTAAAATCAGCCGCAAAACGGTGAAATCAAAAACAATGGGTGCAGCCCATTGAAATGAAATGGCGAAAACTAAATAACAATAAAATTATGTCAAAGACAGCATACATAGTAAAGGGTTACCGAACCGCCGTAGGCAAAGCGCCGAAAGGTAGTTTGAGATTCACCAGACCCGATGTAATGGCGGCAACCGTCATCGAAAAACTGATGGCAGAACTGCCGCAACTCGACAAAAATAGAATCGACGACCTCATCGTAGGAAACGCAATGCCGGAAGCTGAACAAGGTCTGAATGTGGCACGACTGATCTCACTAATGGGACTCAATACGGATAAAGTTCCGGGAGTTACCGTGAACAGATATTGTGCATCCGGTTCGGAAGCGATTGCTATTGCCTCCGCAAAAATTCAGGCAGGAATGGCAGACTGCATCATCGCAGGTGGAACAGAATCCATGAGCTATATTCCGATGGGTGGTTACAAACCGGTTCCCGAAACGGATGTGGCGAAATCCAATCCAGATTATTATTGGGGAATGGGCTACACCGCAGAAGCCGTGGCAAACCAATATAAAATTTCCAGGGAAGAACAAGACCAGTTCTCGTTCGATTCTCATCAGAAAGCATTGAAAGCGATTTCAGAAGGAAAATTCGCCAATCAAATCGTTCCGATTCCGGTAGAATACAATTTCCTGGACGAAAACCAAAAAATGCAGACCAAGAAATTCGATTTCACGGTGGATGAAGGTCCTAGAAAAGACACCTCGTTGGAAGGTTTGGCAAAACTTCGTCCGGTATTTGCGAACGGAGGTTCCGTAACTGCCGGAAACTCTTCCCAAATGAGTGACGGAGCGGCCTTCGTGATCGTGATGAGCGAAGAGATGGTGAAAGAACTGGGTTTGGAGCCACAAGCAAGACTCGTAGCATACGCAGCAGCAGGTTTGGAACCCAGAATCATGGGAATGGGACCGCTTTACGCGATTCCAAAAGCATTGAAACAAGCCGGAATGGAACTGAAGGACATCGAACTTATCGAGTTAAATGAAGCGTTCGCATCACAATCCGTCGCCATTAAAAAAGAACTCGACCTCAACCCGGAAATCCTTAACGTAAACGGTGGCGCCATCGCACTGGGACATCCGCTAGGATGCACGGGAACAAAATTGACCGTGCAGCTCATGGACGAAATGCGACGACGCGGAAACAGGTACGGAATGGTGACGATGTGTGTAGGAACCGGACAAGGTGCGGCTTCGATCTTTGAACTTCTTTAGGAGAAAAAAGAAAAAAGAAAAAAGAGAAAAGAGAAAAGAGAATAGAGAAAAGAAGATAGGTTGACAAAAATCTGCTTTTAAGAAATCTAAAAATATTCAGAATAAGTTGAATTTTTAGGCCATCTATCACTAATGAAAATTTAAAACAAAGGCAAAAGGAAGATTAAAACCAAAAGCGCAACACAGCTCAAATCTAAAGTCTATTTTCTTTGCTCTTTGTTCTATCATCTAAAAATATTAAAACAATGTCTGATACTACTAAAAAAAAATTGGTTGGCGGTGAATTCCTGATTACAGATACCCCTGCAGCGGAAATCTTCACCCTGGAAGAAATCACTGAAGAGCAGAAAATGCTCCGTGATTCCATCAAAGAATTTATTGACAAAGAGGTCGTTCCAAAAAGAGAACGATTCGAGAACAAGGACTATGCATTAACCGAAGAAATGATGCGCAAACTTGGCGAAATGGGCGTTCTGGGAATTGCTGTGCCTGAAGAATACGGCGGACTGGGAATGGATTTCGTGACCACCATGTTGGCTTGCGACATGGCTTCCGGAGCAAATGGTTCATTGGCAACCGCTTACGGAGCACATACCGGGATTGGAACTTTGCCCATTTTGCTCTACGGAACTGAAGAGCAGAAGAAAAAATACCTGCCGGATTTGGCGGCCGGAACAAAATTCGGAGCCTACTGTTTGACCGAGCCGGATGCCGGTTCGGATGCCAATTCCGGAAAAACCAAAGCAAGACTTTCAGAAGACGGAAAACACTACATCATCAACGGACAAAAAATGTGGATTTCTAATGCAGGTTTCGCAGATACCTTCACTTTTTTCGCGAAAATTGATGACGATAAAAACATTACCGGTTTCGTGATCAACCGCAGCGAACTCGAAAATCCTGAAAGCATGACTTTCGGCGAGGAAGAGCACAAACTCGGAATCCGCTCCTCCTCTACCCGACAGGTTTTCTTCAACGACATGAAAGTTCCTGTGGAAAATCTTTTGGGCGAAAGAAACAATGGCTTCAAAATCGCCCTGAATGCGCTCAACGTAGGCAGAATCAAACTGGCGGCAGCCAATCTGGATGGTCAAAGAAGAATTACTTCGCTTGCCATTAATTATGCCAATGAAAGAAAACAGTTCGGAGTCGCCATCTCCACTTTCGGGGCAATCCGCAAGAAAATCGCCGAAATGGCGACGGGAATTTTCGTTTCCGAAGCAGGTTCCTACCGTGCGGCAAAAGATATTCAGGACAAAATTGAAGAACTGGTTGCAGGTGGCATGAATCACCAAAAAGCTGAGTTGAGAGGGGTGGAAGAATTTGCGGTGGAATGCTCTATCTTGAAAGTATTCGTTTCGGATCTTACGCAGCTTACGGCAGATGAGGGCATCCAAATCTACGGCGGAATGGGCTTCAGCGAAGATGCGCCGATGGAGCAGGCTTGGAGAGATTCCAGAATTGCCAGAATTTACGAAGGAACCAATGAGATCAACCGACTCCTCGCCGTGGGAATGTTGATCAAGAAAGCCATGAAAGGCGAACTGGACTTGCTGAAACCGGCCATGGCAATCGGAAAAGAACTGATGGGAATCCCTTCTTTCGAAGTACCGGATTATTCGGAGTTCATGTCTGAGGAAAAAGCGATCATCCATAATTTGAAGAAAGTCTTCCTGATGGTTTCCGGAGCAGCACTCCAGAAATACATGATGGATATTGAAAAGCAGCAGCACCTCCTGCTGAACGCTTCCGAAATCCTGAACCAAATCTATATGGCGGAATCTGCAGTTTTAAGGGCAGAAAAACATTTCAGCCCAGATTCAGTAGAAGCGGCGATGGCTCAGCTGAACCTTTACAAGGCCGTGGAAAAAATCATCGTGGCGGCAAAAGAAGGAATCGTTTCCTTTGCAGAAGGCGATGAGCAGCGAATGATGCTTTCCGGATTGCGAAGATTCACGAAATACACCAACATGCCGAATGTGGTGGCGCTGACCGAAAAAATAGCGGCACATTTCGTAGAGAAAAACGCTTACTAGAAATAGTTTTGATATAAAAGTGGAAACGCCTCGGGAAACCGGGGCGTTTTTTTGTTGAAGAGCTGCGAAAGCTTTAAGAATACGAGGAAATTTAAGTCAAAACCATTTGATCTTTTTTTACAGTTTAAGCAACGCAGGTAAAATTCTACCCGTGCATTATATTTGCTAAAAAATATTTACAAATGAGCAACAAGACAAAACATTACATCCTAAAAGAACTTAATAAAGTGTATAATAACAATCCGGACTATTACGATAATGAAGTTTTAGGAATCTTAAGTAGATCAATATCGTTTAATCAATTAAAAAATAATCTAAACGTACCAGATTCTGAACTCACAAAAAATCTAGAATATCTGATTATTAATGAAGAAGTTCAACGATTGGATAAAAATGCTAGTGAAAAAGATTTAAATTTTAAGCTCACTGAAAAAGGTAGAAAATCATTTTATTCCGACTTTTATTATAATAAGTTTTGGTACAGGGATAGAACTTTTGTTATTGAAATCATCGCGATCTTAGTAGCAATAATTACTTTTTTAGTCAAACCTTAAAAAGATTATCTCCCCCTACCTCCTCAGCACCCCCCGCAAAATCTCCACCTCATTCTCCAGCTCCGCAATTCTCGGATCTGTTTTTACGGGAAAATTCGGCGGGTAGCTGCCGATCAAATCCGAAAGCAGATCATAATTCAGCCCCATAGACAATTTCCAGAGGATCCCAAACTGCAGCGAGGGCCGGCTATAATAAGCGTGCACCGTGCTTTCTTTCACGCCGATCCTGCGTGCCGCTTCCGCCGAACTGACGTGCAGTTCGCGCAGTTTCCCCCGCAAAAACTGCCCCACATGCGGATGCGGGTCTGCACCCTGATTCTTATAACTGTGTACTGGAGACATATTCAATAATTTATGATGCCTAAAGTTACTAAATATTTGTTTTAAACTGTGTAATCTTAGCTTTAAACTGCTAAATCTTAGCTTTAAACTGTGTCATCGTAGTTTTAAACTGCGAAATCTTGGTTTAAAGCTGCGTAATCTTAGTTTTAAACGGCGTAATCTTAGTTTTAAACTGCGTAATCTTAGTTTTAAACTGTGAAATCTTAGTTTAAAGCTGTTATTTTTGAGTCCGGAACTTCTACTCAAATCCAGGCTTGGTTATTTACAGGCTTTTATAGCTTTTATTACTGGAAAATCCGTGAATTTAATCAACTACATGTTCGACCTTGCCTTCTGCGAAAGGAATTCCTGAGGATTTATCGGTTAAATTTTTTAATAAAATCACCAGGCACCAAAGCGGTGAAACCATAAAAGTGATTGTTCGCGAACGGCGCATGAAATCGGGACGTGCTTTTAATTTAAAAAGAAATGCGTGAAAAAATTCACCACCCGGTTCATGTCCTGCCTCATGGAAAAGGCGAGCAGGTATTTTATCTGGAGCAGAAGCGGTTCCAAACTGTTAGACAATTTCAGGAATTCCCTTTCCGGGATGATGCCATACAGCTTCCCCTGGTGCATGATGTTCAGCGCCTGATCGCCCAGTGAAACGGTGATGCTGCCCAATTTTTTGTAGAAGGTATTCTCACTGATTCGCTCGAAACCGTCGTCCAACATTTCGGTAATCAGTAGATTGAATAATTTTTGTCCTTCTGGGGAAAGATTCATTGCAGTAGATAATTGTCTTTGCGAAAATACTGTTTTTTCAGAAAAACATCCTTTTCATTTTTCCCAAAAAATAAGAAAAGTGAAGATTTTGAAAACATTTTTGGCTGATTATCCGTAACTTGGGCTTGCTTTTAAGTGAAAATGGCAACCGAAATTTTAATCAAAATTTAATTGGAGACATTCTGCTTGGAGCATTTATTGATGAACTTTGCAAAAAAAAAAGCCGCTTTATGCCCGATAAATCTCGACAAATTTTCCAGACCGAAAACGCAAAACGATATAAGGCGACCCAATGGACCTTCCGCATTGTCGGCGCCATCCTGATCTTCATCACCGCTATAGTAATAATCACCGTATTGAGGGGGAAAAACCCCACGATGCCCCTGATGAAATCTGTCGGGAATTCCTATAAATCCAAAATAGACCCCTCCAATGCCTTCACTTTAAGCACGCCATTAAACAAAAAATTCAAAGGGTTCAAAGATTTCCTGAACAAGAGAATCGCCTATGAAGAGAGCAGCAAGCAGCATGTGGATGCAAAATTGATTCGTGCGGCGTTCTATACCCCGTGGAGCCCGCTTTCTCTGCTCGATTTGCGATCCAACGGCGGAAAGCTCAACACCATTTATCCCGAATGGTTCTTCATCAATCCCAAAACCTACCGACTCGATTCCAGAATTGACAAGGAGGCACTTTCGGTGATGAAGCATTACGGCTTGAGCGTGCAACCCATTCTCAACAACTTTATCAGCATCCCCGGAAAACAGGGCAATTTCAACGGAGACCTGCTTCATACCGTGCTGCATGACCAGAAGATTCAAAATGACCTGATCGCGCAAATTATTTCCACTTTAAAGCAAAACCAACTCCAGGGAATCAATATCGATTTCGAGGAAATGAAGGAAAATTCAGACGAGTTTCTGAATGCCTTTATGAAAAACCTCTACACCCAGTTCAAGCAAAACGGACTCACCGTGTCGATCGACATCATGCCGGATAACTCCGATTATAACATAAAATTTCTAAAAGACTACTCGGATTATTTCATCGTGATGGCGTATGACCAGTTCAACGATCCTTCGCAGGCGGGACCCATCTCTGACCAAAAATGGATCGAAAAACAAATGGACGTCATTGCCAAAGATGTTCCTTCAGAGAAATTGATTTTGGGAATCGGAGCCTATGGAAGACAATGGATAAAGGACGAAAATGGCACCAGAACCGAAGACATCACCTACAGCCAGGCGATTGACCGTGCGAAAATTTCAAAATCGGCAATCAGTTTTGACAACAACTCATACAACCTGCACTATGCCTATGATTTTGCCGGAAGCGCCTATGAGTTTGAGTCCAAAAATGACGTTTGGTTTACCGATGCCGCTACCGCTTTCAACATCGTGAGATTTTCTGATGACTACCGCAATGCCGGCACCGCGATTTGGCGACTGGGAAGTGAAGATCCGCGAATCTGGACTTTTTATGGCAGGGATTTAAGTTCCGATGCCTTGAAAAAACAGCCGTTCAGCTACACGCTGCTTGAGATGATGCCGCCGAATTTCAATACCAAACCCACTTCCATTGGCAGCGGCGAACTGATCAATATTCTGTATTCGCCGGAGCAGGGCCGCACAAAAATCACCGTGGATAAAAATGAAAACCTCATCGCGGAACAGCGCTATAACCAACTTCCATCCGGATTTTTGTACGAAAAATTTGCTGAGGACAGCACGAAAATAGGTCCCGGCCACAAAATCATCCTCACTTTCGATGATGGCCCGAACGCGAAATATACTCCGAAGATTTTGGATATTTTGGAAAAAGAAAAAGTTCCCGCCACCTTCTTCCTCATCGGCGAAAATGCGGAAGCGAATATCCCACTTGTTCAGCGCATCAACCGCATGGGTTTTGAAATAGGAAACCACACTTTCACCCATGGCAACCTTGCAAAAATGTCGCCCGAAAGAGCAGCTCTGGAACTGAAAACTACCCGGTCCCTGATAGAAGCCATCACCGGAAAATCCACCGTTTTGTTCAGAGCGCCCTATAATGCGGATTCCGAACCGCAGACTTACGAGGAACTGGAACCTTTGGCACAAAGCAAAAAGGACAACTATATCGCCGTAGGAGAAAGCATTGACCCCAATGATTGGGACCCAAAAATGAATGCCGATTCCATCGTCAATAGAACCATCCGCTTCGCCACACAAAATAACGCGAGCATCATTTTGCTTCACGATTCCGGCGGAGATACCCGGCAACCGACCGTGGACGCGCTCCCGGCAATCATTAAATATTTTAAGGACAAAGGCTGCAAATTCACCACCGTTGCCGATTTGATGAAGGTTCCCGAATCCCAATTGATGCCGCCGGTAAAAAGAAGTTGGAAAAATGACGTGAATTTTTTCTTTGCCTCTGCGAGTTACTGGTTAGGTCAAATTATTTACTCGCTGTTCCTGATCGGCATTGTATTGTCGATTGGCAGAATGATTTTCATGGCCGTTCTCGCGTGGTTCGAAACAAAAAGAGAGAAGAGATTGTGGTCAGAATTTAAAGGAATTCCAGATGGATTGACGGTTTCCGTGATTGTTCCGGCATACAATGAGGAAGTGAATGCGGTGAGAACCGTGGAGTCTTTGCTGATGCAGGACTACAAATATCTCGACATTGTCTTTGTGGATGATGGAAGCAAGGATTCCACTTTTGAAACCGTGAAAAAAGCGTTCGACGGAAACCCGAAAGTGAAAGTCTTCACCAAACCCAACGGCGGAAAAGCCTCTGCACTGAATTTCGGAATCCAGAAAAGCGATGCGGAATTCGTGGTATGCATCGATGCAGACACCCAGTTAAAAACCGACGCCGTCACTAAATTAATCGAGACTTTTTACCTCCAGGGAAAACCCGCAGAAGTAGGCGCGGTGGCGGGAAATGTGAAGGTAGGAAACGAGATCAACATGATCACCAAGTGACAAAGTATTGAATACATCACTTCTCAGAATTTCGACCGGCGAGCGTTTTCGCTACTGAATTGCATTACGGTTGTTCCGGGTGCAATAGGCGGTTTCAGAAGAAAGGCCATTCTGGAAGCGGGCGGTTTCACCACCGATACTTTGGCAGAAGACTGCGATTTGACGATGCGGCTCCACAAAACAGGTTACATCATTGAAAACTGCAACGATGCCATTTCTTATACTGAAGCACCGGAAACCATCGGCCAGTTTCTGAAACAGCGATTCAGATGGAGTTTCGGGATTTTGCAGAGTTTCTGGAAACACCGGGACGCGATTTTCAGAAAACGGTACAAAAATTTTGGGAGGGTCGCTCTGCCCAATATTTTACTGTACCAAATTTTGTTGCCTTTTTTGGCTCCACTTGCTGATTTGCTTTTGGTGTTGAGTTTAATCTTGTCCGGGTTAGGATTAATTGTGGCAGATCCGGTCCATATCATCGCCTATTACCTGATTTTCTCTTTGGTAGATATTGCAGGAGCGGCCCTTGCTTTTGCGTTTGAGAAAGAAGATTTCAAAAAACTGATTTGGATGATTCCGCAGCGGCTGGTTTACCGGCAGCTGATGTACTATATTTTGTTCAAATCCATCCGAAAAGCAGTGAAAGGTGAAATCCAAAGTTGGGGTGTTCTAAAAAGGACGGGAAACGTGACCACGGCGTAGCATGCACCGCAAATAGTGATTTCAAAAAGTTAAATCATAACCGATCACGGAATTGAAATGGATGCGGAACAATGAATTGGTGAGGTGAAATTTAGGTAAGAAAAGGGTGCTCCTATTTATTTTTGTTAAAGTCTGTGTTTGAAAGATGATGAATGCAGTGTGATTTTTTATTAATTTTAAGTTCAGATTCTTCTAATCTCATTTTAAGGTAAGCTAAAATACCTTAAATGTAAATTCGGCGATTAACTTTCTGTAGAACTAAAAATCAAATCCATGATGATTACCATAAGTTCAATAATGGAAAAAGCGTTTCTGCTAGGAATTTTACTTGTTCCGTTCGGAGTTTTTGCCCAAAGCAGCAATTATCCCAGTGCATGGACTTTGGAAAATTGCATCGCATTCGCCAAACAAAACAATATTTCCATCAACTCCCTTCGTCTTTCCAAGAATTCGGCGCAGCAGGACTTGCTTCAGGCAAAAGAGGCGAAATATCCCAATCTGAACGGAACCTTTTCTCAAGGGCTTTTCGCGGTCAACGGCCAGAACGGACTAAATGTAAATGGAGCGCAATCACAAAGCATTGGTGCCAATTCTTCGATGACTTTGTACCACGACCATTACATAAAGAATAACGAAATGTCCAAAAATCTGCTGCTACAAATGTCTGACTTATCGGTAAAGGAAGCGGAGAACAACATTTCGGTAAGTATTGCACAGGCATTTTTGAACATTTTGATGATGAAAGAAAATATTGTTTCCATCGAAAGCCTGCTCCAAACCTCTGAAATCCAACTGAAACAGGGAAGCCAACTTTACAATGCCGGAAGCATTTCCAAATTGCAATATCTGCAGTTGGAAATCCAGTTCGCCCAAGACCAATTCAACCTTGTTCAGGCACAGAACAGTTTGCGAAGCGATGTTTTGAATCTAAAACAGCTTCTTCAACTTCCATCAGATTATGACCTCCAAATTTCATCACCCGAAAACATCACCGTTTCTGCTGGAATCCGGTCTTTAGGAGAAATCCAGAACACCGCACAAAATAGCCGCCCGGAAATCAAGTACAGCGAGCTGAATGTGCAAAACGCAGAAACAGGATTGAAAATGGCTCAAGCCTCCATCAAGCCGACCTTGAATTTGGTAGGGAATATTTCAACAGGTTACAATTTTGGCAACGGCGGATACCTCAATCAATTGGGCAACAATTTTTATCTTCCGGTGGGACTGAGTTTGGGAATCCCCATTTACAACAACAGGATCTATAAAACCAGCATCGAGAAATCTAAGATTGAAATTGACCAGGCCCATCTGAATCTGAAAAACACACAACTCACCCTGAACCAGCAAATCGAGCAAGCCTATATCAGTCTGCAAAACTCGGTTTCTCAATATGAATCGGCACAGAAACAATTTGACCTCAACAGGCAAAGCTTAGACATCGTGAATGCCGAAATGAAAATTGGCTCCATTAATTATGTACAGTTGCAGCAGCAAAGATTGCTCTATATCCAGGCGTTGCAGAACTACCTTCAGGCAAAATATTCGGCAGTACTGAACAGACAGATTTACGAATTTTATTCTACCAACCAAATCACACTTCAATAAAAAATGAAAAAGAATAATAAACGATGGATTATTTGGTTAGTCGCAGGAATTGTGGCAATCGGAGGAATTTGGTTTTATCTCAAAAAAAACGACCAGATAAAAATTCAACTGCAAACCACGAAACCAGTAACCGGCGACATTTCTACCAGCATCACTGCGACAGGGAAAGTGCAACCCGTAGATACTGTGGCGGTAGGAACCCAGGTTTCGGGAACAATTAACCACATTTATGTGGACTTTAACTCCAAGGTTAAAAAAGGACAGCTTTTAGCATCGATCGACCCTACCCTGCTCCGCGAACAAATGCTGCAAATCCGCGCCAATCTAGAAAGCGCGAAAAGCAACCTTGTCTTTAACCAAAACAATTACGACAGACAGACGCAATTATACAAAGTGGGAGCAATCAGCAAATCAGATTTTCAAACTGCACAAAATCAATACAATGCCGCAAAAGCACAATTGGCAGCAACCACTGCACAGCTCGCCGCAGCAAACAAGAATTTGTCTTTAACTAATATTTATGCGCCGATTGACGGAACGGTTTTAAACAGAAATGTGAGCGAAGGACAAACCGTTGCTTCTAGTTTCAGCACGCCGACCTTGTTCAGTATAGCAAAAGACCTGAGCAAAATGCAGGTTCAGGCATATATTGCGGAAGCCGACATCGGTAATGTGCTGGTGGGTCAAAAATCAACTTTTACGGTGGATGCATTTCCCGATGAGACCTTTGCCGGGGAAGTTTCGGAAGTAAGGATGCATCCGACAGTTTCATCAAACGTGGTCAATTACATCACGATCATTGGAACCGATAATTCCGATATGAAGCTGAAACCGGGAATGACTGCGAATATCTCTGTAGTGACAAGCAATATTCCCAATGTGATGAAAATTCCGCTGAGTGCCACAAGTTTCCGTCCCGATAGTCTGGTTGCCCAAAATTTCAAAATCAATTCCCCTTTTAATAATGGTAAAAAACAATGGAACGGGAAAAACGCCGGTGGAAACAACGGCGGACCAAACAACGGAAGTACCGCTCAAAATAAAAACGAATCCGGAGTATGGATTCTGGCGGCCGACAACCAAACCATTTCCCATAAAAAAATCCGGACCGGAAAAAGCAACGATACCGAAATCCAGGTCATTTCTGGACTTGATGTGAACGACAACATCATCACCGGATACAAAAAAGAAAGCAACAAATCTCCCGGCACGGCAAAAAGCCCATTCTTGCCGCAAAGACCGAACAGAAATAAAAATCAGGGTGGTTCGCCAAGAAATTAAATTAAACGATGGCCGATAAAATTTTAGACATAATAGACATTACCCGCAATTTCAAAATGGGTGAAGAAATTGTGCACGCCTTGAAAGGGGTTTCCTTCAGTGTGGAAAAAGGCGAGTTTGTCACCATCATGGGAAGCAGCGGTTCCGGGAAATCCACCCTCCTCAATATTCTGGGTTGTCTGGACAAACCTACAAGTGGCGACTATATCCTGGACGGCGTGAATGTGAAAAACCTGAGCCGGGACGAGCTTGCCGCATTGCGAAACAGGAAAATCGGCTTTATTTTCCAGGCATATAACCTGTTGCCGAGGACAACCGCGCAAGAAAACGTGGAACTTCCGCTTTTGTACAATTCCGATGTTTCGTCTGAGGAACGGCACGAAAAAGCCATAACGGCATTAGCTGCAGTGAAATTGCAGGACAGAATGGATCACGTTCCGAACCAAATGTCTGGAGGACAACAGCAAAGAGTCGCAATTGCCCGTGCTTTGGTGAACGAACCGGTGATGATCCTTGCCGATGAAGCCACCGGAAACCTCGATACCAGAACTTCCTATGAAATCATGGCTTTGATGCAGGATTTGAACAGCCAAGGCAGAACGATCGTGTTTGTGACACACGAACCGGACATCGCAACTTTTAGCACACGAACCGTGACTTTGCGGGATGGACGAGTTATCAGGGACCAAAAAAATGACAACATCAAATCCGCAAAAGAGGCACTCGCAAATCTGCCGATTTCGGATGATACCGCCATTCAACCTAAAAAATGAAAACCGGATGAAATTTTCAAACCTTTTCAAAATCGCCTGGAAAGCACTTCTGCGGAATAAACTGCGTGCATTTCTCACCATGCTTGGAATCATCATCGGTGTTGCCTCGGTCATCGCGATGACTGCAATTGGGCAGGGTTCAAAAAAAAGCATCAGCGAACAGCTTTCCTCGATGGGTTCCAACATGATTACCATCCGACCGACCAGTAATGTGAATGTTTCCGGCGGTGCCAGAATTGGTGCATCCGGTTTGCGGACTTTGGTTTCGGCAGATGCGGATGCCATTGCGAAGGGCTCTCAAAATATTTCCTCTGTTTCCTCAGCGGTACAAACCAACGGACAAGCGATCAGTGGTGCAAACAACTGGCCCACCCAACTTCAGGGAGTCAATGTGAACTATTTCAAAATCAGAGACTGGGACGTATCAAACGGTTCGCTTTTCACACAAAGAGATGACGCCTCGTCCAACAAAGTCTGCCTTCTGGGGCAAACCGTGGTAAACAATCTTTTTAAGAATGGCGAAGATCCCATTGGAAGCACCATCAGATTCAACAAAGTTCCGATGACGGTAATCGGAGTTCTGGCGATGAAAGGCGCCAATACTTTTGGCCAGGACCAAGATGATGTGATCATCGCCCCGTTCAACACGGTACAGCGGAGGTTTTTAGGAATCACCTGGGTTCAAACGATCTATGCCTCTTCAACCAGCGAAAACACTTCCGCACAAGCATCTGACGATATTTCCAACATTCTACGGAAACAACACAAATTGCCGCCGGATGGAAGCAGCGATGATTTCTCGGTACGAACCCAAGCGGAATTAATTTCCACGATGAGCTCTACCAGCCAATTGCTTACCGTGCTTCTTTCGGCAATTGCGGGGATTTCGCTCATCGTCGGTGGAATCGGCATCATGAACATCATGTATGTTTCGGTGACGGAAAGGACCAAAGAAATCGGACTCCGAATGTCCATCGGTGCAAGAGGAAAGGATATCCTTTTCCAATTCCTCATCGAGGCCATTCTGATCAGCATAACCGGGGGAATTATCGGTGTGGTTTTGGGCGTCACAGCTTCTACCCTGGTTACAACATTTTTATCTTGGCCAACCTACATTACTACTTCATCCATCATATTATCATTCATCGTTTGTGCGATCACGGGTGTATTTTTTGGTTATTATCCGGCATTGAAGGCATCCAAACTAGATCCGATTGAAGCACTTCGATATGAATAGTGGACAGTTTTCCTGAATTTCTTACATTTGAACAAAAAGCAATAGACGGCACCGATAGGAACAGCGCCCAACCCAAGACGGACGAAATGTATTTTAATGCAGATTCTTCCCCCTTAATTTATGGACAAACCTAAAAATAGCACAATAAAAACAATCATCTCAAAAATCCGTTGGAAGGAGATTCTTGCTGTACTTATCCTTTTCCTTGCTTTCGTTTTTTTCCGAAGCGAACGAAAAGAGATGGCATCCATCATTCCCCAGCTCAAACAGGCGGATTCTCTTTGGATCTTCATCGGGATTTTGCTCACTTTCCTGTATGTGGTTTTGCAGGCATTGATGTATGTGGCGAGTTTCAGCACAGTGGGAACCAAACTTTCGCTAATTGATGGAATCGAACTTTTTTTAAAAAGGAATTTCCTGAGCGTTTTTCTTCCGGCAGGTGGAATTTCTTCACTCGCATTCACTCCCAAACCCATTCAAAGAAAGATCCCTAACAAACAAAACATCCACAAAGCGAGTGCAATCTATGGATTCATCGGTATTCTGACCGTTTTTTTAGTTGGAATTCCGGTGGTTGCCTATGCGGCAGTGATCAACAAAAATTTCGGGGAATCGTGGTTTTGGTTGATCGTAGTTGGGATTTTTGTAGCACTGGTTTTTTGGCTCGTCAATTCTTTAAGGACAAAAGGAATTCTTTATCAACTCACCGAAAAATATTATCCCAAAAAAATCGACGATATTGATGAAGTTTTTGGTAGCGAAATCAATTCACGAAGTTTTTATCTGACGATTTTCATCTCGGTTTTAATAGAATTCTGCGGAATTTTCCATTTGCTGATCGCGATGTATGCTTTTGGTGCGGAAGGTTCTTTTTCTGCTGCCGCCGTGGGATACACGATTTCGGTTTTGCTGATGCTGGTTTCGCCATTTTTGCGAGGATTAGGCGCTGTGGAATTTTCGCTGATCTATATTCTCGCCAATTTCGGTTTTTCGCACAGTCAGGGATTGGGAATCACTTTGCTGTACAGGGTTTTCGAGTTTTGGCTTCCGCTGGTTTTGGGAGTTTTTGCATTTCTTTGGCACGGCCGGAAAGTCATCGCCAGAATTTTGCCTGCAATTGCGATTTTCCTTTTGGGATTGATCAACATTATTTCTGTCATTACTCCACCTTTAAAGGAAAGACTGCATTTTTCGCAACTCTATTTTTCGGAAGGGATTCTGCATTTTTCCAAAATCCTCACACTGATCGCCGGGATTTTGCTCATCGTCACTTCTGCCTATTTAATCCGGGGATTGAAACGGGGATGGTATTTCGCGCTCATCCTCGCCATCATTTCGCTTGCCGGAAATTTGCTGAAGGCGCTTGATTATGAAGAAGCCCTCGTTGCATTTATCATCATTCTGATTTTGGTTTTCACCCGAAGAGAATATGTACTGAAATCCAGCGGGAAAGTTTTCAGAACCGGATTTTCCTGGATTTTGGGAGTTTTGGCGGCACTTGTGCTTTTTAATTTCCTGAGTTTTTATTTTATTGACAAACGCCATTTCGGCATTGATTTCACCTGGAACGAAGCACTTTATTACACCTTCCAAAACTTCCTGCTCTTTAAGGAAAATGATCTTTTGCCAAAAACCGGATTTGCACGGGATTTCGAATATTTAAACTATTTCCTTGGAATATCGTTTTGGATTTTGCTTATATTTTCTGTTTTCAATGTGAGAAAAATCACCGGTTCCATGGAGGATTCGGAAGATTTCGAACAGGCAGAAAATCTGGTGAACATTTACGGAACTTCACCACTTGATTTTTTTAAGATTTCTAAAGACAAGCAACTTTTCTTCTCTGAAAATGAGGATGGTTTCATTTCCTACCGCATTGCCAACAATTACGCAGTAGTGTTAGAAGAACCGGTTTGCGCACCATCAGACAAAATCTCCATGATTAAGGAATTTGAGGATTATTCCAAAAAAATTGGTGCAAAACCTATTTATTACAGAATTGATGAAGGAAGCCTGTTCCTTTTTAATGGCTTAAAAAAGCAGAAACTCTTCGTGGGTCAGGAAGCGATTATGCATGTGGAGGAATTCAAACTTGAGGGAAAAGAAAGAAAATCTTTGCGAAACGGACTGAGTTCGCTGAACAAAAAAGGTTACCAAACAGAGATACGCACTGCGCCGCACAGCGAAGAACTTTTAAATCAAATCCAAAAAATATCCGATGAATGGTTGAATGAATTCAACAAGTCGGAAATGGTTTTCTCTCAGGGAATGTTCAATCGCGCCGAAATTGTGAACCAAGATTTAATATTGCTGAAAAACGATAACGACGAAATTGAAGCCTTTCTGAACATTATTCCGGATTTTGCACCGGATGAATGTACCTACGATTTGATCCGCCGAACTTCTCAAGCGCCAAACGGAAGCATGGATGCGATGATTGTGAAATTGGTGGAATATGCAAAATCAAAGGATTTCAAATACATCAATTTGGGACTGACTCCTTTGGGTGGCGATAAAACAGCTGACAATACAGCAGAAGAAATCCTGAAATTTGTCTATAACCGGATCGGGAGTTTCAAACATTACCAAAGTTTACGGGACTTCAAGGAAAAATATGCCGACTCCTGGGAAAACAAATACCTGGTTTATGGCAGCGATTTTGATTTGGTTGGAATTCCGGCGGCATTGAACAAAGTGATGAAACCAGTTTCATCATGAAAAAAAATATTCAGGAAGAAATTATTAGGAATTACGCCTCATCAAACTTGAAAAGTTTAATTGGAACAGGCAGAAATATAACTTGCGGAACTGACGCACCATGAAAAACACACGCAAATTTTCACCGTTTTTTTTGCTACTGGCATTCGTCCTTTCCTGCGGGAACCGGAATGAATTTCCGGTGGCTCAGTGGAATAGCAATAATGATTCAAAACCGGTACTGTTCTATATCAGCGGCGATGCAGGATTTAATTCTTTCTCTAAAAGTTTCGGGCAAAATATGCATCAATTTGGATATGACGTTTTCGCCTTGAATACCCGGAAATATTTCTGGACCAAACGCACTCCGGAAAGTACTGCAGAAGATACCGAGAAATTCTTAAAGGAAATCACCGCAAACCGGACCAACAAAAAAATAATTCTCGTCGGCTTTTCTTACGGAGCGGATGTTGCGCCATTTATCTACAACAGACTGGATGAAGATTTCAAAAAAAATATTCAAAACCTGGTCATTATCGGACCTTCAAAAGTGAATGATTTCGAGATCCACCTCGCCGAATATGTGACCGGGGAAAAAGAATATGGATACAGTGTTTTGAATGAAATCAACAATTTGAGAAACGTTCCATTCACTCTGATTGTGAGCGATTTTGAATTTTATCACTTCCCACTGTCGCAAATCAAGCTCAAAAATTACAGTTTGCTCCACCTTCACGGAGACCATCATTACGGAGGAGACACCAAAAGACTTGCAGCCTTTGTGAATGCCAATCTAAATAAAAAATAGGTGGCCGGAAATGGCGCGAAATAATGGAGATTCAGATTATTCAATAGTAAAAATCAACTTAATTGAAATTCAATACTTTACTTCAAATAGTAACCATTTTTTCACCAACTTTGTGTAATAAAAACAAACCGGGATGAAATACTTAGTTTTAATCGCAAGCACCATTTTGCTCTCCTGCAACCAGAAAAATAACGATATCAAACATCTGCAAACCCAAATCGACAGTTTGCAGGCAAATGCGTACCAACCTGGATTTGGCGATTTTATGAGCGGCGTGCAGGTTCATCACAACAAATTGTGGTTCGCGGGAAAAAATGAAAACTGGAAATTAGCGGATTTTGAAATCCATGAAATTAAAGAAAGTATGGACGACATCAAAAAATTCTGCAAAGACCGACCTGAAACGAAATCCATCGGTATGATTGACGTGCCTCTGGAAAACCTAAAAACTGCCATCCAAAAACAAAACACCAAAGACTTCGAAGACCAATACCTGATCCTCACCAACACTTGCAATAGTTGCCATCAGGAAACAAAACACGGTTTCAATGTGATCACCGTTCCTACCGCACCACCATTTTCCAACCAAAACTTTAAGCCACAAAATGGAAATTGAACTGTATGAGGCTTTAGCATAAACCATCCTTTTAAGTCTTTGATTTTTTTTGATATCCATGCTGAAAACTAATCTGATTTTTTTTCAAAAACCTCTGATCCAAAACCGTAATTTTGTATATCACTCGCTTAAAATCACTTGAGAACTCCACCTGATGAAACTCTTCTACAAAACCAAAATCATCACACCGAAAATCAGCTCCGGACACCACGTGTTGCTGCTTCAGAAAATTTCAGCGCTGTCGCCCGAAGCAGCTATTTTAAATATGAAAACCAGCGATGATGGATTATCAGAAGAAGAAGCAAAAAAGCGGCTCGAAGAATACGGCCCAAATGAAGCCAATTACCAGAAAGCCCCAAAATGGTACCGTCAACTGCTGAATGCGTTTCTAAATCCGTTCACCTTTATTTTAATGGTAATCGCGGTCATCTCTTATTTCGTAGATAATATCATGGCCGCAGCCAATGAAAAAGATCCCAGCACCGTCATCATCATTTCGATCATGGTGGTTTTCAGCGGATTGCTGAGGTTTTGGCAGGAATTCAGAAGCAATCGCGCAGCGGAACAATTAAAGAAAATGGTCACCACTTCCACCACGGTGAAAAGGAAAAATAAGCCACCCGAAGAAATTTCAGTGACGCAGATTGTGCCGGGAGACCTCATCAAACTTTCCGCGGGAGACATGGTTCCCGCAGATTGCCGAATCATCCAGAGCAAGGATTTATTCTGCAGCGAAGCAATGCTGACCGGTGAAGCGATGCCGACCGAAAAAAATTCCACCGCCATCCCAAACGCTGCCATGCAGATCCCATTGATGCTCGAAAATCTTTGTTTCATGGGAACAAATATCGTGAGCGGATCTGCAACTGCACTGGTTTTGAACACTGCGACCCAGACCTATTTCGGGCAAATCAGTGAAAAGATCAGTGAAAAACGTTCTGAAAGCGAATTCGAAAAAGGAGTAAACAAGGTGAGTTTCCTGCTTATTCGTTTTATGCTGGTCATGGTGCCGCTCATTTTTTTGATCAATGGTTTGATTAAAGGAAATTGGATTGAGGCATTACTTTTCGCAATTGCAGTAGCAGTAGGATTGATTCCGGAAATGCTACCCATGATTGTGACCGCCAATCTTTCCAAAGGTTCCATTGCGATGAGCAAAAAGAAAGTCATCGTGAAACATTTGGACGCGATCCAAAATATCGGTGCAATGAATATTTTGTGTTGTGACAAAACCGGCACCATCACCAAAAATGAAATCGCCCTCGAAAAACATCTCAACGCCGATGGAAATGACGATAAGGAAGTGCTGAAATGGGCATACCTCAACAGCTATTTTCAAACGGGACTGCGGAATTTGATGGATGAAGCCGTGCTAAAACATACCGAAGTTCAAGACCTCATCAACATAGAGTCCGATTTTCAGAAAGTAGACGAGATTCCGTTTGATTTTGAGCGAAGAAGAATGTCGGTCATCCTGAAAATGAAAAACGGAAAACAATTGCTCATCTGCAAAGGTGCCGTGGAGGAAATCATCGGTTTATGCACCAAATCATTTGACCCGGGTCCCGACAAAGAGCTCCACATAGAGCAAGATAAACAAATTGATTTGGATGAAAATGTGAAAAATAAAATCCTCAATATTTCTAAACAAATGAACGAGGAAGGATTGCGCGTTTTGCTCATCGCTATTCGTGAGTTTGGTGAAAATCATCCGACCAATTACTCTAAAAAAGATGAATCGGAACTCACCATGACTGGATTCATAGGATTCCTGGATCCTGCCAAACCTTCGGCGGGTCCAAGTATTGAGGCTTTGCACCAACTCGGAGTCGAAGTTAAAATCATTACCGGTGACAATGACTTGGTTGCAAAAAAAGTGGGGAAAGACGTGGGATTGTCTACCGACAAAATAATGCTCGGCGAAGAACTGGAAAGACTTTCTGATGAAGAGCTAAAGGGAAAACTCTCTGAAACCGTAATCTTCGCAAAAATCAACCCAATGCAGAAATTGCGCATTGTAAACCTTTTGCGGAAAGCAGGAAACACCATCGGCTTTATAGGTGATGGGATCAATGATGCCGCCGCTTTGAAGGAAGCCGATGTGGGAATTTCCGTGGATTCGGCGGTAGATATTTCAAAGGAAAGTGCCGATATTATTTTGCTCGAAAAAGATTTGATGGTGCTTCGAGAAGGTGTTTTGGCAGGAAGGCAGACTTTCGGAAACATCATCAAATATATCAAAATGGCAGCAAGTTCCAATTTCGGGAATATGTTCAGCATGTTGGGAGCAAGTGCGCTTCTGCCATTTTTGCCCATGCTTCCTTTGCAAATTATCACCCAGAATTTGCTGTACGATTTCTCGCAATCTGCAATTCCCTGGGATAAAATGGACCAGGATTTTCTGGAGCAACCGAAAAAATGGGAAGCAGGAAGCATCCAGCGGTTTATGTTGTGGATTGGCCCAATCAGTTCGATTTTCGATTATGCAACCTTTGCGGTGATGTTTTTCATCTTCAAGGCAAACAGTCCGGAGCATCAAACTTTATTTCAGACGGGTTGGTTTGTGGAAGGACTTCTTTCACAAACACTGATTGTGCACATGATTCGAACCCGGAAAATCCCGTTTATTCAAAGTTGGGCTTCAGCACCATTAACTGCCGTCACTTCACTGATCATGCTAATTGCAATTGCGATTCCATTTACCCCGGTTGCGGCATCGCTTAAAATGCAAGCACTTCCAATCGCTTATTTTCCATGGTTGGCTGGAATTTTGCTGATGTATAGTTTGCTTACCCAATTGGTGAAAACCTGGTACATCAAAAAATATAACGAGTGGCTCTAAAGTCTCTCCAAATTAATATTTTTTTACCAATAGAAAATGAAAACAAAAAATTTATTCACCGTTTTTGCTGCGGTAGGGTTACTAACCTTCAACGCTTGCAAAGAGAGTAAAGAAAATGAACAGCATGAAATGACCGAACAAACTTCCGATCAGCAATCATCTGATGATGCACTAAGTGTAAAACAAGGTGTAGAAGCCGCAAAAGACGCCAGCGAAAACATTAATCTGGATACTTTGCCGGCAAGCATACAGGAATTTATTTCTCATAATTATTATGGATACAAAATGGTAAGTGCAGTAAAAGATCCGCTTTGTTCGGGCATGGAAGCCATAGACGTCACCGTAGAAAAATCTGATTCGCCGTCTTTTTCCCTCATTTTTAAGATGGACGGGCAATTTGTGCAACAGGAAACCGACATTAATCTAAACGAACTTCCAAAAGCCGTACTAAATCAACTGAACACAGGTTTTAAAGATTATATGCCGGATCAAAATGCAGAAAAACTGAATCTGGCAGATCAGTCAATTAACTATCAAGTCGATTTATCTAAAGGTCAGGTTAAAAAAGAAGTGGTGTTCAAAGAAGATGGAACCGTGGTCTGTACTGAAGAATGAAATCTTTGAAATCCAAATAAAACAGAAGTAATTCCGCTTCTGTTTTTTTTTGAAAAAGCTCAGCAAATATTTGAAATTTAATTTCTGCACATTCAATGGATCTCAAGGTCCTTACTTTTTAATGCATGACATTTTTGACTAAAGATTTGTTTTAAAAAAATAAAAAGCAAAAAAAATGGAAAACCAAAACTTCAACAAAGTCACAAAAATCACCCTGATTTTCTGGCTGATGAAAATCGTTGCCACCACTTTGGGTGAAACCTTGGGCGACTTCATTTCTCAAACACTGAACCTGGGTTATTATGTGGGAATCAGTGTGACGGCAACACTTTTCCTGATTTTTCTGGCCATGCAACTTGCAGTTAAAAAATATGTGCCGGCAATTTTTTGGCTGGTCATCATAGGAACCACAACCTTTGGAACAGAGATTTCGGATTTCATCGATAGAACCTTGAAAATCGGATATGCGGGAGGAAGTGCAATCTTGCTTACCTGTTTATTAATCACGCTTTTTCTATGGTATAGAAAATACAGAAACCTTGAGGTTTACCCCATTTTCCAACGCTCTAAAGAAATTTATTTCTGGATCGCCGTTTTATTTTCAAATTCTTTGGGAACCGCATTTGGAGATTTTTTGGGTGACAATTTGGGTTTCTCTTATTTGCAAGGCGCGGTTATTTGCGGCGTAATCATTCTGGTCGTGGTATTGATGCACTATTTCACGAAGATCAACCACATTCTATTATTTTGGATTGCGTTTGTTTTCACCCGTCCCTTTGGTGCCACTTTCGGGGATTTCCTCACCAAACCTTGGGCAAAAGGAGGACTGGATTTGGGAACACTGAACGCGTCAGTGGTTTCAATCATCATCATTTCGTTGTTGATTTTTGTTGCCCACAGAAAACATTCGCAGCAGGGTGAATAACGTGATTTTAATGATTTTTTAAATCTCGAAATCCTTTATTTTAAGGCTTAAATAGCTAATTTTGCACTTTAAATCATAGATGAAAAAGTTAATCATTCCGATCCTAACACTTATTTCTTCAGCAGCATTTTCCCAACAAAAACCAACAGATTCCACCACCGAAAAAAGAATCGACGAAGTGATCATCGTGGCATCTTCCAGAACGGATCAAAAAATAGAGAACTCACCACAGAAAGTGGAAGTTTTGGGAAAAGAAGACATGCAGGAAGAAAGCGGAATCAAACCGATGGGAATTGCAAGTATTCTGGGCGATATTTCCGGGGTTCAGATCCAGCAGACTTCGCCAGTTTCGGGAAACTCCAATGTTCGGATCCAGGGTTTGGACGGAAGATATACCCAGATCTTAAGAGACGGAATGCCGTTGTTTGATGGATTTTCCGGCGGATTGGGCGTGCTGAACATTCCACCACTCGATTTGCAGCAAATTGAGCTGATCAAAGGTTCTGCTTCCACGCTTTACGGAGGTGGCGCAATCGGCGGTTTGGTGAACATGATTTCCAGAAAACCTACTTCCAGACAGGAACTGACGGCGTTGGCGAACTACTCCACTTTAGATGAAAAAAACCTGAACTTTTTTGCAGCCAAGAAATTCAGCATTTTCGGATATACTTTTTTTGCCGGTGGAACTTCGCAAAATGCACAGGATGTGAACAAAGACGGTTTCTCAGACGTTCCAAAATTGAACTCCGTGAATATTCACCCAAGATTGTTCTTTTATCCTTCACCAAATTCCACGGTTACCCTTGGTTGGAGCGGAAGTTTCGATCAAAACCTTGGTGGCGATATGCTGGTCATCAAAGGAAATCCGGACCAAAACCACCAATATTTCGAGGAAAATAAGACCAGGAGAAACACTTACGAATTCGTCTTTCAGCAAAAATTTTCGGATCACAGCAAATTGGAAATGAAAAACAGTTGGAGCGATTTCAAGCGGAAATTCAGTTCAAATGAGAACTTTCTCGATGCGAATCAACAAAATTATTTTTCGGAATTATCTTTCATAAAGCCTATGAATAAAATGATTTGGGTTTTGGGCGCAGATTTTCAGGGAAATAAATTCAGCCCCGAAAATTTCCAAAATTTCCAGATTCCAGCATTTGAGAATAATAGTTTCGGACTTTTCCTTCAAAATACCTTAAAGCTTCAGAAAACCACGATTGAAAGTGGAATCCGAAACGACTTTACCAAAAATTTTGGGAGTTTCTTCCTTCCTCAAGTTGCATTGATCCATCATTTTAATGAAAACTGGGCCGCAAGAGCCGGAGTTGGATTGGGTTATAAAATTCCAAATGCTCTGGCTCCGCAAATCATCGATTATCCGTTGGAAAACCTTTTGCCAATCAATATTCAAACCACGAAAGCGGAAAAATCAGTAGGATATAATTTGGAGTTTAATTATAAAAAAACTTTTTCCGGAGAGGAAGATGGCGAGAAAAATTCAATCTTTATCAATCAAGCTTTTTTCCTGACTCAAATCAACAATCCTGTTATTGCGAACTATGACTCCAATGGAAATGTTTATTTCAGGAACGAAGCAGAACCGGTGGTATCAAAAGGTTTCGACACTTATGTGAAGGCGACTTTGGACGAATGGGAACTTTATCTTGGCTACACTTTTACCATTGCTGAAAACAAATATTTAAGTGAAAATCAGTTCATACCGCTAACTCCGAAAAACCGTTTTGCGATGACTGCGCTGAAAGAATTCAAAACATGGAAAGCGGGAATCGAAGCCAGCTATACCGGAAAACAGCACCGGTTGGACTACACGGAAACTCCCGGATATCTTTTCGCCGCCGCGATGATTTCCAAAGATTTCGGAGAGCATTTCACTTTGGTGTTGAATTGCGAGAACATCCTGGATTTCAGGCAAAGCAGAAAAGAAGCACTGTTCACGGGAAGTATGCTGAATCCGACCTTCCGGCCACTTTGGGCACCGATTGATGGCAGAGTGGTGAATTTTTCGGTAAAATTTAAACTTTGAGGCTAAAAGGCTGGATACATAGCTTTTTTCAGACAAACGGTGGAGAAAAAGAATCCGTGAAAATCAATGTTCCAGACGCTGCGAGTGTGAAATAACTGCGCAGAAACTTCAACTAAACTTTAGAATAATGCTTTGATTTATCATTGCATTTTTTTATTTTTGGGGAAATCGAGATTTTTACGAAGTATGGGACATTTACCGAAGTTGATTGAAGACTTGGCATTGATTTTAATTGTAGCGGCATTTGTCGTTTTAATTTTTAGGAGGATCAAGCAACCGCTGGTTTTGGGATACATTATCGCCGGATTCTTGGTTAGTCCGAATTTTAAGATTTTCCCGTCTGTCGTAGATAATGAAAACATCAAGACGCTCGCAGAAATCGGGGTGATTTTCCTACTTTTCGGTTTAGGTTTGGAGTTCAGTTTCAAGAAACTGATGAATGTGGGCGGTTCCGCTTCCATCACCGCTTTTGTGGAAATTATCTTTATCACCATCGCCGGATATTTCACGGGTAAAATGCTCGGCTGGAATACCATGGACTCTATGTTTTTGGGGGGAATGCTCGCCAGTTCCTCCACCACGATTATCATTCGGGCATTCGATGAATTGGGAGTGAAGACCAAAAATTTTGCAAAAACGGTTTTTGGAGTACTTGTGGTGGAAGATATTGTGGTGATTTTGCTGATGGTATTGCTTTCTACAATTGCGGTCACCAAAGAATTTGAAGGGACTCAGATCCTTTACACAGTTGCGAAGCTGCTTTTCTTCCTGATTTTGTGGTTCATTTTGGGGATATTTCTTTTGCCTACTTTTTTGAAGCGAATTAAAAATCTGGTGGATGATGAAATTCTGATGATTCTCTCCATCGGCCTTTGTCTGGGGATGGTTCTGATTGCAACTTCCGTAGGTTTTTCTGCGGAATTGGGCGCTTTTGTGATGGGTTCCATCATCGCGGAAACTACTGTTGCCGAAAAAATTGAACATACATTAAAATCTGTGAAAGACCTGTTCGGTGCGGTTTTCTTTGTTTCTGTGGGAATGATGATCAACTACAGCGATATGATCACTTATGCGGTTCCGATTTTGGCAGTGACCTTTTTGACAATATTTGGCAAGCTTTTCAGCTCGGCTTTGGGTGCTTTGATTTCGGGGCAACCTTTAAAGCAATCCGTTCAGGTGGGGATGAGTATGGCGCAAATCGGCGAATTCGCATTTATTGTGGCTACTTTGGGGCTTTCATTGGGCGTGATTTCGCCATTCCTTTTTCCGGTCGCGGTGGGGGTTTCGGCAATTACCACTTTTACCACGCCTTATATGATAAAGCTTTCGGAACCGATGCATAATTGGCTAGTGAAAATCATTCCACCAAAATATATTGAGCGGATTAACAAATATTCGTCAAACATTCAAAATATCCAGGCGGAAAACAGTTGGCAAACCCTGCTCAAAAACTACGGAAGAATTCTGATGATCAATGGAATTGTGATTATTGCGATCTATCTTTTATTTTCAAAATTCCTGATTCCGAAAATCAATGAAAATGTGGAATCCAATAACATCAAGAACATGATTGGCATCGCAGTTCCTATACTTTTCATCGTGCCGTTTTTATGGGCTTTGATGATGAAGCGCCCCAAATCGGGTGCATATAATGAATTGTGGACCAAAAAGAAATACAACAGAGGTCCTTTGCTGATCATTGAAATTTTCAGAATCGGGTTGGGAATTGCGATTCTCGGTTTTTTTCTGGATCGATTTGCTTCCACGCGGATTTCGTTTTATATCACAATTCCGGTGGCGGTAATCATCATTTTCCTCTTCAATAAAAGGATTAACCTTTTCTACAACAGACTTGAGAAAAGGTTCATCAGAAACCTCAATGACCGATCTGCAGGAAATGTGCAGTCTGAAGCGGTTACACGACTTGCGGGCAACAGCGAAATCAAAAAAAATCTTGCAGCTTGGGACGTCCACATTCTGGAGCTGGAAGTGAATCCGCTTGCCGACTATGTGGGGAAACCTCTGGTCGAACTGCAGTGGCGTGAAAAATACGGCATTAATATTGGATATATCAAAAGAGGTGAAAAACTCATCCATACGCCGGAGCGGCATCAAGTGCTGATGCCTTATGATAAAGTGGGGATTATCACCACCGATGACGATTTCCAGGTGTTCAGACCTGTTTTTGACAAATTCGAAGCCGTGGTGGAAACCGATGTCAATGATGTGAAATTGGGTAAAATCCTGATCAATCATCATTCACCTGCTAAAAACAAGTCCATCCGTGAATCCGGAATCCGCGATAAGACCGATGGCTTGGTGGTGGCGATCAGACGTGGAGAGGAACGAATTCTCAATCCTAAATCCACTGAAATTTTATTGGAGGACGACATCATTTTCGTGGTCGGAGATCGAAAGAAGATTGAAAAGCTAAACGTGGAGATCTAAAAACGTTATTTTCACCGTCATTTCACACAAAAATCAAAAAATTAAATTACCATTTTTCAAATGACTATGACAAAGGAGGAACTTTTAAATAAAGCCATAAAAATCGCTGACCGCGCTCATAAAGGACAAACCGACAAATTCGGAACTCCCTATATCGGTCATGTGATCCGTGTGATGAATTATGGAAAAACCTATGACGAAAAGATCGTCGGAGTTTTGCATGACGTGATCGAGGATTGCCCGCAAATTACGCTAGATTATCTTTTGCAGCAGGGATTTCCTAAAGAAATCGTTTTTGCGATTGAATGTCTCACGAAGAATCCGCCGAATCAGGATTACACCGAATTTGTGAAGCAAACTGAGAAGTCGCCGCTTGCAGTTGCCGTGAAGATGAATGATCTGCGAGATAACATGGACTTGACCAGATTCACCAAACCTTTGACCGAAAGGGATTACAAGCGTTTGAATAAATATCTGACGGCGTATCTTTATTTGAAAGAGAAATACTAAAAGGGTGACAAAAGTATTTTCTCCCGTAGCAAATATTGATTGATTTACCTCTCAAATCCCAATAAAAAAACTGATGAATCACTCATCAGTTTTTTAGTTTTTGTGCCTAAAATTCTAATTCAAAAAACTGGTGACAAAAGCAACAATTTTCAGTACTATTTCAAAAAAGAGCTGTGCCATAACATTGAATTTTAAAGAGTTAAAGATTGAACAAGCGAAAAGCGAATAACTTTTTTTGGTAAGGAATCCGCTTTTGCTCATCCACTCTCATTATTTTGTTTTAATGGTGATTTCTTTCTTGCCGTCTTTCACGGTGATGTCGATATCTTTCAGTTCTTTCTTGTCAATTTTCTTGATGATAAGATCGCCTTCTTCTTTGCTGACTTTTTTTCCATTCACGATGATGGAGTCTTCATCACTGGAATTGACCACGATCGAATTATTTCCTGAAGCAACAGATGCATTATCTGCCGTGCTGTCATCATCATTTACAGAAAATCCACGTTCGTCATTTAGTGAAACTACCTTCATATTTTTCGGGACCACCAGTTCATAATCTACCCGGTAATCTCTGAAGCGGTATTCATAGGGATAGGAGTAGTAATTTGGAAGCAAAATCTTGTTCCCCACGATTTCTACCGGAACCTGCATTCTGAGTGGCAGATTATATCCGTCCGCATTTTTTTTGATTTCCAGGTAAGGTGCTTTCACGTCCATCCTTTTCACATCCACGCTTGGATAATCCTGTTTGTAGATGGTCTTTTTATCTGAATAGACATCGTCCCAATAAGCTTTGAAGGATTGTGGAATAACCACTCTTTTCACATCGACCAAAATGGTGTCGGAAGTGGTATTGATTGCTACATTTTCAGTCTCGTCATTATTTCCGCTGTACTGGGTTTTGAATTTGATCGCGCTGAAACCTGTTGTTGCGATCAATCCGATCCAAAGCAATACCAATCCACCAATCACATATCCGGTATTGTTCAGTTTAGTTTTTGGCGAAAACAGTTTTATTGCCAGATAAGAAAAGATGAGCGCCGGAATGAACATGGTGAGAAAACCAACCGCTATCACCAGGAAACTCAAATTGTTATCCTGCAAATAAAATCCGAGGTTGTCAAAAAAATGGATATTGTTTGACCCCGAAATTCCGAAGACGGCAAAAGATCCAAGGAGCAGTGAAATCCCCATCAAGGTAAATATTCCGCCCAAGACAAACCTTACCACATTCCACAATCCGTTTCCGGCTTTGTTGATATAGGGTTTGTTTTCATGATAGATTTCGCCAACTCTTTGGGTGGATTCATTGGCAAACTGCACGATTTTGTTGGACTCTTCTTTGATGTTGTCAAAGTTGATCGGCTTTCCTTTCATTTTTAAGAAATCTGCCGCTGTTTCAGCTTTTGGCATTACCACCCAAAGAATGATGTATAAAAGCACCATCAGCATTGGTGAACCCGGAAGCGGAAATAACAATAGGAATAATCCTACCCAGATGGCGCGCATGGCTGCAATGTCCATTCCCGCGTAATGGGCGAGACCGGCACAAACTCCCGCGATTTTTTGTCTTTCAGGATCCCTGAAGAGCTGTTTTTGTTCAGTGGAGCTGTTGTGAGTCCTTCTGGATTTCTCGTTTTTGGTTTTATCAGAAAAATAGGCTTCTTCCTGTTCTTCGATGACTTCTGGTTTTCCGATTTGGGTGATTACTTTTTCCACGTCGTCATCGTTAATTACTTCACGTTTTCCCAGAGCATCTTTGAAGATTTCCACCATTCTGATTTCAATGTCGTGCATCACCTCGTCTGCTTCATTCGCATCCAGAGAATTTCGCAGTGCAGCAAGGTAGTCGCTTAATTTGATGTATGCGTGTTCCTCGATAGTGAAAGAGAAACCGGCAAGTCCTATTGAGAGTGTCTTGTTCATTTTATTTAGCTTATAGTTTTTTGAGTGATTTGATTTACGGAATCTGTCAATTCGTTCCAGGTGTTTAGCAGTTCGGCGAGAAACAGTTTTCCTTTATCGGTAATCTGGTAGTATTTTCTCGGAGGTCCTCCGGTTGATTCTTCCCAACGGTATGATAAGAATTCGCCGTTTTTCAATCTTGTCAGCAAAGGATACAGCGTTCCTTCCACTACATCCAGTTTTCCTTTTTTCAGTTCGTCGATCAGGTCAGAAACATACATTTCTTTTTTTTCAATCAAACTCAAAATACAGAATTCCAGAATGCCTTTTCGCATTTGCGCTTTGGTGTTTTCTGTGTTCATTTTTTATGAGGTTATTAATTGGAACTATTTTCCATGGGTGAGAAGTCGTCACTTCTTCAACTTTACAAAGCAAAGATATGAAAATACTTTAGTAATATGCAATACAAAGTAGTGAAAAAATTTAATTATGTTTGTTAAAATATTGATAATCAATGTGAAAACTTTTAATCATAATTAATAAAAACTAAAACAAACGGCATTAATCAAAAAAAATCGCCCCAAATATGGGGCGATTCATCTAAGATATCATCTAAGAAATTACTTCTTGATTGCTTTCACTGTTTTCACAGATCCGTCGTTCATGTGCAATGTTACCATATACAGACCTGAATTCAATGATGAAAGATTAAGTTCCGCTGCAGGAGCAAGTGTTTTCAATTGTCTTCCTGAAACATCGCTCACTGAGATTGATTTCACGTTTTTCACGTCAGAGATTCTTAAGATATCTGTGAATGGGTTTGGATAAATCGAAATTTCAGTCTTATTAGCAGCGGTAACCGCAAGTGCAGCGTCCGTTGTAAAAGAGATTTCCAAATTACCTGTGGAATCATTTGATCCATCGTTGGAAACCAATTTAGCATAATAAGTTGTACTTGGATTCAAAGTCAAGTCATAAGTGGTAGCTGAAATAGTAGTTCCGTTTACCAAATCATAATTTCCGGAAGAAGTTCCCACGAAAAGTTTATAGCTTGTAGCACCGATTGCCGCATCCCAAGTGATCGTGGTTGGACTAATTGATACTCCGGTTGCACCATTGGCAGGAGAAGTGATTAAAGCTACATCCGGCGATACAATTTTAACGGTATAATCTTCAACCTGTCCGTAAGTATATGTTTGACAAGGGGTGTTATCCGTTCCATCAATCAACTTAACCCTCATCAAGGTA
This sequence comes from Chryseobacterium koreense CCUG 49689, assembly GCF_001045435.1. Taxonomy (GTDB): domain Bacteria; phylum Bacteroidota; class Bacteroidia; order Flavobacteriales; family Weeksellaceae; genus Kaistella; species Kaistella koreensis. Next base: position 97,294 of record NZ_LFNG01000002.1, on the reverse strand, counting down.
GGGCCAAATTTGGCGTCAGCAGGGATCACAATCTTAGCGGTTGCCGGTGCAGTTGCGGAAGCACCTGTAAGCTGAACTCTTTCAGTATCTTCCAAAACTCCATTTTGATTAAAGTCGATCCATGCAAAATAACTATCACTGGTATAAAATGCACTTGCTTTTACGGAAAGAACGTAAGACCCTTTTCTATTCACATTTGTTGAAATACCTGTGAAATCTTCGTAGCCTGCAGTAGCAGTGGAGTTATTGTTAATTGTTCCAAAATTCACATTAGAGATTTTTTCAAATGATGTTGAGGTTGCTCCTGCGGTACAATAAACCATCACTCCTGTTTTGATCATGGTATAAGCACAGCCGGTTGCATCTCCAATATTGTTTGTTGGTACTATTTTCACATAATAAGTTGAATTAGCAGCCAAGGTAACCTGCATACTCGTCGTTGTTGTTACAGTTCCGTTTACGATATCTGTTCCACCATCAGTGGTTCCCACATAAACTTTATAAGCTGTAGCTCCATTAGCAACCGCCCACGAAATCGTTGCAGGATTCGGCGTGAGATTAATAAGGCTTCCTGTCAGCGAAGTACATGAAGGAACTGTTGTAGGAGCGACATAAGTAAATTCATAGGCACCCATATCCGGGGTTGCAGCATCTCTGGTTGTTCCAGTGTAATCAGTCGTATAAGAAGCAATCGGTGTTCCTTTGTTATCAAGCAACTCTGTATTTGGAGTACTTGGGTTCAATTTAAGGAAATCCGCCGAAGTTCCATTAGTTGAAAGATAATCGGCGCCAATATTCAGGGAATTGGTTTCTCTGACTCCTACATGAGTTTGGAATGCCGACATTGTAGTATAGGCATTGGTACCGTTATAATAGATATTTTGGTTGGTTCCAGTACCTGTGAAGAAATTGTTGTTATTTGATGTTACTGCATAATTATTAAGATTAGTAGAAGCACTTCGTCTGAATGCAGATGCATAACCAGCTCCTTTAGGTGTAGAAGTGTTTATAACCATATTATTACGCATATCCAACGTTGCAGTAGTAGAAGTAGTGTTGAATGTATGGTAAATACCTGTGGAATTAAAGGTAGCTCCAGATGAGACCGCATTCAAATAAATTGAATTATAATATACATTGAGATTTGATGTGACACCGCTAGAAGCGAGATAGATCCCTGCTAAACTTACGGAAGTACTGTTACTGTTTGGTACACGCAAATCACCAATTACATTGTTTACAATATTTGTCTTAGCAGAAGCTGTAGTTCCAACGATGTAAACTCCATAAAGTGTACTTGTACTATTGGCTTGCGCATTATAGACTTTATTTCGCAAAATATTAGTAACTGCCGTGGCATTGGCATAGACCAAATATCCATTCGCGGCAATATTGATTCCGCTTACGGTGTTGTCGATAATATCTGTTTGAGCTCCAGAAGCGGTTGTATAAATCCCATAATAAGTACCGAAAGAAGCACCGGTCACTTTATTTTTTGTGGCAGTGAAGGATCCAGTATTTGCAGTAGCTGCGTAGCCGTGCAAAATTCCATATACGGATTGGTAAGTGGTACCGGTATGATTGGCTATGGTGCCCAAATTGATATCATTGTTATTTGCGGTGAGATTTACTGCCGTGGAAGCATTTACACTTAAACAGTAAATACCCGCATAAGTTCCGTTGCTGGTCGAAGTATAGTTCAATCGATTTGGTGCATTGACTTTATTATTATTAACCGTAAAAGAGGTATTGTCACCGTAGATATAGATTCCGGCCGCTCCTAAGCCTCCGTCTGCAAAATTCATGGTATTGAAAGAAACATTTGAGGATGCCTGATAAGTACCAAATACGCCATATGCTGTGACATAACCTAATTCACCTAAATTATTGAAAGTATTACCCGTGGCCGCTGAAGTTCCTCCCACATCATTTCCGGAATCCCTTAAGGTATATGGAGCTGCGGAAGCATAACCGTTTAGCATAACACCGATTGACAAAGCATTGTTGATGGTATTTCCGTAAATCTTGTTATTGCTATTCATTCCCGATATGACAGTCGGTACAAGCGCAGTTCCAGATTCCGTGGTATGAGCAAAGTAAACTCCGGCAGTGGGAGCAATTACACCACTGCTGATAAAGTTCACCACATTATTCTGAATGGTATTATTATTACAACCATCCGTAGCATCCAATGGGTAAAAATAAAAACCTCTTTCGATGGCCATATTGGCTGTATTATTACTTGCATTTTCTTGAAGGGTAAAACCATCAATGGTCACATAATCCACTCCAACAAATTTAAAGAAAGCATCATAAGACGTGGTTCCAACCTGCGCATTAATCACAGGATTTGCTCCCGATCCACTTTTTTGGATGATCAGCGGATTACTGGAAGATAATGATGCATTCAAAATGGCCGTTCCCAAAGTAAATCCTCCGGAAGGAGCCGATTCAGAATACCCGGAAGGCACATTGATCGTGGCACCACCTGCACCTACACCATTTGCGTTCAGATCAATGAACGCATCCGCCAATGTTGGGTAATCCACCCCGATCGTTTTTGTCCCCGACACTTGGGCGGAAGCACAAACCCCTAAAAGTACTCCACATGTGAGTAAAAGTTTTTTCATTTATAAAATTTTAAAATTGTCGCCAAATATAGCTTAATTTATGAAGCAAATTATATGGTCTGCTATAAATTCTTGTTTTTAATAGCTTTTTAATCTCAAAATAAGATGTATTCTAATACAATGTTAAAGCCTGGATCAAAATTCAAAACTATCTATAATTTATACACAATTAAGTTGTCTGCAAATCCTATCTTCTTCTCAATTCTATCTCATGAAAAAAATGCGCAACAGACACAAAATTTCCATACATTTATTTTGTTGATTTATAGAGCTTTGTGATGAATTTTGGTTTTTTTTCAAAATACTACTGAAGTGATGTGCTTTTAGGCGCATTGCTTTCCGATAGGTTTTGCTAAAGATGCTAATTCCTATATCCGATTCATTGGTGGGCAAATCTTTTCAGTTGAATTTGGATCGGAGGCGTACAAAAACAGATGAAAAGGTTTCATTAAAATATTCCACATGAGTCGTTTTAACAAAATGGCACAAAAAAATCGCCCCAAATCAGGGGCGATTCATTAAGGTATGATCTAAGAAATTACTTCTTGATTGCTTTCACTGTTTTCACAGATCCGTCGTTCATGTGCAATGTAACAATGTATAATCCCGCGTTCAATGAAGAAAGATTAAGTTCTGCTGCCGGAGCTAGCGTTTTCACTTGTCTTCCTGAAACATCGCTCACTGAGATTGATTTCACGTTTTTCACGTCAGAGATTCTTAGGATATCTTTGAACGGATTTGGATAAACGGTTAAGGCATCTTTGTTTACAGTTGAAACCCCTAATACTTTTGGTAAAATATTTATGGTGTAATCTTCTACTTGCCCCCATGTTGAATTTCCACACGATGTTGCGTTCGCTCCATCAGAAGTATCATGTACTCTAATTCTCATTCGTGTATTTCCTTCTAAAGCGGTAGCAGGAATTGCGATATTTCCAGTCCAGGTACTGGCAAGACCTGTTGTAGAAAAAACCAGTTCTCCTGGATCATTAAAACTACCATTTTGGTTAAAATCGATCCAAACTAAAATTTGATCGGCTGCATAAGTTGTAACTGAACATGCAGCAGTGAACGTATAGCTACTTTCTTTATTTACGGTACCGATTTTCGAAGTGAAATCTTCGTATCCTGGTGCAGTACTGAGCGCTGATGAACTATTATTGATTCCTGCAAAATTCACATTGGTGATTTTTTCATACGCTGCAGATTGAGCTCCGGCAGGACAGTAGGCAACAACATTATTTGTAGTAAATGAAATCTCGGAACAGCCGGAAGCATCACCGATAGCGTTTGAAGGTACTACTTTCGCATAATAGGTGGTGTTTTTCGCTAATGGAACATATGCAGTGTAACCTGTCACTGTAGCATTATATATATCAGAACCTCCAGACGTGGACCCTACGGTAAGCTTGTAGTTATTTGCTCCGAAAACACCTTGCCATGACATCGCTACCGTTCCAGAACTTGAAACTGTACCATCCAAAGGCGACACAAAACTCGTACAAGCCGGTACAGCGTCTGCCTCGGCTTGGGTAATATTGATGTTATCCACATAAATATTTCCATTTCCACTAGACTTCACATAAAATGCACCAAATCCATAATTAGCACTCGGATCTAACGAACTTCCAGGAATAGTAGCACTTAATGTTTGACAAGTGGTAATTGCTGCTGAAGCAAGCACTACATTCGCAAGAGAGGAGATATTCCACTGTGATGTTACAGGATCTTGTTTAAATAAAGCAAGATGCAATGTTCCCTGCGGTGTGCTTGCTTTCTTATAATTTATTGAAACATTAATGTCTTTACCACTGTCATATTTACCAGCTGCATTAGGAACAATCGCCCATCCTGTCTGAGTAACAGTGTTTGAAATTGCAAGCTGCCCCCCTTGTGCACCACTACAAGCCGCTGCTGCCGATCTCGTGCCACCACCAAATTGAATGTATACCCCCGGTACACTAAAAGAAGCATCTTCAAAATCACCAGAAAGTGTTAATTGTGCATTCGCACCGATACCCAATGCTAAAAAGCACGATAATAAAAGTTTTTTCATTAAAAATTAATTAAGTTAGTATTTCTGCGAACTTACTAATTTCTAAAGAACCCTCACAATTCCTTGTCAACACAAAAGAGGATTTTAATTTTTTTTTAATAATTCATAGGGATAGGCGCATTCCAAACCATTACTGAAAATAACACACAAACAAATTCTTGCCAATCATTTCAATCAAAAATCAATGACAAAAAACTATTCGCCGGTAAAATACGCCGATAACCGCATCAGCCTTCGGTTTTCTTCACTTAAACGTTCCATTTTTTGAAGTAAATGATGAATGACCTCCAATCCAGGAAGATTCACTTCCAAATCATAATGCCAGTTTGCAAATCTTTCAAACGCGGGAAGCTCCTCATACAAAAGGTACTTCACATCGTTTTCCGTCTCCGTTTTCAGCAATCCGGACTCTTCCAATGAATCAAAAAACGTGATTTCTATATTGTAGATTTTCACAAGATCTTCTCTTGAAATTCGTTCGCTCATTTCTTTAAGTTTTTAAGTTCCTGAAAAAGTTCTTTTTCGCGCTGGGTCAAATGAGTTGGCAGCTTCACCAGATAAGTCACGAACAGGTCACCGAATTCGCCCTCCTTCTTATATACCGGAAAACCTTTGCCTTTCAATCGGACCTTGGTGTTGTTTTGGGTTTCCGGCTTCACCACCAAATTCACGCTTCCGTCTAAAGTAGGGATGGTTACCTCTCCCCCTAAAACGGCGGTGTACAAATCTATTTCAACCATTGAGCTTAGATTATCGCCATTTCTTTTGAAATGATGGTCTTCAGAAATATTAAAGGTAATGAATAAATCACCATTTGGACCACCGTTAAAACCGGGATTTCCATGCCCTTTGAGTTTGATTTTCTGTCCATCGGCAATTCCCGCCGGAATCGTGATCCTCACCTTTTTTCCATTAATTTCAAAGGTTTTCTGATGAGTTTTTGCAGCGTCTCTCAGATGAAGGTTAAGTTCCGCCTCCACATCCTGACCTTTAAATTTTCCGGAAGCTCCCCCTCTGGAACTTCTGCCAAAACCGGCTCCCGCACCACCAAACATACTTTGGAAAAAATCCGAAAAATCTTCGCCTCCCCCAAAGTCTCCTCCCGAAAATCCCCCATAGTTTCCGCCATAATTCTGGCTTTGCTGATATTGCCTCTGTTGTTGCTGAGCTTTTTCATATTCCTCACCATGTTTCCAGTGCTCACCATATTTATCGTACTTTTCACGGTTTTCGGGATTGCTCAGAACCTCATTGGCTTCATTGATTTCTTTGAATTTCTTCTCAGCTTCTTTGTCGCCGGGATTCATATCCGGGTGGTATTTTCGGGCAAGTTTGCGGTATGCCTTTTTTATTTGGTCCGCGCTCGCCTTTTTATCGACTTGCAGAATTTTGTAATAATCTATGTATGCCATCGAATAAAAGATTTTATCAAAATTAATGAAAATTTATGCGAAATCATTTTAATTATCCTCAAAAAAAATATTAATCGGACTAAATTATCGGAATACCGATAAACAGGGTATTTTATTGATTAACAACAGTATATAATTGCAAATTATTTAAAAAAAGGGTGTTTTAACTATTTTATTTTTATAAAATCTTCTTAGCTTTGTTAGGTAAAACGTCATAAAATCCAAAGCCATGAAAACGTTTTTACTGTTCTGCTCGCTGATCCTGGTTAATTCCCCAACAATAGATTTTGATTCCTCAAATTTAAGTTCAGTTGAATTGTTTCAAAAAAATGTTCCGCCGACAGTCAAAAATAGAGAATCGCAACTCCATTTGGGAAATGACCAAGAAGCTAAACCCCAGAATGACCAAGAAGAAATCGCAGCCAAAAGAGAACTCCGAAGCCTATTTGATGGCTTTCTAAATGCACTAGGGCTCATAAAACCTGAACAACCCTAAAAACCCTAAACCATGAAAAAAGTAACTTTAATTTGTATGAGCGCAGCTTTCCAGCTCATCACCGCACAACAGTTCAGTTATCCACCCACCAAAAAAGTAGCGGTAACCGACGAAATTTGGGGCCAGAAAATCCAAGATGATTACCGCTGGATGGAGGATGTAAAAAATCCCGAAATGGTTTCTTGGCTAAAATCACAGGCAGATTTCACCAATTCTCAACTGTCTAAGATTCCCGGTCAAGATCAACTCATCAAGGAATTAAAGCAATACGAACAAATGAACCCGGGATTGAATATTCCCGCCGGAAAATCAGGAAAACGATATTTCTACAATCGGAAAAACGCCGGCGAACAGGTAAGAAAGCTTTATTATCGGGATGGCGAAAATGGCGCCGAAAAACTGCTTTTTGATCCCCAAAAATTTATTGCAGGAAAAACGATGGATTATAACACTCAAATAAGTGATGATGGTTCAAGAATCATTTTTAACCTCAGTGAATCCGGATCGGAACTTGGAGATATTCACATTATGGAGGTTTCGACCGGCCAATTTCTGGCAGATGTGATTCCCCACAGCGAAGGATATTTTTTTGACACGAGCAAATCAGAAATTATTTACAGGCAATTTAAAAGTTATGACGTTCATGATCCTGAGAACAACCTCAATTTACCTTTAAAATTACACAAAATTGGAACTCCAATTTCCTCAGACATCTTATTGGCGAGTGCGGAGAAATATCCAGAATTAGGAATCAAACCCATGGATTATCTTGGCATTTCATCGTATAAGAACTCCCCTTATGTTTTCTTAGGAATATTTACAGTAGATCCGAACGCGATTTTTTACTATGCACCAAAATCCGATTTCAAAAATAAAAAAATAGTATGGAAAAAACTGGTCGACCAAAGAGATGAAATCCATCAAATGTTTGTAGATGGCGAAGATGTTTACTTTCAAACACCAAAAGGCAATTCAAACTTTAGACTAATCAAAACCTCACTGAAAAATCCAGATATTGCCAATGCCAAAGTAATATTAGACGGAAATAGCAACTGGAAAATTGACAGAGTTGTACAGACCAAAGATTTTTTAGTCATTGATCAAGACCACAATGGTATTCAGACCAAAATCGTGACCTACAACCTGCGCAATGGCAAAGAGGAAAGCTTAAATGCAAATCTTGAAGGAAACGTAATGTCCATGCCTTTCAACGAAAATCAAGACGACAATGAAATCGTGTTGATCAACACAGGTTGGACAAAACCTTTCAATGTCTTCCCATACGATCTGGCCGCCAAGAAGAAATGGGAAAACTTTCTAACCGTGAAGTTCAACTTTCCCAATTTGGAAAATCTAGCCTATGAAGAAATCGAATATCCTTCTCATGATGGCGCCATGGTTCCGCTAAGTATCGTTTACGACAAAACAAAACTAAAAAAAGACGGCAGCAACACGGCATTCATGATGGGTTATGGTTCCTACGGCATGATTGCATATGCTCCTGTTTTTCAAAGAAATTATCTGCCACTGCTGAACCGCGGTGTAGTTATCGCTTTCGCTCATGTGAGGGGCGGCGGTGAAAAAGGAAATGATTGGTACCTTGCCGGAAAAAAAACAACAAAACCAAACACTTGGAAAGATTTCAATGCTGCCGCAGAATATTTAATTAAAAATAAATTCACTTCACCAGAGAAACTGGGAATTACCGGAGCAAGCGCAGGTGGAATATTGATTGGAAGAGCAATCACCGAAAGACCAGATCTTTATAAAGTGGCCATTCCCAAAGTGGGATGCCTAAACACTTTAAGGATGGAATTTTCAGCAAACGGACCAGTTAACATACCCGAATTCGGTACCATCAAAGACGAAACCGAGTTTAAGGCACTTTACGAAATGGACGCGTTTCAGCACATCAAAAAAGGAACAAAATATCCTGCACAACTGATTACGACAGGCTTTAATGATCCCCGAGTCGACAGTTTCATTCCTGCGAAATTTGCCGCAAAAATGCAGGATCAAAATGCCTCTCAAAATCCGGTTTACCTTTATGTGGATTACAAAGCGGGACATTTCGGCGGAAGCACTATGGATGAGCAATTTGCACAATTATCTAAAGAGTTTGCATTTCTGCTTTCTGAAACAGGAAATCCAGAATTTCAGGTGAAGTAATCACTCAAAAGAATTATTAAAAAAAAAGCCACCTCAATGCGGGTGGCTTTGTCTTTTTTAAATATCAAATCATCTTATTTGTAAGCCTCAATCGCCTTATTGATCGCATCGATCTGTGCATTGATCGTCGGACTTGACGGATTCGCCTTTAGAACCTGCATCTTTTTGGCAAGTCCCTCTTTCAAGATTTGAACAATCATCATTTTCGCCTGCGGGTTTTGCCCGATCTGGCTCTTCACCTGGGTCAAAACTTTGGTCAGGTTTTCCGTCGCCTTCAAATTATCGGAGCCCATAATCCAGTTGAAGGCCTCTTCCGCAGAAGCGCCCAATTCCGGATTTTGGAATTTGATAAATGGGTAAAACGCAGCAGTTTGCGCAATTGCAGGCATCTGTTTTTCAATCTTATTTTTTACGATGATCGGCAAAAGCTGTGCGATCAAATCATCACTCGCGCCATCCAAATCGATTTGGTTGGCTAAAGCGGAAACCCTGGAAGGATCAATCACAGCAATCGCTCCCAAAGACGCACCTTTTACCGCATTGGAAACCGCGGACATTCCCTTATCAAAAACCGGAAGGTACTTCTTGTCTTTCGTTTTTGCCAAAGCCGTAATTGCAGCCGATTGCACCAATGTTTTCGGATCGTTGACCGCCATTTTCTCCACTTCGGCGAGCGCGGCTTTTTGCTGGTCTGGTTTCGACAAATCCAGTCCGCTTAAAGCCTTTATTCTGATTCTGAAATTACTGTCCTTCAATGCTGCAACCAACGTTTTCACAGAAACAGCATTTTTAGAAGCATTATCTGCAGCATTTTCTACTGCTTTATATCTACTCAAAAATTCTTTGGAATTGGTGTATTGCATAAAATACTGTTCCGGTGTCTTGTTGTCGGTAATTTCCGATAGCAGAACCCCATCTGCATCAATATTCAGCAAGTCCGGACTTTTGGTGATCGAAAAGCTGAAATCATTTTTACTTTTTGCAGCAACCCAAACATTTTGCCTGGTTGGTTTTCCGTTCTCGTAAACATCTATTGCCAAAGGAAACTGAAAATATTGACCCTGATTTTGGATGATCGAAACAGTGACCATTTTTTTCACCGGATCAAAAGTGGAAGTGTAACTCAATTTAGGATTTCCGTTTCCGTAGTACCACTGATTGAAGAACCAGTTCAAATCCTTACCCGAAATCTTTTCTAGTGACAATCTCAGTTGCTGTGCTTCTCCCGTTCCGTATTCGTTGGTTTTCAGGTAATCCGTTAATCCCGCAAAGAATGCATCGTCACCCAAATAATTCCTTAGCATGTGAAGAATGGAGCCACCTTTATTGTAAGAAACTCCATCGAAAACATCTTCTCTGGAATGATAATTAAACCGCACCAAATCCTTGGAAACATTCGACGGGTCGCGGAAATATCCTTCACGGGTTTTCATCAAAGTGTAGTCGGCGAAATCTTTTCCATATTTGTACTCGTTCCATAAATATTCCGAATAATTGGCGAAAGACTCATTAACCGTGATGTTCGACCAAGATTCAGCTGTCACCAAATCACCGAACCAATGGTGGAAGAGTTCATGGGAAATCACGTCCTCCCAACGGTTTTCATCAATCAAATCTCCTGGTTTTTGCTGCGCCATGGTGGAATGAAGTGTGGAAGTGGTATTCTCCATTGCTCCAGAAACGTAATCCACACCCGTGATTTGTGAATATTTTGGCCAAGGATAATCGTAATTTAATCTTTTAGAAAAAAATTCGATCATTTCAGGGGTGTTCCCGAAAATCTGTTTGGCATACGGTTCATACTCCTTTTCCACATAATAATCCACCGGAATGTTTCTCCATTTATCTTTCACCACAGCATATTCACCAACTCCCATGAAGAAAAGGTATGGTGCGTGTTTTTTGTCCATCACCCAATGGTCGGTCCGCAAATTATTGCCCTCCTTTTTGGAATCCTTCAAAACACCATTTGACAAAGTCAAATATTTATCTGGAACGGTCATATAGATTTCCTGGGTGGTTTTCTGGTTCGGTTTGTCTATGGTTGGGAACCAAACTGAATTCGATTCTGTTTCTCCCTGAGTCCAGATCTGGGTCGGTTTACCACTCTCCTTTCCTTGCGGATTGATGAAGTAAAGTCCTTTCGCGTCAGTTATTGCGGCGCTTCCCACCTGTTTCACTTCATTCGGTCGGGCTGTATATTTGATGTAAACCGTGTAATCCTGATTCCTGCTGTAGGTTTTATCAAGATTAATTTTCAGCATATCATTTTTGTAGTCGTACTTCAATGGCGATTTTGAACCGTTTTTGTCTAAAGCCACTTCGTGGATGAGCATCGCTTTCGCATCCAAAACCAAGGAATCACTTGGATAAAAATGTGGCGACGCAGAAATCCACGCCTCACCGTTCATCTGTTCTTTTTGGTAATCGAAATTCACCTTCAGTTTGGTGTGTTTCAACTCGGTGGTTTTGGTGTGGGTTGCTCTGTAAATTTCAGTTCTTCCGGAAGTATCGGTTTGCGCGAATGCGGTTTGGGAACTAAAGATTACACCCAATAAAAGGGCAGAAATTAATATTTTTTTCATAATCTATTTTGTTGAATTTTTGATATAGAGCGGTTGTTAAAATTGGTCTTTAATTTTCAGAAAAAGTTACAAAAAAAGTGAAGTTGTGCTTCACTTTAATCTTAAAATCTCATTCAATTTTTCCGGATTTGACTTAGTGGTCAAAAACAACACTATTTCTACCGAATCCAAATGCAATACAAATTAAACTTTCACTTGTTTTTTTCCTAAAAAAGCATACCGAAATTTTTTTTGCCCGACTGCAAAAGGATATGAAATTCATTTATCTCGAAGAGATTGCACGAACTTTTGCAAATCATGTTCAAAAACACGGAGTTCTTTTTCAGTCCACCGATTTCCCAGAAAATCAACAATTTATTTGAGGCTTTCTATTGCCGTTTTAGAATAAATGATTTTCATTTGATCCGAAAAATAGAATCCATTAATTCTTGAGAATGCGCTACAAATTCTCCATTCTTAATTTGTTTTCTGCTTTTCTCCATGACTTTTCCAAACTCCTCAGATCTTTTGATTTCTTCCCAGGAATAGTTTTTTTCTTCCTCGGAAACATCAATGCTTTTGACGCCTTTTATCTGTGTCAAAAGTTTCTTGATGAAAGAAACATCTGCGTTATCTTCTAATTTAATGGTAATTTCTATCGCTGAATTTTTATCAAAGTTAAAGTTTTATCTGTGAACTTTTTCTAAATTAAAAAATGATCATCCAGTGATTTATACCGCGACCGGCGCTTTGATTCCCGGATAAGGATCATAATTTTCTAAGGTAAAATCCTCAAAATCAAAATCGAAAATATCTTTAATTTCCGGATTCAGCTTCATGGTAGGCAACTCTTTCGGTGTGCGCGAAAGTTGCTTGTGAACCTGCTCGAAATGATTGTTGTAAATATGGACATCGCCGAAAGTATGCACATAATCGCCAACCTCTAAACCGCAAACCTGCGCAACCATCATCAGCAGCAACGCATAACTCGCAATGTTGAACGGAACTCCCAGAAAAACATCTGCACTTCTTTGGTACAGCTGAAGCGATAATTTGCCATCCGCAACATAAAACTGAAACATCGCGTGACACGGCGCTAAAGCCATGTTCGGAATTTCCGCCACATTCCAAGCGGAAACGATTAATCGTCGGGAATCGGGATTCTTTTTGATTTGGTCTATAACTTCAGTGATTTGGTCAATCACTTTGTTGTCGGCTCCTCGCCAACTTCGCCATTGTGCGCCGTAAACGGGGCCTAGATTTCCGGTTTTATCTGCCCATTCATCCCAAATAGAAACTCCATGATCATTCAAATATTTCACATTGGTGTCGCCTTTCAAAAACCAGAGCAATTCGTAAATAATCGATTTCAGATGGACTTTTTTCGTCGTCACCAAAGGAAAACCTTTCGATAAATCGTACCGAAGCTGGTAGCCAAAAACACTCCTGGTTCCGGTTCCGGTTCGGTCGGTTTTGTTGGTTCCATTGTCGAGAATATGCTGTAGTAAATCGAGGTAGTTTTGCATTCTTAGATTTGAAGTTTGAAGCCTGTCTGCCGACAGGTAAATTTGAAATTATAAATTTGAGATTGTAACCGCTCAAATTTACCAAATATTTTTAATGGTTTGTCCTATATTATTCACGATAAAAGTTTCGCCGGCTTTCTTTCCGTGCATCGCTTTTGCCAATGGGCTTTCTGTAGAGATGACGAATATTTTTTCGCCATTAAGCCTAACCTCTCCCCATGAAACCGTAATGAAAAACTTCCCGTTTTCCGTTTGCACCAAACTGCCAAAGCCGATAGACTGATGCGGAACCGGATTGATGTTTTTCACCATATTCAGCGAGTTTGAAAAGGCATTCAGCTGAATCTGGAGATTATTAATTTCCTGCTGCACCCTTTCCCGGCCGGTTTCATACTTATCGCCCATCGAACTTTTGGTTTCGTTGTTGGCAGCGCGGGTTTCGGCAATCAATCGTTCTAAATTTTCAATTTTTTCTGATAATTTATTTTGAATGATTTGAAGGAGTTCGGATTTGTTCATTTTTTTTGGGGGGAACCCTTTCAGCCTTCCGAAGGCTGAAAGGGTTGAGTTGATTTAATTTAATAATTTTTATGACATAAAGCAAAGTTTTCCCTATCATCAAAATACGCTAACACTTTACCTCTTTGAATTTTTGTTGGTGATTCTGAAAGCATCGTAGGATAAGAACTCCATTTATAATCTTCAATATTTTCAACAATACCATGATGCTTAGGATTATTGTGAATGTACAAAATTAATTGCTTTAAATAATTTTCATGCTCAACCATTTTTCTCTCAAATGGCTTTTCAAACAAACTGCCTGATCTGCGATATCTTTTATTTATAGCCAAAGTATAAGCATTAAAAAAATGAGAAAACTGTCTGGAAGGATCAAAACTTTTAGGTGTTTCAACAGTTGAAAATTGGAAATCAGAAAACACTAAATCCTCCGCATCTTTAATTCTAATCAACAAATGAAAATGACTTCTTAAAAGACAATAGCAATAGATTTCTGAAATTGGAATAATATATTTCGCCAAAAGTTTTAAAAAGTAACGGTAATTCTCCTCTTCAAAGAAAATATCCTGACTGTTATTTCCTCTGTTAAAAATGTGATAAAATCGACCAAATTCGATTTTTTCGATTTGCATTACCTTTAATTTAATTTGCTTGCCAAAAACCCTTTCAGCCTTTAAAGGACTGAAAGGGTTCTGAACTCATTTTTCCATTACCGCATAACCGCCAACAGGCAAGTAAAAACTTTTATCCTGGGCAAAATCCTTTACCGGACCGGAAAAAACATTTTTAAAAATCCCCGAAACATTTTCGTCATCGATGGTAAAGGAAACCGCTTCTTTGGAAAAATTCAAAACCGTTAATACCTCATCTTTTCCATTTTTTCGAACGTAAGCTAAAACCTTATCATCGGCAGAAGTTTTCAAAAGCTGTGTGGATGCAGCTGGATCACCACCTCTTAATGCCGGGTTATTTGATTTTAAGTTAAATAGTGTTTTGTAGAAATCGGCCATTTCATAATTTCCGTTCCATGCTATAACATCTTTTTCGAAGAATTCCAGACGTTTCATATTCGGCAGTTCCTGACCGGAATAAATCAGCGGAACGCCGTTCCAGGTCACTGAAAATACCGCCAAAGGTTTTGCGATCACGCCGTATTTTTCGTATTCGGTTCCGTTCCATGAATTTTCGTCGTGATTGGTAGTGAACCAAGCCCTCATCGAATGGTCGCCGATTGCTGTATATTTCTTCAACAAATCTTTTAATTCTTGCAGCGGCAGATTATTTTTGTAATATTTCTCCGTTTTGTGCATCCAAGTCCAGGTATAACTCGCATCGAAAACCTTTCCGTATTCCGGATTTTCCAGTTCGTCAAATTCACCGAGCCAGAAAAGCGGTTTCAGCGTTTCCACTTTTGGCCGGGCTTCTTCCCAAAAATCCACTTCTACCCAACTTGCGAGATCACATCTGAAACCGTCGATATTCGCTTCCCGAACCCAAAACTTCATGGCTTCAATCATCTGATTCCGCATATTTTGGTTGCTGTAGTCCAGTTCGATGATATCGTCCATTCCGGAGGCGATATGGAAACTTCCATCTGGATCGTGGAGATAAAATTCCGGATTCGTCTTGGTCCAAATGTGGTTCCAGCCGGTGTGATTAGCCACCCAATCGATGATGACTTTAAAACCGAGTCGATGCGCTTCATCCACCAAATGTTTGAAATCCTCCATCGTTCCTAATTCAGGATTGATTGAAGTGTAATCTGCCGCCGCATAAGGACTTCCCATTGGACCTTTCATTTTTTCTGTGGCAATCGGAGTAATTGGCATGAACCAAAGTGTCTCCACTCCCATCGCTCTCAGTCGCGGCATTTCTTTTTCGAAAGCGCGGAAAGTTCCTTCCTTGGTATATTGCCTTACATTAACTTCGTAAATATTGGTGTGGCGTTTCCATTCGCTGGGTGATTCCATTTTTTTATTGGCTTTTTGAGTGGTACAGGAAATAATTCCGAGTGCGACAATCGCTAAGATAACGAGTTTTTTCATTGCGGAGATTTAGGGCAAATTTATTGAATTTTATTTCAAAACAACCTTTAAGCATCACTTTAAAATCATTCATTTTTTTAGTATCTGCCGCTTCAGTTCAAAGCAAATTCCCTATTTTTGAGAAAATAATTTTTAATGAAAATCATCAGCTATAATGTGAACGGCATTCGTGCCGCATTCAGCAAAGATTTTGTGGGCTGGCTAAATGCTGCACTTCCGGATGTGATCTGCATCCAGGAAAGTAAAGCCGGGAACGACCAAATCGACATCGAGGCGTTTGAAAAAATCGGTTATCACAGTTTCTGGCATTCTGCCCAAAAGAAAGGATATTCCGGTGTCGGAATCGCTTCGAAAGTGGAGCCGAAACACGTGGAATACGGTTGTGGAATTGAAAGCTACGATTCCGAAGGAAGAATTATCCGTGCAGATTTTGAGGATTTTTCGGTGATTTCGGTTTATGTTCCTTCCGCTTCCAATATCGACCGGTTAGACTTTAAAATGCAGTTTTGCTACGATTTTCTGGATTACATCAAGGAACTGAAGAAAACGATTCCGAACCTGGTTATCTCCGGCGATTTTAATATTTGCCACAAACCGATCGACATCCACAATCCGGAAGGTTTGAAGAATGTTTCGGGATTTTTGCCCATTGAAAGGGAATGGCTGACCAAATTCATCGAGGAATGTGAATTGATCGACAGTTTCCGGTTTTTCAATGATCAACCCGACAATTACACTTGGTGGAGTTACCGACAAAATTCCCGCGAAAGAAACAAAGGATGGCGATTGGACTACAATTTCGTGAGTTATCCGCTAAAGGAAAAATTATCCCGCGCGGCGATTTTGAAGGAGGCTTTTCATTCCGACCACTGTCCTGTTTTGGTGGAACTTCAATAGTTTTAATAGACTTTAAATACAAAAAAATCCGTCCTGAAACTTCAAGACGGATTTGTTATTTATTGTTGAAAAATTATTTTTTCAATTCCTCCAAAAATTCATCATGAGAAATTTTGGTTTCTTTTTTGGTGGCCTTCTCCAAAATAACATCTTTCAATTTTGCCATGGCAACTTCAGATGAAATCTGGCGAACCTGCTCCTGGTCTTTCAACATTTCCACTGCATATTTTTGAACTTCCTCGTCACCTAAATGGTGGATTCCGTACATTGCCAATTGGTTTCTCACCAATTGTTCAGCCTGTCCCAGAACATCTGCATAATCCAATTTGATGTCGTTGTCGTTCATCAATTTACCTTCCAGAAT
Organism: Chryseobacterium koreense CCUG 49689; assembly: GCF_001045435.1. Lineage (GTDB taxonomy): Bacteria > Bacteroidota > Bacteroidia > Flavobacteriales > Weeksellaceae > Kaistella > Kaistella koreensis. Next base: position 80,616 of record NZ_LFNG01000002.1, on the reverse strand, counting down.
CTGGTATTTCAGGATGTTTTTTTCTGCTTCCAGGATTTCTTTGGCCTGCTCTTCGGTCTGCACATTTTCATTGCTGTAAACCAACCATTTTGTCAAGAAAGTTTCCGGAAGTGTCACCTCTTCTTTTTCATTGATTTGAGCCAAAATCTTATTGACGAAATGCACGTCTGCATTTTGCTGGAAATACTCGTCAAGTTCAGATTTTACTTTTGCTCTTAGTTCCTCTTCAGATTTGATATTTCCTTCGCCATAAACTTTGTCAAAGAGATCCTGATTGAGTTCAGCCAGCTCCAGTCCATAGAAATCTTTCACTTTCACTTCCAATTCTTCGTGGTGCAGATGTTCCACCTCTTCTTTTCCGAAGCCGAGCTCTTTTGCCAAATCTTCATTTTTCTCCAAATCCGCTTTGGTCACTTTCACGGTTCCGTCCATCGCCAAATCTTTCACCAGTTTGAAAGCCTCTTTTTTATCGGCGTTTACCACGGTTTGTTTTGGATGGTGATGATGTTCACCTTCTGCGTTTTCTTCCACGATTTGGGAAATTTCCAAAGCTATATGGGAATCTGCTCCGATTTTGTCCTGTGGAATCTGAGTTGCGAAACGTTTCTGCATGTTTTCGATGCTTTGTCCGATTTCCTTGTCAGATGCTTCCACCTTGAAGTGAGGTGCTTCATACTTCGACAAATCCACAGAGAAATTCGGTTCGTAACCTACTTCGAAAGCCACAGAAAGCTGATCTGCATTGTGGTTGAAATCATCCACTGGTTGTGGCACCGGTTGACCAACCAACCTTAAATTATTTTCGGTGATATAATTATTGAGCGCGTCAGAAACCTGTTTGTTGATTTCCTCGAAAGCGATTCCTGCTTCATATTGCTTTCTCACCATGCTTAATGGCACTTTTCCTTTTCTGAAACCTGGAACCTGTGCATTTTTTGCAAAATTGAGGAGTTGCTTTTCCACATTATCTTTGTAATCTGACTTATCTAAAGTAACTGTAAGCAATGCACTTACCTCATCATGGTTTGTCGCTGTAACGTTCATTTTTCTATTAAAATTTTAGGTTGCAAAAATAGGAATTTTTTTTTGAATTCTTGGTGCCGAAAAAACAGTTGCATCAGTCTTAATTCGAAATCCCGAAAGTGGCCACCGCATCGGTTTCTCCTCCGTTTGCGGTTCCAAATGCGGTTCCGTTCTGCACTTCACTTACCGAAACTGCATCGTGGATTAGCGTAAGGACAAGTTCGGGTGATGACGAGTTCGCTGCTTTCACCACTTCCCATTTCGTCACCAAGCCGAGTTTATTTCCATCAGTTCTTGTGGAGCTTTCATCGTCAATTCTTGTAAAATTGATGATCGAGCCATGAAAATCAAAAATCAGGAAATGCTCGTCTTTCGCCGCAATGATACTTTCGGTTTCATCTTCATTTCCGTTTAAAAATACCGCGTTTACGGTGTAGGTTTTACCATCGGTCAATTTGATGACCGGATTTGTCGCGGAATTCACGGTATAATTATAGGTTTGGGTAATTCCCGTTTCGTCGTCTTTCACGTTTAAGATGATGTTTGAAATATCTTCCTGCGAAAGCACGTCCAGATCTTCATCAGCTCTGGAGCAACCGGCGGTAAATATTATGGTTAAAATCAGAATTAAATATTTTAAAGATTTCATAAATGTATTGTTAAAAGTTAAGCGATATTAATTGAAGCCTGTCTCTTATCTAAAAATTATATTTCAGATTCAGAATAACGTTTCTTCCCATTTCATAAGAGAAAAACCGTAACCTGTTCAGATAGTCTTTGTAATTTACATCGAAAAGGTTGGTGATTTTCAAGCCGGCCGAAAAACCTTTGACGAAATCAATTCCGGTTTGTAGGCTCCACAAAGAATAACTCGGCGGCGGAGTAGATAAGTCAAGAGTTTTTTCCACTTCCACCCCATTTTCATAAATGTGGATCGATGGATTATAATCGGGAAATCTGTTTTGATGCAGGAAAGTCTGGTTTTCTACCTTAAAATAGAAATTTCGCCATTCCGCTTTCGAAAACTCCAAACTGTTGGCAAAATTCGGCGGAAGCATCAAGATCAGCGGCTGATCGTTCGTCACATCCTGTCCATAAACATAGGAGAATCTTCCTTTATAACTAGTATTCGGAGTAATATTCAAACCTGCATCGAAATCGATTCCATACATTTTCGCATCGATTTGCCCATAACTCCAAACTGGAAAAACGCCGCGTATGGTGTTCTGGATTCCGGTCGGCACTTCGGTGATGAAATTTTTGGTCAGAAACAGATAATGATTCACAGAAATCTGCAAACCACCCAGAACATTCAGTTTCGAATCAATGTTCAGGTTAAACTGATGCCCTTCTTCATTTTTCATTCCCAAGTTCCCCACCTCGATGATCGCCGCAGAATGGTGAAGTCCATCCGCGAAAAGTTCTGCAATATTTGGCGTCCTTCCCACATTTGCATAATTGAATTTTAAATCAAATCCGCTCGAAGGTCGAAATTGAACACCCGCATTGAACGAAAGATTTTTGTAAGTCAAAACCGGATTGCTGAAAACTCGGTTTCCATCGGTTTTTACATAAAATTGTGAAAAACTCTCGGAATAGAAGTTTTCCCAAGTGCTCAGATCATACCATTTTTTCGCGTCATATTTGGTTGCATCATATCGCAAACCTGCTTCCACATTTAATTTTGGACTGATTTTATACTTAAAGATGGAATAAACTCCGCCCGAATATTTGGAATAATTTGGCACCAGTCTCCTTGCCTGAGTTTCAGGAGTGGAGTAATTGTATTGATAAGCCAAATCGATCCCGGTTTCGAAATTCCAAAACGGTCTTTCAATTAAATCATTGATATTAAGCTGGTTGGTAAAAAGCTCCAGATCCAGTGACGGAATCTGGGCCAGTTCGCCGCGGCGCACATCGAACTCCTTTCTGTGATTGTACTGAAAACTATAATCCACCGTAATCTTCCCAATATCTTTAAATCTCTTAAAAGCAGAAATCTTCGCCAAATGATGCTGCACATCCTGTTTCGGATTTTCAATGGCATAAGAAAAATCGCGTTGGTAAATCGGAACATCAGTGGTCAAAGCTTTATAGAAATCTTCGAGATTTCCCAAATCCGAACCTCTGTAAATTCCGATTTGTTGGTTGGTGAGGCTGTAATCGAAAGAAATCCCCTGAAGAAAAGAATTGTGCTGCAAAGTGAAATTAAAGGAATTCACCTGCAATCCGGTATTCATCAGAAGGTACTCCGGTGTGTGCAGATCCCCTGATTTTTTGAACCCACCGTTCGTTTTCAGAGCCCATCCGCTTTCCCAGGTTTTCACCAAGTTCAAATCGAAACCAATTCCACGGCCGTTTGAAATTCCGGAGAGATTGGCTTCCCCTTTCAAGGAATCCTTTTTCGGAAAAATCCCCGGTTCCATCACCACTACTCCACCGATGGCGTCGCTTCCGTATTTCAGTGCAGATGCACCCTTAATCACGTCGATGTGCTCAAAATTGTTGATGTCCACATTCGGAGCATGCTCCACTCCCCATTCCTGTTCCGCCATTTTCACCCCGTTGTTGATGATCAGAACCCTACTTCCATAAAGTCCATGGATAATGGGTTTCGAGATGTTATTCCCTGTTTTCAAGGCGCCCACTCCGGAAATATTCGAAAGTACGTTTCCTAAATTTTCAGTAGAATTTCGGGAAATGGTCTCCTGATCCAGCGTTTTCAGAATCATTGACGCATTGGTTTTATGGGTCCGCTGAAAAGTGATGGTTTCAATTTCTTCGATGTGGTGCTCCAGATTAATGGTGATTTCCAAATCTTTGTCCACCACCAATGTCTGCGAAAAAGTCTCGCAATCTGGGTGATTTGCAGTTAAAATATAGGTTCCTTTTTTTACATTTTTAAAGGCAAATTTCCCGTTTTCATCAGAAATTGCGGTGTAGTTTCCAATTTTTATGGAAGCTTCACGAAGCGGAACTTTATCATGGAAATCAATGATTTTCCCTTGAATACTGTAGTTGTTTTGGGCATTAAAGAAAGCCAGTCCGAAAAAGACCAGAATTATATTTAGAATAAATTTCATTAAGATTAATTTTTGAATGAATTATACACGAACATGCAAAAACCAAAGAACCAATCCTTAACAGGTTGGCTTGAAGGCTTCTTGCAACATTTTCATCAGAAATGTTTTTTACTTAAATGAAATTGGAAGGTGGACCGCGAAGTTGAAAATAGAATATATCAAGCTTGGAAAACCTTTGCTGAAAGGCGAAGAACTGCTCTTTAAAATCCAAAAACTTGGAGAAATCAAAGCTAAAGTGATCCGGGACAAGTGTTTTGCCGCCATGGAGAAAATGACAGGAAAGACAGTCTTTTAAATCCGGCGAAAGGTGACTTGTGGTAAATGTTTTTTCGGTTTTTTGAAAGTGAAAATCCTTAAAAACCTCACCACTTCCGTGATCATGAAAATTTTGAGAAAATAGCGCCACAAAAAGATAAACCCCTGTAAAAAGAGTCGAAAACAATTTTTGCAATGCCGGATTTCTTAACATGCTGCGAAAATACTAAAATTCACCAGAATCAACTTACCTTTTAATGGATTTTAAGACTTTCATATTAAAATGGAATAGCTAGACTTAATCTAAATCTTCAAATTTTTCGATTCTATTAATTGGTGGAGTTTTCGTAAATTTGTACTGAAATTTTCATATATGTCAGAAAGTTTGATTAGCAAGATTGGCGTATTGACTTCCGGTGGTGATTCACCCGGAATGAACGCCGCAATCCGCGCGGTAGTAAGAACCGCAAACCACTACAATATAGAGTGTTACGGAATCCGAGAAGGTTACAACGGATTAATCCACGACGACTTTACCAGAATGGGACCCAGATCGGTGAAAAACATCATCACCGAAGGCGGAACTATTCTGAAATCCGCACGTTCGCTGGAATTCAAAACTACCGAAGGTCGAAAAAAAGCGTACGAAAACTTGGTAAAGCGCGGAATTGATGCATTGGTCTGCATCGGTGGAGACGGTACTTTCAGAGGTGCCAAAATTTTCAGCGAAGAATACGGAATCAGAGTCATCGGTATTCCAGGAACCATTGACAATGATATTTTCGGAACCGACAATACGATTGGTTACGATACTGCTTTGAATACGGCAATGGACGCCATCGACAAAATTCGGGATACCGCCACTTCTCACAACCGCGTATTTTTCGTGGAAGTGATGGGAAGAGATGCCGGATTTATCGCCCTGAACAGCGGCATTGCAACCGGTGCATTAGACATCCTGATCCCGGAGAAAAAAGACAGCATCGAAGAACTTTTCGCAACTTTTGAAAAAGCTGAAAAGGCAGGCAAGTCATCTAGCATCGTGGTTGTAGCAGAAGGTGAACAGCTCGGAAGCATTTATGATTTGGCGAAAGCCACCAAAAATGGTTTTCCGGACTATGATATTCGCGTGGTGGTTTTGGGTCACATCCAAAGAGGTGGTTCGCCGAGTTGCGCAGACCGCGTTTTGGCGAGTCAGCTTGGTTACGGCGCGGTGATCGGATTGATGGAAGGTCAAACCAAAGTGATGGCGGGAATGCAATCCAACAAATTGGTTTACACTCCGATTGAGGAAGCCATCAAAAAACATAATGAAATAGACAAAAACCTACTGACCATTTCAGAAATTCTGGCGATTTAAACATCAAATAAAAGAAACTAACTATAAATTTAATTTAAAATAAAAATTATGTCAACAATCAAAGTGGGAATCAACGGATTCGGAAGAATTGGGCGTCTTGTTTTCAGAGCAATGTCCGAAAGAGAAAACATCGAAGTGGTGGGAATCAACGACCTGATCAATGCCGAATACATGGCTTATATGCTGAAATATGATTCTGTACATGGTCAATTTCCGGGGGAAATCTCAGTGGAAGGAAACGACCTCATCGTCAATGGAAAAAAAATCAGAGTAACTGCCGAAAAAGATCCCAACAACTTGAAATGGAATGAAGTGGGCGCAGAATATATCGTGGAATCTACAGGTTTGTTCCTCTCCAAAGAATTGGCTCAAGGACACCTCAATGCAGGTGCAAAAAAAGTGTTGCTTTCCGCTCCTTCAAAAGATGACACCCCAATGTTTGTCATGGGTGTAAACCACAAAGAATTGTCTCCGGATCAAACGATTTTTTCCAATGCGTCTTGTACCACCAATTGCCTTGCTCCCTTGGCAAAAGTGATCCACGACAATTTCGGAATTGTGGAAGGTTTAATGACGACCATCCACGCCACCACAGCAACTCAGAAAACTGTTGACGGTCCTTCCATGAAAGACTGGAGAGGTGGCCGCTCTGCTTTGAACAACATCATTCCTTCTTCTACAGGTGCTGCAAAAGCAGTAGGGAAAGTGATTCCTTCCTTGAACGGAAAATTGACCGGAATGTCTTTCAGGGTTCCAACAGCAGACGTTTCCGTGGTTGACTTGACCGTAAGATTAGAAAAAGCAACTTCCTATGACGAAATCTGTGCAGCAGTGAAAGCGGCTTCAGAAGGCGAACTGAAAGGAATTTTAGGATATACCGAAGATGCTGTGGTTTCTCAGGATTTCGTGGGAGAAAAGAGAACTTCAGTTTTCGATAAAGACGCAGGAATTATGTTGTCTCCTAATTTCGTGAAACTGGTTTCCTGGTATGACAACGAAATGGGATATTCCAATAAACTGACCGACTTATTGGTACACTCCGCATCGATCTAAGCGTCGATCCATAATACAAAAACCTCCTGAAAACTCGGGAGGTTTTTTCGTGGAGCCCTGCTTGTCGGCAGACAGGGTGGCTATCTTAAATTTGGGCAATCCCCTCTCCTTTCCAAAGCAGCACCTCGGGTCGGGCTGTACACTGCAATCTTTTTTTTCCAGCACCAAAAATCCCCATCCAAAAAAAGGATTTCCGTTTCCATCCCTATTGCGGGGAGCGTCTTCAATAGGAAGGTTGGTTATCATTCTCCAGTTGGTTGAAGTACTTTCTTATTTTCTTTTTGCTTCAGTTTCCAATACCAGTAAATTGCAGCGACTGGAACACCGATTGTAATACTGGAATTTAAATAACCCATCGCCGAAAATCCAAACCCGATAAAGGTAAACTGGAAAAGTTTAAAGCTGAAACCCGTAACAGGATTGTAAATGAAAGTGGGAAAATTGAGCAGAATAATTGCGATGTATTTCAACCATTTTCTTTTCAGCCCACTTTTCCTGATCTTGTTGATCATGTAGATATTGAATGTGGTAACAATTAAAGCCAGAACTCCTAAAACATAGTATAATGTCATGTTAGGAATCGGATATTTTACATCCAGTGGTGTCACGTTCAGAATTTTTTTACTCTTGTCATCAAATAAAAATTGCAGCACGCCGAAATCTTTTTCATTTTTAAACTGCATCAAAACAATCGTTGAGTTGGGTGGCGTATTGTTTTTCTCCTCCGTTGAAAAACGTTTTTGGGAAGACATGAAGTCGTACTCAATATTTTTTCCAAAAAGGGTAATAAACTTTTGTCGGAAATTTTCGAGTCCATTTTTCATTTCTTCAACATTGGCATCTTTTGCGGTTTCACTTTCCATCGCAAAATAAGGGATGCTTTCATCCACACTCTTATTAAGTAGCGTGTTCATGAATTTCTTCGAAGTTTCCTTGTATTCCATCGTATTTTGAAGAAAACTACAGGAAATTACTGTCATTGCAGTAAAGAAAAGTATCAATTTGTTTTTCATAGTTTTATTACGTGGCATTCTTAAAGTCAAAGTAACCACTGCGTAAATATAAACATATCTCGCATTTGTACAAATCTCATCGATCCTAATTCGGCTCAAAACTTGCTGCAAATACCAAAATTTGTCTTTTGTCTTTGTTCTTTGTTCTTTGTTCTTTGCTCTTTTCTCTTTTCTCTTTTCTCTAAAAAATGAAAACCATTTTCACCATCGGTCATTCCAATCGCCCTTTCGAAACATTTCTTGAAATGTTGAAATCCTTTGAGATCGAAGTTTTAGCCGATATCAGAAGATATCCCGGTTCCAGGAAATATCCGCAATTCAACAAGGATTCTTTACAGATGACCTTGCCCGAAAACGGAATTGAATACGTTCATTTTGAAGATTTGGGCGGAAGAAGAAAAGTGCAGCCCAACTCAAAAAACACCGCATGGAGACTTGATGCCTTCAAAGCTTACGCAGATTATATGGAAACAGAAAGTTTTAAGAAAGCCACTAAAGAATTGGAAAAAATCGCAACCAAAAAAAGGGTTTGCTTTATGTGTTCTGAAGCGGTTTGGTGGAGTTGCCACCGTTCGCTGGTTTCCGACTACCTTAAAACCGAGGGTTGGAATGTGCAGCACATTATGGGAATTGGGAAAAGTTCAGAACATCCTTATACGAAGGCAGCGCGGATTTTCGATGGGAAACTTCTCTATTCATGAAGACAAAAACAGCCCGCAAACACGAGCCGTTCATTATTATGAATTTGAGAAAGAAATTGCTTCGCAGTATCCCGCAATAATTTAGATAAATCAAATAAAAACTCCGGATATTTCATAACTTTTTTCAGCCGCCCCCTAATGTTTTCTTCACCATTTCAGGTAGTCCATTTTTGTTTTGCACTTTTTCGTAATATTTCTGAGCTTTATTAATCATCTTTCGGTCAGAATTTTTGATTCCAAGTTGTTTCAGGCATAATGCATAATACCCGTTGAAAGTATCGTCCTTCTTAAAATATGATTCTACATTCTCGAAATAGGGGATTGCTTCTTCATATTTTTCATTTAAAGTTAGTAAGACCGCTTTTAATGATTGACAATCTGAATTGGAAGATTTGTATTTTTTTTCGGCAATATTTATGTTTTCAAGCCCGTTTACATAGTCTTCAATAAACAAAGAAGTCAGCCCAATTCCATAATATCCTTCAGGATTATCTGGAAAATACTTGGTCATTTCCTCGAACTTTTTTCTAGAAAGGTTTATTCGTCCAACCTTCATACTTAATGTTGCGAGGTTTTGTTTGAACTCAATCGATCGATTTTGCGCAAGACTATCCGCAGCATGATAAAAAATTACAGCATCATTCTCCATATTGCTTAATCTTAAAGTATACCCTGCCCAAAAATAGGCATCACAGAATGAATTATCTTTTTGTATCACCTCAGAAAAAATCTTAAAAGCTGCACCAATATATAAGTTTTGTTGTACAGCTTTAATTCCGAGAGGATAGATTTTGTTAATCCTTTCATCGTCCGGTTTTTTACAGTATGTTCTATTTCCTAAGAAATAATCACTTTGATTCTGTTGAGAAAGTAAGCTTGAAAGACTCACAAAAGTCAAAATCATGATCAAGATTTTCTTCATATTTGGTCTTATTGATATATTGTCGATACTCAAATATACAAAAAAACAGCCCGCAAACACGAGCCGTTCATTATTTCAAATTGGAGAAGAAATTACTTCACGATCATTTTAGCCACTGCAACTCCTTTGTCGGATTTCAGTTGGATCAAGTAAGTTCCGGAGGTCAATCCGCTTACGGAAACTTCCTGATTTCCTTTTGATTGGATTGTTTTAATTGACTTCACTTCTTTTCCGGAAAGATCATAAATCGCCAAAATTCCATTGTCCGCATTCGTATAGCGAAGATTTGCAACGCCATTGATCACCGGGTTTTGAGTAACGGTTAAAGTCACCGCATTTTTCACGGAAACGGTTTCGCTGGTGGACAAAGCAGCTCCATCACCGAAGATTCTGAAACCACCTGCTTCGATGGTAATCGGAGCAGCGGTGTCCGTAACAAACATGGAGGTATTATCCATCAGGTTAATCCAGTTGATATTTCCAATCGGAAAATTCGGAACTATGTTTTGTGTGGAAGTAGTAAAATTCGCCAGGATCACCACATTTTTCAAAGCGGTTGGTGCAGCATTATTGGTGATGAAAATTCTCGGCATCAAGTTACCGGATTCCACGGTGAAGTTCTTGGTTCCAAAAACGGCAGGATTCGATAAACGTATTTCCAGGATTTTCGCCCAGGTGTCGTAAACAGATTTTCTTGCGGCATCGGTATCGTAACCCAGTGCAAATGCAGAAGGTTTCGGATCAAGTTTGCAGTTAGGACTCACAGTGGTTCCATCCGAACAAAGATTGATGCTCTTATCAAATCCCAATTCCGCAAACTGCCAAATCATTTTCGGCCCCGGAACAGTTAGAGACACTGCTGCGAGAGACTTCTGTCTTTGCAATGCCGCTGAAAGCATGTTTGCACCGGAAGCTCCGTAAGTCAGGTTTTTGTACATGATTCGCTCTTCATCATGACTTTCTGGATAACTCAAAGCCCTCAAGTCAGTGAATCCGTGCGTACTGTATTTCACTCTGTTGAAGTTGCTGTTAGTAGCAAAACCCATGGTATTCTGGTTATATGGATCGGTTTCTTTGTCCCACATCATCACGCCTTTTCCCTCTGAAACTCTGTAGTTCGCCCATTGCGCTTCCTCAGAATCTGTACCTAAATGCTCGAAAATAATATAAGAGGTCGGATCCCAATTCCACTGATAATCCGCATATCCTTTCAGTATATTCACCCGGTCCTGCTGATAAGCATTGGTGCAGGTTTCGTCGGTATTGGTACAAGCTTGGGTAAATCCTTTGGTCAAATCCCACCGGAAACCATCTATTTTGTATTCCTTGATCCATTGTTCCAAAACACGGTTCACGTAATATTTGGTATCTGACGAAGAATGGTTAAGGTCATTAAAAACGCCGTAAGTATGTTTCGCCACAGTATTAAAATAGGGATTACTTGCAGATGGGTCGCCATATCCGTCACCATCCGGATCTACACACCATAATCTCTCAATCGGACTTCTGCCGGTGGCGTGATTCAGTGCGATATCCAAAATCACTGCAATTCCATTTTGGTGGCATGTATCAATAAATTCCTTGAATTTTTCAGGAGTCCCATAGGCTTTATCGAGCGCATAATGAAAACCTGTATTGTAACCCCATGAGCTATTCCCATCAAATTCCATCACCGGCATCAACTCTACTGCATTGATTTTCAATGATTTCAAATATTGCACTTTATCGATCATCGATTGCCAGTTTTGCTGCGAGGTGAAATCCCTAACCAAAAGTTCATAGACGATCAGATTATCTTTAGCAGGTTTTGCAAAATTGGTTACCGTCCAGTTATAGGCTGGTTTCGCAGTTTGTATGACAGAAACCTCAAAATCCTGGCCTGCAGGATACGCCGGAAGATCTGGATAGGTATTCGGTGAGATATACGGATCATCATATGGCGACAAAACCAGCGGCGAATATGGATCAGCTACCTTGATTCCATCTGCAGTTCGGTATTGGAAGGTATAAACTTGCTGCGGAGTAAGTCCGGTAATTTCAATCCAATAAAGGTTGGTATTCGTGGTATCGCGGTTCATCAGATAGTTTCCGCTCACCGTCCAGTTGTTGAAACTTCCAATTACGTGTACATAAGGTTTTCCAGGAGCATAAAGCGCCAAACCAACTTTGGTGGGATCTGCAGGATCATAGCTGATTCCCTGCCTCATATAAGTCGGGATTAGTGCGCTTGGAACCGGCGCAGCTACATTCACTGTGAAAGATTTGGTCACTGTTGTGGCATCCACCGGATTGGTCGCAACCACATCCACGGTCGCATCCTGAGTGACGGTATAGTTATAGCTCAAACTTGTGGAAGGAGATGAACTTGTGTAAACGGGATTCCCGTTAGATTTCACCACATAGTTTGCAGCAAGGGAAGCTGTGCCGGTAATATTCAGCACAGTGCCGGAACTCACCACATTCACACTTCCCGCAAAAGGATTGGTCAATGTAAACTGAAATTTTCCAACATTGGCAATGATGTCCTGAGATTGCACGGAACCGTTCAGCGTTTTAACCAAAAATCCGATTTTCGTCAATGGATTAGGACGGTTCCCGTAGAAAGATTTCACAGTGTTCATCGTGAAAGTATAGGTTCCGGTACCTCCTGAACTGGAAACATAAGTCAGTTTGTTGGCTGGGTTCGAAGCGGTCCACGTTCCGTTGGTCGGGCAATCCATACTGGTGTTTGTGGTATCATAGGACCAAGCCCACAAATAAAGCGCATGCGAAGTTGCAACGCCGTAAGCATTTTCATTCAGTGTGAAAGTGATCGTAATCGCTTCAGTTTCATCAAAACTTGGCGGATTGATTGACGAAGTAACCGTAGTCTGCCCAATAGCAATAAAAGGAATCAACCAGGCCAAAACCAAAGTGTAAAAATATTTCATAACCCTTAATTTTTTATAAGACTGTAAAATTAAAAAAACTTAAGGACAAAATACGGTTTGAACTCATTTATATCTGTGCAAAAAGCGGGTCCATGCCGCAAAATACTTTCAGGTTGAAATAATGTGAGACAAGTTCTGATGAAAGCCGGCAGAATTAAAACCAGAGCCAACTTTAAACTCATTATAAAAATCTTTAAATCAAACAGTTGAATCATATAGAAAAATCTTAAATTTGAATAAACTTAAAAACTAAACTGTTATGGCAAAAAAATTAATTGCTGAATTTTTCGGCACGTTTTGGTTGGTATTTGGAGGTTGTGGCGCTGCCATCTTTGCTTCCCAGATTGCGCCTTCCGCAGATTCTGGACAGATCGGAATCTTGCTCCTCGGCGTTGCATTGGCATTCGGACTTACTGTTCTCACGATGGTTTATGCAGTAGGACACATTTCCGGTGGACATTTTAATCCGGCAGTTTCTTTCGGATTGGCTGCAGGAGGCAGACTTCCGTGGAAAGATCTTCTTCCTTACGTGGTTTCCCAATGTGTCGGTGCATTGGCTGCAGCGGCTTGCCTCTACTTGATTCTAAAAGGCGCAAATGGCGGTGAACTGGTACAGTTTCAGGGAAAAGGCGGCGAATTTGCGAGTAATTTTTATGGAGAAGCCGTTTACTTTGGCAGAAGTTACAGCATGATGGCGGCATTTATGGCAGAAACTTTACTGACCATGTTCTTCATCATCGTCATCATGGGTGCCACAGACAAATTTGCCAACGGAAAATTTGCCGGAATCGCAATCGGTTTGTGTCTCACCTTAATCCACCTGATCTGCATCCCAATCACCAACACTTCCGTGAATCCTGCCCGATCACTTTCACAGGCAGTTTTCGTGGGAGGCGAGGCTATTTCTCAACTTTGGTTGTTCTGGGTCGCTCCAATTTTAGGCGGAGTAATCGGCGGAATAATCTACAGAACGCTGCTTCAGAGAACTGACGAAGAAATGACAGCAGCTTAATTTTTAACTAAAAATATTTGAAGACCTTCGGAAAAAATAATCCGAAGGTTTTTTTACGAAACCAGCAATGAGCAGCCACGGATATCCGAATGGTCAATCCGGCCCAGAACCTGGAACGCATTTCCTAAACCGATCCCATGCGGTTTTTTTACCATTTTGCCCAAATCCTGGGTCGCAATAAATGAGCAGGAATGCCTGTTTGCCAAATCAATGATATTGATCGCACCTGTCCTTCCCTCTTCCACATAGGAAAATGGATCCTCCGTATTTCTGATCAAAATCCTCATCCAGTTGGGACTTTCATAAATATTATTTCCTAAGGAATAAGCCTGAGAAAGCAATTCCGTCATAGAATATTCCGAGTAAATCCGCTCGGTTCCGAATCCTTTTTTGAAGATTTCCAGCAGTTCGTCCTTGGTCATCTCAGATTTCCTGCCTTTCATTCCACCCGTCTCAATTACTGTCAAACCAGATAAGTGGTTGATTGACTTAGTTTTAGATTTTAGAAAATCCAGAAAATCTAGCAACGCGAATGAAACACCAAAAAGAATTACTTTTTGATCATTAAAAGTTTGCAGGAGTTCAAAAAGTTCGGAATGGTTGTAAAGAAAATACCCGTTTTCCGGCTTTGCAGATTTCTTCATCAGAAAATCAACCATATAAATTAAAGACGAGTGTGGATTTTCAGAATAATTGGGCAGTAATCCAAGAAAAACATAGTCTTCCGGCTTCCCGATAAACTGTTCAAAACTCCGGGAAATACTTTCCTCGTACAAAGAAAAATCCGCAATAAAATGTTTAGAACGCGTCTGAATCTGTGTGGTTCCCGAACTTTGGAAGAAACTTTCCGTTGTAGAGTTTTGGTCCAAAACCAAATGATTTTTAAACATCTCAATCGGGAGAAATGGAATTTCTTCTACCTCATCAATTTCATTAGGATTCTTTTTCAAATAGTCGCAAAACCGGCGGTAAACTTCCACGTTCTCATATTGATAGCGGAAAGTTTCCAAACATGCGGAATGGAAATCGGTTTCTGTTTTGATGTTGAAAATAGTGTCGGTCATTTTTCAAATTCCTTCAAAAGAAATTCATCTTGAAACTCACCATAAGTAAAATAGGAAATCCAGTCGCCAAGATTGATGTACTGTGCCTTTCCTTCCAATTCAAGTACCATAGGAAGATGGCGGTGACCGTAAATAAAATAGTCTATCTCTTCCGATTTCAGTTTTTCCTTGGAATAAATAATGAGGTATTCTTTGTCTTCCCCCAAAAACGCCTTGTCTTCTTCGCCGGAAATCATCTTGTTTTTGGTTGAAAGATAAATCGCAACTTTCATGGCAATATCTGGATGCAGCCATTTGAACGCCCATTGCGCAGCAGGATTGGTGAAAAGTTTCTTCATCCTTTTATAGCCTTTATCGCCGGGTCCAAGTCCGTCACCGTGTGCGAGCAGAAATTTTTTCCCATTGATCTCGAAATATTGTTTTTCGAAAAAAACCTGGCAACCGATTTCTTCTTCAAAATAATTTTTCATCCACAAATCGTGGTTTCCAACAAACATGTACAAATCAATCCCGGAATCTTTCAGTTCCGCCAGTTTTCCCAAAACCCGCACATAGCCTTTTGGAATCACATGTTTCCACTCATGCCAGAAATCGAACAAATCACCCATCAAGAACAAAACCTGAGCATCATGTTTGATTTCATCCAGCCAACGGATAAATTTCTCTTCCCGCTTCTTACTTTGCGCCACAGTGGGCGCACCAAAATGCTGATCGGAGCAGAAATAGACTTTTTTACCGGGATTTAACGTTATTTTTTTCAAATTGATTCTTTTGCCTTGTTTCCAGTTAATTTAGATATTTTCTTCAGCTACCCATTCTCCATAGGAATTTTCGGTTTCATGAAGTTTTAAATAGGCCAGTTGCACATGATTTGGCAAACGGTTTTTCACTTTAACTGAGATTTCATAAAGCATATTTTCACATGTTGGCTGAAAATTGCAGTAAATCACCTTATGTCCTTTTTGTTCCAAATCTTCACCCAGTTCTTTGTGCGGGGAAAGTGCATTAATCAAAACCGCATGGTCCCAAACATCTATGATCTCTTCTTTCACAATTTTTTTGATATCGCCAAAATCCACCACCATTCCATTTTTCGGGTTTTCCAAATCATTGATGGGATTTCCTTTCACCGTGACAAACAGTTTGTAGGAATGTCCGTGCATATTTTTGCATTTCCCGTCATAATTATAAAGGACATGCGCCGTTTCGAAAGTAAAGATTTTGGTGATTCGTATCATGCTGCAAAGATAATTTATTTGCTGCGAAGTTGGAAAAAGTAGGGATTGACAAAAAATTGTACCTTTAAATAAAATTCAACCATGTTTCTTCATCTGCTTTTTCCAAACCGATGCATAGAATGCAGCAAAATCATTTCTGCGGAGGAATTGGTTTGTGAATTGTGCTTTAGAAAAATCAATTTTACCCATCATTACTTTGGACGAGACAACCAGTTAAAACAAGAATGTAAACTGCTTTTCCCAATTGAAAACGCCTTCGCCTTAATGCAGTTTGAAAAGGAAAGTCTGAGCCGGAAAATTGTGCATTCGCTCAAATATGGAAAACGTGAAAAAGTGGGAAAAATATTGGCAAACTGGACCAAAGAACGAATCTCTTTTGAACAAGAACTACCCGATTTAATTACCACCGTTCCGCTCCACCCGAAAAAACTGAGAGAACGAGGTTATAACCAACTCCATCTTTTCGCGGACCTACTTTCCACGCATTTTAGAATTCCTCGCGACCATCAACTATTGAGAAGGAACCTTTACAAAAAAGCCCAAGCAAAAAAATCCAAATCCGAGCGAGTGGTCACAGAAAACCTGTTCTCCCTAAACAAAGAAATTTCGGGGAAACACGTTTTGATCATCGACGATGTTTTCACCACGGGAAACACGATGAGTTCCGTGGCTTGGGAAATCCTGAAAAATTCGGGGAATCGCGTATCGATTCTGGTCATCGCGTTGGATGAATAAACGCAGCTTATGCCTTCTTCACAAACTCAGATTTCAGCGCCATGGAGCCAAATCCGTCGATTTTGCAGTCGATATTATGGTCTGAATCCGGACGAAGTCTAATATTTTTCACTTTCGTTCCCGCCTTCACCGGTTTTGGAGCGCCCTTCACCGGCAAATCCTTGATCACCACTACGGAATCGCCATTCTGCAATTCGTTTCCATTGCTGTCGAAAATCTTATCCGCATTATCCGATTCTTTTGGATCCCACTCGTGGAAGCATTGTGAACAAACCATCATGTGATCCTGTTCATAGGTGAATTCCGATTGGCATTTTGGGCAAAGTAGGGTGTCGCTCATTTTTAAATTTTTGCAAAGATAGGGATTGATTTTGGCTTTTGAAACTGATCAGTGGCAGTCATCAAATGTGCGAAAACCATCAAATTCCATTAAAAACCCTATTTTTGCAAAGCCAATAGCCAAATGCTATTAGCCAAAATCAAACAATGGAACTGATCCACAGAAACCTCCTTATCGGAATACACGACGCACTTCAGGAAACTTTTTTCCAGGAAAAGAAATATGCAGATAAAGTGATCGAAAGACTTTTGAAGGCCCACAGAAAATGGGGAAGCGAAGACCGAAAAGTGGTTTCGGAGATTTTCTATAACATCATCCGGTGGAAAAAACGGTTGGAATATTATATGGGAGAAGGCGTGAAACCGAACAATGTTTACAAACTGATTCTCGCCTATCTTTTGTGGAGCAAAACCCATTACAAAAAATTCGAAGAGTTTGATGGAATCAAGATTGCAGATATTTTGACCAAACTGAAAAAAGGAACCGTTCCCACAAAGGCCATTGAATATTCCATTCCCGAATGGTTGGCAGAAACTTTGGAGAAAGAATTGGGCAAAACCTGGGAAAAGGAAATGCAGGCACTCAACGAACAAGCTCCGACCATTCTTCGTGCAAACACCTTAAAAACTACCGCCAAACATCTGATAGACGAACTCCACGAAGAAAATGTGGAAAGTTTCCAAATCAGAAATTATCCCGATGCAGTGCAGCTGGAGGAAAAGAAAAACGTATTCCTCACTTCTGCGTTCAAGGAAGGCTTGTTTGAAGTTCAAGACGCATCTTCCCAAAAAATCGGGGAATTCCTGGATGTGCGCGAAGGAATGCGCGTGGTGGACGCGTGTGCAGGTGCAGGTGGAAAAACCCTGCATTTAGCGGCACTCATGAAAAACAAAGGGCAAATCATCGCTTTGGATATCTTTGAGTGGAAATTGGCCGAACTGAAACGCCGCGCGAAAAGAGCCGGAGCACACAACATAGAAACCCGATTTATCGACGATAACAAAGTCATCAAAAGACTACACGAAAAAGCAGACCGACTATTGATCGATGCGCCTTGTTCCGGTTTAGGAGTTTTGAAAAGAAATCCAGATTCCAAATGGAAAATCGATGGCGAATTCATAGAAAGAATCAAAAAGGAACAGCAGCAGATCCTTCAGGATTATTCCAAAATGTTGAAAAAGGGCGGAAAAATGATTTATGCGACCTGCTCTATCCTGCCTTCCGAAAACAGCGAGCAGGTGAAAACTTTCCTTGAAAACAACTCGGAATTCTCTTTAATTAAAGACCAAAAAATCATGCCGAGCGAAGGTTTCGACGGATTTTATATGGCGTTGATTGAGCGGAAAAATTAAAAATAAATACCACCAATTAACAAGTAATTTATTAGTGAGTTGGTGGTATTTTAATTTTCAAAAACCCAATTCCGGGTTCAGTCCAAAAAAATCGGGTCGGTTTAGAACCAAGCCTTCTTGTTCTGAACATAAGTCTGGTCAAATTGTTCATCGCTCATCGTCAGGTAAATAATTCCCTCAATAAAAGGGATAATAGATGCCGCTCCACACGTCACGATATTCAAAACGATTTGGATGATCCCCTCATTAATGTATCCCAAATAAAATTTATTTGCTCCAAAAGCGCCCACCAAAATCCCCAAAAGTCCCGCTGCGAGCTTTTTCTGGGATTTATAGTTACCGTTTTGGAAATTTTGATTTTGTTGCGATTCCGGATGGTTATAGCCGTAAGTTTCCATAATTTATTTTCTAAAGTTATTTCTCCATAAGTCGGCAATCGCCGGAAATCGTTACAGTTCCCGATTGAGTTTTCCCATATAGAAAAGTCCGTAGCATTTTTGGTTTTCTTCCAAATTCAGAAAGTCGCCAAGGTGGCGAATCATTCCCGGCGTGCTCCAGTAACAGCCAATTTCATTGACCGCACAAGTCAAATACATATTTTCTACGGCAGCTGCAGTGGAGGCAATTTCTTCCCACTCGGGAACTTTGCCGCTGAAATTGATGCAGATCGCAATTACGGTATCTGCCATGGAAATTTTGTGGGGGATATCTTCATATTTCTTTGCAATGAAGTTTTCCGGAGCAGTGGTTTCTTTATAGATTTTTGCCAGCTGATTTCCGAGCCGGTCTTTTTCCTCAGCCCGGAAAACCTTCAGACGGGCGGGATAGGTTTTTTTGTGACTCGGGACATATTTCGCAGATTCCAGAATTTCCGACAAGACAGCATCTTCAATTTTTTCTGGGGAGTAATTTTGGGGAAAAGTACTTTTTCTGCTTTTTAGAATTTCTTTTAATATTTCAGGTTTATCCATTTTATTGAATTTGAAAATCAGCTACATCACGTATTCGATGGTCTGACTTATATTATTTAGGACAAAGGAATCGCCCGGCTTTTTTCCGAACATGATTTTTGCCATCGGGCTTTCTTCGGAAATGGCATAGAAACGGTCGCCTTCAAAGAAAAATTCACCCAAGGATACAGAAATGTAAAACCTCGCCTTATTCGTAAAAACCAACGAACCCCGCTGAACGGTATCTGTTGGCGTGTTTAGGACTTTGGTTAAATTTCTTCGCAAGTCGTTTAACGCCGCAAGCTGCTTCTGCATCTGGTAAATTTCCTCCTGCATTTCCTCGCGAATCGAATCGTATTTCGGAGTTTTCTTAATTTCCCAGCTTGCTTCCAGCGTGAATTCTATAAATTTTTCAAGTTTTTCTATTTTGCTAATGATGGTGTGGCGAACAAAATTGCGTACATCATTTTTAAGAATTCTATTCTTCTGCATGGGCCAATTTTTAAGTAAAGATAAAAAAATGCCTTCTACTTTGCTCTGTCATGATTTGGCGATGATAAGTTTCAATGCAGCTTCAGAAAGTTCTCCAAATAAAATTTACCCCTGAAATCTCTGACGAACCGCTTCATACAAAATCGCTCCACATGCCACGGAAACATTCAGCGACTGGGTTTTTCCCTCAATGGGTAATTTGATTTTTTCGTCGGAATGATGCAGGACCTCTTTAGAAATTCCAGTCTCCTCATTACCCATTACCAAAGCGCATGGTTGAGTGAAATCCACATCGTAAACCAGTTTTTGGGCTTTTTCGGTGGCGGCAAAAATCTGAACGCCTGATTGCTGCAGGAAATCCACGGTATGTGCCAAGTTTTTCTCTTTGCAGATCTTCATATTATAAATCGCACCTGCCGAAGTCTTTATGGCATCTGAATTAATGGGCGACGCTCCTTTTTCCGGAATAATGACCGCATCGATTCCTACACATTCCGCAGTTCTGCAGATCGCGCCGAAATTTCGAACATCGGTCAATCGGTCCAAAATCAAGAGAAACGGGGTTTTCCCAGCTTCAAAGATCTCGGGCAAAATGTTTTCAATGGAATGAAAAGGCACATCCGAAATAAAGGCAACCACACCTTGGTGGTTTTTTCGGGTAAACCGATTCAGTTTCTCTACAGGAACGTAATTCGGTCGGATTTTGTGTTTGCTCAAAAGCGCTTTCAGTTCAGCGTAAATCGGACCCTGCAACGCGTTTTGCAAAAATATTTTGTCGATGGTTTTACCAGCCTCAATGGCCTCGATGACCGGGCGCAATCCAAAAATAAAGTCGTCTTTCATATTTTTATAAGGAATAATGAAGAATTAATAATGAATAATGTTTACTTCAATATTGATTAAACTTTGGCCACTTTTACAGCCCAATTATTAATTGTTCATTTTTAATTTTTAATTATTTTAAAATTCTTCTCCCAGAATCGCCCTTTTCTGCGCCATCGCATAACCATAGTGCAGGCTTTCATGCATATTGTTAAAGATAATGGCGTCCTGAATATTTTTTAAATCCAAACCAAAACTCGTGGTATAAGGCGTGTATTCTGAAAATAAATCGGCGTCATAATCTTTGAGTAAAATCTTTGAAGTTTCGATAAGAAGGAATGCCAAATCGTCCACTTCGGACTGCTGCACATTCAGGTTGGGAAGTGTCCCTTTCTTGTAGGTTTCAATCCAGTATTTGTCTATTCTAAAGGGATTTCCGCTGAGATAATAGCAAAGAAGTTGCTGGGTTGCAACGGTGTGCGCGATGTTCCAATACATATTATTGTTGAAGCCATCCGGAATCAGCATCAAATCCTGCATGGAGCAATTCTGCAGAATTTCCAGTAGGTTTTTTCGAACCTGACGGTGTGCCTGAAAATGATAGTTCATTTGGAATGATTTAGTGTCCAAAGGTACGGAAAAAGTCCGAAGAGCGAAGTTGGAGGACCGAAGACCAAATGGTGATGCAATAAGAATTGGTCTTGGATTAACAAACAGAAAACACCCCTCCCAAATCAAAATACTGAAATCAGTAAAAATCCGTCTGCGGTTTTTGCGCTTCAGACTCCCTTCTTTTAACAAACTTTAACTCACCATTGGCATTAATTGTGTTGATTGGTGTCGGTATTTATTAGAAATTTACCGATTAAATCCACAAGAAACTATGGCGGAACTACATCAAGCAGAAGATATCAGACAATTGACAGAAAAAGTAAGGGAGCTGAATTACTTTTTTTCGCTTTTAAAACAAGAGATCAACAAAGCAATCATCGGTCAGGAATATATGGTGGACCGACTCCTGATCGGACTTTTAGGAAACGGTCACGTGTTGTTGGAAGGCGTTCCGGGATTAGCGAAAACTTTAGCGATTAGAACTTTGGCAGATGCGGTCCATGGCGATTTCTCCAGAATCCAGTTTACGCCCGACTTGCTTCCTGCCGATGTGGTGGGAACCATGATGTATAACATTAAAGACAATGATTTCTCCATCAAACGCGGACCGATTTTCGCCAATTTCGTTTTGGCAGATGAAATCAACCGGGCTCCTTCGAAAGTGCAGTCTGCACTTCTGGAAGCGATGCAGGAAAAGCAAGTAACCATCGGTGATGAAACCATGCAGCTTCCTAAACCATTCCTCGTCTTGGCTACACAAAACCCGATCGACCAAGAGGGAACCTACCTTTTGCCGGAAGCACAAAGCGACCGTTTCATGCTGAAATGCACCATCACTTATCCGGAATTTGAGGACGAAAGAAAGATTATGCAGATGGTCGCCACCTCTCACCAACCGGAAATCCGATCAGTGATTTCTATGCAGAATGTATTGGATGCAAAGCAGCTCATCAACCAAATTTATGTGGACGAAAAAATTGAGAAATATATTCTCGACATGGTTTTCGCGACACGTTTCCCTGAAAAATACGGACTTTCTGAACTAAAAAATTATTTGAGTTTTGGGGCTTCACCCAGAGCATCGATCAATTTAGCAATCGCCTCCAGAGCTATGGCTTTTTTGAAAAACCGGGCCTTCGTGATTCCGGAAGACGTGAAAGAAATCGCCAAAGATGTCCTTCGGCACAGAATCGGATTAAGTTTCGAGGCAGAAGCTGAAGAAATTACCTCAGATGAAATCATCAATAAAATATTGGGAAAAATCCAGGCACCATAGATCAGCTGGAACTGCAGAAAATTGCAGAACTTAGCTAGCGAACTCCCGATATTTGAAACTGGAACCGAAGAATGGAAATAAAAGACATCATCAAGAAAGTCAGGCAGATTGAAATCCGTACCAAGAAAAAGACGGAATCCACTTTGATGGGGCAATATCACAGTGCCTTCAAAGGACAGGGAATGACCTTTTCTGAGGTGAGGCGCTATCAGTTTGGTGACGACATCCGGCGAATCGACTGGAACAAAACCGCTCGTTTCAGGGAACCTTATGTGAAAGTGATGGAAGAAGAGCGTGAACTGACACTGATGCTTTTGGTGGATATTTCCGCATCGATGGATTACGGCACAAAAACGCAGCTGAAAAGAGAATATGTCGCTGAAATCTGCGCAAGTCTGGGATTTTCAGCAGCTGGAAACAACGATAAGGTGGGATTAATCCTTTTCGCCGACAAAGTCTATAAAGTAATTCCCCCCAAAAAAGGAAAAAAACATATTTTGGCAATTCTGAGCACCATCTTGAGTGCTGAACATGTTCCCGCAGAATCAAAAATAGATGAAGCCTTACAGTTTATGATGAGTGTTTTCAAGAGAAAATCAATGGTTTTCCTGTTTTCTGATTTTGAGGACCAGTATGATTTGAAGATTTTGCGGGTGGCCTCCAAAAAGCACCAATTGCTTGGAATGAGAATTTTTGACGATAAAGATGATGAGATTCCGGATATCGGCTATGCCCTGTTTCGGGATGCAGAAACCGGCAGACAAGTTTGGGCCAATACCTCCGCCGCAAGATGGCGTTATCATTTTGCGGAAAATCAAAAACAGAAAATTAAAAAAATTACCGAAGATTTCGAGAACTCCTCGGCGACCTTTATGAATGTGAAGACCGCGGATGATTACTCCAGATATCTTTACGAATATTTTAGAAAAAGATAGATGTTCAAAAAAACATTTTTAATCCTATTAACTGTTCTCAGCATTTTCGGGCAATCGCAAATACTGGGTTCCAGACTCGACAAAAAAACCTTGGCGTTGGGAGAAGTCGGCGTTTTTAAAATCAACATCTCCAATCTTCAGGGGAAAGATGTGGTTTCCGCACCGAAGAACGAATTGCTTCCGTTCCATTTCGAAGAGGTGAAAGACAGCATCAGCAAACAGCAGGATTTCTACGAAAGAATCATCGAATTTCAAGTTTTCGAGGAGGGAAAGTTCAGTATTCCCGCGCTGGATTTCAAAATCGGCGGACAAGTTTACCACACCATTCCTTATGAGGTGGAAGTCATCAACACTGCGCAAAAAGGCGACCAGATCAATGACATCATGAAAAACAAAGAGGTAAAACTCCAAGTGCAGGATTATTGGGAACTCTACAAATGGTACATTCTGGGAGTTTTAGCGCTTATTGCCTTGATTTTCATTATTTGGCAAATCTTGAAATTCGCGAAACGAAGAAAAAATTCGCCGGTCATCATGACCAATCAAACCTTGCGAGAATTGGAGGGTTTGAAAAAGAAAAAATATATAGAATCCGGAAATTACCGCTCGTTTTATGTGGAACTGATCGATATCTCCAGAAACTTTATCACCAAACAATACAGAATCCCGGCAGATGTTTTGCTCACCGACGACCTCATTGATGTTTTGAAAACGAACAATACCATTTCCAGAGAAAACGAGGAAATCGTGGAAGACGTCTTTCTGCGAAGCGACTTGGTGAAATTCGCAAAAACATTTCCGGATCAGGCCACCATGTCAAAAGATTTAGAAGATATCCGTGCTTTTGTAAAACGGTCCTCAAAAGATCTGGAAGCTGAACATTTAAGAACAGGAATATAAATGATGGAAACGATTTTTCCCAATTTCGAGTTTTACAGTCCATGGTTGCTGCTGCTGTTTTTGGCGTTTATTCCGCTTTTGATTTTAGACGTAAAGAAGAAGAAACGAACCGGAATCAAAGTACCTTCCACCAAAAACATGGAAGAAAACAAAGGGATCCTTTTTGTTTTATTTCTGCTAAAAATTTCGAAATACTTGATTCTATCGGCATTGATCATCGCGATTGCACGTCCGAGAACATTCACTATCTCCCAAAACAATGACGACTCAAAGGGAATCGACATCATGCTCTCTGTGGATGTTTCCCTCAGTATGTTGGCTAAAGATCTGGAACCGGACCGATTGACCGCATTAAAAAAAATCGCAAAAAATTTCGTGTTGCAAAGACCTGCAGACCGAATTGGACTGGTGACTTATTCCGGCGAGGCTTTTACAAAAGTTCCCGTAACTTCCGATCATGCCGTTATTTTAGATGAATTGGACAATCTGAACACTTTGGAACTGCAACCCGGAACCGCGATTGGCGAAGGACTTTCCGTAGCGGTAAGCCATTTGAAAAACTCCAAGGCAAAATCAAAAATCATCATTTTGATGACAGACGGCGTAAACACCATCGAAAATGCGATGCCGCCGCAAGTGGGCGCACAACTCGCCAAAGCCAACGGAATAAAGGTTTACTCCATCGGGATTGGCACCAACGGATATGCTTTAATGCCTACAAATATTGATATTTTCGGAGATTTGGTGTTCAATGAAGTGGAAGTTAAAATTGATGAACCCGTTCTGAGGGAAATTGCGCAAACTACCGGCGGAAAATACTTTAGAGCAACTTCAGTTCAAAGCCTGGAAGAAGTTTACAATGAGATCAACCAGCTAGAAAAATCAGAACTGAAAACTTCAAAACTGTATAATTATCAGGAATATTTTAGAACGTTTTTGTGGATTGCACTCGGTGTTTTGTTGCTGGATGCAATTTTGAGGTGGGTATTTTACAGGTTTCTGAGCTGAAAGATAGTGATCGGGTTTTTAAGTTTTAAGTCAAAAATGAAAATCAAATCTCTCCCAGCAACCTCAAACAAATTCAAACTTTAAACAAAATTTTTGTGAATTGGTATTTAGGAAATAATTGGTATCTATTGCTGCTGCTGCTTTTGCCGCTGCTGGGATTCATCATGTTCGCTTATTTAAAATGGAAAAGCAAGCGGAAAAACATTTTTGCCGAGTCCAGATTCCAGGAGCAACTTTTCGAGAAAAAATCCGGATTTTCCAAAGTTTTACCGGTGCTCTATTTAATCGCGACATTCTTTCTGATTCTCTCCATCGTAGATGTTCTGAGTGGATCCGAAGAAATACAGTCCAAACAAAAAATGAATAATGTGATTTTCCTGCTCGATGTTTCCAACTCCATGAATGCGCAAGACATCAATCCAAACCGATTGGACATGGCGAAAAACATCATGGTTCAAACAATGTCGAAGATGAAGAACGATAAAGTCGGAATTGTGGTTTTCGCGGGAGAAGCATCTTCAATCATGCCATTGACGACTGACTACTCAGCAGCAGAAACTTACATTGGCGGAATTGAAACCAACGTGATGAAAATTCAGGGAACCGATTTCTTAAACGGAATGAAAGTCGCGGCAGAGAAATTCAAAAACGTGGCAAAAGGTTCGAGAAAAGTCGTTTTATTGAGCGACGGCGAAGATAATGAAGGAAATGAAAAAGCGGCGATTCGTCTGGCGAAGAAAGAAGGAATTTCGGTGGTGAGCGTTGGAATTGGAACCGAGGAAGGCGCACCGATTCCGGAATATGTTTTCGGTCAGTTGATGGGCTACAAAACCGATCGGAACGAACAAACTGTGATTTCAAAAAGACAAATCAACGCATTGCAAAATATCGCCCAGGAAACCGGCGGAACTTATGTGGACGGAAATAATTTGGACAATGCAACCTCCGAAATCATTGACGGATTACATAAAACTTCCACTTCTTCTGAAAGTTTGGTGAAGTCTCAGAACGCAATTCATTATTACCAATATTTTCTGGCGGTTTCGCTATTTTTCTTTCTGTTCATTTTTCTGGTGAATCCGAAGAGGGAATTTAACCTTTAAGTGCAAATCAAAGTATTAAAGCCACATTTTAACCGAAATTTAACAATTCCTCATTACCTCGTTAACAATTAAAGGAATAATTTTGCAGTAATGTACACAAATGTTATTTTTTCGGCAATTCTTGCAATTACAGGTTTTATTTTTACTTCAGCTCAAGAAAATTACAACACCCTTATTTTTAAGGGAAACCAGCAGTTTGATCAGAAAAACTATGAATCTGCATCCTCTAAATTTATGGAAGCCGCAAAATTGAACGACAGGGATTTTGCCGCACATTATAACTTAGGAAATGCCCTGTACAAAAGCGGCAAATTTGAAGAAGCAAAAGCAGAGTTCGAAAAAGCCGAAAAACTTTCAACCACTATTCCGGACAAGAAAGCAGCCCTCTATAATTTGGGGAATGCCTATATGCAAAAAAACGACTCCAAAAAAGCAGCCGAACTATACAAACAGGCATTGAAGCAAGATCCATACAACGAAACCATCCGAAAAAATTACGAAATCGCTATGCTGAAAGAAAAAGAAAAACAGCAGCAAAAAGACCAGAAAAACAATTCCGGCGGAGGTGGCGGAAAGGACCAAAATAAAGACCAAAACCAAGGAAATGAAAAGGGAAACACCCCAAAACAGGAACAGGGAAATGGTCAGCAAAATAAAGGAAGCGGCACCGGAAAAGATCCTAACCAAAACCAGCCGAACAACAATAACCAAATGCCGAAAGACCTGGAAAACTCCATCATGAACCGGGTTGAAAACAAAGAAAGAGAAACCGCAAAACGGATCCTCAACAAAAACTCCTATTCTATGCCGCAAAGCAACGAAAAGGATTGGTGATGAAAAAGAAAATTCCATACATACTGTCTTTGTTCTCCGCGCTTTTTGCTTACGGACAAGTTACCTTGGCGGTTTCTGACGTGAAAGAAGCAAAACTAAACCAACGCTTCAAACTCACCGTTTTATTGGAAATCAGCGGTGAAAACATGATGCAGGAAACTCCGCTGAGAATGCCCGACTTGTCAAAATTTGACATTATCGGGACCGCTTCAGAGCAAAATACCATCGTTCTGGATGCGAAAAAAGGCGATGCGGTAAATCAAATGGTTTACCAACTCGTCCTAAGTCCGAAACAGGCAGGAAAGATAAAATTCGGTTCCGTTTTGGTGACGGTCAACGGAAAAATATACAAAACCGAACCTTTCGACATCAATGTGCGAGATCAGGAGAAAAAATCATCGGTCGCTGTAAACACAGATGAAGACAATATTTACCTAAATCTTGAAATTCAGGATCGCGAAGTTTACAAAAACGAATCCACGATTGCAGTGTTGCGAGCTTACAGCAAAGATTACGGAAGTTTCAGAAGGGTTGGAAACATCCAGATTCCTAAGCAACGAAACGCTAATTTCAGAACCGTTAGTTTTGCAAAATCAGAAATCGAAACCTCTGCGGGAATGAATTCGCAAGTGATCGCGGTGTTCATCGTTTTCCCATCGGAATCCGGAAATGTAGAAATCAATCCAATTGCAGCATCAATTTCGAATGCCGACAAAGTGGAGAAAATCAAATCCAATCCTGTGCGGCTGAATGTAAAAAAACTTCCGGATGGAATGCCTGCGAACTACAAAAATGCCGTCGGGAATTTTGAGATTTCGGTAATCCACAAGAATGCTTCAGAACATGCTGAAATTGAAAAACCCGTCACGGTTTCGGTCAAAGTTTCCGGCGTGGGCAATTTCGAATCTCTCCATTTGCCGAAAATCGTGGAATCCAGCGACTATATTTCTTACGCTCCCAAAATCACCAACAAAACCGTGGCCAGCCGAAATGGATTAAGCGGAGCGATCACGGCAGATTATATTGTGGTTCCCAAAAAAGCCGGTCCACTTTCGATTACTTTTGAAGACTTTTCTTTTTTTGATCCCAATGAAGGAAAATATGTCGATTTAGGGGCAAAATCGATCGCATTGAACGTGAAAACCCCGCAAGAAATAGCGAACGAGAAATCTACGTTGGAAAAAGTGAACGATTACACCAATATTGTTTTGGAAACGGTGAACACGCCGGTTCTCCAAACCAACAACCTGATCATCAAAGACACCGAAAAAAACCAAATCAACTGGAATATTGTTTTTGGAAATTTGGCGTTGCTTTTTGGTTTTGTATCCCTACTTTTCGTGGTGCTTAAAAAAAGAGGGAAACGAAAGCCGCAACTTCAAAAAGCCGACAAAAACTTTGTCTCCATTGCAGAAACTGAAGAGCTGATCAGACAAGATTTAGGGAACCGTTTCGAAGAAAATATCGAATATCTAAAAAAATTAAAAGAAAATAAAGAATTTCAAAAGTTCTTCGCTGCTTATGAAGACCTGAAGAATGAAACCAAAAAAGCGAATTCCCTCACTTCTGAATCAGAATTCAACCAGTTCATCGAACAATCGAAAGGACAATTATTGGCCGAAAAATACAGGGCACTTTCTGAGCAAATCCAGTTTGAAAAATACGCACCCGTTCCTTCTGAAGAAAGTCTGGATGACCTTCTAAATACCATTATTACGGTTTATTCAGAGATTAACAAATAATCAATTATTTTTTATATTTTTGCCAAATTATTAATTTGAAGGAATGTTTGAATTTTTCTCCATTAAAGAAACACTTACCACCGCAATGGTTTTGTTTGCGGTGATTGACATCGTGGGATCACTTCCGGTAATCGTCGGTTTAAAACAAAAATTTGGAAAAATCGAGTCTGAAAGAGCGGCGATCGTTGCGGGTGCATTGATGCTTGCATTTCTTTTCATCGGAAACAAAATCCTGAAATTCATCGGAGTCGATGTATACTCGTTTGCCATTGCAGGTGCTTTGGTCATCTTCATTATTGCATTGGAAATGATTTTAGGAATTGAAATCCACAAACACACCGAGGCGAAAGCAGCATCCATCGTTCCGATCGCATTTCCACTCGTTGCAGGTGCCGGGACTTTGACCACGTTACTTTCCCTTCGTGCAAACTATCACGACATCAATATTATTTCGGCTATTCTTTTAAATACGCTATTTGTCTATCTGGTTTTAAAATCGGCAAACTGGCTCGAAAGAATATTGGGTCCCACGACGCTTCAGATTTTGCAAAAAGTTTTCGGAATTGTGCTTTTGGCGATTGCCATTAAATTATTTACCGCTAACTTTGCACAGTTATTTTCAACATACGTGAAATTCTAAACCAGGCCAAAAATGCAGCGATTCTATAAAATATTCTTAGCACTTTTCATTATTTTTATCGGTTTCAATCTCTATGTGATCGAGTGGGATCTTGGATTTTGGCATGAAGAAAACGCCAAATTCATCCTTTCTCTCTCTGCCGGAATTTTGGGAGTTGTACTGGTCTTAGTGCTGCATTACATGAGCAGATTGGTGAGAAAGTAGGCTTAATTTTTTGAGATTTAAGCTCAATCTATCGTCAACTTTCAACACCCACAGAAAATCTTTTGTTCAGGAAACCTTCTCGCTTCCTTCGATTGTTCGATTTTTTAAATAAAAAATCGCAAGTATGGAAAAAAACGCAATGGGAAATAAATACTGACCATTTTCCCTAAACGTTTTTCTTAAGGGAATCTCATCACCAAATCCAAAATTTTGAAAGCGCCGTTTTGCAATTCTCAACTTTATTTCTTGATGAAATTTCATTTCAAAACCTCATCTCATCCTTCACCACTCCGCCATTTTGGGTATGTTGCAACAATTCCTTTACGACAAATTCCCTGATTTTGTCAGCCTCGGCATTTTCTGGAAAAAGCAAGTGGACATTCGCTCCTGCATCTAAAGTAAAGAACAAATGGAGTCCGGTCTCTTTTCGGAAATTCCAGATTTTGTGGATGACTTCCAAAGTACCGGTTTTCATTAAAATAAATGCCGGTTCGCTCATCATCATCATCGCGTGAAGCGTCAAAGCCTCATGTTCTACCAGTTGCATAAATCGCGAGATGTCGCCGGTTTTTAAAATTTCTTTTAACAATGAAAAATTCTCATGAGCTTCCTTGAATCTTCGTTCCGCATAGGGATTGGTTTTCATCAAACCATGTCCAACCGTGGAACTCACCGATTTTTCACCTTCATGAATCAATAAAACCCAATCATTGAAACTCTTGAAAACCGAATGAATTTCATCATTTGGATAGGGAACCGCGAAAAGATCCGAACTCGTGGGAACTTCTTTGGTTTCGCCCCAAACAACAAGTCCGTCATACAAACTTCTGCACGCACTTCCACTTCCCAATCGGGCGATGAAACTGGCTTTCCTGAGTTTAAAATCCGCATCCATTTTCCCGGAAAATTCTTCATCCAAATCCATCAGACATTTGGCAATGGCACCAAAACCCGAAGCGGAACTGGCAATTCCCGAACTGTGCGGAAAGGTATTTTCGGTTTTAATAATGTATTTCCCTTTTAAGATCCAAGGCAAAAATGGCTCAATGTCTTTAAAATATTTCTCGATTTTTTCGGCGAATTTTTTTTCTTCATTTCCGGCGAGAAAAGTCTTGACAGAAAATTTTTCATCTGCCAAAAATTCCATTGAGGTATTGGTTTTACAGTGATTTAAGGTATAACTGATACTTGGGTTTGCCGGAATCTGGTTTTCGTATTTCCCCCAATATTTGATGAGGGCGATGTTTGAAGGACAACTCGCTGAAACGGTTTGCGATGAAATATTGAAATTTGGATTTCCTAAAAATTCGTTTGTCATAATTATTATTTAACACAAAGAAAAAAGAGTTTCACAATGTTTAAGTGTTCAGTTCTAAAATTAATGGGAACAAACTGCGATTTGATTGACTTTGAAAATCGGACCATTTACGATTTGTCCTTAAGAATACATTTTGTCAATCAAATCAACATATTTCGCCAAAACCACATTTCGTTTCACTTTCAAAGTTGGGGTGATTTCACCGGTGGTGATTTCAAATTCCGCCGGCATCAAAACAAATTTTTTCACTTTTTCAAAACCGGAAAGCTGCTTTTGGATTTCGTCCAGTTTTTGATGGTAAAAATCCTTAATTTTATCTGTATTCACAATCTCTTCCCAGCTGGTGAATGGAATATTCAGTTTGGGCAACAGTTCTTTTAAGGCCTCAAAATTGGGAATAATCAAAGCGGTGACAAAAGGTTTTCCCTCTGCAATCACCATGGCTTGAGTGATGAAATTATTATTGGACAAAAGGTTTTCAATCGGTTGTGGCGCGACATATTTCCCATTCGAAGTCTTCATCAAATCCTTGATTCTATCGGTAATCACGAGATTTCCTTTTTCGTCGAATTTACCGGCATCACCGGTTTTGAACCAACCGTCATTGGTGAAAACCTCGGCAGTTTCAGCGGGCTTTTTGTAATAACCTTTCATGATTCCGCTTCCTTTGGCCTGAATCTCATCATTTTCGCCAATTCGGATTTTGGTGTCGCCCAAAGTAATTCCCGCGGTGCCGTACTCGTAATTTTGAAACGGAAAAGCGGTCAAAGTCGCGGTAGTTTCCGTCAATCCATAACCCACGGTAATGTGGATTCCCATGGCGTCGAAAAATTGGGTCACCTCCGCAGAAATGGAAGCTCCTCCACACGGCATGAACCAGAGATTTCCACCCATTTTGTGCTTTATCTTTTTGAAAACTAAAGTATTGGCGATATAATTTTTCAATTTTAATGAGAACGAAACGGATTTCCCGGTCCGCTTTAACTCAGCGACTTCTGCACCCACTTTCATTGCCCAATTAAAAATCTTCTTTTTCGATTCAGTACTTTCCGAAACCATTTCCTGGATTCCTGCATAGATTTTTTGGTAGAATCTGGGAACGGAGCACATCATGGTAGGCTTCACTTCCGTTAAAGTACTGGCAATAAGTTTGGTGTTTTCCAGAAAAGTTACTTTGGCACCGCCATAAAGACAAAGCAAAGTCCAGCTTCTTTCAAAAACGTGAGTCAGTGGTAAAAACGCAAGAGAATGTTCATTTTCAAAGTTTTTAAATTTAAAGAAATCAAAATGTGCATCGAAACATTTGTAAAAATTCCCGTGAGTGAGCATCACGCCTTTCGGAACGCCGGTGGTTCCGGAAGTGTAAATGATTGTGGCTAAATCTTCATCATCCTTTTCCACTATCTCAAAGTGTTCATCGCATTTTTTGATGAAATCTTCCAGATATTGTGATTTTTCCTTTTGGATCCAAACGGACTTTTTGGACACAATGATCTGCTGCAGCACTTGATTTTTATTCAGTATTTCAACAGCGGCGTCATATTGATCCTGATTTCCGACCAAAATGATCTTTGCTTCGGAATCAGCGAGAATATATTCCGCCTGTTCCAGATTATTGGTGGAATAGATTGGAACCGTGACCGCACCAAGCGAAAGTACTGCCAAATCGAAAATAATCCATTCTGCTGAATTGTCCGAATAAATCGCAACCCTATCATTTTCAACGATTCCGGCAGTTTTCAGCGCGTTCGCCGTCTTGAAAACCATCCTCCGGAAATTTGCCCAGCTCAGTTCCTTCCATTCCTCTTTTTTCTTATAACCGATGGCGGATTTTAATGGAAATTTTTGGGTGTTACTATTGAGAAAATGAGTGACATTCATAATAAGTTGGGAAGATGTAAGTGAAAAACCTAAAGAAAAATAGGGCGCTATTTCGTGCTTTGGTCATTTAAATAATTATTCAGATGGAACTCGAGGCTTTCTTCGACGGGGATGAATTCAAACCCGAGTTTTTTCTTTATTTTCTGATTTGATATTTGATGGAAGCTCGTCACCGCTTCGATATTTACCGTATTGGCCATTCTTAAAGGTGAAATCAGCCATCCTAAAAAAAGATTTAAAACCTGGCTGACTCGCAATACTGATTTTGAAATCACTTTCGGTTCGGATTTCCCCAGTTTCTTTCGGACGAAGGCGGTCATTTCGCGATATCTTTTGTTTTCGGAAATCAAGATAAATCTTTCGCCAAAAATATTTTTATCCATCAAATCGGCTGAAATTTTCGCCACATCGCGCACATCCACATAGGAAGTTCCGCCCGAAAAAGTGAGCGGTTTAGAAAAATTCTCGAAAATCAATCCGCTGCTTTCCTTCCAGTTTCCACTGCCGATGATGATTCCCGGATTGACGATGACCACTTTTAAACCTTCGGCTGCAGCGCGCCAAACTTCCATTTCAGAAAAATGTTTAGAAACCGCGTATGCAGAATGGTTCAGTTTCGGATTGTAGTCGGAGTTTTCATCCATTTCCCCTTTTTCATTAAGTCCGTCCAAAACCGCGATGGAACTCACGAAACAGAATTTTTCTACGGAAGAATTCTCACACGCATACAAAAGGTTTTTAGTTCCTTCAATATTGGTGTGGTACATTTTCTTGCTGTCTTTGGGATGGAAACTGACTTTCGCAGCACAATGATAAACTTCTCCCACTCCATTCAAAACCATTTTCAAGGAATCGATATCCTCAAAATCCACATCTACCCATTCGATTCGGTTGAAAATTTCATCTGGATCTTCCGTATAAAATTTTAAAGAATTCCTGACTTCCTCAAGGTTGCTGAACTTTCGTTTCGAAGCGCGAACGGATTTTCCCCGTTTGAGCAGTTCCAAAACGATGACTCTTCCGAGGATTCCTGTGGCGCCAGTTACTAAGACCATGGGTATTGAGTAATAATTTACAAAAATACACTTTAATTGTGCGTTTTCAAAAATCTCAACTCACGAATTTATGCTCTATAAAATCCTTGACCACCCCATTAAAATCTTTCGGATTTTCCGCCTGGACCCAATGTCCCGCATTTTCGATCTTCACGATGGAGGAATTTGGGAATTGCTGCCTAATTTGAAACTCGTCTTGGGGAAGAATATAATTTGATTTTGCGCCTGCAATAAATAAAGTTTCGCCGGCAAAAACCCCGTATTTTATGGCATTCGACACAAACTCGCTGTATTTTTCGGACAAAGTTTTCAGATTGAATCTCCAATCCAATTTTTTGTCGTCTTTCCAATAAAGGTTTTTTGTGAGAAACTGAATGACGGATTTTTCGGGAATGAACTGGTGCAGCACTTCCTCCACTTCCTGCCGGGAATTTACTTTTTCGAAATCCACGCTTTCCAGCGCCTTCATTATTCCCTGATGATGCGGCGGGTACGCTTTCGGACCGATATCTACCACGATAAGTTTTTCAACTTTCATCGGATATTTTATGGCGAACTGCATCACTGCTTTTCCACCGAGAGAATGGCCGAGCAAATTCGCTTTCTCGATCCCGTGATGCGCCATGTAATGCGTGATATCATGCGCCAAATCATCGTGCGACATTTCTTCGGAATGGAAACTTTTGCCATGGTTCCTTAAATCAATGAGATGAACCGGAAAAAACTCACCCATTTCCTTACCGAAACTTCCCCAGTTGTCGAGCATTCCGAAAAGTCCATGAAAAACCAGAAGCGGGGTCCCCGATTTTTCCTGCCCGTATATTTTTGAGTGGAGGATTTGCATTAAATTTATTTTAGATTTTACTTTTTTTACAAGTCAAGATTTATTGACAGATAAAATAAGGACATTTCTTGATTTTTGAATGGTTTGAACTTTTCCAAATTGCTTAAGTTCCTCAATAAAAGCATCAGGTTCGATGGTAACTTTTCCAAATAGATCCAAATCTATTGAATTTCGATGTCCCAACTGAAGTGCCAAAGCAGTTCCACCAACTAAAATAAAATCAGAAAAAACTTCTGATTTCATGATAAAGTTTAAGAGTTCCAGACATTCTGAACTAACTGTCTCTGTTCGAAGCATTTGAATTCTTTTTTGTCAATTTTGAAAATAGTCGATACAAACGAAAGCGTTACCGGATCTAAACTTTTCAGATTAAGCGCAACTTCTTTGATGGTCTGTAAACCATAATATTTTTTCAGCAAATTCCAATCTTCGATTTGACCATATTCCAGAACTTTTTGAATCATTTGTTCTTTATGTTTCTCCAAGTCAAAACCATTCAAATCCACATCCCAAAAAAGATGTTTAGAAAAATCGTTTACTGTAATTTCGGAATTCATTCTTCAAATTTAGAGAATTTCTACCATTTCGCCAGTCTTTTCAAATACGCCTGAACTGTATTTTCCAGTCCCATATACAACGCTTCGGAAATCAGGGCGTGTCCTATGGAAACTTCCAGCAAATTGGGAATATGGTCTGCGAAATATTTCAGGTTATCCAGGCTCAAATCGTGGCCCGCGTTAATTCCCAAACCGAATTTCGTGGCTTCCAAAGCGGTTTCGTAATACGGTTTGATGGCTGATTCTTTGTCGATCGGGTAATTTTTCGCAAACGCTTCGGTATACAGTTCGATTCGGTCCGTTCCGGTTTCTGCGGCAAATTTTACCATCTCCGGATTGGGGTCAAGGAAAATGGAAGTCCTTATACCTGCATTCTTCAATTCAGCGATGACCAATTTCAGAAAATCCAGATTTTTTTCACAATCCCAACCCGCATTGGAAGTAATCGCGTCATCTGCATCGGGAACCAAAGTCACCTGTTCCGGCTTGATTTCCAGCACCATATCAAGAAACGGACGGTGTGGATTTCCTTCAATATTAAACTCGGTGGTAATCAAAGGCTTCAAATCATAGACATCTTTTCTGGTAATATGTCTTTCGTCGGGACGAGGATGAACTGTAATTCCTTGAGCGCCAAAATCCTGCAGTTTTATCGCTGCTTCGGTCACACTTGGAAGTTCGCCGCCTCTTGCATTTCTGATGGTGGCTATTTTGTTGATATTTACACTGAGTTTGGTCATTCTTATTTGTTTGAGGTTTGAAGTTTGAAGTTTGAGGCCTGTCTGCCGACAGGTAGATTTGAGGTTAATTTACTCGAAAAAATTCACGCGAGGCAATTTCATTTTTTAAGGCATTTTTTACGCACGATTCACCTGCATCACCTGCAGATCGAATTCTTTGGAGGCCACCAAAAGATGGTCAAAAATATCCGCGAGAATATCCTCATAATTCGCCCAAACCGAACTGTTGGTGAAACAGTAAATTTCGAGCGGCATACCTTGCGGCGTATTCTCCAGCTGTCTCACGATGATGGTTCCCTGCTGTTCGATGAATTCATTGTTTTTCAAATAATTAAAGACATATTCACGGAAAACTCCGATATTGGTCAGTTGCCGCCCATTGATCAAAAGTTCAGGGTTTGGAATTGAGGATCTGTTTTTGATCACTTCATCTCTTTTGGTTTCAATATAATCGCTGATCAAATTGATTTTTGCGAGTTTATCTAGATTTTCGCCGTCCAGAAATTTAAAAGAATTGATATTAAAAATAATGGAACGCTTGATTCTTCTGGTATTGCTTTCCGTCATTACCTGTAGATTCTTGACTTCTGTGGTCAAAAGATCGTAAGTAGGAATCGTGGAGAGGGTCTTGTCGAAATTCTGAATCTTGGTAGTCAAGAGATTGAGGTCTATGATATTTCCTTCCAGATTATACTTCGGAATCCCAATCCAGTCACCGACTTTCAAATTCTTAGAAGTTGCCACGTGAAGTCCGGTTACAAATCCCAAAATCATATCCCGAAAAATCAACACCAAAACGGCAGTGATCGCACCCAAACTTCCCACAATAGCAGAACCGCTGATTCCGAATATCACACAAATAGCCACCACCGCGGAAATAAAAATCCCAAAAATCCGCACAGTCTGCGAAACCGCATTCAGCGCAATGATTCTATAGTGGTTCTTCATGATGATGTAATAGTTTCGAAATGCCGCCAATCCGCGATAAAGCATTCCCGCAACTACAAATACGATGATCAGTCCGATCATCCTTTCCAAAAGTGTGAAACTTTTAGGATGCCGGTAAAAAATGGAAAACAGCGCATAGCTCCCAAACAGAAGCGCCATCAGATTGGCGAAAGAATTGGTAATCCGCGATTGGTAAATGGATTTTAGAACGGGATATTTATCTTTAAAAAAAAACACCCGGAAAATCCCATTCACCAACATTTTCACTAAGAAACCGACCAGAAAAATAACCAGAAAAAGAAATAAAAGTTTCAGCACGATTTGCCAAAAGAGAACCCAACTGTCGGGTAAGTTGCCTCTTACCCAATAATGAATGGAATCGCTAATGGTCTGCAGAAAATCTTTAGTGTCTTTCAGTTCGGAGTTCATCAGTACAAAATTAAGAAAACTGTTTGTTATTCGCTGATTAATAATTATTTTTAACAAAAAAAAGAAATGGAGAACAGTTTAATTTACCTTGTGGTGCTGATCTTAATGATATTGGGGATTGTAGGAACCATTATTCCAGTTTTGCCAGGACTCCTCCTAAGTTTATGTGGATTGTTGATCTATAAATTTGGGACAGATGCTCCACTTTCAATGATTTATATCTGGATCTTCGTGGTATTAACCGGAATATCCGTCGTTCTGAATTATGTAATTCCCGCGCGAACGAACCGCAGATACGGTGGAACCCGATGGGGAAGCGTGGGTTCAGTAGTCGGAACTTTTGCAGGGATGTACTTCATTCCAATTCCGTTTGGATTCTTGATTGGGATGTTTTTGGGTGTTTTTATCGGGGAATTATTGCACGATGCACATGACAAAAAAAAAGCATGGAATTCCACAAAAGGCGCCCTGATAGGCTTTATATATGGAACCGGATTTAATTTCATCGTTGCTTTGGCAATGTTTTTGGTGGTAATAATTGACCTCTTTTAAAAATAAAAATGATGTATCAACCAATCATAATTACCGCATTTGGATTGCTCACATTGGCGACCTGTGCAAATCCTGACGCAAAGAACGAAAACACCAGCAAAGAAACGTCTGTGAACGCTACTACCACTTCCACAGTGGCAGAACATTCCACGACCAGCGCAAATGCAACAAATGACAAAGTCAATCCTTCAATAAATACCACCATGCAGGACCAAACATCATCCCCCAAAAAAGGTGAACCGGAAATGGCACCAGGATTACCACCCGACAAAGAAGCATTGGATCAGGCAAAAAAAGAGGCCGCTCTGCGTTCTGCAAAATCCGACAAAGGTGGCGTCATCTATCTAAAAGAAGGTGAAAATCGATTTTTGAAAGAATATGAAATGAATGTCACCTTCAAGAAAATGCTTGAAGACAGCCGTTGTCCGCAAGGTGTAGATTGCATTTGGGCCGGAAACGCTACTGCCGAAATTGAACTGATGGGAACTTATACCCGTCCGATGACTTTTCAACTGAGCACCACAAATGACGCCAGAAGAGGAACCACAACCACAGGAAATTTCAATGGTTACAGTATTTCCCTGGTTGAAGTTTATCCTCAAACTACTGCGGAAAAAGGATTTAAAGCACGACAAGGGAATTATAAAATCGGGTTAAAATTCTCTAAAAGCTCAAACGGCGACGGAGTTACCACAAAATAACCCCCAATTTTTTTGATGCTAAATAGTCATTGATTTTAGAAAATGGCTTGCTGCCGTAAAATCCTCGATAAACCGAAAAAGGTGAAGGGTGAGCCGATTTAATAATAAAATGCTTAGAGGAATCGATGAGTTCCTCCTTTTTTTGTGCAAAAGCGCCCCACAAAACGAACACCACATTTTCTTTCTTATCCGAAATTTCGCGGATTACAAAATCTGTAAATTTTCCCCAACCAAGATCTTTATGCGAATTTGGAACATGTGCTTTCACCGACAATGTAGTATTCAAAAGCAATACGCCTTGTTTCGCCCAGTCGTCGAGTTCGGTTTTAGTCCGCACAATCCCTAAATCGTTTTTCAGTTCGGTGAAAATATTTTTTAAAGAAGGAGGCGCAGAAACTTCTTCAGAAACAGAAAAACAAAGCCCATTCGCTTGAAAATCATTATGGTAAGGATCCTGCCCAATGATCACCACTTTCACCTCATCAAACGGAGTCAGTTCCAAAGCACGGAAAATTTGGTTTTCCGGCGGGAAACATTTTCCGGAAGCATATTCAGCCCTTACTTTTTGCCAAAGGTCTTTAAAATAATCGGAGTTTCTTACAGGTGCTAAAATTTCGGACCAATTCATAAATGGGAAGCGGGGAATGATTTCCACAAAAATAAGACATTTCCAGAATTATCATTTCCAACCTTCTTCTACATGAACAGTTTGGATCAACATCACATCATCACATCATCACATCATCACATCATCACATCACCACATCACCACATCACCACATCATCATATCATCACATCAACAAATTGATTATTTTTGCAAAGTGCATATACAACAAGAAGATTTAGACGAATTAGAATTTCCCGAACTTTTGTCGGAAATAGCTCCATTTGCATTTTCACCCAAAATTGCGGAGAAAATCCTGGCAATCAGCCCGATGAAGATCGAAGAAGCCGAACTTTCCCTAAAAAAAGTGGCGGAGTTTCTATCGAGTTTTGAAAGCGAAAACGCCATTCCATTTCATGAATATGAAGATATTGAGCAGGAACTAAAACTGATGATGATCGAAAATTTCCGGTTAGAGAATTCAGCCTTTATCAAAATAAAAAGTTTGACTGAGCAAATCGGAAAACTTCAAAAATTCTTCCCGCCATTCGAAGAATTATTCCTGAACCTTAATAATGATGTCAAAGAATTAGAATTTAGAAAGGAAATCATCGACAAAATAGACAAGGTTTTCAATCGTTTCGGTGAAGTGAAAAGCGAAGCTTCCCAACTCCTGAAAACGCTTCGAACCGAAATCCAGCACGCCAGAAAAGCCATTCAGGAAAACTTTAACCGGACTTTAAGCTCGTTCTCAACAACCGATTTTTTAGACGACATCAAGGAAAGCATCATTGATGACCAAAGGGTTTTGGCGGTGAAATCGGGATACAAAAAAAGAGTTTCCGGAAGAGTTTTGGGGGTTTCAAAGACAGGGTCAATTACCTATATTCAACCCGAATCCGTAGTAAAACACCAGTTTAAACTTCGTGAAAATCTGGAGGAAGAAAAAAAAGAAGTCGATAAAATCTTAAGGAAACTCACAGCAGAAATCTCCGAATTTCAGCCAGACCTTTCAGATTATCAAAGCTATATTTTCGATTTGGATTTGACCAGAGCCAAAGCAAAATTCGCTGAAAAAATCGGCGGCGTTTTACCTAAGATCAACCGGCATAAGACTTTGCGCCTTGTCAATGCATTCCATCCACTTTTGCTCATCAGCAACCGGGAAGCGAAGAAACAGATTTTTCCGCAAACTTTGACTTTAACGGAACATAACCGAATCATCTGTATTTCCGGACCCAATGCCGGTGGAAAATCCATCACTTTGAAAACGGTCGGGTTGCTTCAACTGATGATTCAGAGCGGAATATTGGTTCCGGTTCACCCAAAATCGGAAATGTTTTTCTTTAAGAAATTAATGACCGATATCGGGGACAATCAGTCGATTGAAAACCATCTTTCCACGTATTCTTCCCGATTAAAAAAGATGTCGAAGATCATCCGAGAAGCCAATTCCGATACCCTTTTGTTGATCGACGAATTCGGGACCGGTTCTGATCCGGAATTGGGAGGTGCTTTGGCGGAGAGTTTTCTGGAATTCTTTTATGATAAGAAATCTTTCGCCATCATCACCACGCATTACACCAATATTAAACTGGTGATCGAGCAACTTCCCAACGCGCAAAATGCAGCGATGCTTTTCGACGAAAATTCTTTGGAACCACTTTACAAACTGGAAGTCGGACAAGCCGGAAGCTCCTTCACCTTCGAAGTGGCAGAGAAAAACAAAATTCCAAAATTCATCATTAATTCTGCAAAGAAAAAGGTGGAACACGACATCGTGAATCTTGACAAGACCATCGTGAAATTGCAGCAGGAAAAATTTGAGGTCGAAAAACTGAAATCCAATTTGACCGAACAGAAAGAATCTACCCAAAACAAGCGTGAAAATCTGGAAAAACTCAATGAACAGCTTCAGCAAAAACTTTTCAATTTTCAAAAACTTTACGAAGACGAACACCGGAAATTGCAGTTCGGAAATAAGATTGAGGGTTTCATCGATTCTTATGTGAAAGGAAAATCCAGGAAAGATGTGGTGAGGGATTTCGTGAAAATTCTGGAACAGGAAAAATTCCGAAAACTCGGCTCAGACAAAGATGAGTCCAAAAAACTCCAGGTCATCAAAAGGAAAATCACGCAGCAACTCAAGAAGGAAAACGTTCAGGAAAAAATCGCGGAAACCCATGAGAAATTAGAAGACCGAAAAAAGAAAGAGCGCGCAGTCTGGCTGAAAGTTGGGCAGCGTGTGAGAATTTCGGGTTCCACTTCTGTGGGAACCATTGAGAAAATCGACAAAAACCAAAAGGTGACCGTGAATTACGGAACGTTTAAAACCCAGATTTCGGGGGATGAGTTGGAAAGGATTTAAGGCTTAAACAAAAAGTCCCTTCATTTGCTGAAGGGACTTTTTAAAAAGATTTTTTTCCGAAAGGATTGTTACCTTGCGATATTCACTGCTCTGGTTTCGCGAATCACGGTGATTCTGACCTGCCCCGGATAAGTGAGTTCATTTTGGATTTTTTCTGAAATATCATAAGAAAGCTGTGCACTCTGCTCATCGTTCACCTTTCCGCTTTCCACCATTACACGGAGCTCACGACCCGCCTGGATTGCATAAGCACTGGAAACCCCGTCAAAACTCAATGCGGCAGCTTCCAAATCTTTCAATCTTTGGATATAAGATTCCAAAACCTGTCTTCTAGCACCTGGTCTTGCTCCGGAAATTCCGTCGGCAACTTGGATGATCGGCGAAAGTAGCGAAGTCATTTCAACCTCGTCATGGTGTGCTCCAATTGCGTTGACCACTTCTGGATTTTCTCCGAATTTTTCTGCCCACTGCATTCCTAGAAGCGCGTGCGGAAGTTCAGATTCCTGTTCCGGAACTTTTCCGATATCGTGCAGCAAACCGGCTCTTTTCGCCAATTTCACGTTGAGTCCCAGTTCTGCGGCCATCGTAGCTGCGATATTTGCAACTTCTCTGGAGTGCTGCAAAAGGTTTTGTCCATAAGAGGAACGGTATTTCATTCGTCCCACGATTTTCACCAATTCCGGATGAAGTCCGTGGATTCCCAAA
Organism: Chryseobacterium koreense CCUG 49689; assembly: GCF_001045435.1. GTDB lineage: Bacteria > Bacteroidota > Bacteroidia > Flavobacteriales > Weeksellaceae > Kaistella > Kaistella koreensis. Next base: position 38,314 of record NZ_LFNG01000002.1, on the reverse strand, counting down.
TCGATGATGGTTCTTTTACCAACTTCGATGATTTCTTCCTCGATATGTTTTCTGGTTTTTTCAACCACTTCCTCGATTCTTGCAGGGTGAATTCTTCCGTCGGTCACCAAACGGTGCAGCGATAATCTGGCGATTTCTCTTCTGACCGGATCGAAGCAGGAAAGCAGGATCGCTTCCGGAGTATCATCCACGATGATTTCAACACCGGTTGCCGCTTCCAAAGCACGGATATTTCTACCTTCTCTACCGATGATTCTTCCTTTCACTTCATCTGATTCAATATTGAACACAGAAACCGAGTTTTCAATTGCCTGCTCTGTTCCGATTCTTTGAATGGTTTGGATGACGATTTTTTTGGCTTCTTGTTTTGCATTGAGGTTGGCTTCTTCCATGATGCTTTGCACGTGAGCTTGCGCTTTTGTTTTCGCTTCGGCTTTCATGGCTTCCACCAGTTCTCTCTTGGCATCTTCGGCGGAATAACCAGAAATCTTTTCAAGAATTTCCACTTTCTGGGCAGTGATTGTATCCAGTTCCTGTTGTTTTCTTTCCAGGATTTCGTGCTTTTTGCCGTAGTCTGCGATTTGCCTGTCCAAATCTTTTTCCAGTTTTCCGGTTTTGCTCAATTCGTCATTGAGTTTGTGCTCTTTGTCTTTGATGCGTTTCTCGGCTTCCTGCATTTTCTTTTCTCTCTGCTGAATATCGGCATCGTGCTGCGACTTGAGTTCCAGGAATTTTTCCTTGGCCTGCAGATGTTTTTCCTTCTTCACGGCTTCTGCTTGCACCGTGGCTTTTTCTATAAGGTTTTCGGCGTTTTTCTTGGCATCATTAATGATGAATTTTGCCTTTGAATTCAGTGAGCTTTTGGAAAAGACAAATCCTAAAACTGCACCGATTCCCAGACAAACCATGCCGATGATAATTGTTATTAAGTCCATGTATATCTATGTTTATTTTTGTTCTAGTTCATAAAAAAAGCCCACAATAATTCCGGATTAGAGTAAACTCCTAATCTACACGATTTGAACTGATTTTCATTTTCTGTAATCCGAGCAAGTCGGCGCGCCATCAAATGAACTTTCGTCCGGTAATTGTTTAGCGTTGAGTTTACCTTTAATGTGTTAGAACTATTGTAGGCAGTCATTTCCCGGAAAAGAAAAATCTACTTTTCCAGCGCTTCCAAAATCCGGTTGATCTGCATCAACCTTTCATTGGAGGCATTAATATTCTTTTCGTTCGTGATTTGCGATACTTCTGCATTGGTTCCCATTTTCAGGGCACACATCGCTAAAGCATCCTGTTTGTCTCTCACGTCAAAATTTTGTTCAAAATCTTTAATCATGGCTTCAATCTGTTTCCCTACTTTTCGAAGTGTTTCTTCTTCTGCGGCGGGCACATTTAGCGGATAATTCCTTCCGGCAATGGTGATGGTAATTCTTCTCACTTCCATTACAATCCGTTGTTTTGAAGTTCTGCAATACAGTGATCCACTTCTTTGATCAGTCGGTTGATGTGCGTTTTCATCAGCCGGTTGTGGTCTGGATTTCCAGATATTGCTGAGTAAAGCTTTATATTTTTTTGTTCTTCTGCTAATACCTGACTTTTTCTTCTTTCCTCGTCATATTTCGCCTTCAGTTCTTCGTGTTCTCGACTTAGTTCCAAATATTTTTCGCTTAAGCTCTGATAATCTTTTCTGAAGTTCAGAACCTTTTTCTCCAAAAGCGAAAAATTATTCTCTAAGTCTCGAAGCATTTTCAGGTGTTGTTATTCTAACTATTGTACAAAAATATAAAAATTTAAATTGAATTGCGGATTTCTTGAAGATTTATTTGCATAAAAAAAGAGAAGGCGTGATCAACCTTCTCTTCATGAAATATTTAAATATATTTTATTCGAATTTCAGCACAAACATAAAAGCTCTGGTTTTTGCGGTAGAAATTGCCGAAGTCCAATATGGAGGCGTTTCAGCATTATCTGCCACCATTTCGTCATTGATCATGAAAGTTCCACGGAAACCCGGAGTCAGTTTGAATCTGCTGAAATAGAACTGAATTCCAATTTCTGCAGTCCAGGCAAAATTACTGGTCGTGGTGCGGAAAATTCCGTTGGCATTGTCGTCTGCCGATTTGCTGTTGGATTGCAAATTCATCATCCAGTTGACACCGGCAGCGGCGTAAGGTCTTGAATTGTACCATCTGTCGCCATGGACTTCAAGTAGCAATGGTACATCCACATAGGTGGATTTCACTGTTCGCAACTTGTCTGCTTCGGTTAATGCTCTGGGTGTGAATGGCGCATTGGCAGCGGTTCCACCCGCATATTGGTCGTTTGATTGGGTATTAAAGATGATTTCTCTGGACATGAACTGAAGTCCCGGTTCCAGCCTTAAATCAAAATTGTCGTCGAGACGCATTTTTCCGATTAATCCGGCTCCAAAACTGTAGGATGATTTGGTCTGGACAAGATTTCTCTGCCCATCCATCCCAAACATTGGATGCAGAACCAGTCTGTAGTCAAAATTATTTGCTGCAAGATAAAAACCGTAGCTGAATTTTTGGTTATCAAATCCTTCCAGACGGTCTTGTCTGTCTTTGGTTCTGAAAAGCTGTGCATTGAAAAGTCCCGAGATGAAAATTGCTGCGAGTACCTTGATGTTCAGTGTATTATTCCACATATTATTTGGTTGCCTTGTAAATAGTTGCAATTCCCAGACTTAGTTTTTTGTATTCTACTTTCTGGAATCCTGTCTTCAACAGTATATTTTTCATTTTCTCGCCAAACGGAAATGCGTTGACGGAATCCGGAAGATAAGTATAAGCTCTGTTATCTTTGGAAACCAATTTCCCGATTTGAGGCAGAATATTTTTAAAATAAAACATATAGAAAGGGGCCAAAAATCCTTCCACTTTAGAAAATTCAAGGATGTAAACGCTTGCATTTTCCTTCACTACCCTTCTGAGCTCCGATAAACCTTTCTCCAGATCCTCAAAATTTCTCACTCCAAAAGCAACGGAAACCGCATCAAATTTATTGTTTTCAAACGGAAGGTTTTCGGCATCACCTTTTTCCATAGAAATTTCGGCATCTAATTTAAGTTTTTTTATTTTATCGACACCTACATTCAACATTTGTTGCGAAAGGTCTAAACCAACCACTTTCGCACCGGTTCCTTTCTGCACGGCTATTGCCAGATCACCGGTTCCGGTCGCCACATCCAGCACCAATTTTGGGTGATCTTTGTTCATCCACTTCACCAAAGTGTTTCGCCAAAGCACATCAATCTTCATAGAAAGCACGTGGTTCAGCAAATCGTATTTCGGGGCGATATTGTCAAACATATCTTCAACTTCCTTCTTTTTCCCGGCTTCTGTATTGTATGGCGTAACTTGGCTCACAATCTTTAATTTAAAATTTGTAATATTCTTTGTAATAGTTCAGGAAATCCTCTTTTCTGAAAATCTTTGTTCTGGATTCCACTTTTTGGATGTTTTTCACCACCTGGTCATAGTTTTCGTCCAAATTATAGTAAAAATCATCGGTGTATAATTTATTGAAACGGATCGGTTTGTTCAGGTAATTTTTTCCGTCGATTTCGGTGGCTCCTCTTGCAGCGATCAGCGAATCTTTATTCAGTCCATATCCGTAAAACTGCTCGTTGATGTAATAATCCTGATGCGAAATATTCAGCAAACCGCGGTCTTTCTTCACGGTAAAGGAAGAATCGTACAAAAGTTTCCTTTGATCGTCATAGACCTCAATCTTATTTTTTCCCTTATTCAAATCTACCCTGAAATTTTGACCGGATGAAATAATCTTTTCCGCACCGTTATTGATCTTAAAGAAATAAGTGTTTTGTGAGGGGTTATCAACCAAATAATAATTTCTCTTAGCCAGAAAGACAAAATAGATCCCAAAAGCCCCAATGACAGCAAAAACCGAAATGAGCAAACCTTTGGCGGACGGACTTAATTTCATAATGATTGGCGTAAAAAACTTTGCAAATTTAGGGATTATTTTTTTTGTCGGGAATGATTTATTGATAGATGATTTAAAGGAAATACGATTAATCTAAACATCTATTTGTATAAAGCCTCCCTCAGCTGTAGCAAAAGCAGTTAATTTCAAAATTAATTTCCTTTCCTATATTTTTGGATTATTTCTTAACTTTGCCTAAATTTTCCAGAAATATATGCCCAATACAATTATTATAGGATCAGGAAGTTACATTCCCTCCAAAGTCATCGGTAAAGAACACTTCATGGATTCGGTTTTTTTCACCGATGAAGGTGACAGAATCAATAAACCAAACGAGGAAATCTTCCAGAAATTCGTAGAAATCACAGAAATCGAAGAAAGAAGATATCTGGAAGACGACGAATTCAATTCGGACCTCGGTTATCATGCCGCAAAAGAAGCCATCTACGATGCGGAAATTGACCAGGAAGAATTAGACTATATTATTTACGCCAGTAATTTTGGAGAAGTTGACCAAAATGGGATGACCAATTTCATGCCCTCCATGTCTGCAAGAGTTAAAAACAAACTCGGGATCAAAAACAGAAAATGCATCAATTACGACATGATTTTCGGTTGTCCGGGTTGGGTAGAAGCGATGATTTTGGCAGACACTTTAATTAAAGCCAAAAAAGCAAAACTAATTTTGGTGGTGGGTTCCGAGACTTTAAGTAGAGTGACCGATCCTTTTGACAGAAACAAAATGATTTTTGCTGACGGAGCCGGCGCAGTAGTGGTAAAAGCGACCGATGAAGAAAACGTAGGTATCATCGCTGATTCCACAATTTGTGACAATGGCATGGAACTAAACTACCTGGAAAACTCGCCTTCGCTGAATCAAGATGTGGAACAAAAAACCCTCTATATCAGAATGAGTGGCAGAAAAATCTACGAATATGCTTTAAAAAATGTTCCCATCGCCATTAAGGAAACAATTGACCAAGCAGGTTTGACCATTGATGATATCGACAAAATTCTGATCCATCAAGCCAATGCAAAAATGGATTACGCCATGATTTCCAGACTTCACAAACTATATGGAAAGACCGATTACAGCCACGATATCGCTCCGATGACCATTCAGCAATTCGGGAATTCATCAGTTGCTACGATTCCCACCATGTTTGACCTCATCATCAAAGGCGAAATGAAAGGTCAGAAATTCAAGGAAAAAGGAAATATCGTTTTCGCTTCCGTGGGCGCCGGAATGAACATCAACGCTATAGTTTACCGTTTTCCGTAAATACCAAAAAGTCCTTCCAGCAGAAGGATTTTCTTTTTAAAAAATGCAGAAAAACATTCTCATCTTCACGGGAATTATTTTTGTTCTCGAATTTTACGTGTACCAAGCGTTCAAAACCGTTGCTACAAACCAATGGTTAAGGCTTGCTTATTGGCTAGTCACCATTCTGGTCTATGGATTTTTCATCTATGAACTTTTGGGATTTTCGCGCAGTGAAAGGGATCATCACAGAATTCAGACCATCGCGTCGATATTTTTGATTTTTCTAATTCCAAAACTCTTCATTGTCTTCTTCCTGATTTTGGAAGATATTGGCAGGTTTTACAGATATCTCTTTACATTCTATGCGAAACCGGATCCCTATTTCCCTGAGCGACGAAGGTTTATCAGTCTGCTCGGATTGGGAATTGCGGGAATTTTTTCCACTTTGATAGTAGATGGAATTATCTTTGGTAAATACAGGCATTGGGTGAGGAAAGTAAAGCTGAAAATCACAGGATTGCCCAATAGTTTTAAAGGCTACAAAATCGTTCAAATCTCTGATGTTCACGCCGGAAGTTTTTTTCATCCCGAAAAATTGCAGCACGCAGTGAATCTCATTAACGAACAAAATCCGGATTTGGTTCTCTTTACCGGAGATATGGTGAACAATTTCGCGAGTGAGTTTGAGCCTTTCGTTCAGCTGTTCTCGACCATTAAATCAAAAGACGGAAAATTTTCAATTCTCGGAAACCACGATTATGGTGATTATGCAGATTGGAATTCACCTGCGGAAAAAGCCCAAAACATCCCAAATCTGATCGAACTTCAAAAGAAGGCCGGTTTTGAAATGCTAAGAAATGAACACCGCATCATCGAAAAAAATGGTGAGAAACTTTATATTTTAGGTGTTGAAAACTGGGGTGAAAAACCCTTCCCGCAATATGGTGATCTGGACAAAGCAGCAATCGGAGTTCCTGCAGAAGCCGCAAAAATCCTGATGAGCCACGATCCATCGCATTTCGACGCCAAGGTGAAAAAGCATCCTTCCAATGTGCAGCTTACGCTATCCGGACACACCCACGGAATGCAGTTCGGCATCGATCTGAAGAACATCCGCTGGAGTCCGGCGCAATACCGCTACAAAAAATGGGCAGATCTGTATGAAAGTGAAGGAAAATTCCTTTATGTGAACCGAGGTTTCGGAGTGATCGGTTATCCGGGACGAGTCGGAATTGAGCCCGAGATTACCTTGATTGAACTATCTTAACTTTAATAGTACAAATGATCACTTTTAAAAAAGCAACCGAAAACGACATCGAACTGATTCGTGATTTGGCGAAAAAATCCTGGAATTCCGCATATGCCGAGATTCTCACCCAGGATCAAATCAATTATATGCTGGGCGAAATGTATTCGTCAGAAGAAATTACGAGCCACCTGAAAAATCCTGATTTTCCGTACTACATCATTTGGGATGACGAAAATGCTGCAGGATTTGTCGGCTTTGAATTTAACTATGAAAAAGACACCACCAAACTGCACCGGATTTACTTGTTGGCGGAAACGCGTGGAAAAGGAATAGGAAAAGCAGCCCTTGATTTAGTGAAAAATCAGGTGAAAAAATTTGGGAACAAACGAATCATTCTGAATGTCAACAAGACCAACCCCGCAAAAAAAATCTATGAATCACAAGGTTTCAGGGTGTATGACGATGGCGTTTTCGATATTGGAAATGGTTTTGTGATGGATGATTTTTTAATGGAATTTTTATTTTAGTACCGTTTGAATGTTCTGATCAGTATTTTTTTTGGTATAATTTTAGATTTGCAAAGAATATAACACCAAAAAAATATTATTATGACACGCGCTAATTTAACTTCAAAAATTCAGCTGTTCGTTTTGGCATTGATCGCCAATCTTGCAACACTTATTGTAAAAGCACAGGAAAAAGCACCCGATCTGAAAGTGGACGTGGACGTAAACAAAGGCGGAAACGCAATGAGCGGTGATTGGATGAGCAATCCACTGGTTTGGGTAATCGGTGCTTTGGTCGTCATTTTACTGATCGCATTGGTTGCAAGAGGCGGAAGCAAATAATGGATTTCATCCGATACTCAACAAAAAATCCCGAGTCGGTCGATTCGGGATTTTTGTTTGATCAAGTTCTTTGGTTTAAACCGAAATTCTCAAAAAACAAATAATTAATGAGAACACCAATTGAATTTGTTTAAAGCCATTCAAGAATCCGGGGAATTCTAAACGGTGCCTGCTTTTTCCACCGCCGCATCAATTCCGGCGAGATTCTTTCCGCCCGCAGTTGCAAACCCGGGATTTCCTCCGCCTCCACCTTGGATTTCTTTGGCCAATTCTTTCACAATATTTCCAGCGTGGTATTTCGATTCTAAGTCAGCGGAAACGCCCACGGTAATCATCGGCTTTTGGTCAGCATCAGAAATGATGATGGTAATGGAATTTGGGATTTCCTTTTTCAGTTGGAACACGATGTCTTTTACAGTTGCCGCATCCATCGAAACTTTTTTCACCAGCAGTTTTTTGTCGCCGCTTTCGGTGAATTCATTTTTCCAGTTTGCGGTTTGGGATTTTGCTTTTTCGGCTTTTAAGGATTCCACTTCTGATCTCAAGTTGGAATTTTCTTCCAACAATTTCTCTATGGTTTTTACCAAATCTTTCGATTTCAATAAGGAAGAAATCTCCTTCAGCTGATTTTCCAGATTCGCAAAATATTTGGAGGACTGTTCGCCGGAAATGGCCTCTATTCTTCGGATTCCGGCAGCAGTTGAGCTTTCATTCTGAATCTTGAAATGACCGATTTCTCCCGTAGATTTCACGTGGGTTCCGCCGCATAATTCTCGGGAACTTCCGAACTGAATCATTCGGACTTTGTCACCATATTTTTCGCCAAACAATGCCATCGCTCCTTTTTCCATGGCCTCCGCAATCGGGATTTCGCGGAATTCCTGCAAAGCGATATTCTGTTGAATTTTCGCATTAACCTTATCTTCAATGAGTTTCAACTCGTCTTCGGTCATTTTTGCGAAATGCGAGAAGTCGAAACGCAGATACTCCGGTCCCACAAACGAACCTTTCTGCTCTACATGTGTCCCCAAAACTTCTCTCAAAGCTTCATGCAGCAAGTGGGTCACAGAGTGGTTTGCCTGGGTATTTTTTCGGTCGGCATGATTCACGATTGCAAAGAAAACGGCTCCCGCATCTTTCGGAAGATCCTTGACCAAAGAAATAATGAGGTTGTTTTCTTTTTTCGTGTCTAAAATTTCAATAATATCCCGACAGTCCGTTATATCAAAAACGCTTGGATTGGAAATCTCAAAACCTTCGGCATAACTCGGAATCAGGATTCCTTTGTCGCCGATTTGTCCACCTCCTTCTGGATAAAATGGCGTCTTCGACAAAACGATTTGGTAAAACTCGCCGTCTTTATTTTCAATTTTTCTATATCTTGTAATGTAGGTTTCCACCTCAGTTTGGTCATAACCCACGAAAATCTCAGGCTTTTCTTCCAAAATCACCCAATCGTGAACTTTCTGTGCTGAAGATTTTTTGGAACGCTGTTTCTGTTTTTCCATTTCTTCGTCGAAACCTTTTTCATCCACGGTCAGCTGTTTTTCTTCGGCAATGATTCTGGACAAATCCGCCGGGAAACCATAGGTGTCATAGAGTTCGAACACTTCAGTTCCCGGAAGTGTTTTTTCTCCTTTCGCAATGGTTTCGCTGATGATCAGGTCGATTCTTTTCAAACCGTGTTCAATGGTTTTCAAGAATGACGATTCTTCTTCCCTGATTACTTCTGTGACAAGTTTTTCTTGCTTGACGAGTTCCGGAAAAAACGAACCCATATCGTTTTTCAAAACAGCAACAAGTTGGTAAAGAAACGGTTCTTTCATTCCTAAAAATCGATAGGAATAAGAAATCGCACGCCTCAAAATTCTTCGAATTACATAACCCGCTCCTCCGTTGGCCGGAAGTTGGCCGTCTGCAATTGCAAAAGCCACCGCACGAATATGATCTACCACGACTCGAATGGCGATATCTTTTTCGTTTTCTAAAATTCCTTCATATTTTTTTCCGGAAAGTTGTTCCACTTTTGAAATCAGGGGCGTGAAAACATCGGTATCGTAGTTTGATTTTTTTCCTTGCAAAGCCATACACAAACGCTCGAAACCCATACCGGTGTCCACATGTTGTTTTGGCAATTTTTCCAGACTTCCGTCCGCTTTTCTGTTGAATTCCATGAAGACCAGATTCCAGATTTCCACTACTTGCGGATGGTCGTTGTTCACCAAATCCAATCCGGAAATTTTGGCTTTTTCCTCATCACTTCTTAAATCCACATGAATCTCCGAACATGGTCCGCATGGTCCGCTTTCGCCCATTTCCCAGAAATTGTCTTTTTTGTTTCCGTTGATGATCCGGTCTTCTGCAATATGGGATTTCCAGAAATTGTAGGCGTCGGTATCTCTTACCAGATTTTCGGAAGCATCACCTTCAAATATCGTCACATAAAGGTTTTCTTTTGGGATCTGATAAACCTCGGTCAAGAGTTGCCATGCAAATTCAATTGCTTCTTTTTTAAAATAATCCCCAAAAGACCAGTTCCCCAACATTTCAAACATGGTGTGGTGATAGGTGTCGCGACCAACATCATCCAAATCATTGTGTTTACCGGAAACCCGCAAACATTTTTGGGTGTCCGCAATCCTTAAACTTGTTGGCACTTTATAACCCAGAAAATAATCCTTAAACTGTGTCATTCCCGAGTTAGAGAACATCAGTGTGGGATCATCTTTCAGAACGATCGGTGCGGAAGGCACGATTTGGTGACCTTTTGATTTGAAATAATCTAAAAATTGCTGGCGGATTTGTTGTGAAGTCATAATTGGCTTTTGGCGAATAGCGATTGGCTACCGGCGATTATTAAGAATGCAAATTTAGGGATTTTTGGGTGATTTTGAAACCTACTATTCACCTTAAAAAATAAAAAATCCACTCCAGAAAACCGGAATGGATGCTAACCACGTGCTATAAAACTAAAATTATTTCTTCTCTAATGCCTTGATCAAAATCTGGAGATTCACCTCATCTTTAATCACCCCATTTGCCACCGGAAGCTGGAATCTTACACTGAAATCTTCCCTTTTGACGTCCGTAGGTTCTGTGGCAATGCTCACTTCGCCGTCTTTCACAGAAACATTGGCGTTGAACTTTGTAGGTTTGCTAATCCCTTTGATGGTAAGGTTTCCTTCTAATGTGGTATTATAATCACCACTTTCGTTGTGGATGACTTTTGTAATTTCGTACGATGCGGTGGGAAATTTTTCCACTGCGAAGAAATCTGCGCTTTTCAGGTGGGATTCCAGTTTGGCTTTTTGTTCCAAATCGTCTTTCAAATCCACATTCTCCAGTGTTCCCATATCTGCCACGAATTTACCGCCCACAATTTCCCCATTTTGTACGGAAACATCACCACTTTCGAATTTGATGGTTCCAAAATGGCTGAAATTGTCTGACTTAAAAATTTTATAGCCTTTCCATTCAATTCTACTGTTCAGCGTGTCCACTTCGAATATTGTTCCACCTTTAGCGGCAACAGTCTCTGCGGATTCGCCGATGAAAGGTTTGTCTTTCCCGCAAGAAATGGCCAAAAAGCCGAAAACAAAAATTGAAATAAGTGAGGCAATGGTAATGTTCTTCATGGAAAATTTGCGTTTTTAATATTGACGCTAAAATAATAAAAAAATTGCATTAAAGGCAAAAATCTTATTTTTGCAATATGCTTTTAGAAATCAACCACTTATTTTTTTCTTATACTCCAGAAAAAAAACTATTTAACAACTTAAACTTGAAGGTGGCTCCAGGAAAAATCATCGCACTTGCTGGAGAGAGCGGATGTGGAAAATCCACGCTGATCAACTTGATTTATGGACTTCTGGACTGGGAAGATGGTGAAATCATTTTTAATGGAAAAACGCTTTTCGGCCCAAAAAACAATATCGTTCCCGGAGAAAATGAAATGAAACTCGTGGCACAGAACTATGACCTGATGCCTTATGCGACGGTTTCTGAAAATGTGGGAAAGTTCATCTCCAATATCAATCTAAAAGAAAAAAAGGAAAAAGTCAATGAGCTTTTGGAAGTAGTCGGACTTTTGGAATACGCCCACATTTTGCCAAAATATTTGAGCGGCGGTCAACAACAGAGGGTTGCGATTGCCCGCGCTCTTTCGGTGATGCCGAAATTATTATTGCTGGATGAACCTTTCAGCAATATCGACTTTTCAAGGAAAGTGGAACTTCGTTCGAGGCTTTTTAACTATGTTAAAGAAAAAAATATTTCGCTGATTATTTCCACCCACGAAATTCAAGAAATAATGCCCTGGCTGGACCAAATCATCGTGCTGCAGGAAGGAAGGCTGATCCAAAATGACGGTCCGGAAGAAACCTATAGAAATCCCTATAATGAATATGTGGCCAAACTTTTCAGCGAAGTGAACGTATTTTCTGATGAAGAATTAATCAGATTTAATCTTTCAAAAAAACTTTGGTATCCGAATGAAATCAGGATTTCCGAAAACGGCATAGAAGCCGTGGTGCTGGAAAGCAGATTCGCCGGAAACCATTACTGGAATAGAGTAAGCTTGGAAAATAAAGAATTGATTGTCTTTACCTCAGAAAAAATTTCTGGAAAAATTAATTTGGAGTTCTAAGATATTAGGACTTCTTTTTTTGGTTGGAAATATCCCAAAGACGATGTTTTTTGAATGGACTAGGAACAATATTGTAGATTGGATTTGTATGACACTGCATTACAGGAAATCCTGAAAAATGACTGTTCAAAAATGCAGCAAGAGCGAAACAGATTTCGAAAAGTCTTCTGCACAGAAGGGAATTTACCTGTTACAGAAATTGGATGGAATCGCCATATTCTCCAAAAATTACTGGCAAATAATTTCACGATCACTCCAAAACGGATGCTGTCGAGCTTTTTCGGCAGCTTTTTTTTGTGGCTTGAAGGTCAAAATGCCATGTGATGGTTATATAATCACCAAAAGTATTATCATATTTTTATGAGAAAAGCCCTGTCTATTAGATTTCTTTACCGAATTAATGTTTTCGTAAAATTAAATTATTAAAATTTTCTTAAATATTTCACAATAATTAGTATTTTAGACGCAATATTTCCAAACTAAAATTTAAAATGAAATCAAAACTTTACCAATTACTTTCGGCAGCAATGTTATGCGTCGGCATCATGGTGGGCGCGCAAGAAGGAAAAGGACCGACCTTTATCGGACAAGCCGACAAAATGGTTGAAATGCCATCTTTGGCAAGCAGAACAAATCTGGAACCATTTGTAGACAAGGGCGGCGAAATGAAAGACCGCCGCTATTACAAACACAATATCCTGCCGGGGAAAGATCCTCAGAAAACAGACGATATTCATGTGCTGAATAGAAATCCGCTGGAACAGCTTATTCCGGGGAAGACACCGAGTCTGGTTTTTGATGCGGCAGCTTCTACCTCGCAACCAACTGACCCTGCTTTGGCAGTGGGACCGAATCATGTATTTGTGGTATTCAACACCGGATTCCGAATTTTTGACAAATCCGGAAATCCTTTAACAGGTCAATTGGCACCATCAAATATTTTCGGAACTAATGGCTGCTGCGACCTTACCGCATCTTATGACCACATCGCGAACAGATGGGTTGTGACGCTTTTGGGAAGCGGCGCTTATGTGGCGGTTTCTAAAACTGCAGATCCTGTGACTTCCGGCTGGAATGTTTACACCTATTCATCTGTCACTGACTATCAGAAACTTTCAGTTTGGAGTGATGGGTATTATATGACTGATAACACTTCTTCTACCAACAAAGTTTATGCTTTTGAAAGAGAAAAAATGTTGGCAGGTGACCCTTCTGCAAAAATATTGGCATTTCCGCTTCCGGGACTTGTGACTTCAGGTTTTTACAGCCCGCAATTTTTCACCCTTTCGGATCCAAATGCACCAGCTGCTGGTAATGTCCCAATCGTTTACATGCAGGATGATGCATGGAGCGGCGTTTCTCAGGACCACCTCAAATTGTGGAACCTCACTGTGAATTGGGCAAATCCAAGTGCCTCTGTAATGTCGCAACCAGTACAGCTCAACACCCAACCTTTCGTAGGTGTTTTTGACGGGGGAAGTTTTTATAATTTACCTCAGCCAAATGGAGGTGCCACCATTGACGCATTGCAGGCTACCATTATGAACCAGGCACAGTTTAGAAAATTTGGGGATCACAATTCCGCGGTTTTCAATTTCGTGGTCAACACTGCCGCCACAGGAAAACTAGCGGGAATTCGTTGGTTTGAGCTTCGTCAACCAGCTGATGGGCAACCCTGGACGATTTATCAGGAGGGAACCTATACAGCAGCCAATGGAAAACACGCATGGAACGCCAGTTTGATCATGGACGTGCAAGGAAATATCGGGATGGGATACACTGCCATGGGCGGTCCGGGAAATAAATACGTAGGTTCCTACTATACCGGCCGAAAAGCGGTAGATCCACTTGGAACAATGACTGTTGCAGAAACCATCATCAAAGAAGGGAACGCAAACATTCCTGGTGGAAGATACGGGGATTATTCAAAAATCGATATCGACCCGGCTGACTACAAAACAATGTGGTACGATACAGAATATATGAACAGCGGCAGAAAAAATGTAGTGGGAGTTTTCAAAATTGCACCCAATTTCTTGAAAGATGTTGGGGTGGTCAGCATTGACACACCTGTTTCCGGAGCTTTGAGCAATGCAGAAACAGTAAAAGTAAAAGTTTACAATTACGGTACTGATGCACAAAGCAATATCCCAGTTTTGTTTAAAGTAAATGGAACCACTATTGCCACCGAAACTTTTGCAGGACCTTTAGCATCAGGTGCCACGGCAGATTACACGTTTACTGCGAAAGCGAACTTGGGAACTGAAGGTCAGACTTACGCCATTTATGCGGGAACATCCCTAAGTGGCGATGAAGACACAACAAACGACGGCATTACCAAAAATGTAGATCACGTATTTCAGTGGGATGCTGCAATGGATGACATCACCGATCCAAACTCCGGCGGTTACTTGAATTCCCAACCGATCAAGGTGAAGATTTCAAATAAGGGAACCCAAACCATTACCAATCTTCCGGTTGCCTATAATGTAGATGGTGGAGCATTCGTAAACGAAACTGTGACTACCCCAATTCCGGCTGGAACTTCATTGAATTATACTTTTACCACACCGTATAATTTCAACACCATTAAGACCTATAATCTTACTGCCAAAACCATGCTGGCCAATGACGCGGTCCCTGCAAACGATGTGGTCACCAAAACAATCGTCAACTCAGCGTGCATCGCTAAAACCAACAATACGCAATATCCGATTGGACCAAACAGTGGCACAGTGACCACTTCAATCGTGAACTATCCAAACGGAGGCGCAGTAACCAAAGTGAAAGTAAGAATCAATCTGCTCCACTCTTGGGATGGCGACATGGTAATCAAATTGGTTGCTCCAGATAACACTGAAGTCATCTTGTCCAACCGAAGAGGAGGTTCTGGCGACAATTACACCAATACCGTTTTTGATGATGATGCTACTACAGCTATTTCTGCAGGTACTGCCCCATTCACAGGAACATTCAAACCGGAATCACCACTTTCTGCATTTAATGGCAAATTGATGACAGGTGACTGGAAACTGGTCATTACAGATATGTCAAACCTAGACGGCGGAACACTTCTAGATTGGACACTGGATGTTTGCACCAACGATAATCTAGCAGTTTCAAATGTGGAAATGGACAGCAACAACGTGTTGGTTGCCAATACCGGAAACAACAAATTCAAAGTGATTTTGAATGACAAGGAAATGAACAAAATGGTGGACATGGATCTGTATAATGCAGCCGGACAGGAAGTACTTAAAAAACGTCTTTTCAGAGCTGGCACAGGATATGAAACAGAATTCGATATGTCTTACGCACCGAAAGGACTTTACATGGTGAAAATTTCAGATGGCACAAAAACCTACTCGAAAAAATTACTGGTGAAGTAAATAATCATTAATTTGAAAACCGAAAGCTGCTGAGAAATTCAGCAGCTTTTTTTAATACCAATCTTATGAAAAGTTTAATTTTAACAATAATGGTATTCCCAATTTCCTGCATGATGACCAATACCGCCAAATCCGATACAGATGCTGCACCCGATAGATTCACGGAAATGACCGCCCTGAAATCTGAAAAATGCAACTACCTACTGCAAGACAAAAATGGTACAAATTACGAAGTAACAGAGATTGCCACAAAAATCCCGAACTTGTCACAGGGAAAAAAAGTTTGGATAACCTATCATCCGTTGAGGCGAATGTCTGTTTGCGGAGCCCAACCTATTGAAGTGAAAGAAGTTTACAAGAAATAAGTGCGGGGAAAAATAGAAATCAATGATTTTCAAACCATCACTTTCTTGACAAAAATCACCACAAAAAAAAATCAAAACTGGTATTTATTTAAAAGAATTTCTTAACTTTACTGTTCCCAAATAAGGAAATTTTTGGTTAATTCTCTTTCTGCCTTTAAGACCAAATTAGCTGATGTACTCGGCAATCAAGTCTTTGAAATGGAACCCTGTCCAAATCTTTCCTTTTTTTTGCGCCTAAACTTTTGGTGAATTCAAGTTGTTGATCTGGTTACCTTTGCAATTTTTCGCCATAAGACAAATCTCCCGCATCGCCCAAACCTGGTGTGATATAACCTTTTGAAGTCAGGTTTTCATCCAGTGCCCCGATCCATATATTTGCTTCCGGATATGCTCTTTCAAGGGTCTCCATTCCCTGTCTTGATGCGATGGCGGCCACAATATGAAGCTGGGTCGGTTTCCCGTGATTCAGCAAATCTTTCAAGGCCTCGATCAAACTTGCACCGGTTGCCAACATGGGATCGGCCACAATTAACGGTCGCCCGTCAATATTCGGACAAGTCAGATAATCTTGTTTGATGGAAAAATAATCGTTGGCATCGTGTTTTCTGTAAGCGGCCACAAATCCGCAATCCGCTTTATCAAAATAATTCAAAATTCCCTGAAATAAAGGAACTCCGGCTCGCAAAATAGTCGTAATTACCGGCTGCACTGCAATTTCTTTAACTTTAATTTTATCTAATGGGGTTTGGATTTCCATTTCTTTTTGTTCCAAACCTTTTGAAATTTCAAATGCCGCTATTTCACCGATCCGTTCCATATTTCTGCGGAACTTCATACGATCAAGCTGAACTTCGGTGTTTCTTAAATCATTGATCCAAGAATTGACAAGGGAAAATCGGTCGGAGAGAATTGTTACCATTTTGATGTGTTGATTTGTCGATGTGACGATGTGTTGATTTGTTGATTTGTCGATGTGTTGTTGCGTTGATGGTTGATTTGAATTTCCGTCAACTAATTCGATTTATTGTTTATTTTTGAAGAAGAAATTATTTTGGAGAGTAATTTTTGGATACTCAACAACTTTGATTTTAATTCTGGATTGAATGGATATGATGGCGCTAGTTCGCACAGCAATAACCAAAACTCGGCTTCTTTTGATTCCTTATCCGATATTTTCAATTTATGGATAAAATCAGCTCTGCTTTCCGCAGATTGAGCTTCGAAAATATTTGCTCCAATCGATGTTCCGGCTTTCATCAGTTGATTTGCAATGACAAATTTGCGCTGATTTTCTAATAATTCTGTGAATTCAATAATTTGCAATGCGAATTCAATTCCCAGGTCTAAGATTTCATTTTTTCTTTCCATGATAAATAATTTTATCAAAAATACCAAAATCTACAAACTCAATCCAAATCGCCAAATCACCACATCACCACATCATCACATCACCACATCATCACATCACCACATCACTTCTGTCTAAAATACACCTCAATTGGAACTCCCGTAAAACCAAACTGCTTCCGAAGCTGATTCTCTGTAAACCTTTTATACGGCTCCTTCACATATTGCGGAAGGTTGCAGAAAAACACAAATTGCGGACTCGGTGTGGGAAGCTGAACGCAATATTTGATTTTAACATATTTCCCTTTGATTGCAGGCGGCGGAGTTTGTTCAAAAACCGGAAGCATCACTTCATTCAATTTTGAGGTTTTGATCTTTTTTGCCCTGTTTTGGTAAACTTCCATCGCCACATCCACCGCTTTCAGGATTCTTTGCTTGGTTAAAGCCGAAATAAAAAGGATCGGAATATCGGTAAACTGACCGATTTTTGCTTTGATGGCGTTCTCGAAATCACGCATCGTATTGGTTTCCTTTTCCACCAAATCCCACTTGTTGACCAGGATCACGATTCCTTTCCTGTTCTTTTGGGCCAAACCAAAAATGTTCATGTCTTGGCTTTCCCAACCCAGAGTAGCATCCACCATGATGATCACCACATCTGAATACTCGATCGAGCGAACCGATCGCATCACAGAATAAAATTCCAAATCCTCCTTCACTTTTGCTTTTCTGCGCATTCCCGCAGTATCGACAAGCACGAATTCGTGCCCGAATTTATTGTAAAGCGTCTGGATGGAATCCCGGGTGGTCCCGGCAATATCGGTCACGATGTTTCTTTCAGCATCCAATAAAGCGTTGGTTAAGGTAGATTTTCCTACATTCGGTCTTCCTGCGATGGTAATTTTCGGCAATCCTTCAAATGGATCCTTGTATTCGGTGGTCGGGAAATCTTTGACAATATCATCCAGCAATTCTCCTGTTCCGGAACCGGTTGCGGAAGATAAAGTGTAGTATTTATCAATACCTAATTGGTAAAATTCAGTGGCCGCCAACTCTTCTTTTGCAGAATCTACTTTGTTGACCACGATATAAGTCGGTTTGTTGGAACGGCGGAGCATTTCGAAAATCTCCTGATCCGTATCGGTCAAGCCTTCTTCCACATTCAGCATAAAGATGATGGAAGTGGCTTCATCAATGGCCAACTGAACCTGTTTGGAGATTTCTTCCTGGAAAACATCTTCCGTATTTACTTCGTAACCACCGGTATCAATTACGGTGAACTCTACCCCATTCCAATCGGATTTTCCATAATGGCGGTCACGGGTGACGCCGGCTGTAGAATCTACGATGGCCTCTCTTCTTTCAAGTAAACGGTTAAACAGGGTGGATTTTCCTACGTTGGGTCGTCCAACGATTGCGACAATATTGCTCATAAATTTTCTCTTCAACTTCGCGCAGCGTGCTAAAACACAACTAATCTGGCGAAATCATTTTTAGTTAAGAATGGGTTACTTCAACTTTTGAAGCCCAAAAAATTTTTGCAAAGATAAAAAAAGTTGGGAGACCTGGGTTTTTAGTTAAGACAAAATCAATAAGATATATTTAGATATAAAAAGGAGTCCCTACATTTAAACCACTTCACCACTTCAGTCTAAATCCGCTCAATATCCGCTCCCAACGCTTTCAATCTTCCGTCGATATTCTCATAACCGCGGTCTATTTGCTCTATATTGTGGATGATGGATTTCCCTTCGGCTGAAAGCGCCGCAATCAACAATGCGTTTCCGGCCCTGATGTCGGGTGAAGTCATCGTGGTTCCGCGAAGGGGCGACTCGTGGTTCAAACCGACCACTGTGGCGCGGTGCGGATCGCAGAGAATGATTTGTGCTCCCATGTCAATGAGTTTGTCCACAAAGAATAATCTGGATTCGAACATTTTTTGGTGAATGAGCACCGTTCCTTGCGCCTGGGTCGCAACAACTAATATAATTGACAATAAGTCGGGGGTGAATCCCGGCCAAGGTGCATCTGAAATTGTCAGAATCGACCCGTCTATAAATTTGTGGATTTTGTAGTTTTCCTGTGACGGGATGTAGATATCGTCTCCTCTTTGCTCCAGTTGGATTCCTAATTTTCTGAAGGTATTCGGAATGACGCCAAGTTGGTTCCAGTTCACGTTTTTGATCGTGATTTCGGATTTGGTCATCGCAGCCAGACCAATCCAAGAACCGATTTCCACCATATCCGGAAGCATCGTGTGTTCGGTTCCTCGAAGATGGGAAACGCCTTCAATCGTCAAAAGGTTGGAACCGATTCCCGAAATATTGGCGCCCATTCTGTTGAGCATCTTGCAGAGTTGCTGCAAGTAAGGTTCGCAAGCGGCGTTGTAGATTCTGGTTTTTCCTTTGGCCAAAACCGCTGCCATTAAAATATTTGCAGTTCCGGTGACGGAGGCTTCTTCCAACAAAATAAATTTTCCGTTGAGCTCTTTTGCCTTTAATGAATAATAATATTCCTGTTCGTCATAGTGAAATTCTGCTCCCAATTCCACCAAGCCCTGGAAATGCGTATCCAAACGTCTTCTCCCGATTTTGTCGCCACCCGGAGTCGGCATATATGCTTCCCCGTATTTTGCGAGCATCGGACCTAAAAGCATGATCGAACCACGAAGTTTTGCACCGTCTTTTTTGAATTCGTTGGATTTGATGTAGTCAAAATTCACGGAATCCGCTTTGAAAGTATAGTCGCCGCGACCGTTTTTGGTGATCTTCACCCCGAAATCGCCCAGGATTTCTATGAGCCGGTTCACATCGTGGATGTCGGGAATGTTTTTGACTCTTACTTCTTCGTCAGTCAAAAGGACTGCGCACAAAATTTGTAAGGCCTCATTTTTAGCACCTTGCGGAGTGATTTCGCCATGCAACCTTTTGCCGCCTCTGATTTGAAATGTTCCGCTCATTCTTATTTTCGATTTTTATTGTTGTGGTAATTTCGTCTTCTGTTTTGGTTGTTTTGACTGCCTTTCTGGTTTTTGTTGCTTCTGTTTGAAGCATAGTAGATTTTGCTTTTATCCAATGAATCAATTCCAGTCAAATCCAAACGGTCTTCTGAAAGATCTTTTAAATGTCTGAAAATCACCTCATCCTGAACATGTTCTTTATTGTAAACATTGTAGGATTTTTTCATATTGTTAGCAATCACCTGAATCAGCGCGTCTTTTTCTTCACCCGGTTCCAACTCGATTGCTTTCTCGATCAGCTGCAATATACTTTTTCCATAGAACTTAAATTCGCCCTGCAAAACCGGATATTCCATTCTTTTAGGTTTAGCCTGGGTTTCCTCCCGCGTTGGGAACGGATACGGCGAATCCACGTCCAGATCATAATCTGCAAGAATATAGAGATGTCCCCAAAGTTTGTGCTTATAATTTTCTTCATCCCGAAGCTGGGGATTTCTCTGGCCCATAAAATCTACAATCGCCGTGGCAAGTTCATTCCTTTCCTCTTTGGTTGGGAGTTCTTTGCAGCGTTCCACGAGTTGCTGAATGATTCTGCCGTATTCCGGCATGTGAAGATGGGTTCGTTGGGTGTTGTATTCCATAGGTGCAAAGATAGCGAAGTTTGAGATTATTTGGAGTAGTTTAAAGTTGTTTGAAGTTTGGGGCCTGTCTGCCGACAGGAAGATTTGAAGCCTGTCTGCCGATAGGTAGGTTTGAGGTTTGGAATTTTTTCAAGTATTTGAAGGAAGGTTGTGGAAAAGCCAAAATTGATCCGTACTGTTCTTCACCTTTAGAAATCATTATTCCACCCGCTCCACAAACTTTCCCCTTTCCTTTTCATCCGGAACCAAACATTTCTGCGAAGCCAGTTTCATCCGGTTTTCCGAGACTTTGTCGTAAATGAAATCAGTGAGGATTCTTGGCAAGAAGTTCATATTCCCAAAAACAGCATTCACACCGCCCAAAATTCTGCCCACTGCAAAAATCGCCTGAGATTTGGTCAGATAAAACGCCCCAGGTTTCCACAGATAAATGGTTTTCAGGTCATGGGTGGCGAGATTTCTGTCCTTCAAGAAACTTTGTCCAAAATCGGATTGAAGCGGCGAGAAGAGAAACCGGTCCTTTTTATCATTTTTCAAAATCCACTTCACCCAGTAGTTGCAGAAACCGCAATCACCGTCATAGAAAATGTAATATTTGGAAGAATCCATTATTTATACCTTTTTTGCAAATTGCCATACTTCATGAAGCGTGGCACAACAGATTATTAAATTTCATTTTGGTGATCAAATAGTTTCATCCGCGCTATTGGGATCAGATATCATTCTTTCTCGGCTTCCGCCGGAAGGTTGTTTAAAATCCTGGTATCATTCGCGATGAACTTAAAATATTTGATGAGTTCCTGCTTTTGTGCATCATTCATTTTTGCTTCGGAATGGATGATGACATAAGAATCCATCGGCATTTCTCCTTTCTCAACCATTTCTGCGGCTTCATCTAATTTATGGGCCTGTTTCTTTGGCTGATAATTCGCGAAAGTAGAGAAGTTCAGTTTTTGCCGGCCTTCGTCGATATGGTTTTTAAGGAACCAACCAACCGGCTGTATGTTGGCATACCAAAGATATTTGGTTTCATTGCTGTGGCAGTCGTAGCAACTGCTTCTAATGAGTTTGGCGGTGGATTCGGGAGTCTTTTTAATGTTCAGGAAATCCAGCTGCGGTGTGGGAGCCGGATTGGTTTTGTCTATCTGAAAGAACTGGATCAGTACAAAAGCCACGAGCAAAATGACGAGAATCTTTTTCATAGTGATTTTTTTATTGACGTGAATTTAAACAATAATTTTCAAAGTGGATCCAACACCTTTAAAATAACTTTAAAAAAAACCACTTTTCCACCTTAAACTTTAAAAATCAGATCACTAAAGCAGGCTTAAAAATAAATTCATGCCAATTTTCCAAACTCAACTTTCTTTTGACGCAATAGATGATATAAATCAGCACCTATTTTATCATTGATGAAATCTTCATATCTTTGCACCATAATATTTAAAACAAATCATATGTCATTAGTTGGAAAAAAATTCCCGAATATTTCAATTGACGCAATGTCTGAAATGGGAGACGATCTGAAAATCAACATTCTGGAAGAGGCTACAAAAAACCAGCAAAAAGTACTTTTGTTCTGGTATCCGAAAGATTTCACTTTCGTGTGCCCTACAGAATTGCATGCTTTCCAGGAGGCTTTACCTGAATTTGAAAAAAGAAACACCAAAGTGATCGGTGCATCTTGCGACACCAATGAAGTGCATTTTGCATGGTTGAATACCGCAAGAGACAACGGCGGAATCGAGGGCGTAACTTACCCAATCCTTGCAGATACGCACAGACAACTGGCAAACATTTTAGGGATCGTGGATCAGGAGTTCGAGTTTGACGAAGAGGGAAATGAGTTTTTCACCGGTTCTAACGTTACTTACAGAGCAACTTATCTGGTGGATGAAACCGGAAAAATCTTCCACGAATCCGTAAACGATATGCCGCTCGGAAGAAACGTGAAAGAATATTTGAGACTGATCGACGCTTACACGCACGTGCAAAAATTCGGTGAAGTTTGTCCTGCAAACTGGGAAGAAGGAAAAGATGCGATGAAAGCCGACAGACAGTCAACCGCAGAATATTTGGCTGCCCACAAGAATTAAGGGTCCAAAGCTCCTGACGGGAATCGGGATAGCTTTCGGGATCATCGAAAATTTAAAGGTTTTAAATGAGTAGATTGCCACATTGGTAAATTTTAAAAATCAGAAAAAATGTACACAGAATTAGCAGAAGATAATTTGCAGCAAATCGTTGCAGACAATGAAAAAGTGGTCGTTCAGTACGGAGCGTCATGGTGCGGAAACTGCCGGATCATGAAACCGAAATTCAAAAAACTGGCTTCTGAAAACGAAGCAATTCCTTTCCTTTATGTGGATGCGGAAAAGCTTCCGGAAAGCAGGAAGTTGGCAAAAGTAGATAACCTGCCCACCTTCGCAGTTTTCAAAAACGGAAGTTTGGTGAACCAGGTTCAGACGAACCAACAGGAAATTTTGTTGAACCTTTTTAAAGAGCTGAATCCATGAAACTCCCAATAATCAGACAGTTTTATCAAAACCAAACTCCTGAAAACCTGGAAACGGCTTTGGAGGTTTTGGAATCGTTTTCAGAATTCCGGGGCACCACCGAAGAAGACCTGAATGTAGTGGGAGAAATGATTACCGACATTTGCGGGGCGCTGGAAGTACACCAAAACGTGAAAAACGGAATGAGCGAAAGAGATGCGCTGAATGGTTTTGCACAAAAGGTGATCGGCAGCATAGACAAAAGCTAGCAATGCCAAGTTCGTACCTGGCCACCATCGGGTCGAAATTATAAATTTGTGAATTAGTTAACTCACATGTTGTTTTTAAAGAGAAAGCGGGAATTTCATCCCGCTTTTTTTAGTCATCTTGGTCACCTTGGTGGTTTTCGTGTTTCTTGTAATTTTTGTTATACGCCCGGTTTCGCTTTTCCTGCTCTTTCTGCCATTTTTTGTCGTATTGCCATTGGTTATTTCGTTTCTTAACCTGTCCCGGAGCATAATCTTTGGCTTCGCCACCGTAGATTTTTTTCGCCTGTCCCGGAGGAAGTCTTCTCGCGTTACTGTTCGGATAATAAACCGTGTTGTTACCATTTCTTCCCAAGATTCCGGGTTGTCCGTAAACATCACCGGTTTGGATCACTCTACCGTTTTGATAGACATTTCCGTTTCGATCCCGGTAAACATCGCCCTGTCTGTACACAGCTCCATCTGGTGCCCTGAAAACAGGACCATTGCCTGGATAAGTAGCAGGATAGTTATTCGGATAACTAGTGGCGTAAGGATCATTAGTCGCCGCACATGATGCCAATGTAAACGTCAAACCTGCCACTGCCATTATTTTTAGTATATTTTTCATTTCATTTAATTTTAAAACTTAACATAATAGTTTCAATCTTAATGCCAAACGAAAATATTGACTAAAAAAAAGGAGAATGAATATGGGATAATCTAGTGCAATGTTCCATAATTAACCCAATACAGAATAGGCATTCATGTCGATAAAGTTCGCATAATCAGCGTCCTATCCAATTGATTTACCGAAATCCAATGTTTCTTTTGCTGCTATGCATTTTTCGAAAATGGATTTTCCGGATTTCGGGCGATTTTATCTATAATGATTTGATTTTCCGAAGCGCAACCGGAAACTACACTTGAAAATGAAAAAAATTAAACGCCCACCAACCTACTTCTTCTTTCCATGAAAACAATATCCCGCCAAACGCCGTTCATTTTTCCGATCTTCTCGCGGATTCCCACAATCCTGAACCCCTGTTTTTGGTGAACGGCTATGCTCGATTCATTTTCCGGGAAAATTCCGGATTGCAAAGTCCAGAATCCATGATCCTCACTGTCAAGGATTAATTTCTTCAGCAGCATGGAACCCAAACCTTTACCCTGAAATGCATGGTCCAGATAAATGCTCACTTCTGCCACTCCCTTGAAACAATCGCGGTTACTCACCGGTTTCAGGGCACACCATCCCACGACTCGATCGTTTTCATCCTCCAAAACAAATCGGGACATCTTGAAATGATCCGTATCCCACGCTTCCCAAACAGGAACATGGTCGTCAAAAGTAGCATTGCCACCATCAATTCCCTGCTGGAATATTTCTAAAACGCTCGCGCCATCTTCGGGACGCATCGGCCGTATTTCGTAATTCATAAGATTTATTCAGATGCTATTTTCTTGCGTATTCTATCTAATGACTACCCCATGTCTTTTCGGATTTTGTCTGAGATCGAACCCTCCAGCGGAAGGAATTTCGCCATCACGACCATTGGGGATTTCCGTCAAATCCGGTGTGCCTTTCTGGGAAATTTTCTTTTATGCCTTGAAAAATTCGTCTGGTTATTCTGGTCTATGGAAATCACGCTCACATTTCCATCTACTTCCAGTACGGCGAGTTTCACATGCTTCAAATCTTCCACGCCATGTTCCCGAATCGTTTCCAAAAGTTCATCTGTGGTGATTTCGGCGTGTTTCAGTTTCACCAGATCCACAATTCCATCGCGAACCAAAATTTCGGGTTCGTCTTCAACGAGATGTTGCAAACTTTTACTTCTGAACATCAACTTCTTTAAGCCAAAATTGGCCAAAAATAAAACGGTAGCCGCCACCAATCCACCTTGCAGAGAAGTATCGGGACCAACCATCGCATTTTGGACGGCATTCGAAATCAATAATAATAAGATGACATCTCCCGCGTTCAACTGGGAGAGCTGGTTTTTGCCAAAAATCCTCAATCCCAAAATCATGAAGAGATAAACGGCAAGCGAACGAAGCGATACGTCCAAAAAAGGATTCATAATATTGAATTTAAAGCATTAAAAAAGGATTTCAACCACTTTGACCAGAACAATCTAAGACAGTTCACGTTTTTCAAGGATATAAAAATAGGAAAATCGCCCCAAAAACAATAAAAAAAAGTATTTTAGCGGCTTACATATTGCCCATGAAAATAAAAATCTACCTTGTTTTTCTCTTTTCCATTACATTTTTCAATCATTATTCCGCACAAGACACCCTTAAAACCAACCATCAGAAAAAATACGGACTCGCTTTAAGCGGAGGCGGCGCAAAAGGTTTCGCCCATATAGGACTTTTAAATGCCATCGATTCTTTGCAGATTAAAATCGACTATATCACCGGGACCAGTATGGGAGGAATTCTCGGCGGACTTTATGCGATGGGCTACACGGGCAAAGATTTAAAATCCACGATTTATGAGATGAACTGGGACCGGATCTTGAGCAACAAAATCCCTTACCAGAAAGTGAATATCGAAGAAAAAGACGAATACGACAAATATGTCATTGAGTTTCCGATTGTGAGGGGAATTCCTACCCTGCCCAGTTCGCTTATTGAAGGGCAATATATGGGCGAAGTACTGAACTCGCTTACTTTTTCCGCCAAACACATCAACGATTTCAGCAAACTCCAAATTCCTGTGGAACTGACCTCTTCCGATATCGTAAACGGTGGTCTGATCATGCAGAAAAAAGGTTCGCTTCCGCTGGCGATTCGTTCTACTTTAGCGATTCCTGCAGCGTTTTCCCCAGTTTATATTGATGGAAAACTACTTGTTGACGGCGGACTTGACCGGAATTTTCCGGTGAAGGAAGTGAAAGACATGGGTGCCGATTTCGTAATTGGGGGGTACACGGGATTCCGCCTGTTTACCAAGGAAGAAATCGAGAATCCCTTGAAAATGATTTATCAGACACACGCCATCCGATCGGTGGAAGATTTCAAGGTTCAAGGGAAAGACACGGATGTACTCGTGAATTTTGTGACGCCATTGGAAGATATCACCACAAAAGATTTTAAGAAATACAAAAAAATAATCAAGATCGGTGAAGAGGAAACCAAAAAAATACTTCCCGAACTGGTAAAAGTTGCGGAAGAACAAAGAAGACTTGGTGTGGTTTACGACCACAAAATGCTGCAGGAAGTGAAGAAACCCACCGTGGAAATCAGATATTTTAATGAAGACGGAACAGCGATCGCCTCTGAACAGGAAATAGAATCGATCAAAAATTTGATGAATCTGGAAACCGGGACCTATCATGACGCGAAAACCGTGAACCAAAGCATAGACTATGTTTTCGGAACAAGGCTTTATGACAAGGTTTATTACACCTACACCAATTCAGATTCGGGATTGATCATGAATGTATTTGTAAAAAAGGCAAAAGCCGGCCGGTTCAAACTCGCACCGCACTATGACAATGAACAATCCGTGGGAATCATCGTGAACTATACCTATCGTGACCTATTGTTCACCAAGTCCAGATTGGTGGCAACCATAGATATCGCCGAAAAGTTTAAGGCAAGATTAAACCTGCAAAAATTCATCGACCGAAAAAACCGTGTTTTCATTTCCGCAGAAACAAAATATACCAGTACGAACAGCAACGACATCTTTTTCCGGCTGATTGGTGAAACCGCACAGGGAAATGCGGTGATTTTCCCGGACTATAAATATTCCAATTTCATGGGCGGTATCGGGATCAATTACAAGATCAGTTCTGGTTCAGCAATTGGGATCGGCGCCGAACACAATTCCGAACTGCTCAAAAACTCCTTAAACGATATCGCCAAAAGCCTTCTGGAAGATTATGACCCGAAATTGTTCAGCCACAGCAATCAATTTCTTTATCTGAAATACATCCAGAACAGCTTGAACACCCGATATTATTCCAAAAGCGGAAACCACCTCCACATCGGTGTGAGGACTTATTTCAATAACCATTACAACACTTACGACCTGAACAAAACACAACCCGGACTGGATTTATACCTTAATCCGGAACATGACTTTTATACGATGCCGGAAGCATTGACCGCCATCTTTATCAATGAAAATTTTGCATGGCCTGTTTCAAAACAGCTCTCGCTGAAGTTTAATGGATATCTGGGCCGCCATTTCAGCAGCAACAAAATCCCCGATGAAAACATACCTTACATTTTTCTGAACCAAAAATTCTACACCGGCGGAAGCGAATTTAATGACGACGGGATGAATCCGGAATTTGAAGGCTTCAGACAAAAAGAATTGCCCGTGAACTCTATCGCAAAATTAGGTTTTGCCGCGCAATACAATCCTTTCGGTAAATTTTACCTTACGCCATCACTCAGCTATGGAAGGATTTCTGCAGAATTGAGCGGTTTTGATGATGGCAATTCCCAAAACGTTTTTGGATATGGAATAAACCTCGGTTACTTTTCAGTTGCGGGACCCATCAACTTCAGTGTTTCAAAAAATAACCTGATCGATATTTGGAGGTATTATTTCAGCATTGGGTTTAAGTTTTAGGAATTCTTTTCCATGAAAAAGCCGGACATTGCGTCCGGCTTCCCTACGGAGATTTTGATCAATTATTTACTGTTTACATTCACACTTACCGGCATGATAAATGTGGATGCCATTAAGTTTTTGTTCAATTTGTTCACATCGACTTTATAGAGCAGGCTTTTCATCACATGTTCCAGTTCTTCGGAAACATATTTGCAGCCGCCTTTTGCGTGCACATTGGTGATTTTCCCGTCTTCTGCCACACTGAATTCAAGGACCGAATTGGTGGTTCCTTCCGTTAAATTCGGGTTGGTAAAATCAAAATTACTCACCACCAATTGACGCAATTCACCAAACAATCCTTTAGAATTGATGGTAACTTCCTCTATGTTATTGCTGCTTTGAGCCTTAATTTGAGAGGAAACACTCATTGCGATGCCCAATGCTAAAATCGCTACTGCTTTTGTTAATATCTTTTTCATTTTCTTGTATGATTAATGGATTGGTTAATAATTAGTTGAACATTAATGATACAAATATAGAAAATGGGATTCACACTGAGTTTACATTCTGTTAACATTAGGTTAACATTGAAATTGACAAAATGATAACCAACTGAAATTCAATTAGCTATAATTTTATATAAAACCAGAAGTATTTAATAAATTTCAGTTTTAAGGATAAAAATCATAAAAAGACGCAGCTATCCTCCCGAAAACCAACCGAGAAACGAAAATGGATGGGATGATGACAAACAGCAATTAATGGATAAGGTCAAATGGACGCCGCCAAATCTTCGATTTCACAATAAAGCGAATTCACCGGGAGAAATTTATTCCAATTCTCTTTTCAGGAACTTTGCCGTTAATGATTTTTTGCTCTTCACGATTTCTTCCGGAATCCCTTCGGCAATGATCTTTCCGCCATGTTTTCCGCCTTCCGGACCAATGTCTATGATGTGGTCTGCCAATTTGATGACATCCATATTGTGTTCGATGATGATGAAGGAATTCCCCAAATTCACGAGTTTATTCACAGCCTCCATCAAAACTTTCACATCTTCGAAATGAAGACCTGTAGTGGGTTCATCAAGGATGTATAATGTATTTCCGGTTTGCCTTTTGGCGAGTTCTGTAGCGAGCTTGATGCGTTGCGCCTCTCCGCCGGAAAGCGTGGTGGATTGCTGCCCCAAAGTGATATAGCCCAATCCAACATCCTGCAATGTTTTCACTTTGTTGAAGATTTTCGGAATCGGCGCGAAGAAATCCACCGCTTCATCGATCGTCATTTCCAGTACATCTGAAATTGATTTTCCTTTGTAGCGGACTTCCAGGGTTTCTCGGTTGAAACGTTTTCCGTTGCAGGTTTCGCAATGCACGTACACATCCGGAAGGAAATTCATTTCAATGACTTTCAATCCTCCTCCTTGACAGGTTTCGCATCTTCCGCCCTTCACGTTGAACGAGAACCGTCCCGCTTTGTAGCCGCGGATTTTTGATTCCGGATGTTCGGCAAAGAGATTTCTGATATCGGTAAACATCCCGGTATAAGTGGCGGGATTCGAACGCGGCGTCCTTCCAATGGGAGTTTGGTCCACATCCACGATTTTGTCTATGTGTTCAATTCCCTCAAAACTTTTGTAAGGAAGTGGTTCCTGAACGGCTCTGTAAAAGTGTTTGTTGAGAATGGGATAAAGAGTTCCATTGATCAAAGACGATTTGCCACTGCCTGAAATTCCGGTCACCACCACGAGTTTTCCGAGTGGGATTTCTAAATTTACATTCTTTAAATTATTTCCGGTAGCTCCTTTCAGAACCAAGGATTTCCCATTTCCTTTTCTTCTTTCCTTAGGAACTTCAATTTTCTTTTTGCCCGAAATATAATCCGCCGTCAAAGTATCGGCTTTCAGCAAATCTTTCGGGTTTCCCTGCCAAAGGATCTCCCCACCGAATTTTCCGGCACGCGGACCGATATCCAAAATATCATCTGCTTCCAAAATCATGTCCTTGTCATGTTCCACCACGATCACGGAATTTCCGATGTCCCTTAAATGTTTCAGGGATTTGATCAGCCTTTCATTGTCTCTCTGGTGAAGCCCGATAGAGGGTTCATCCAAAATATAGAGCACATTCACCAGTTGAGAACCAATCTGCGTTGCCAAACGGATCCGCTGCGATTCACCTCCCGAAAGGGTCCGCGAACTCCTGCTCAAACTCAGGTAATCCAGTCCCACATCCAGAAGAAACTGCAGTCTGGTCTTAATTTCCTTTAAGATTTCATGAGCGATGATCTTGTTTTTTTCGCTGAAATGGTCTTCCACTTCATGCAGCCAGTCCATTAAATCGCCCAAACTCAAGGCGTTGATTTCAGCAATATTTTTTCCGTCGATTTTAAAACTCAGACTTGACGGCTGAAGCCGGGTTCCTTTGCAATCCGGACAAACCTCTTCGTTGGTGAAATGCCTTTCGAGCAATATCGCGTCATAACTTTCTTTGTCTTCAATCAAATCCTCAATGATCGACACCAAACCATCGAAATTGACTTTAATTTTCTTGGTGATTCCCGCATGTTTCAATTCCTTGGCTACTTCCTTGTGTGCCCCGAAATAGATCAGCTCCAATGCCTCTTTAGGTATATCTTTAAAAGGGGTGGACAAATCTTTGTCAAAAACTTCAAGGATATTTTTGATCTGGCCGAGAATCCATTTGTTGGACTTAATGTCTTCCAAAGGAAGCAAACCACCTTGGTTAATGGAAAGTTTAGGGTTCTCTACAAAATAATCAGTATTCACTTTTTTGATGGTTCCCAAACCTTTGCAATACGGACAGCTGCCTTTCGGTGAATTGAAAGAAAACGTGTTGGGTTCCGGCAATGCGAGTGAGTCACCGGTTTCGTCGTCCATCAGGTTTTTTGAGAAATAGTGGACTTCATTTTCGTTTAGTTTTTGCAGCCCGATCGTTCCCTCTCCCATTTCCATGGCAGTTCGCAGGGAATTCTCCATCCGGTTTTCGGTGGCTTTTTCACCTACAATCCATCGGTCGATCACGATATCAATGTCGTGGGTTTTGTAGCGGTCCAGTTTCAAATTATATTCTATATCCACCAACTCGCCGTCAATTCTAGCCTGTCCGTAACCTTTCTTCAGTTTTTGCAGAAAAAGCTCGTGGTAATGACCTTTTCGCGAACGGACAACCGGTGCCATCAGGATCACTTTCTCGCCCTTATAATTTTCTTTAATGGTTTCCAGGATTTGCTCGGTGGTGTAACTCACTAGTTTTTTGCCGGAAGTCATCGAATACGCATCAGAAACCCTTGCGAAAAGCAGCCTAAGGAAATCGTATAATTCGGTCACGGTTCCCACCGTGGAACGGGGATTCTTGTTCGTGGTTTTCTGTTCGATGGCGATCACCGGGGAAAGTCCGTCGATTTTATCCACATCCGGTCTTTCCAAACCGCCAAGAAACTGTCTTGCATAAGCGGAAAACGTCTCGATATAACGTCTCTGTCCTTCCGCAAAAATGGTATCGAAAGCCAGCGAAGATTTTCCACTCCCCGAAAGTCCGGTAATCACCACGAGTTCGTTTCTCGGGATTTTCACCGAAATGTTTTTCAGGTTGTGTTCGCGGGCTCCGTAAACTTCTATATATTCTTTGCCATCGCCGGTTGCAATTTGATGGTCATCGGAATGGCTGCTGGATTTTTGCATTTTGGGCTCTCATTTTTTCCCAATACTTATTCAAAACTGGGAATCTGCAAATTTACGGATTTTTATTGTGGGTGAAAATTGTGCAGGATCAATATTTTTAGCCGCGATTGCACAAATCAACATTATTACGCAATTGCAAATCTTTTCTTAACATTAAGGAAATTAAGTAGTTAAGGACAAAATGGCTTCTGAATGGTTAAGGTTTAACTTCGTTAAATAAAGTGCGCCGCTTAATTTAACGAAGTTAAATCTTAACAAATATGCGGTGCATCGGTCTTAACCCCTTACTCCCTTAATGTTTAAAATAATACCATCCATATTTACACCAAACTCACTTTTGAAGAGTAGCAATCTTTAGCATTAACCTTGAAAATTCTAAAAACTGACATAAGACATTTCAAAAGATTTCGTGGGAATCTTTCGTTTGGCTAAATTTGATTGTTTAAAAATTTACACTATGAGTTTCCCAACCGACCTCGAAATTGCAGAGTCCGCTCAGATCCAGCACATCAAAAATATCGCCGACAAAATCGGTATCCACCATGACGATCTGGAATACTATGGAAAATACAAAGCAAAAATCCCCTTAAAATATATCGACGAGGAAAAGATCAAAAAAGCAAAACTGATCCTGGTCACGGCAATCAACCCCACTCCCGCCGGTGAAGGAAAAACAACCGTTTCTGTCGGCTTGAATGACGGCCTGAACAAAATCGGCAAGAAATCCATCGCCGTTTTGCGCGAACCATCACTCGGTCCGGTTTTCGGGGTGAAAGGCGGCGCTGCCGGAGGTGGTTACGCACAGGTGATTCCCATGGTGGACATCAACCTGCACTTTACCGGAGATTTTGCAGCAATCGAGAAAGCCAACAACCTGCTTTCGGCACTCATCGACAATAATCTCCAAAACAAAAAACACTCCCTAAACATCGATCCGCGAACCATCGTCTGGAAAAGGGTGATGGACATGAACGACCGCTCACTGCGGCAAATCGTAATCGGTTTGGGAGGATCCAACAACGGGATTACCCGCGAAGAAGGATTCAACATCACTCCGGCAAGTGAAGTGATGGCGATTCTTTGTCTAAGCCAGGATTTCGAAGATTTAAAGACCAGACTCGGAAATATCTTCGTGGGCTATACTTTCGACAAAAAACCAATTTTTGCACGGGACCTGAAAGCAGAAAACGCAATGGCAATTTTACTTAAAGACGCCATTAAACCTAACCTCGTGCAAAGTCTGGAGGGAAATCCAGCGATCCTTCACGGAGGTCCTTTCGCAAATATTGCACAGGGAACAAATACCATCATCGCCACTAAAACAGGGCTTTCGCTCGCCGACTATGTGGTCACAGAAGCAGGTTTCGGAGGAGATTTGGGCGCCGAGAAATTCCTCCACATCAAATGCCATTACGGAAAAATGAAACCCGATGCGGTCGTGATAGTCGCCACGATCCGTGCTTTGCGGTACCACGGCGGCGCGAAGAAAGGCGAATATGAAGTTCCAAACCTTCCTTTCGTGAAAAATGGGATTGCGAACCTCATGAAGCATATTGAAAACAGTTTCAAATTTGGTTTGAGGCCGATTGTGGCCATCAACCGTTTCGCCACCGATTCCGACGAAGAAATCAAATACATCCAGGAAGAATGTAAAAAACTCGGCGTGAGAGCCATCCTCGCCGAAGAATTCACCAAAGGCGGTGCGGGAATGACCGAACTTGCCGAAGAAGTGGCGTTCTGTGCCTCCAATTGCGGAAATGATTTCAAACCCCTCTACAAAGTGGATGATTCGGTAGAATATAAAATCGAGACCATCGCCAAAGAAGTTTATGGCGCGGATTCAGTGGTCTTTTCCCAGAAGGCAAAAAACCAGCTGAAAACCATCTACGATCTAGGTTTCGACAAAGTGCCGATTTGCATGGCGAAAACCCCGAAATCCCTTACCGACGACGAAACCAAAATCGGCCGTCCTTCCAACTTTAAAATCACCGTGCGCGAATTTGAATTTGCAGCCGGCGCAGGATTCATCATCCCAATCCTAGGCGACATGATGCGGATGCCGGGATTACCGAATGTTCCCGCAGCAGAAGGAATGAGCATTGACAAGTTTGGAAAGATTTCCGGTTTGAGCTGATGTTGGAGTCGGAGTGTTTTTGAATTCGGTATTTTCAAGGAAAAGCGCCGAAGCTTTGGTATTATGAGTTAGACCTAAAAATCAGGCACCCATCATTTTCAGCGACCTCAAAAAAAATAGCGGAAAATCAATTCGGTTAGCTGTTGGGAAGATTACCGCAATATCCTCTTAAACAGCTTGTGCACCTCGCTGAAAACCAGTGGAACCAATCCCAGTCCACAGGCGGTGAGCCAACCTTTGGCATCGGGAAAATGAAGTTGGAACGCATCCTGAAGGAAAGGCACGAACAACACCAACAGTTGTAAAACCACTCCCAAAACTAGGGCACCAATCAGATAGGGATTGCTGAAAATACCGATGGTGAACAACGATTTCGTGCGGTGGCGAAGCGCCAAAGAATAAAACAGTTGGGCAAATACCAAGATCAGAAACGCAAGTGTCCGTGCATTTTTAAGCACCTCATCCGGAATATCCTGATCCATTGGCGAAAATCCAAATTCGTAAAATCCATACCAATAGCCGAAAACCGTTATTGCACCAATCAGCAAACCGCCCAAAACCACCTGCAGCGTTCCACCGTGGGAAAAGAAACTTTCCTGGGAAGGTCTCGGTCGCTCATTCATTACGTCAGAATCACCCGGATCCATACCTAAAGCGATGGCCGGAAGCGAATCCGTAATGAGGTTGATCCAAAGCAACTGCGTCGCCAGCAACGGAGCCGGCCAACCAATCAGCAGCGCGACCACCATGGAAATCACTTCGCCGAGATTACAACTCAGCAGAAAAATGACTGCTTTGCGGATATTTTGGTAAATATTTCTGCCATGTTCCACCGCTTTCACAATGGTGGAAAAATTATCATCGGTGAGGATCATATCTGCGGCACTCTTCGCAACATCGGTTCCGGTAATTCCCATGGCAACGCCAATGTCGGCAGCATTCAGGGAAGGCGCATCATTCACGCCATCACCGGTCATGGAAACAATATTCCCTCCGCCTTTCAGCGCACGGATGATTTTCACCTTGTGTTCTGGAGAAACTCTGGCAAATATCCGGTAATTTCCTATTGACTCCATCAGCTGGTCTTCCCCGATTTCATCCAGTTCCTTGCCGGTGATAACTTCATTTTCAGAAACCGCAATCCCCAGTTCTTTGCCGATGGCAAAAGCAGTGTGCGCGTGATCGCCGGTAATCATGAGAGTCGTTATGCCTGCTTTTCTGGCTTTTTCTATGGCGGGTTTCGCCTCATCACGCGGCGAGTCGATCATCCCGGCAACGCCCACCAAGATCAGGTCCTGCTCCATTTCTGTTCGCGAAGGCACAGTGGCAACTTCCCGGTAAGCGAGCGCCAAAGTGCGCAATGCCTCATCGGACATTTCTTCCGCCACTTTCCTGATTTCGCTCCTCAGCATATCGCTTAAGGGAATGGCGGTTCCGTCTTTCAAAATCTTTGTGGATTTTTCCAGAATGTTTCCCAAAGCACCTTTAGCAAAAACCGACAGTTCATTTCCGTTTTTAATCAGCACAGACATCATCTTTCTGGCAGAATCAAACGCGTTTTCCGCGACACGTACAGTTTCCCTGGCAAGCTGAGCCCGGTCAATATTCAGATCGTCGCACATTTTCAACAGGGCAATTTCCGTTGGGTCACCCGTACTTTCTCCCTTTTCCAAAGTGGCATCGGAAGCCAATATCATCCCCTTAACGAATAGTTGCGCGGTTTCGCCCAGGTCAGCTTCATTACCGAACTGAAACAACCCATCGAAGGTCCAGAACTTGTCCACGGTCATTTTGTTTTGGGTCAAAGTCCCTGTTTTGTCCGTACAGATGATATTGACCGAACCCAAAGTCTCCACGGCGGGAAGCTCTTTGATGATCGCATTATTTTTCGACATCATCGTGACGCCCACGGAAAGCACTACCGCCACGATAGCGGCAAGACCTTCGGGAATGGATGCCACTGCGAGCGAAACCGAGATCAGGAACATTTCCGCAATATCGCGCCCCTGAAACCACGAAAGCACAAACAGGAGTACGCATACCGCCACGGCGGCCAAACCGAGTGTTTTTCCCAGTTGGTCCAAGCGCTGACCGAGCGGAGTTTTTTCATCTGGCTCACTTTGGATGATGCCTGCAATTTTACCGATTTCCGTTTCCATTCCCGTAGCGGTGACGATTCCCGTTCCCCTTCCTGCGGTCACAGTAGTGCTCATAAAAGCGAGATTCTTCCGGTCTCCCAGCGGTGCATTGGTCTCCTTGATAATCAATGCGGCATCTTTTTCCGAAGGTTCGGACTCGCCGGTTAGTGCCGCTTCCTCGATCTGCAGGTTCACACTTTCAACCAGCCGGAGATCCGCACCCACCATCCTGCCGGTTTCAAGCACCACCACATCACCTACCACCAATTGTCCGGAGTTTATTTCCTTCAATTTTCCTCCGCGCCTTACATAAGATTTTGGCGAACTGATTTTTTGCAGGGCTTCCACGGCATTCTCCGCTTTCCGCTGCTGGTAAACGCCCAAAAAGGCGTTGATCAGGATCACCACCGTGATAATTGCGGCATCCATAAATGCTCCCAAATAGATCGTGATCAACACTGCCGCGAAAAGCACATAAATCAACCAGTCCTTCAGCTGTTCCAGAAAAAGGAAAAGGACCGTTTTTTTAGGCGCTTTTTTTAGCCTATTCGGTCCGTTACGTTTCAGCCGCTCTTGAGCTTCCACATCCGAAAGTCCCTGTGAAAGGTCAGTTTTAAGCTCGGCAGCGGTTTGATCAATATTTTTGGTGAGGAAATCCATACGGTTTTTCCCGGGTTTTTAGAAGCATAAAGTTAGGGAAAATCTATCTTTCCTCCAGCGGAGTCACCATCCGGCTCCAACGCTATACCGACGCCACCTGACTGTGGAATTTGATGGACTAAAAAATAACAGATCAGAACGGCAGGATTACCGATTTTCTTCCGGGCAGCGCAAATTCCGAAATTTTTGAACTGACCTATTTTACAGCCAATTATTTTAAAAAAAGCAACACCAAAAGTTTTTATCCTTTTATCGAAGTTGTTTTTCAGATCAGCGATAAGCATTATTATCATGTTCCCATCACCCTTCAGCCTATGGTTATCCGATTTACCGGGGGAACCAGATGAAACATAGAACAATGGGGTGTCTGTAGCTACACTTTGATGCTCTAAATTTTTTTATGTAATTAAACAGGTCGAAGCATTATTTCATTTTGGCTTGATCGATTTTCAGCACCTCCAGTTTTTCTGGCTGACGCGCTGTGAGATGCGGGAGCCGCAGCGGGGAATAACTTTGCCAAAGTTCCAAACTTTGGCAAAGTTCTGTTTCGGATGCATTACCGTAGGCTGATCACAGACCGCATCACCGGTGTGCAGATCTCAATGATTCGAAACCGCCGAAATTTTCCGGGCATGACCGGGTACCTTTTCAAATAATAGGTTATCTTTATCCAATGACAGATCGGTAATTTTTTGAGGCTTTCACCTTGCCCACCACCCCTAAAATACAGCTCATGACACCGAAACAAATAGAACGCATTCAGATCAAGATCACAAAAATCAGAAAGGAGCTTGCCGCCGATAAAAAAAGGTGGGGAGGCTTTTACGACGACAGCCGCGGACTGCGGTATCTGCCTCCTGAACTGTACCTGAGGATACAGGATTATTCAGGTGCGCTCCGGTATTTTAACTGGTTCCATAAAAACTTTCCTGATGATTCAGGGTATCCTGTATTTTTATTCGAGTGGGCGATCACGCTCTTCAAAAAAGGCAAAATTAAAGAGGCAAAGGCCAAAACCATACAGACCGATCGTGCCAATTCCTGGATCATCCCTGCCTTTCTGCAGGTAGAAAACAGCCGTCCGCCCACTAAAATGTTTTCGAACTGGCAAACGGCGGAGGTCGCTGAAGAAATGGGTTATTCAAAGCATGATGCCGAGCTTGCAGATTTTGCCGAATGGCTCAGTGATTTCGTAAGCAGTGCAGAATTTACTGGGCTCCGCGGCGACCTTTTACAAAAAACCTAAAGAGCCGTGCGGCCATCACCTACACCCTATTGCACAGTTAGGAAAAAACAAAATGTATCATTAGTTTGGGGAGGTCATGCATCAAGATAGGCATAAACCAATGGAGATCCATGCTCTGGCTTGTGGCGCGTGTACCAATTTAATCCCGGCATGGTGAGCGAGAACTTTGCCAAAGTTTCAAACTTTGGCAAAGTTCTGTATTGGATATGCAGTTGAGCCGGCTGATTACAGACCGCATTGTCGCTGGTGAGTTCCCACGGTATCCATGTTTGCCGCTATAATCCGCACGCCGCTCCATTTTTTCTCCGAGTTTCTAAAAGTGAATGTTCGCTCCAAACTTACCGGTGCCCTGGATTGGAAAAAACGGTCAAATTGACCACCTGATTTCGGAGCAAAGTGACCAGTGAATTTCGGTTTAAATTGACCACCGAGATTCGG
>NZ_LFNG01000001.1 GCF_001045435.1 Chryseobacterium koreense CCUG 49689 | reverse complement strand
AGCTCCGGTAGCTTTTCGGCGGCATTTTGGTCCTCTTATGGGGATATCGTTTTTAGAATTCAGCATATAAAGGCAGTTTTTTTGGAAGAACTGCTTTTTTAGTGCTGAAAGTGGGGGGGGAACCGTACTTAAATTGCGTTTTTTTTTAAAAATTTTAAGGATATATCTCTTTTTTCACTTTGCTTTTCCTGGATGAGAAAAAAACTATTACAACATAAAGAAATTAAAAACAAATCACTTAATTTGGTTTGACTAATGAGAGTTTTGATTTTATAACAATCTGATTATTAGTATAAATAAAAAGCATTACTCAGAATCCTACAAAAATTCGATACCCATAGAAATTGAGTCAAAAATTTGTATATTTGGTTAAATTTTGAATTATGGATTTGCAAACTCGAAAATTGCATTTAATAACTTATCTTGCTCAACTTCAGGATGAAAATTTCTTTGAAAAAATAGAGAATTACATTTTAAGAAAAGCAAAAAATGAAGATTCTGAACTCAAACCATTTACAGTTGATGAATTGATTTCTCGAATTGAAAAATCAGAAGATGATTTTAAAAATGGAAGTTTCAAAACGCAAGAAGAAATTGAAAAAATATCTGCAAATTGGTAATCAATGAAAATTATTTGGACAGATTTTGCAATAAAGAATCTAAAAGATATTTTTGACTAATACTCTATTAAAGTTCTGATATTTTATATTGCTGGAATAGTCGTCACGAGGCGAACGTTTAAAAGTAAAAAAGATACTGTTTGGTTTGTTTCACGAGTTATGGCCACTCCCGAACTTGATAAATCAGATCAAGAAGATCAAAAGGAAGAAAAATAAATTTGGCTAAAATACCAAAACTTGGTATATTTGTTTTTAGAAATTTAATTATAAAGTCATGGCTAAAAATACTTCGATCTTATTGGGCGATTATTTCGACAATTTTATCAATTCTCAAATTAAAACAGGAAAATATTCTTCCGCAAGTGAAGTTGTAAGAACAGCTTTAAGAATGTTTGAACATGAGGAAACTAAAAAAAAAGAAATAATAAAAGAACTTAAAAAAGGAGAAAAATCCGGATTTTCCACGGATTTCAATAGAGAAACATTTAAAGAGAATTTACATAAAAAATATTCTGCTGAATAATGAAATACAAAATCAGCAAGTTAGCAGAAATCGATTTAGAAAATATTTGGCTTTATACATTTGAAGAATGGTCAAAAGAACAAGCCGATTATTATTACGATTTGATTATCAATGAAATCGAATACATTTCAGAAAATCCCAAATCAGGGAAAGATTATAATGAAATTAGAAAAGGATATTTTCGTAGTCGTTTAAAATCACATTTCATTTTTTATAGAATTAATTTGAAAGAGGAAAAAATAGAAATTATTAGAATTTTACATCAACAAATGGATGTTGATTCCCATATCAATGAATAATAAATAATTGCTATTCTGGCTGAAGCTAATACCTAAGCTTTAGCTTCGCTCAGTTCGGCTGCGCTTCAGGTCTTCTTATCCGAAGAAAAGGAAACTTTTAGGTTCTGCAAAGCCAAATGAATTAACAATCACCGATTCCTTAGCAAAAAAAAGACTTAAAGCCGGTTGAACAAAACCTCGCAACTTTTCCCCTGTTCCAAAAAGTTTCTGACTTTGAGCCATTCAAAAAGTAAATCTATCCATTTTTTTGCCCACCGCATTAATTTTCATCAAAAAAACTTTTAATAAGAATTTAAGTGCGAGAACAAATGCTGTTTGATAAACTTTCGTAATTTTGCGTCATGGAACTAAGTTTAGGTGAAATGCTTTTGATTGCCGTGGCAATCGTAGTTTTATTCGGTCCGGACAAACTGCCGCAAATTGCGCGCGATTTGGGAGCGGGCGTGCGTAAAATGCGCGGCGCGATGGAAGACGTGAAAACTGAAATCCTGAAAGAAACCGATAATCCCGTCTCGGAAATCAAGCGCGAAATCGACAAGGTGAAGCAGGCCGCAAAAGATTACAATCCCATGAGCGAGCTGGACAAAGAGGCCGCAAAACCTGCGGAACCCAAAGAAAACCTCGCCGAAAATGACCAACACGAAGGACCGGTAAGCAGATAGTTCTTGCGGTTGCTGAATTCATTTGACCCCGGAGATTTTTTTTGCGTGTCTTTTTAAACGAAGTGCCTTTGCGCTTATTAGATATCAAGTTAAATAGTAAAATTTTCTTGGTGTCTATTTCGATAAAAAATTCTTGCAAAGCCAAACAAAGTTTTTTTTGAATTTTGTTATGTTTTTAAGCTTAACCCTGTTTGCAGCAGGCAAGTAGGACGCTTCGCTCATTTTAGATAAACAAAGAATACGATAAACCAAAAACGAAAACATCATTTTATAGAAAAATTCAACCGATAGCTTCATCAAATCTGCTTGCAGATCAAACTTTGCACACTTACGATATGAAGAATAGCAAGTCAACTTTGCGTTATTGATACGCAGTACTTTTTTTAAGTCAAAATCAAATAGCGCTATGCACGAAATCATCACCGAAGACAAAAAAATATTCCTCCTCCTCAACAATTTGGGGAGCGAACCTTTTGACCGATTTTGGACCATGGTCTCCGGAACCTGGATCTGGATCCCGCTCTACATTATTTTCCTCTATCTGCTCTATAAAAACTACAAGCTCCGCAATTTGGTTTTCATGCTGATTTTTGTCGCCATCGGAGTCACTGTTTCAGACCAGCTCGCCGGAATCTTTAAATCTGGAATCGGCAGATTGAGACCTTGTCACGACCCGAGCTTAGAACATTTGATGCGCTCCGTACAGTGCGGCGGACAATTCGGCTTTTATTCCAGTCACGCTTCCAATACATTTTTTATCGCCACTTTCATGAGCATGCTGCTTTTCAGGAAATACAGATTTCTTCCGTATATCCTTTATTTCTGGGCAATTGTGGTTTCCTACAGCCGGATTTATCTCGGTGTTCATTTCCCGCTGGATATTCTGATGGGAGCCGGAATGGGATTTTTGCTGGGCGGATTTTTCTCCACTTTGGCCCTAAAAGTCATTGTCAAAAGAAGCAATACTTAGATTTTAGCTGAAATCGTCAGGTGGTAATTTTGGGCGAGTCCCTCTCCACCGCTTTTCCCACACCTCGGGTCGGGCTTTTCGCTGCAATTCCTCGTGCCATTCCAAAGGCCTTCGCCACTGCGGGATTTCCGCTGCAATCCCTCTCGCAAAACATTCCTCTTTCAAGTTTAGGTTTCCATCCAAAAACATTATCTTTGTTGTTATGACACACGACAACAACGACAAACGCCTGTTTCTCATCGACGCGTATGCGATGATTTTTCGCGGCTATTACGCACTCATCAGAAATCCGAGAGTGACCAGTACCGGAATCGACACTTCCGCGATTTTTGGTTTCACCAATTCTTTGATTGAGCTGATTCGGAAGCAGAAACCTTCTCACCTGGCGGTCGTTTTCGACGTGGGTAAAGCAAATGTGAGAACTGTGGATTTTGCAGAATACAAAGCCAATCGCAGCGAAACTCCGGAAGCGATCAAGATTGCCGTTCCCTATATTCACCGGATTTTGGAGGCAATGCATATCCCAATCCTCGGTGTGGAAGGTTACGAAGCGGATGACGTGATCGGAACCATCGCCTGCAAAGCGGAAAAGGAAAACTACATGACCTATATGGTGACTCCGGATAAGGATTTCGCACAGTTGGTCACCGACAAAATCAAAATTTATAAACCCGGTTTAAAAGGCGCCGAATTTGAAATCTTGGGAGTTGATGAAGTGAAGGCAAAATATGAGATAGAAGATCCGAAACAGGTCATCGATTTTCTGGCAATGATGGGTGATGCAGTAGATAATATTCCCGGATTGGAAGGCGTTGGAGAGAAAACCGCCAT
Organism: Chryseobacterium koreense CCUG 49689; assembly: GCF_001045435.1. GTDB lineage: Bacteria > Bacteroidota > Bacteroidia > Flavobacteriales > Weeksellaceae > Kaistella > Kaistella koreensis. Next base: position 250,409 of record NZ_LFNG01000001.1, on the reverse strand, counting down.
GAAATTCCTGAAAGAATACGGCTCCATTGAAAACCTGTTGGCAAATACCCACCAACTGAAGGGAAAACTGAAAGAGAAGGTTGAAAACTCTGCAGAACGGGGAATACTATCGAAAAAACTGGCAACCATCCTGTGCGATGCTCCCATTGAGTTTCATCAGGAGCAGTACGATTTGGAAACCCCCGATTTTGAAAAGGTGAAAGAGGTTTTTGATGAAATTGAATTCCGCAGGTTATATGAAAACCTTTACCGTGCATTCGCAAGTACAGGGGAATATGCGAACGGAAACGGTTCTTCGAATGGTGAAGAAACCACGGATCCAAACAAAATCACCCGATACGACAAAAAACCTGAAGACAAAAGCGGAGCAGTGCAACTGGATTTGTTCGCCAATTTCGAGGAATTGGAACATGCCACGACCACGAAATCCACCATCGAAAACAATGACCACCTGTATCATTATATAGATTCACCGAAAGCACAGCGCATTTTAGTGGAAGACCTTCTCGCCCAGCAAGCGGTCTGCTTCGATACTGAAACCACTTCTTTGAACGAAATGGAAGCAGAATTGATCGGAATGAGTTTTTCTTACAAAAAAGGTTTGGCTTATTACATTCCGTTCTCAGAAAATCGGGATGAAGTCTTGGCAACGCTTGAAATTTTCAGGCCTTTTTTCGAGAAGCAGGAAATCGTGAAGATTGCGCACAACTTAAAATATGACTACAAGATCCTGAAAAAGTATGGAATAGAAGTGAGTGGAGCCATTTTTGACACCATGATTGCACACTATCTGCTGAATCCGGACGGAAGACACGGAATGGACTATCTTTCCGAAATGTACCTGAACTACAAACCTGTACCCATTGAAACCCTTATTGGTAAAGGAAAAAACCAGAAAACGCTCCGTGCCGTTTCGGTGGAGGAGCAAACCGGATATGCCGGCGAAGACGCGGATGTGACTTTTCAGCTTTACGAACTTTTTGCGCCACAATTGAAAAAAGAGCATCTTGAAGATTTGTTTTTTAAAATCGAGATGCCTTTATCCATAGTTTTGGCAAAAATGGAACTGGAAGGAATTTCCCTGGATAAAGATTGGCTGGAAAAAGAAAGTGTCGATTTGGAGAACGACCTGAAGGAATTGGAAACCAAAATCTTTGAGTTTGCCGGTGAAGAATTCAACATGAATTCGCCAAGACAGCTGGGTGAAATCCTATTCGACAAAATGAAACTCGACCCGAAAGCCAAAAAGACAAAAACCGGTCAGTATGCCACTTCTGAAGATGTTTTGCAGAAACTTTCTTCCAAACATGAGGTGATTCCGCTCATTCTGGAATACCGCACTTACCAAAAACTCAAATCAACTTATGTGGACGCATTGCCGAACCAGATTGACAAAAATGATCACCGGGTACACACGAACTTCTCGCAAACCACCGCTGCAACTGGGAGATTGGCGAGTGTGAATCCAAACCTTCAGAATATACCGATCCGAACGAAACGGGGGCAGCAAATTCGAGGCGCATTTAAGGCAAATGCCGGAAACAAGATTATTTCTGCCGACTATTCTCAGATTGAACTTCGGTTAATTGCGGAAATCTCCAACGAGGAACACATGATTCAGGCATTCCAAAATGGGGAAGATATTCACGCATCCACTGCTTCTAAGCTATTTCACGTTCCATTAAATGAAGTCACCAAAACACAGCGTTCCCAAGCAAAAACGGTAAATTTCGGGATCATTTACGGACAGGGCGCGTTTGGACTTGCCGATCAAACCGGGCTTTCCAGAACCGAGGCAAAGCAGATGATTGAAAACTATTTCGCTACTTACCCTAAACTCAAGGAATGGATGGCGGAACAGGTGAAACGTGCCAGAGAACTGGGTTACGTGGAGACGATTCTGAAGAGAAAACGCCATTTGAAAGACATCAATTCAGCCAATTTCGTGGTGAGAGGATTGGCGGAAAGAATCGCGGTCAATGCGCCGGTTCAAGGTTCCGCAGCGGATGTCATTAAAATAGCGATGATCAATATCGACAAAAAACTGGCCGAAAAAAATCTGAAGACCAAAATGCTTCTTCAGGTTCATGACGAACTCGTTTTCGAAGCGCCGACTGAGGAAGTGGAAATCGCTAAAGAACTCATCAAAACCGAAATGGAATCCGCATTCAGCACCAAAGTTCCTTTGCTGGTGGAATTGGGAGTGGGGGATAATTGGTTGGAAGCCCATTAGAAGTCGGAGGATTGGTAATTTGGATTTTTTAGACCATTAAATATGATTTTTAAAATCCTTTTATTTGAAGTTTCCTCTGTTCTAAAAAATCAATTTTCGTAAATCGCAATTCAAAAAATGTTTTCAAAAGAAGAAGCCCAAAAATTAAGGACTGAATTTTGGACTGCTTTCGGGAAGAGTTTTCCCCGGAAGTGGATTTTGTATGATACCAAAATCAAGGATTTTTCTTTCAAGTTTTATGCGGATTCCAAAAAGGCGGAGGTTTCCATCGATATTGAGATGAAGGACGAAATCTTCCGGAATGCCTATTACGAAAAGATATGGTCGCTGGAAAATCTGCTGATGGACGAAGTGGGCGACATCCAAAAAGATGAATTTTACACTTTGGAAAACGGAAAGCTGATTTCCAGGATCTGGGTGACCAAGGAAAAAGTTTCTATCCTCAACAAAAATTCCTGGCGGGAAATCTTTGAATTTTTTGTGGCCAAAATGGATGGCTTTGAACGATTCTTTCGGGAATATGAAGACTTTATTAAAGACGTTTGAAATGGGAAATACGGAGTTTGAACTGCGAACGGAAACTTACTGCGAAGCAAACCTTTTCTTTCTCAACCAATAAAAAAATCCTCCCAAAGCAGCGATTAATGCGATCGGAAGAAGCAGGTTAAACCATTGCCAATCGCTTTTTTCGTCCTCAATTCGGTTTCTGTCCAGAAGTCTGGCTTCAATATTTCGGTTTCTAAGTTCCATCAAGTTGGAATCATCCAAAAGAAAATCCAGACAGTTTCTCAAAAATTGTTCGTTGCCGTAAGTTTGCTTGGTCAGCAAATCTTCACCGAGCGGAAGCGGATTTCCCTTGTAGATCTGGTTTCTTCCCACATCGCCGTCTGCAATTACGATCATTTTGTTCTCCGGACTTTGGGACTTGAAATTTGGATAATTGCTTCTTTCGCTTCTGTTGGCGTAGGCGGAATTGAATTTTCCCTGCAAACTTACCGCAAAAATCTTCGGTGTGGTGGGTTTTTCCATTTCGCCGATGGAGTCGGTGCGCACAATTTCAGTCAGCGCAACCAGATTGGGAACTTGTTTGATGCTGGTTCTTTCACTGGACTCGAAAAGCACGTTGGTTTTGATGTTTTTCCTTCCCAGCGTATCGATGGAAGTGGGAAACTCGAATTTCACGGGATTGATGTTTTTGGTGATTGGATTCTTGGTCTCCGCAATTCCCAGCGGGAAATAGGGCCAAAGAAAACTGCTGTATTGCGGATTTCCGGCCACTTCACCGGAGACGATCCGGATGAGTGCGGATTTTTTCATATCCTTCACCAAACCGGGATTGATCCTTAAACCATAATTAAAAAAGAAATCGCCTAGATTGAGGTCCATTGGATAAGCCATAATCTTTTTGGATTGGAAAAGCGTATCCATTTCCGCATTCACGGCATCGATCATCCACAAAGTTTTTCCGCCATTCATGATGTATTGGTCCAGGATTACTTTTTCCCCATCGGTAAACGCTTTCCTGGGTTTTGCGATGACGAGTGCATCCATTTTCCTCAGTTTGGGAACATCTGCCAAAGAAAGTTCTTTTTGGTTGGCGGGAATTATGGGACCTGCGTTATAATTTTCCAGCGCCATTTGCATGAAGCCCTGAAAATGGTCGGGACGAAGTTCCTCCTGATTGATCAGTATTCCAATGTTTTTCTTGTGTTCTTCGGTAAGTGATTTGATGGTAGAAGCGAAGTTGTACTCCAGATTTTCAATGGATTTGCTCAGCTGTTCGGAAGCGTCGATTCCGCTTTGATTGATGATCAGAGGAATTGAGGTTCCATAAGAATTGTATCTGATCGCCGCATAAGGAAACATCACGATTTCCGAAATCTTGCCGTCTTTCATGTCGGGAAGAATCGAAGGTTGCATTCCCATTGCCATCAAGGTGTCTTTCGACATTTTTGTTTTGATGGGATCAATAAATTTGAAGTCGATTTTCGGATTGATTTTCCGGAATTCCTCTAGCATGAATTTTGTCTCGTTTTGCAACTGGCGGAAACTTGCCGGGAAATCGCCTTCCAAGTAAACATCTACTGTTAAAGGTTTTTTCACGGATTCTAAAATTTTCACCGTGGATTCAGAAAGCGTATATCTTTTTTCCTGAGTGAGGTCAAAACGTTTCGAAAATACTCCGAAAACGCCCAGTATCAAAACGATTGCTAAAACAATATAGCTGATATTTTTTTTGTTCATTTCTTAAATGGTTACTTTTTCTTTTCCACAAAAACTTTAGCCCCAAAAAGGCAAATTCCAATTACTAAAAGGAAATAGAAAACATCGCGGGAATCGATCAAACCTCTGGTGAAAGCTAAAAAGTGCTGGTAAAAGCCAAGGTTTGAAAGCAGATAATCCGCACCGCCCAAAAGCTTGTAGCTCGCCAGTTGCTCCATCCCGAAATAAAAGAAAAAGCAAAAGAAAACGCCCAGCAAATAAGCCATAATTTGATTTTGTGAAAGGGAAGAGGCCAAAATCCCAACGGCTGAAAAAGCTGCCGTCAAAACGACCAACCCGAAGTAGCTTCCCAAAGTTGCGCCCAAATCGATATTTCCTTCGGGAACCCCTAAAACATAGACCGTATAAAGGTAAACGAGCGAAGGAAGCAGACACAAGATTCCGACCAGCCAAACCGAAAGGAATTTTCCGGTCACGATCTGCGAAACCTTTACCGGCTGCGAAAATAGCCAGCTCAATGTTCCAGATTGCTGTTCCTCTGCCAAAGTTTTCATGGAAACTGCCGGAATGATGAACATCAGCAACCAGGGAACAAGCACGAAATAGCTTTGCAGACTTGCCGTTCCGATCTCGAAAATATTGGAGTCGTTTTCGAAGAAAAACAGGAAAAGTGTGCCGATCAAACTGAATGCGGCGATGATGAGCCACGCACTCCAGTTTCCGAAATAGCTCCAAAGTTCTTTTTTAAAAATTGCAATCATAGCGCGAAGTGGGAAATCCTAATGCATATTCCCTTGAAATTCCGATTTTTTATTTTTTATTTTTATTGACCAGTTTCACGGTCATCATTATTAAAATTACCAGAACGAAAAATCCGGCGATTAATTGCCACCAGTATTCGATTGCCATCGATTTTAAAATCACCGTAAAAACGACCAAAAACAGAATAAAGGTCGCGATTTCGTTCGCCTGCCGAAGTTTGATGTTTTCGATCGGCAAAACATTTCCGTCTAATTTTTTGATTTGTAGGACTTTTTTCCAGCACCAGAAGTGGTAAATTCCAAGTCCGATCAAAAAGGTCAGTTTCAGGAGAAACCACGGAGTCCTCATTAAGCCAAAATTTAAAAAGATCAAAGTGAGCCCGCTTAAAAGCATGATGATTCCTGCGGGAACGGTGATGATATTCCACAGTCTTCTCGCCATGAAAACATATTGCTCACGGAGAATTTTCTTCTTGTTTTCTTCAAAAACGTCGGTATCTTTATAATAGACAAAAATCCTGACCAGGTAAAAAATTCCTGCAAAATAGCTGACCATGAAAATGATGTGGACGGCTTTTATTATAGAATACAGCATTCGGAGAATTTGATTGCAAAGATAACGGTTTTGCTGAACTGTTGAAGTGAAGTTTGCTCTTAATGGTTATTTCGTTTTGTTAAATTCTCAAATGAGGTCGATAATCTCAAATTTTTTTAGTTTTTTTGTGGACTGATAAAATATATTTTAAGTTTACTAATTATGAAAAGAATTTTCCAAATTTGTTTCAGCTTGGCAATTTTTTCTGTGGGATTTTCGCAGAATTTGAAGCCGGTTGCACAAAAAGTCAAGAATTCACAAACGGCAAAAAAGACGTTTGTAAAGTATAATCTGTTTAAAACAGATGCTTCTCCGCAGAAAATGGCGCAATATAGAGCGGCGGCAGAAGACATTACCGTGTTGCAGCTAAACAAGTCCGAAGTTCAGCGAGTGAATTTGGAAAAGCCGGAAGCTTTGGAGATGAGTTTTCCGTTCGAGGGAAAAACAATTACCCTGGAACTGGTTAGAAATTATATTCTGACTAATGATTTTGCAGTCACTACTGAAAAAGGCGCCGCAAATTACACGCCAGGTGTTTATTATCAGGGAATTGTGAAAGGTGACAACGAATCTTTGGTTGCAGTGAGTTTCTTCCATGACGAAGTGATGGGGGTCACTTCTATCAAAGACGTGGGAAACATCATTTTAGGAAAAACTAAGAATTCAGAAGATTATGTTTCTTACAATGACCAAAAACTGAAGGGGACCAATCCATTTACCTGTGGTGCAGATGATCTTCCGGAAAACCAAAATGCGGGGATTTCCTATGATCCCAATATGGCGTCAAAGGCATTATTAACCGATAACTGCGTAAGGATTTACTACGAAGTTGGTTACGGTCCTTACCAGCAAAATGGTTCAAGTGTGACTACTGCAACCAATTGGGTAACCGCAATGCACAATAATATTTCCACCCTTTATGCCAATGACGGGGTGAAAATTGCACTAAGTTCTGTTATGGTTTGGACGACAACTGATCCGTATTCAGGTGCTCCGGATGTGATTCTCGGACAGTTCCGATCAACAAGAACCACTTTCAACGGGGATCTCGCGCAATTGTTGAGGAATCCGGCAACGACCAGTATTGCTTATTTGAATACACTTTGTACTAATTCCAACTATTCTTATTGTGGGGTCAACTTTGGTTATTCAAATGTTCCGACTTATTCCTGGAATATTGAAGCGATGACGCATGAGATGGGGCACAATTTGGGATCTCCTCACACCCATGCCTGCAAATGGAATGGAAATAACACTGCCATTGACGGCTGTGGTCCGGCTTCCGGAAATAATGAAGGTTGCAACGGTCCGCTTCCAACAGGAACTGGAGGAACTATTATGAGTTATTGCCACCTTGTGAGTTCAGTCGGAATTAATTTTGCTAATGGTTTCGGACCGCAACCGGGTGATTTAATCAGAAGCAGAATCAACGCCAGCGGATGTTTGGGGACAGACTGTGTTTCCGCATGTGCACAAACAATTACCGGGTTTGCTGTTACAAATATTACCAGCAATTCGGCTACTGCCACGATCACCGATCCATCTGGAACAAGCTGGAGATACACGCTCACAAAAGGTGACGGAACTTTATTGGATAACAAAATTGTGACCAATAAAGTAATTGATTTGGTTAATCTGCAACCAGGAACTTTTTATTTCATCGCGGTTAGCGCTCCTTGTACCGGTCCGGAAGCATATGTAGCCAGACAGATCATTTACACTGATGCAGATTGGTGTTCGGGAGTTTTGGCAACTGATTCCGGCGGTGAGAATGCGAACTATAGCGATGGTGAAAGCTGGACAAAAACTTATTACCCGAATAATCCTAATGACAAACTTAAGATTACTTTTACTGATTTCGATACAGAGCCATCTGTGGATTATTTGATTATTTACAATGGACCAAATATTGCGTCGCCTAGATTTGGGACAACTTGGAGCGGAACTACCATTCCTGGACCGTTCACTTCCACCCATGCCACTGGTGCGATCACGTTGAGATTTATTTCAAACGCAAATATCAACAAGCCAGGCTGGAAGGCCAATCTGGAATGCATGACGTTGGGAACTGGAGAAAATACTTTTACTGCAGGTGTCAATATTGCACAGACTTCTTCCAAAGGAGTGTTTATCATTGTTTCAAAAGATAAACTGCTGTCTTATCAGGTGTTCGATGCCTCTGGAAAAATCGTGAAAAATTCTTCAAAAATTGTTGCAGCCCAGGAGAAACTGGACCTGTCTAATTATCCTGCGGGAACTTACTTGGTGACTGTTTCTACTGAAAAAGAAACGGTAACGAAGAAGATTATCAAATAATTGAATTTTTAAAAATTCCTTTGGGCCGAAGCGAAAGTTTCGGCCCATTTTTTTTGGAAGTTGGCTTGCCGCGAAAAGTTAAATATGGAAAATATCCATAAAATATCATTTTTTTTTACTTTTTTTGTAATGCTTAAATCAATAAATTAGGAACATGAAAAGAATATTACAGATTTGCCTAAGTTTGGCATTTTTTGGTTTCGGGTTTTCTCAAGATTTGAAACCGGTTGCTCAAAAGGTTAAGAAAGCCCAGTTGGCAAAGAAGACCTTCGTGAAGTTCAGCCCATTTTCGGTTGACCAGTCTCCACAGAAATTGGCGATTTATAAAAACGCGGCGGACGATATTACCGTGATGAAGCTTTCCGGCTCAGAAATCCACAGAATCACAACTGAGAGACCGGAAGCGATGCAGATGGATTTTCCATTTGAAGGAAGCACCATTACGGTGGATTTGGTAAGAAACAACTTTTTCACGCATGATTTTAAAGTCAATACGGACAAGGGATTTGTAAACTATTCACCTGGAGCATACTACCATGGAATTGTGAAAGGGGACAACGAATCCCTGGTTGCAATTGCTTTCTTTGACAATGACGTAATAGGGGTGACTTCCATTAAAAATATAGGAAACATTGTGATCGCTAAAGCGAAAGACGCTCAGGATTTTGTGGTGTATAATGACCAAAAGCTAAAGGGTTCAAACCCTTTTGTCTGCGGTGCTGATGAATTGATAGAAAACCAGAAATCAATGCCGGTTTTTGATCCGAATATGCTGACCACTAAAGCAACCGATAATTGCGTGCGGATTTATTATGAAGCGGGTTATGGACCTTACACACAAAATGGAAGCAGCACGCCTGCTACGGTGAATTGGGTGACCGCGATGCACAACAATATTTCTACGCTTTATGCCAATGACGGGATCACCGTGGCTTTGAGTCAGGTTTTTGTATGGACTGTAACAGATCCTTTTTCCGGTACGCCATCAAATATTTTAAATCAATTCCGAAATACCAGAACAAGCTTCAACGGAGATGTGGCACAGCTCCTGAGAAATCCTGCTACCACCAGTATCGCTTGGGTTGATGCGCTTTGTACCAGTTACAAATATTCTTATTCCGGTGTAAACCAGGCTTATCAAAATGTTCCCACCTATTCCTGGAATATTGAGGCAATGACCCATGAAATTGGGCATAACCTCGGTTCGCCGCACACCCATGCATGCGCCTGGAACGGAAACAACACTGCGATTGACGGATGTGGTCCCGCCTCAGGAAACAATGAAGGCTGCAATGGTCCGCTCCCAACTGCAACGGGAGGAACGATCATGAGTTATTGCCATTTGGTGGGCTCGGTAGGAATTAATTTTGCAAATGGATTTGGGCCGCAACCAGGTGCGTTGATCCGTAACAGAGTGAACGCAAGTGGCTGTTTAGGGACAGATTGCATCACAAGTTGCCCGCAAACCGTAACGGGAATTAATCTGTCTAATGTGACCACGAATTCTGCAACCGCCACCATTGTGGATAATTCGGGAACGAGCTGGAAATACAGAGTTGCAAAAATGGATGGAACGGTGATCCAAAACGGAACTACTACCAATAAAGTATTTACCGTAAATAATCTTCAGGAGGGTACCTACTACAAAATCATGGTGGGAACTACCGACTGTTCTGGTCCGGAAGCATTCCAAATGGAAGAAATGCTGCTGACCGATGCAAACTGGTGCAGTGGAGTAATGTTCACCGATCCCGGAGGTCCGGATGCCAATTATTTCCCTAATCAGACTTTGACAAAAACGTTTTACCCGACCAATGCGGGAGATAAAATGAAACTGACTTTCACCCAATTCGACACAGAGCAGGGTTACGATTTCATGAACGTTTATGACGGACCTTCTACTGCTTCTCCGAAATTTGCCGGTGGAAACAACATAAGCGGAAACACGATTCCGGGTCCTTTTCAGTCAACTCATGCGTCTGGAGCCATCACGGTTACTTTCTTGTCTGATCCGGCAGTGGTGGGAGCAGGTTGGAAGGCTACCTTTGAATGTGTCACATTGGCAACAGATGAGCATCACCTAAACAGCGGAGTAATCATTGCTAAAACGGATTCGAATGGAATTTTTAACATCACCTCAAAAAACAAAATAATTTCTTATCAAGTGTTTGATGCCTCCGGAAAACTGATGAAATCAAGTTCCAAATTAGCAGGTAATGCCGAGAAGTTAGACCTTTCGCAAGTTCCGAGAGGAACCTACGTGGTCAGTGTGACTACCTCTTCCGAAACGGTTACCAAGAAAATCATCAGATAAGATCACTGCCATAAAAATGAGAGCCAGCTTGCGAAGAGCTGGCTTTTTGATTTCCTTAAAAAAAGATTATTGGAATTCAATGAAAATATTTTCACCCACCTTCAAGCCGAAAAGGGTTTTCGCACCACTGTTTGCGTTTCCTTTGTAGATGGTCAGTTCCAGCAATCCGGCATCGTTGAAGATCGCTGCTGACTTTCCGTGGTATTCATGCTCCTTTTGCCAATTGCCGACCAGCTCGGTATATCGGTTATAGATTCTTGAAAGTGCCAAATTCCTAAATTTAATGATGAATCTTTCGGATCCGATTCCGCAATTCTCGAAAAAACTTTTGCTGATATTGGAAACCACGTTCCCGAAATTGTCCACATACATCACTTCGCCGATGATCATGCGCTCGCTCTCATTAAACACGGGTTTAGGAAAAGACAGCTGTTTCGGTGATTTGAACTTTCTTCCAATGACTTCAGGCAAGCCACCGTTTTGAAGATGCACTGCAACTGGAACAAAGATGTCGGTAGAGGTGAAAGTCACTTCGTCATCAAACCTGTTATTTAAAGTGATTTCGTAAACCGCCTCCGGTTTTTGATCAAAAAATATGAGGCTCAATACGCCATTGTCTGCTGCGATGAAATAATGACCATCTGCTTTATAAAGGATAGATTTTCTGCTTTTGTTAAAAAAACTGTCCACGGAAATAATGTGGACGGTTCCTTTCGGAAAAAAAGAGTAGGCGTTCCTCACGATGTAAGCGGTCTGCAAAAGGTCGTAAGCTTGGATGTCATGTGAAATATCAACAATCTGGATATCCTCTTTCAGGGACAAAATCTTCCCTTTCACAGCGGAAACCCTGTAATCTATGAGACCATAATCGGAAGTGAGCGTAATGACAGACATCGAAAAAATAGTAGTGGGGCAAATTTAACCCAAAAAAATATTTTTTCACCCCATTGTGGAAAAGTAAAACTTCAGATTCAAAATAAATTTGATACTTTTAACAAAATATTAAACAATCAAAAGATCGATGTTTGAACTGAATTACGAAATCACCGGAATTAATTCAAAAACCTTTTACGGACCCAATAATCAATACTTTAACCTGATTAAGTCCAGTTTTCCGACGCTGAAAATCACGGGAAGAGACCTTTTCATTTTCGCGATGGGAAACCAGGATACTTTGGATATCCTTAAAACTAAACTTGACGATATCGTGGGTTTTATCTCAAAAAACAATTCCATTACCTTAAAAGACATTGAAAATATCCTTAGGGTCAAGGACGAAAGCGAAAAACAATTGATTTTCGACCAAGATATCATTGTGAAAGGGGTCAATGGAAAAGTGATCAAGGCCAAAACCACGAATCTGAAGAAGCTGGTGAAGGAATCCCAGGTGAAAGACATGGTTTTTGCAATAGGACCTGCGGGAACCGGAAAAACCTATACCAGTGTCGCTTTGGCGGCGAGAGCTTTGAGGGACCGGGAAGTGAAAAGAATTATTTTGACGAGACCCGCCGTGGAAGCAGGGGAGAGTCTGGGATTCTTGCCCGGAGATCTGAAGGAAAAACTGGATCCGTATTTACAGCCATTATATGATGCGCTCCGCGATATGATACCGCATGAAAAACTGGAAGGATACATAGAAAAGAAGGTGATCGAGGTGGCGCCGCTTGCATTCATGAGGGGCAGAACTTTGGATGAGGCCTTTGTGATATTGGATGAAGCCCAAAACACAACCCATTCCCAAATGAAGATGTTCCTTACCAGAATGGGGATGAACGCGAAATTCATCATCACTGGTGATCCGAGTCAGGTGGATTTGCCTATGAAGCAGAAATCCGGACTCAAAGAAGCCATGCGAATCCTGAAAGATGTGGAAGAGATTGGTTTTGTGCACCTTACTGAAGAAGACGTGGTGCGGCATCCGGTGGTTCGGAAAATCATTACTGCATACGGAAAAGAGGAGAAAAGATTGCGCGACGAGTAGTTATCCACATTTCCACATTAAGCTCATATTATGTTTTTGTTATCTTTTTAATAGTAATTAAGAACAAATTGAAAAAAAAATGGTGTATTATTTGTGGAATAAAAAAAAAATTTTATATTTGCGGAACAATTAAAATTTTTAAACATGAAAAAATTATTCTTAGTTGGTGCTTTGGCACTTTTTGGAGCTATGAATGCTCAAACATTTGGATTAAAGGCAGGTATGAACGTGGCAAGCTTATCAAACATGTCGGGGTCTACTTCTAAAATTTCATTTTATGCAGGTGCTTTAATGAATGCGCCGCTTGCACAAAATTTCAGCATTCAGCCGGAATTGCTTTACAATGCTAAAGGAGCAAAAGAAAGTGGGGGTAGTGGTACTCTTAATTTGGATTACCTGAGTGTTCCTGTAATGTTCCAATACAATGCGTTGCCTAATCTTTATTTGGAGGCTGGTCCAGAATTCAGTTTCTTGCTTAGTGCAAATATGAAAGGTGGCGGTGAAACCGTAAGTATTAAAGATTCTACGAATTCTTTTGATTTCGGTATCGGCTTAGGTGCGGGTTATTTCTTCACGCCACAGATAGGGCTTACTGCAAGATATGTAGCAGGTATGACCGATATCGCCAAAGATAACGCCGGAGGTGATAAAATTAAAAACAATGTTTTCCAGGTAGGTTTAGCTTATAAATTTGTAAAATAATTTAACAGCAATAACATCAATAATATGCCGCCTCAGTGATTGAGGCGGTTTTTTTTGCCTCAAGTTTTGAAACCGCAATCTTTTTATGAAATTTCTGTGTTCACGTCGGGTAAAATCATTACTTTTGCGGCTAATTTTAACAAAAAATTATGAAGAAATTATTTTTAGTAGGTGCTTTGGCACTTTTCGCATCGATGAATGCACAAATGGAGAAAGGAAGCTGGATTGTATCCGGTAAAACGGGAGTAGGTTTCAACTCTGCAACTTCAAAGTACAGTGCGAATGGGCAAAGTATTGACGGACCTAAAGTAACTTCGTTCTCAATCACTCCGGGTGTTGGATATTTCGTGATCAATAATCTGGCAGTAGGTGTGGATTTAAGTTATACTTCTACCAAAACTACTTTTAAAGACAGTTCAATTGGTATAAATTATGAAGATAAACAATCCATGTTTGCAATTTTGCCCAACGCGACTTATTATTTTGCGACAGCAAATAAATTGAAACCTTATTTAGGAGCTGGAATTGGATATGGAAGTGCAACTTCAATCGATTTTTACAATGATCAAGAAACGACTAAAGGAGGTTTGCTTTGGGGAGCTAAAGGCGGAATGGTTTATCTGTTGAATTCTAACGTTGGTTTGGATTTGGGAGTAGCTTACAATAGTTTTACTACGAATGAAACCGTGGAATCTACGAAGGTGAAAACTACCATCGATACTTTCGGTGTAAACGCAGGTGTATCTTTGTTTTTCAAATAAAAATAAAATCATCCATCAACGAAAAATCCCGAATCTCATGATTCGGGATTTTTTGTCTTTTCTATTTCAGATCTGGATAAGGGATCAATCAAATCCCTACCTGCCAAACAGATTTCCACCCATTCCCGGTATTTTCGGCATTCCCTTGCTCATCATTTCCATCATCTGTTTTCCCTGCGGTCCCTGCATCATCTTCATCATTTTCCCCATCTGTTCGAACTGTTTCATCAGTTGGTTCACATCTTCGATTTTTCTGCCGGCACCTCTCGCGATGCGGTTTTTTCTTTGGGTATTGATGATCGATGGCCGCCTTCTTTCTTCCGGAGTCATCGAGTGAATGATGGCTTCAATGTGTTTGAACGCGTCATCCTGAATATCTATATCTTTGATCGCTTTTCCAACGCCCGGAATCATTCCCATCAAATCCTTCATATTTCCCATCTTCTTGATTTGGTTGATTTGCTTCAAGAAATCATCGAAACCGAATTCGTTTTTAGCGATTTTCTTTTGAAGTTTTTTCGCTTCCTCCTCATCAAATTGTTCCTGTGCACGTTCAACCAAGGAAACCACGTCACCCATTCCCAGGATTCTGTCCGCCATTCTTTCCGGATAGAACACATCAAGCGCTTCCATTTTTTCACCCGTGGAAATGAACTTGATGGGTTTCTCTACTACGGAACGTATCGTTAAAGCGGCACCACCTCTGGTATCGCCATCTAATTTCGTTAAAACAACCCCGTCGAAATTCAGTGCTTCATTGAATGCTTTTGCGGTATTCACGGCATCTTGCCCGGTCATGGAATCCACCACGAAAAGGGTTTCATCCGGTTTGATGAAGTAATGAACGGATTTGATTTCGTTCATCATCTGTTCGTCGATCGCCAAACGACCGGCAGTATCCACGATCACCACATCGTGATTGTTCGTTTTGGCGAATTTCACTGCATTTTCTGCAATCGCCGAAGGATTTGTAGCGCCTTCTTCCGAATAAACCGGAATTCCCGTTTGTTCACCCAATATTTTCAGCTGGTCAATCGCGGCAGGTCTGTAAACATCGCACGCCACCAAAAGTGGTTTTTTATTTCTTTTTTGCTTAAGGTAATTGGCCAGTTTTCCCGAGAATGTGGTTTTACCCGAACCTTGAAGTCCGGCAATCAAAATCACGGATGGCTTTCCGGAAAGGTTGATTCCTTCATGGGTTCCGCCCATTAAGTTCACCAATTCGTCGTGAACAATTTTGGTCATCAACTGTCCCGGAGTCAGGCTGGTCAACACATTTTGTCCTAATGCTTTGTCCTGCACTCTTTTGGTTAAATCTTTCGCGACTTTATAGTTCACATCGGCATCAACCAAGGCACGGCGGATTTCTTTAACGGTTTCCGCCACGTTGATTTCTGTGATTTTTCCTCGCCCGGAAATATTGTGTAGGGCTTTATCTAATTTGTCCTGTAAACTGTTGAACATTGTTTATGGTTTAAGATTTGCAAAAATAGGGAAATTCGATGATATTTTTATTGGTGTATGGCGAAACGAATGGCGCAATTTATCGTATTTCCATTTCTGCAGATCTCAACACTCTTTAGATACGCGATAAATCGACTGTTTACGGTGGGAAAAATATATTCCCTACTTTTGCAAAAACAAAAAATGTCCGACAACGGCCAAAACAAAGACGGTTTCACCCCGGAAGACGAGAAAAAATTCGCAGGCAACAGTCTTCGGCAGTATGGCGTTTATTCCGGGATCGTTTTCCAGATGTTGGCCACTATGGGGCTTGCTTTTTGGGGCGGAAAGAAACTGAACGACCATTTTGGCATTGAAAGTAATCTCTTGACACTCGGAATCGGTTTGCTTGGGATGGGATTGGCCTTCTATAATTTAATAAACCAACTGAAAAATATCCAGAATGAAGATAAAAAGTAACACCTTATATATTGTACTGTATTTTTTGATGTTCTTTGTGCATTTCGGGATTTGGCAATGGCTGAAAATCGGTTTTGAGCCGACTTTCATTAAATATTATCTTTTCCTGACCCTGCTTTTTGTGACGGTGGTCACGATTCTTTCCATCATTAAAAATATTTTTCCCACCTATATCGGATTTGCGTTCATGGGTTTGGTGATGTTCAAGTTGATGATCATGTTTTTGGTGATGAACAAGCTTCATCTGAGCGAGGTTCCGAATTACAAAGTCCACTTCATTATTCCTTACCTGATTTCACTTTTACTCGAAACGCTGTATGCTGTGAAAATGATTCAGAACGAGTATGCAAACAAGGAGAATCTGGATCCAAATACTGAAGACAAGAAAGGCGTCTAATTTTCATCATTTTGTTTTTCGAAATTTTTTCTAATGGTTCATGACAAATGTTCAATGAATCGTCATGCCATTCTGTTTCGTGAAACATTTTAAGCACTTGTTTTAAATATGATTTCTGATGGTTTCCTGGAAAATTAAAAATGAAAAAAATCATCAAAAATTGATTTCCATATTATGATTATTTGTCCTATTTTTGCAAAACTTTAAAATAAGATATATCAATGCTGAAAAGAGTAGTACTTGTATTAGGTTTTTTATCGACATTTTCTATCGCAAACGCACAGCACGAAACTGCTGCAGCATCTGCAACACAGCAAGAAACTGAAGCCAAAGCGCCGCTTTCTGAAAAAGAGAAATCAATGGAGGAAGTGAACGCGTTCAAGCAACACCACGTTTTGGACGGGCACAGTTTCACCATTTTGGCAAAGAAAAATGCAGACGGTACTGAAACTCCCATCGGCTTTCCGCTTCCGGTAATTTTTTATGATGAAGCAAACGGACTCCACATGATGATGAGTTCTGCGTTCCAGCCAACAACCGATGCTCATGGAAATAAATACGAAATCGTGGAAAGCAATGGTGCAAAATATGCCCTTTTCCATGAAAGAATTCTTAAGGCCAACGCTGACGGAACCTTAAACTTCGACGAGCATCACCATGCCACCAACGAAAAAGTTTGGGATTTTTCTCTCACCAAAAGTGTTCTGATGATCATCGTAACTGCACTTTTGATGTTGTGGATTTTTGGTTCTATGGCTAAAAATTACAAAAAATCATTAGTTCCTTCAGGTGCAGGTAAATTAATGGAACCCATCGTGCTTTTCATTAGAGACGATATTGCCAAACCCAACATCGGCCACAATTACAAGAAATATATGAGTTATTTGTTGACTGTATTTTTCTTTATCTTATTTTTGAATTTATTTGGATTGATGCCTTTCGGGATCAATGTTACCGGAAATATTGCAATTACTTTCGCATTAGCGATCATCACTTTCTTCATCACCCAATTTACTGCGAACAAGCACTACTGGCAACACATTTTCTGGATGCCGGGATTGCCATGGCCAATGAAACTGATCATGATGCCGATTGAGGTGATCGGAATGTTCATCAAACCATTCTCGCTTTTGATTCGTCTCTTTGCAAATATGTCTGCAGGACACTTAATCGTGATGAGTTTGATCGGATTGATCTATGTATTTAAGAATGTAATCGCCGGAGTTGCGTTCCCGTTCCTTACTTTCGTGCTGTATTTACTGGAAGTTTTGGTAGCGTTCCTTCAGGCGTATATCTTCACCATGCTTTCCGCGGTTTATTTCGGAATGGCGAATGAAGAACATGGACACGAAGGAGAAGAAGGAGGACTTTCAACTCATTAAGAAAAACTGGAACAACCAGACAGACGTTATAAAAATCGTCATTAAAAAGAACTAATTTTTTAAAATTATATATTATGGAAATGCCTAAAATCATTGGTGCAGGTTTAGTTGTAATCGGAACAGGTATCGGTATCGGTAAAATCGGTGCTGCTGCTTTGGAAGGAATGGCTAGACAACCTGAACAATTTGGTAAACTTCAAACTGCGATGTTGATCGCGGCTGCTCTTGTAGAAGGAGTTGCGTTTGCTGCTTTATTCGCTGTAAACTAAGAAGTTGAAAACTTTCATCTGCCGGGAACGGTTGGTTACGGCAGATGATTTTTTAAAAAATTAAAAAACAATTACAATATATTATCATAACTCATTATGGGATTATTAGAAAATTTTTCATCAGGTTTATTTATCATTCAGTCGCTGATTTTCATTGTGCTTATTTTTGTTTTGAAAAAATTCGCATGGAAACCAATTCTTGATGCATTGAACGAGAGAGAAGTGACGATCGTGGATTCTTTGAACCAGGCAAAACTTGCCAAGCAGGAAGTTCAAAACTTGAAGGCAGAAAACGAGAACATCATCCGAGAAGCCAAAGTGGAAAGAGACAATATCTTGAAAGAAGCCAGAGAAATCAAGGACAGAATCGTGGGTGAGGCAAAAGACTTGGCAAAAGCAGAAGGAGACAAAATGATTGAACAGGCAAGGCAATCCATCCAGGCTGAAAAATCCGCAGCAATGTCGGATATCAAGAGCCAAATCGGAACACTTTCTGTAAACATCGCAG
Organism: Chryseobacterium koreense CCUG 49689; assembly: GCF_001045435.1. GTDB lineage: Bacteria > Bacteroidota > Bacteroidia > Flavobacteriales > Weeksellaceae > Kaistella > Kaistella koreensis. The sequence goes on along the minus strand of NZ_LFNG01000001.1, from coordinate 232,044 downwards.
AGTCTATCTTGAAGCAGAAATTGGACAATGACGGCGCTCAAAACGCTTTGGTGGAAAATATTCTTAACAACACTAATCTGAACTAAAAATGCTTACAGGTAAAGTAGCAAAAAGATACGCCCAAGGTTTACTGAATTTCACGCAGGAAATTGGAAATACCAATTCCGTTTTCGCTGAAATGGGTGACGTTGTGAAAACCATCGCGGGTTCAAAAGAATTGCAGAATTTCTTTAATTCGCCGATCATCGACGTGAAGAAAAAAGTGGGGGTTGCAGGTGAGATTTTCAAAGGATTTTCCCCAGTTACACAAAACCTCATCCAGTTGGTGATCAAACATGGAAGAGAAGGACATTTGCAGAGCATCGCGCAGGAATTCATCAACAAAGTTGAAGATATGAACGGTGTTCAAAGAATTACTTTGACTTCCGCTTCTCAGCTTTCCAGCGAAAATATCGACAACATCCTAAAATCAACCAGTTTGGTGAATCATGACCATAAATTCGACGTGAAATCCATCGTCAATCCTGAGATTTTGGGAGGTTATATTTTGAGAGTGGGCGACCAGCAAGTGGATGCTTCTGTGAAAACCAAACTGAACAAACTCAGAAAAGAATTTCAATTAAATTAAGACAAAAACAACCATAAAATGGCAGAAATAAATCCGGCAGAAGTATCTGCAATCCTTAAACAGCAGTTGGCAAACTTTGATACACAGGCAAATGTGGAAGAGGTGGGAACTGTCTTGACCATCGGTGATGGTATCGCTTTAGTGTACGGTTTAGAAAATGTTCAGTACGGTGAATTGGTGAAATTCCAAAGCGGTATTGAAGGAATCGTGTTGAACCTTGCAGAAGACAACGTGGGAGTTGCACTTCTTGGTGAATCAAAATTAGTAAAGGAAGGTGATACAGTAAATAGAACCAATAGAATTTCTTCAATTAAAGTTGGCGAAGGAATGTTGGGTAGAGTAGTAGATACGCTCGGAAATCCAATCGACGGAAAAGGTCCTATTTCAGGAGACCTTTACGAAATGCCATTGGAAAGAAAAGCACCGGGTGTAATTTTCCGTCAACCGGTAAATGAGCCCCTTCAAACAGGAATCGTGGCAATCGACTCCATGATCCCAATCGGAAGAGGACAAAGAGAATTGATCATCGGTGACCGTCAAACCGGGAAAACCACCGTTGCAATTGACACTATCCTTAACCAAAAGGAATTTTATGACGCAGGTCAACCGGTATATTGTATTTATGTGGCCGTTGGACAGAAAGGTTCCACTGTGGCACAAATCGTTCAGACTTTGGCGGATAAAGGAGCTTTGGCATACACCGTAGTTGTTGCGGCAAATGCTTCTGACCCTTCTCCGATGCAGGTTTATGCGCCAATGGCAGGAGCTGCAATCGGTGAATATTTTCGTGATACGGGAAGACCGGCTTTGATTATTTATGATGACTTGTCGAAACAGGCGGTAGCTTACCGTGAACTTTCTTTGCTTTTAAGAAGACCACCGGGACGTGAAGCATATCCTGGAGACGTTTTCTACCTGCACTCAAGATTGTTGGAAAGAGCTGCAAAAGTAATTGCAGACGATACGATCGCTGCGCAAATGAATGATTTGCCGGATTCTTTGAAACCAATGGTTAAAGGAGGTGGTTCATTAACAGCACTTCCAATCATTGAAACTCAAGCTGGTGACGTTTCTGCATATATTCCAACGAACGTAATTTCGATTACCGACGGACAGATCTTCTTGGAATCTGACCTGTTCAACTCCGGAGTTCGTCCGGCGATCAACGTGGGAATCTCTGTATCCAGAGTTGGAGGAAATGCTCAGATTAAATCAATGAAAAAAGTTTCCGGTACCTTAAAACTGGATCAGGCGCAATACAAGGAATTGGAAGCGTTTGCGAAATTCGGTTCCGACCTGGATGCTTCCACACTTGCCGTGATTTCTAAAGGTGAGAAAAACGTGGAAATCCTGAAGCAGCCGGTGAACTCTCCACTTCGTGTGGAAGACCAGGTGGCGATGGTTTATGCGGGAACTGAAAACCTGTTGAGAAATGTTCCGGTAAGAAAGGTAAAAGAATTCATGAAAGAATACACGGAATTCTTGAAATCCAAGCATCCTGAAACAATGGCGGCGATCAAATCCGGTAAAATTGACGGTGCGGTAACTGATGTTTTAAAACAAGCAGCAACTGAATTAGCGTCAAAGTATAATTAAAAATATTGTTTGAGGTTTGAAGTTTCAAGTTTGATATTGAGATTTTAAACCTTAAACTCCAAACCTTAAACGTTGAACCAAATTTTAGAATGGCAAACTTAAAGGAAATACGCGGAAGAATTACTTCGATCTCTTCTACAATGCAGATTACGAGCGCTATGAAAATGGTTTCGGCAGCGAAACTGAAAAAAGCGACCGATGCCATTGTCATGTTGAGACCATATTCCGAAAAACTTCAGGAAATTATCGAAAACGTGAGCTCCGCCACCGATTTGGAAGAAGTGGCAACCTATACCGCGGAAAGAGAAGTGAAGAAAATTCTCTATATCGTGGTGACTTCGAACAAAGGACTTGCAGGTGCATTCAACTCTTCAGTAATTAAAGAATTGAATCATGCAATCGGAAATACACAACATGAAGTGGAAATTCTTTCTGTCGGTAAAAAGGTGTTTGAAGCGGTAAAAAAGAGCAGAACGGTTTACGATAACCAAAGCGCTATTTTCGATTCCATGAGTTTCGAAGCGGTTTCAAATTTTATGGAACACGTGATGAAGGATTTCCGGGAAGGTAAATTCGACCAGGTTTTCGTGATTTATAACAAATTCATCAATGCCGCAACGCAGGAAGTGAAAACCGAGCAGGTTCTACCCATCGCGATGGCTGAAAAAACAGAAACGGCAAACACCGATTACATTTTCGAGCCGAATGCGAAAGAAATTCTGGATGTTTTAATTCCGAAATCCATCAAAACCCAGGTTTACAAATCTGTGTTGGATTCCATAGCATCCGAACATGGCGCGAGAATGACTGCAATGCACAAAGCGACAGACAATGCACAGGCATTGAAAAACGAGCTTGTTATCTTCTACAACAAAGCACGTCAAGCTGCGATCACCAATGAGATTTTGGAAATCGTAGGTGGTGCGGAAGCGTTGAAGAATTCATAAGGAATAATATAGAAATCTATGGAAAGCACCGAAAATTTCGGTGTTTTTTTTATTGTGGTATTTTCAGCTGTACAGAAGTTCCTATGGCGTTATTCTGGTCGTCGACAAGGTCAAGGATTTTTAACGAATATTCTTTGGCATAGAAACTTTCCAGTCTTCGCTCAGATATGCGCAATCCTTGTGATTCTTTACGGTTAAGGTTGGCGTTGTTGATTTCTTCTGATTTTTTCCTGCCGATTCCATTATCATTGATTTCGATGGAAATCTTGGAGTTGGCCCTGGATATTTTTATTTGCAGTTTTTTTTCATCCTTTTTGATCGCTAAACCATGCCAAATAGCGTTCTCTACAAAAACCTGTAATAAAAATGCCGGAACTTTCACAGATTGTGGGTTGATCGATTCATCGATTTCTATGGTATAATCGATCGTTCCTCCGAATCTCATGTTTTCGATAGTGAGATAGTTTTCAACGTTTTCTAGTTCCTTTTGCAGAGTGGTTTCCTTCTGTTGGATTCCGGTCAGTACATTGCGGAAAATTTTGGCAAATTTGTTCAGGTAATAGACAGAATTTTCGGTGTCGTTTTTAACAATATAGGATTTAATGGAATTCAGGGCGTTAAAAATGAAGTGTGGATTCATCTGAAGCCTGATCAAATCTTGCTCCATCAATAGCATTTTTCTTTCCTGGCGCAATTGCTTTTGCCTGGTCATGAAGTAATACAGCATACTTCCAATGAGGATCATGATCAGTGAAACATAAAAAATGACTTTGTTGGAGTTCAATTTAATCATCATTTCTTCTTTCGCTACTTTCAGTTCATTGATCTCATTTTTTCGCTTTTCCAGGAGATATTTGTTTTTCAGTTCGTTGATGCTTTTAAAAGTGTTTTCGTCATTGAGTTTTTCTTTTTCAGTCGCAAAGATTTTGTAAAATATCAAAGCAGAATCAGCCTTATTTTCTTTCTGGTAAAGTTTGGAAAGCAGTTCACAGACATCAATTTTCGAAGAAGTGAGTTTTTTTTGTTCAGCGATTTTCAGCGCTTTCATCATCGTGGCCTTTGCTTCCGGATTGTTTTGGAGCATCAGCAGCCAGCCTGTGTTTATGTAGGAAAGTGCGGTGTAAAAATCGTCCTGGATTTCTTCGGACTCTTTGATTGTGGGCATGATGTACTTTTCTGCTTCATCCAATCTGCCCAGTTTAAGATAAATGCCGCCAATGCTATTGTTACAAATAAGTTCGCCTAATTTTGAATGGATCCTCTGGTTGTAAAAAAGGGATTTCCGGTAATTTTTCAATGCGGTCTCCAGATCGTTTTTCTTTTCGAAAATCCCGCCGATATTTTGGTAGTTGATTGCCAGTCCCAGTTGGTTGTTGATTCGCTGCTCGATGCCGAGCGATCTTTGGAAATATTCCAGTGCATCGTCGAGTTGGTTCATGGTGAGGTAAACATTGCCCAAGCTGTTGCAGGAAATTGCGATATTTCTCAAAATGGTCTGGTTGGGGTGTTTTACAGATTCTGCAAGCTCTAATGCTTTTTGGTGATATTTGATGGCGGGAATTATTTCGTCCCTCCTTCGAAAAACAACACCCAGTAAATTCTGACTGATGATGGTTTGCTCCAGATTTCCTGATTTTTCCGCAATTTCCAAGGCCTTTTGATGCAGCTCAAAAGATTTGGAATAATTAGACTTATTTCGGTAAAATACACCCAGTTTATTTAAGAAAAATGATTCTGCGGTTGCATTCTTATTTTTTTTGCTGAGGAGCAAGAATTTTTCAAGAGAGAGGGTGTCTTCCGAAATTTTTTGATAAGTGCTGTCAAGAAGTGCATTGTCCGCCTTCAAATTTGCGGTAATATCTTTTTGAATCTGCTGAGACGGAATTTGTGCAGAAATCAGAAAAGTTATTATCATGGCTAAAGTTCGCATCCCCATCGATTCAGAAATGATCCAGAAAGCTTGTTTTCTTCTGCCTGGAAACTGGAATCTTGATATTGTTGCAGAGCATGACTTGGGAATCGTTCTTCATATATTCGGTGACCTTATTCATATTGATAATGTAGGAATGATGAATTCTGAAAAAATCGTCGGTGAGTTTTTCTTCCACTTGTTTTAAGGGAGTTGAGATAAGGATTTTCTTTCCGTTTTCAAGGTAAATGGTAGAGTAGTTTCCATCACTTTCGCAATATATGATATCTTCTGGCTGCAGGAACATCAATTTTCCATCAGTGTTGATGATGATTTTTTTATGGCCTTCTTTTTCGGCTTTTCTGTAAAGCTTCTCTTCGAAATAAGTAATGAAAAGATGTTCGTTCTTGAAGTTTTTAATTTTTTCAATGCACTGTCTTATCGCCAGAGAATCGGTTGGTTTTTGCAAAAAGTCTAGGCACTGCTTCTTGATTGCCGGCAAAGCGTAATCTTGATAGGCGGTAGTAATAATGACCGCAAAATCTCTTTTCGCGAAATTTTCCAGAAATTCAAAACCGCTCATTTCGGGCATTTCCACATCCAGGAAAACGGCGTCCACCTCATTTTCCTCCAGGAACAAGATCGCATCCGATGCGGTGTCAAATATAGAGATGACGCGGATTTCTTCCTTAAAATTTTCCAGTTCCCATTTCAGGCATTCCAGTGCGTCGGTCTCATCATCGATCAAAATTGCAGTAATCATTGACTTAGTTTTTAGTCAAAGTTATACATTTATTACGGATAATGAGTCAAAATATTTTGAGCGAATCTTCTGGGTTTCCTGATTTTTTACTGATGAGAAAGTTTTTTAAACCATCTGTACAGAATTTCCTGCCAAATGTACAAAGCAGGTTGTATAAAAATAATTTTAGTGAGAATTTTGAGATCACAAAACTAATAACCATTTTTTCTAAAAACATCAACTATGAAAAATATCTTTCTTTTTTTGTCCGCAGCCGGTTTCTCGATTTGCCATGCACAAGCATCGGTAAATGTTTCCGGTGGAGATGTTTCTGCGGCCGGCGGAAGCGTCAGTTATTCGATAGGCCAGGTTTTCCAGGAAACCTTTGCTTCTGGCGGGAACTCCGTGATTCAGGGAGTCCAGCAACCGTTTGAAATCACCTTACTCCAGGTTGATGATTTTGCGCCCATAACCCTTGAGATGAAGGTTTACCCAAATCCTACTTCTTCGGTCTTATTCCTAAACTATTCTAGTGCTTCCAAGGAAAATCTCAAGTATGAACTTTTCGACACTTCGGGAAAGCTCATCCAAAATGCTGAAATCCTAGACAAAGAGACCTCAATAGATATGCTGAAAAATCCATCCGGAATATATATCCTGAAAGTCTCGTCCGGAAGCAATTTGTTGAAAACATTTAAAATCATTAAGAAGTAAATTCAGTTAATAACTCAGATCCAAATAAACATTAATAACCATGAAAACCTTTTTTATTAAATTGAGCGCTGTTTTAATCCTTTCGTTTTTCCTAAGGATCAATGCACAATCACCAAACCTCATCAATTACCAAGCAATTGTAAGAACCACAGGTAATGTCCTGGCGATGAACAAAGCAGTTGGAGTAAAAGTTAGTATCCTGCAGACTTCACCATCAGGGACGGTGGTCTATCAGGAATTGTTTACCCCAAATCCAACCACCAATTCGAACGGTTTGCTTACTTTGCAAATCGGTTCCGGGACTCCGCAAACGGGAACTTTGGCTGCTATCGACTGGGGAGCTGGTCCCTATTTTGTGAAAACGGAGATTGATCCGAATGGTGGAACTTCTTATTCGCTGGTTTCAACATCTCAGCTTCTTAGCGTTCCCTATGCTTTGAGTGCGAAAACAGCCCAATCAGTTGCAGGAATTGCAGGGACCAACAATAAAGTGCCCAAATTCACATCAACAAGTAATTTGGGAGACTCGCAGATTTCTGACAATGGAACCTCCGTTGGAATCAATGTTGGAACATTGGATTCTAATATTAAATTCCAGATTCAAAGTACGACCGGGGCTAATTCGTTAAGAAGTACATTAGTCGGAACGCCGGCAACCTCAGTTGCAAGTAGCGGATCAATTTATGGTGAATCTACAACAGGTATAGGTGTCATTGGAGTGAGTACCTCTCAAAATGGTATTTACGGTCTCTCTACCGGAACGCTTAGTGGGATCGCCGGAGTCAACACCGGAACCGGTAAAGGGATATGGGGAGTTGTCACAGGAGCAGGAGTTGCAGGTTTTTTTGATGGCGGAACATCCGGAAAAGGACTTATTGTAAGCAATGGCGCAACCGGAATCGGTACAGAAAGTCCTACTGGAAGACTTACCGTAATGCAACCCAACACACCGGCTCCGGGAATCGACAACTATCCAGCAATTTCCGGGTATTCTTATACATCGGCGGCAAGTTTAAAAGGAGGAGTTTATGGTTACTATAATACAGCGAATTATGGTACCGGGATTCACGGTATTGGATATAATGGGATAGAACTTACTGATGCCAATACGAATTTTAGCACAGGTAATCAGGATATTGGAGTTTATGGCTCCGCAAATACGGCGGGAGTAGAAGGAGTTTCTGTTGGTGGAATAGGAGTTGTGGGTTATAACAAAAACAGTTCGTTTGCAGCAACAACAGGAGGAGGAAATACCTATGGAGTTTATGGTTATGCCAATACCATCGGAGGTGCAACGGTTCCCAATACACGTTATGGCGTATATGGTTATGCAACAGGAGCTACGACAAATTATGCAGGCTATTTCAGCGGTAATGTGCAGGTTACCGGTTCGGTCGCAAAAGGGAGTGGTACCTTCAAAATCGATCACCCTCTAGATCCTGAAAACAAATACCTTTACCATAGCTTTGTTGAAAGCCCGGATATGATGAATGTTTACAACGGAAACATTACCACGGATTCCAATGGAACAGCCTCTGTGATAATGCCAGATTACTTCAGCGCCTTGAACAAGGATTTTAGGTATCAGCTGACGGTAATAGGTACTTTTGCACAGGCAATTATCTCCCAGGAAATCAAGGGAAATACCTTTGTCATTAAAACCGATAAACCCAACGTCAAAGTAAGTTGGCAAGTAACCGGTGTACGTCAGGATAAGTTTGCCAATGCACACCGAGTAGTTCCCGAAGTTGAAAAAGAACCGGAAATGAAAGGAAAATATCTTCATGCCAAGGAATGGGGAAAACCTGAAAGTCAAAGTATAGATTTGATGAGCAGACCATTGGATAAATTACCGGAAACCGCCATGAAGGGAAAACCCGCTGAAAGCAATACAAAACCCGCAAATAAAGAAAAAACGGCAAAAGGAGAAATTGCTGGAGCAATCATTAAAAATTAATCGTAGAAAATTTTACAATAGTTAGCCAATCGGTTGTTTTATAAAAAAACAGCCGATTTGTTTTATTCTTTACGGTTTTGATTATCAAATAGTTATTAATTACAAATAGCGGCGTGCTCTATCTGCCTCGTAATAAATTTTTTAACTATCTTTGCCACAATTATTTTTAATTTTTAAATGGACTCGGACGTCGTCAAGCTTTTATTAGCTTTATTCTTAGTATTACTCAATGGTTTTTTCGTAGCCGCAGAATTCTCAATCGTTAAAGTTCGTTACTCACAAATCCAACTGAAAGCCGCGGAAGGAAACTCCATTGCCAAACAGGCGGAGCATATCATCAAGCATCTTGATGCCTACCTTTCCGCAACTCAGCTTGGAATTACATTGGCTTCCCTTGCTTTGGGTTGGGTCGGAGAAAGTGCTATGCACCATGTGGTAGAGAAAATCTTCATTTATTTTAATTTTCCGGTTGAACAGGCGACCATTACCACGATTTCTTTGGTGATCAGTTTTCTGATTATCACTATCATGCACATTGTCTTTGGTGAATTGATTCCTAAATCTATCGCAATCCGGAAATCGGAAGCTACCGCAATGGCAATTTCAATGCCGCTCCGTGGATTTTATATGGTTTTTAAACCATTCATCTGGTTGATGAACTCAATGTCTAACACATTTTTGAGATTGATCAAAATATACCCTGCATCGGAGCATGAAATTCACTCCACCGAGGAGTTGCAGCTGTTGGTAAAACAATCGGCCGACTCTGGTGAAATTGAGGAAGAAAATTACGAAATCATCAAAAACGCGTTCGACTTCACAGATCATTCCGCAAAACAGATCATGGTTCCGCGCCAAAATATTTCTTCGATTGACATAGAAGAACCGGTTGAAGACATCATCAATAAGATTATGGACGGTGGTTATTCCCGACTTCCGGTTTACAAAGACTCCATAGACAATGTGATTGGGGTGCTTTATGCAAAGGAAATTATCCGCGAATACGTCAGAAGAAAAGGAGACTTGAATCACGACGATTTAAAGGAATTGATGCGTGAAGCATTTTTCGTGGTGGGAAGTAAGAAAATTTCGGATTTGCTGAAGGTTTTCCAGCAGAAAAAACAGCATTTGGCAGTCGTTATCGACGAATTTGGCGGTACAGAGGGAATTATTACACTAGAAGATATTTTAGAGGAACTGGTTGGGGAAATCCAAGACGAGGAAGACGACGAAGAAAAAATCGTGGACAAAGTAGGAGAGAACGTTTTCTGGGTTCAGGCTACACAACCTTTAGATGAAATTAATGAATTCTTACCTAAAGAAATTCCACTTTCCGAAGATAACGAGTACCACACTTTGGCAGGTTTCATCCTTCATGAACTCGAGGATATTCCGGAAGAAAACCAGGAATTCAACATTAATGATTATCATTTCAAAATTTTGAAAATGAATAATAAATCGGTGGATTTGGTGCAGTTGATTTATGAGGAACCATCCATCGTTGATGAGATTTCAGAGGAAATCGGCGAATTGTAGAGACGCTATCTATCACGTTTCATGTAAGCAAGAATTTTCACTTTCAAAAAAAAACAAAAAATGTTCAAATACCTCGATTTTTCAAAAAATTACGACGACCCCAAAAGGGAGCACCAGGAGGATGTCGATATATTGGAACTTGAAGATGACGTGTATAAGCTCGTTTTGTGGAATGACGATGTAAACACTTTCGATTACGTGATCGAGTCGCTGATGGAAATCTGCGGACACACGCTGGAACAGGCAGAGCAATGCACGATCCTGGTTCACTACAAGGGAAAATGCACCGTGAAAACCGGAACTCTGGAACTCTTGAAACCCATGCACGAAAAATTAATTTCCAGAAGTTTGACCTCAGAAATCGTCTAATCGAAAAAAGTTTCACATCGCTGAAACTTTTTATTTATGCCAAAAAATGAACACACTTTTATTAATCATCATCGCCGCCACTGCACTGATCAGTTATTTTGGATTCAATAATCCACAGTTTTTTGAGAAATACAAATTCAATGTGGGCGCTATTCTGAACCGAAAAGAATACATCCGTTTGATATCTGCCGGTTTTCTGCATGCTGATTTGATGCACTTGCTCTTCAATATGATGACGCTTTATTTCTTTGCCCCGATCGTAGTGCAGGCATTTGGAGGTGTTGGTTTTCTTGCGGTTTACTTTGGCTCCATTTTATTAGGGAATTTATTTTCCCTCTACTTGTACAAAAATCAGTACTATTATTCTGCGATCGGTGCAAGTGGCGGAGTTTCCGGGATTTTGTTTGCATCTATCGCCATGATTCCAAATATCGGAATTTATTTCTTTTTCATTCCAATTCCAATTCCAGGATTTATTTTTGGATTGCTTTATTTCGCATATTCCGTTTACAGCATGCTGAATCCGAGAGCGTCAGACAACATCGGTCATGCCGCGCATTTGGGAGGTGCATTTTTCGGTTTGGTTTATGCGGTTGCATCGCAGCCGGCGCGAGCGATCGAAAATTCTCTTTTCCTGTTAATTATGGCGCTTCCGCTGATTTACATGGCTTATCAGGTTTTTGTGAAAAAGAAGATCGGCTAAAGTATGGGAGTTTTTTTTTAGGAGCTTGAAGATTGTCGGCTCTTCCGAAGTTCGGACCCGTTTTCCACTGCAATCTTTTTTGTTTTCCCAAGCGATTTCCGGCCGCGGCAAACAAAAAAGGATTTCCGTTTCAACCGGGGCTATTAACTTCTGTCGTTTCTTCTTTCAAAATCTTAAAAACATTTTCTGTCGCGTCAGCTCATCACATCACCAAATCACCGCATCAAGAAATCATCATATCACCGAATTCCCCAAACAAATCTTTCATTCCCCGAAAGATCCTTTAGCAGACGAACTTCAGATAAAATATCTGTAAACAGTTCCAACGTTTCGATTCCCAATTTCTGGTTGATTTCCAGGAAAACCATTCCATGATCTGCAAGGTGATTTTCACAGTCTTTAGCAATTTTCTTATAGAAAATCAAAGGGTCAGAAGTTGGGGAAAACAACGCCATCTCAGGTTCAAACTCCTTTACAGAACCCGATATTTCTCCCTGCTCGTCAATCCCGATATAGGGTGGATTTGAAATAATCACATCATAGATTCCAGCCAGATCATCATTCAAATAATCCTGATGAATAAAGTGGATTTCCGCTTCGTGAAATTCAGCATTTCTTTTCGCAACTTCCAGCGCTTTTTCAGAAAAATCAATTGCGGAAATACTGGAGTTTGGAAAATGTTTCTTTAAAACAATGGGAATAATTCCGCTGCCCGTCCCAATATCCAATATTTTTATGGGTTCCTGGTGTTTTTTACCTGGCTTCTGCAATTCATGTATTGCTAATTCCAATAATTCTTCGGTTTCGGGTCGTGGGATCAGCACATGCTCGTCCAGAAAAAATTTCATGCCATAAAACTCGGTCTCACCCAAAATCTGCTGAAATGGCTTTCCCGTTTTCAGAATTTTCAGCAATTCCTCCAAATCTTCTACATGACTTTTGAGCAGTTCCTGATGCATAAACCGACGCTGCTGAAATTTATCGAACCCCACGATTCTTAAAAGAAAAACAGCGTAGAGCTCCGCACTCTCTGCTTCTGAATATATGGAGGAAAGCTCGCCTTTAAAATATCTTTTATACTCAAGAATAGTCATTATCAATAAATGTTTTTCCGGAATTTAGAATCAAGTTCCTCCTGCAAAATTAAGATTCCTGAAATTAAAATCTCCATCAACGGTTATAAATAAAGGAAAAAATTGAAAAAGTACTATTCAAATGAGAATAAATTCTCTATTTTTGGCGAAAGTAAGTGAAAGGAAATGAGAAAGTATTTTATTTTGGGTTTTTTGTTGATGATTTTGGTTTCGTGCGGTACTTCAAGGAACGTGGTTGTGAAGAGAAACGTACCCACTAAAACAGTCAAGAAAACCTCGGATTTAAAAACTTTAAATTCAAGCTATTCAGGAAAAACCCCGGCAATAGCACAGGAAATTGTAAAAGATGCACAAAAATATCTGGGAGCACCCTACAAGCCGGCAGGAAATACTTCTGCAGGGTTTGATTGTTCCGGCTTGGTTTGCAAAGTGTTTAATGAAAACAATTACAAGCTTCCTCGCCGATCAGAAGACCAGTCCAATGCCGGAAAAGAAATCAATATCCGCGATGCAAAACCGGGAGATTTATTGTTCTTTGCAACTTCTGGTGGAAGCCGGGTTTCACATGTAGGGATTGTGCATGATATCGGGAATGACGGCGAAGTGAAGTTCATTCATTCCTCTACCTCAAAAGGGGTGATTATTTCCTCACTCAACGAGCGGTATTGGAACAACGCATATCTCTTTGCGAGAAGAGTGCTCTAAAAATTAATCCAAAGTACTTTTCAATTCGTATTTTTGCAGAATTGTAGAACAGTAATCAATTTTAATCCCGGAATATCGGGAATCAACTTTTAGTTATGTTAAAGGAAACCATTGAAAATATTTGGGACAACCGAGATTTGTTGCAAAATGAAGACAGCCAGAAATCAATCCGCGAAGTAATCCGCCTGCTGGATTTGGGTGAATTGCGTGTAGCAGAACCTACCGAAAATGGATGGCAAGTGAACGAATGGGTGAAAAAAGCGGTCGTCATGTATTTTCCGATCCAAAAAATGGAAACTATTGAAGTAGGACCTTTTGAATTTCACGATAAAATGCCTCTGAAAAGGAATTATGCTGAAAAAGGTGTTCGGGTAGTTCCACACGCAGTGGCAAGGGAAGGAGCCTACATCGCACCGGGAGTGATTTTGATGCCTTCTTATGTAAACATCGGAGCTTATGTGGATTCAGGAACTATGGTGGATACTTGGGCTACAGTGGGAAGTTGCGCACAGATTGGAAAAAATGTCCATTTGAGTGGTGGAGTAGGAATTGGAGGGGTTTTGGAGCCGCTTCAGGCAGCACCGGTGATCATTGAAGACGATGTTTTTGTAGGTTCCAGATGTATCGTGGTAGAAGGTGTTCATGTGGAAAAAGAAGCTGTTTTGGGAGCAAACGTGGTTTTGACGGCTTCCACCAAAATTATAGATGTAACAGGCGACACTGCAGTTGAAATCAAAGGAAAAGTTCCGGCCCGCTCCGTGGTGATTCCCGGTAGCTACACCAAGAAATTTCCGGCGGGTGAATACCAGGTTCCATGCGCTTTGATTATAGGAAAAAGAAAAGAATCGACCGACAAAAAGACTTCACTCAATGATGCTTTGAGAGAGAACAATGTTTCGGTTTAACCCTTTTTTACCATTAACTTGAAAGATAAATTCATCAAACTGATATCAAATCCTAAATATATTTTTGGGATTTATCTTTTGGTGTCTGCCATTTCTGCGGTGACCAAATTTCTCAGTGGACCACAGAATTACAATAATTATTTGATTTTCAAAAATGTATTTGTCAATACTTTGGCAGAAAAAAACATTTACCTTCTTTATCCGGATTTTCATTTCGATTCCAATCATTACGGGGTGTTTTTCAGCATCTTGATCGCGCCATTTGCTATTTTACCGGATTGGCTCGGAATGGTATTGTGGAATATTGCAAATACACTGGTTTTTCTTTATGCAATCCACAAATTGCCTTTTTCCACACAGAAAAAGTCATTTTTTGCCTGGCTTTGCCTACAGGAATTCATCACAGCTGCAGTCAGTTTGCAGTTCAATATCGCTTTGACAGGTCTATTGATTTTGTCGGCAGTTTATATTTATGAACGAAAGGAAACGAAATCTGCAATCGCAATCTTAATCGGATTTTTTGTGAAAATATATGGAATCGCAGGACTTTCTTCCTTTTTCTTCGTCAAGAACAAATGGAGATTTGTTTTATCGTTCGCGGGTTTCGCGGTATTTTTTCTGATTTTGCCGATGTTGATTTCAAGCCCACATTTTGGGCTGCAGTCCTATGCGGACTGGTTCCAATCGCTTACTGAGAAAAATATGTCTAACCAGGTTTTGGGAAACAGGCAGGATTATTCATTGATGGGAATTGTTCGCAGGGTTTCAGGGAACGCAGAAATTTCAAATCTCTTTTTTTTGGTTCCTGGAATTTTGGTTTTCGGGTTACCTTATTTAAGGCTTAATCAGCACAAAAATTTAGCGTTCCAATTGATGATTTTGTCATCAACGCTTTTGTTCATCGTGCTTTTCAGTTCCAGTTCCGAATCGCCGACTTATATTATCGCAGTTTCCGGAGTGATGATTTGGTTTATCATTCAAAAAGAAAAAACACCTATTGTATTGGGATTGCTGATTTTTGTGATTATTTTGACCTGTTTTTCGTTCTCAGATTTATTTCCGAAATTTATCAAAGAAAATTATATCATGAAATATTCATTAAAGGCACTACCTTGCTGTTTGGTCTGGTTTAGGGTGATTTACGAATTAATGGTCAAAGATTTTCGGAAAGATTACCAACTTGATTAAACTTAAAAAGTGAAGAAAATTTCGATTGTCATTCCCGCACACAATGAAGAAGGCAATATTTCCTTGATTCAACAGAGAATTAGAGAAGTGTTTTCGACACTTGAAAATTACCGTTTTGAAATCATTTTTGTGAATGATGGAAGCCGCGACAATACTCAGCAGAAACTGGAAGAGCTTGCAAACCAGTTTGAAGAGGTGAAGTTCATTGAGCTTTCCAGAAATTTCGGACATCAACCCGCCGTAAAAGCAGGTTTGGATTATGCAACCGGAAATGCCGTGATTTCAATGGACGCCGACTTGCAGCACCCGCCGGAATTGATTCGCGATTTGATCAGGAAATGGGAAGAAGGGTTTGATATCGTTTTTACCGTCCGAACCTATCCAAAGCAAATCTCCAGATTCAAGAGAAAAAGTTCGGCCCTGTATTATAAATTCCTGTCCCTGATTTCGGATGTAAACATTAACGAAGGTGGTTCTGATTTCCGGCTGATGGATTCTTCGGTTGTTGATGTGGTTCGAAATATGAATGAAGCAGATATTTTTCTGCGCGGACTTTCTAACTGGATGGGATTCAAACAAACCGGAATCCCTTTTACCGCGGGTGAAAGAGCAACCGGGCAAAGCAGCTATAATCTCAAAAAAATGATGAAGTTTGCCTTTACCGGAATTACCGCTTTTAGCGTGAAACCCCTTTACATGGCGGCATATTTAGGATTTTTATTCTCAGCGTTTGCGGTAGTGGGATATGGAATTTATGTGATCCATTCCTTTGTTGCAAAGACCGAGATTTCAGGGTGGGCTTCGCTGATCATGACCGTGGTTTTTTTCGGCGGAATACAGTTGATTATTTTAGGAATTATTGGGATTTATTTAGGCAAAATTTTCAAGCAGGTGAAAGAAAGGCCCAACTACATCATCCGGTCCAAAAACTTTTAGAAAGAACCACAAATAATATTTTTTAAGAAGGTGAAGATTGCTTTTGATGGAAAACGCTTTTTCAACAACAGTTCGGGTTTAGGAAACTATTCTCGCGATTTGGTGAGAATTCTGGCCAAATTTTTTCCTGGAAATCAATATGTTCTTTTAAACAAAAATCAAAGTGAACGAGGAAAAGAGATCCTGGATTTTCCTAATGTTATATTTAAGGAAACCTCCAGAGGAAACTTTTCCAGACAGCTTAAAATGGGAAAAGATGCCCAAAATCTTGGTGCGGATATTTTTCATGGACTTTCTGGCGAACTTCCCTTGAAATGGAGCAAAAAACCAATCAAGAAAATTGTCACGATTCATGACCTGATTTTTCTGCGCTTCCCAAATTATTACAGTTTATTTGACCGGAAAATACATTTCTGGAAATTTAAAAATGCTGCTGAGAAAGCTGATTTGGTTATTGCTATTTCCGAACAGACCAAAAAAGACATCATCCGGTTTCTAAAAGTTCCAGAAAATAAAATTAAGGTCGTTTACCAAGGTTGTCATCAATTCTTTAAGGAAAGTCAAAGTCAGGAAGTTTTCAGTGAGGTAAAGCAAAAATTCAATCTTCCCGAAAGATTTATCCTAAATGTAGGAACCATCGAAGAAAGAAAAAACCTGCTGAATCTCGTGAAAGCTATCGATGGGACAAAGATTCCACTAGTGGTTATTGGAAGAAAGACGAAATATTTTAAGAAAGTAGAAAAATATATTGTTCGAAATAAATTGCAGAACCAAACGTATTTTCTTGAAAATGTTTCGATGCAAGAGCTTGCAGCGATTTACAAACTTGCCGATATTTTCGTTTATCCGAGTTTTTTTGAAGGTTTTGGCATTCCGGTAATTGAGGCGCTTTTTTCGGGAACTGCCGTGATTACGAGCAATCTGAGTTCACTTCCTGAAGCGGGTGGAAAAAATTCGGTTTATATTGATCCTGCGAATCATGAAGACATTCGAGCGAAAATACTCTTCCTTTGGAATAATGAATCCGAGAGGAAACGCCGGGTAGAAAAGGGACTGGAATTTGTGCAAAAATTTAATGACGAAAACATCGCGACGGAACTGATGAAAACTTACCGACAGGTTTTAAAACTTACCGACCATTAGATGCGGGTTTCCGTTGAAATTCGCGGTTAATCCATTTGATTTGAAATATCCAAAGCTAACAAAAAAATCCCGAACCGAAGCTCAGGATTGATATTGATAACAAAAAATTCTACATTATTTTACTTGATCTACAACTGCTTTGAACGCTTCAGGGTGATTCATTGCTAAATCCGCTAAAACTTTTCTGTTCAACTCGATGTTGTTTTTCTTTAGAGCGCCCATGAACTGGGAATAAGACATTCCGTGTTCTCTGGTTCCTGCGTTGATACGAGTGATCCAAAGAGATCGGAAATTTCTTTTCTTCTCTTTTCTACCGCGGTAAGCGTATTGCATCGCTTTTTCCACGGCGTTTTTAGCTACGGTCCAAACATTTTTTCTTCTACCGAAAAAACCTTTCGCCTGCTTCATTACTTTTTTTCTGCGAGCTCTGGAAGCTACTGCATTTACTGATCTTGGCATAATTTAAATTGTTTTTTTGAATTGTGCGGTGTTATTTTTCAACACTCTTTTGGGCTCCAATTCAGGGTTAAAATTTTGAATTGTTTTGAATTCTTATAAACCGAAATGATTTATAAAAACTACTTGATGGCTAATTGGCGCAAAACGCTTTTCTCGTCCACGGTAGCAACATAAGAAGTTTGCGTAAGATTTCTCTTCTGCTTGGTTTCCTTCTTAGTCAGGATGTGGCTTTTGTAAGCATTTTTTCTTTTGATCTTACCGGTTCCGGTAAGCTTGAAACGCTTTTTAGCACCTGATTTCGTTTTTAATTTTGACATTGTCTTGTTTTTATTGTTTTGTTATCAACATTTTGAGTGTGCAAAGATAGGGAAAAAGTGCCAATTTAAAAGTAAGGACGCACACTTTTTTATTCAAAAAAAGAGATTTCAACCGAAATCTCTTCATGTATTTCAAGAAGCATGCAGCGTTCCCTGCAACTCCACAATTTTATTTCGCCGCCTTCTTAGGGCTCATCATCATAATCATTCGCTTACCTTCCAATTTTGGCAGCTGATCCACTTTTCCTACGTGTTCCAGTTCCTGGGCTAATTTGAGAAGTAGAATTTCACCTTGGTCTTTGAAGATGATCGATCGGCCTTTGAAGAAAACATAGGTCTTCAGTTTGGAGCCTTCCTCCAGAAATTTCTCGGCGTGTTTCTTTTTGAACTCGTAATCGTGGTCGTCAGTTTGTGGTCCGAAACGGATTTCTTTCACGACAACTTTTACCTGTTTTGCCTTCAGTTCTTTCTGTTTTTTCTTCTGCTCGTAAAGGAATTTCTTGTAATCTAAAATTCGCGAAATGTAAGGTTCCTGTTTATCGGAAATCACCACCAAATCCAATTCCTGGTCTTTGGCAATTTGCAAGGCTTTTGCAAGCGGATAAACTCCGGGTTCCACATTGTCTCCGACCAAGCGTACTTCTTTGGCACGGATCTTTTCATTGATCTGGTGCAAATCTTCCTGTACTCGTCGTTGTGGACCTCTACCTCTGTAGTTAAATTTCTGTGCTATGGGTTTATATTTTATGGGTTAATTAATGCTAATGGCTTTTGGCGAATTTCTTCTGGCTTAAATTTTTGCTTCCGTATTGAAGTAAGTAATGAAATCTTCCACACTCATTGCGCCTAAATCGCCTTGACCTCTTCTTCTTACTGAAACGCTTCCGTTGATTTCTTCGGTTTCGCCCACAATCAACATAAATGGATATTTGTTGATTTCAGCGTCGCGGATTTTTTTGCCGGTTTTTTCGTTTCGGTCGTCAATCAATCCGCAAATATCGTGATTTTCCAACATATTTGAAACTTTTTTTGCGTAATCCACATATTTTTCAGATATCGGCAATATGATGAACTGATCCGGAGCCAACCAAAGTGGGAAATCTCCAGCGGTGTTTTCCAGTAAAATGGCGATAAATCTTTCCATGGAACCAAACGGCGCACGGTGAATCATGACCGGGCGGTGTTTCTCATTGTCACTTCCGGTGTACCACAAATCGAATCTTTCGGGTAGATTGTAGTCCACCTGAATGGTTCCGAGTTGCCATTTTCTGCCTAAAGCATCTTTCACCATAAAGTCCAGTTTCGGGCCGTAGAAAGCGGCTTCTCCATATTCCACAACGGTTTTTAGGCCTTTATTTGCTGCGGCTTGAATAATCGCATTTTCAGCTTTTTTCCAGTTTTCGTCGCTACCGATGTATTTTTCTTTATTATCGGGATCTCTCAACGAAACCTGGGTCACAAAATCCTCAAATCCCAAATTTTTGAAAACATACATCACTAAATCGATCACGTTTTCAAATTCTGCCATCAACTGATCCGGTGTACAGAAAATGTGTGCATCATCCTGGGTAAATCCGCGAACTCTTGTCAATCCATGAAGTTCTCCGGACTGTTCGTAACGGTACACCGTTCCAAATTCTGCAAATCGTTTCGGTAAATCTTTGTAGGACCATTGCCCGACTTTATAGATTTCGCAGTGATGAGGGCAGTTCATTGGTTTTAACATAAATTCCTCACCTTCATTCGGGGTTTTGATTGGTTGGAAACTATCGGCACCATATTTGTCCCAATGTCCAGAAGTTACGTAAAGTTCTTTTGCGCCGATGTGTGGCGTCATTACGAATTCATAACCCGATTTTTTTTGCGCTTCGGAAAGGAAATTTTCCAATTTTTTTCGAAGTGCGGTTCCTTTCGGCAACCAGAGCGGAAGTCCTGCTCCCACTTTTTCAGAGAATGCAAAGATCCCAAGTTCTTTTCCGAGTTTTCGGTGGTCGCGGCGTTTAGCTTCTTCCAGTCTTTCCAGATATTCTGTCAAGTCCTTTTGTTTCGGGAAGGAGATTCCGTAAACTCTGGTCAATTGCTTATTTTTCTCATCACCTCGCCAATATGCACCTGCTGCGTTTAGGATTTTCACGGCTTTCACGATTCCGGTGGATGGAATGTGACCTCCGCGACATAAATCGGTGAAATTATCGTGCGTGCAGAAGGTGATTTCACCATCATTTAGGTTTGAAATCAATTCTGTTTTATAAGGATTATCGGCATATTCTTTAAGTGCATCTGCTTTTGAGACCGCATAAAGATAGAATGTTGCGTCTTTTTTTGCGTTTTCCAGCATTTTCTTTTCGATTTTCTCGAAATCTTTTTCAGACAATGCCTCGTCACCGAAATCTACATCATAGTAGAATCCGCTTTCTATAGCGGGACCAATGGTCAGTTTCGCATCTGGATAGAATTCTAAAATCGCCTGCGCCAAAAGGTGGGCGGAGGAATGCCAAAACGCTTTCTTCCCCAAATCATCATTCCAGGTAAGCAACTGAACCGTAGAATCTGTGGTTATAGGTGTTGAAATCTCCGTCTGAGTTCCATTAACCATGGCAGAAATAGTGTTTCTTGCCAAACCTTCACTGATTGATTTTGCTACGTCGAGCGGAGTTACCGCGCCTTCAAATTCCTTGATGCTTCCGTCCGGAAGAGTGATTTTAATCATTTTAAACTAAAAAATTATAAGCTACAAAAATAGGCAAATTTTGTTAATTTTTTGATTTTGAAAAAAGACAGGCTGCAAAATTCAAGCTGGCTGCATGATTTTTGAAGTGATAGCTAAGCATTTGGGTAAATTATTGCCTTTGTTTTCGGAAAACTTTGGATTTGGAAGTGGCGATCGATTTGGTGGAGCTGCCGCATATTTTCGAAAACAATTATGTCCTAATCTGAAATCTTTTCG
Source organism: Chryseobacterium koreense CCUG 49689 (assembly GCF_001045435.1). Lineage (GTDB taxonomy): Bacteria > Bacteroidota > Bacteroidia > Flavobacteriales > Weeksellaceae > Kaistella > Kaistella koreensis. The sequence continues at coordinate 211,249 of NZ_LFNG01000001.1, read as the reverse complement.
ATATTGGATTGCTTTGAAGGAAATCCGCTGAAAATGTTTTCCGGATGGTAGTCGATCAAGTTTTTATGCAGGTTATTTACCAAATTCTTAAAGTTGTTTTTCCTGTCTTCACTGATGATGTTATTGGTAACGATGTTTTTTACTTTGGTGGAAATGGCACCAATTCTGGACATCATATTTTTTGCCTTGTAAGCACGATTCAGATTTGGAGTAAATATGGTGACCAGGTTTTTTTCAGAATGATTTTCTTCAACCAGTTTTTCTGGTTGCATGTTTGCGTTTTGGGTGTATCCTAGGAATTCTTTTTTATAGCCAGCTTTTCTCAGCATAGAGGCAGCCTTTTCGGCATCTTTTTCTGATGGAAATATGGCTTTTATTTTATATTTCATAACGTCAATATTTTGATTTCGTGTAAATTGCGATTTTTTTTAGAGCAAAAATCGTGACAGTTTGCATCTGTTCTCCCACTTTGTGAATAATTTAACGGAAATCAATGGGATGTGCAACTGCTTTTGATTTGTCTTGAAATCACTTTTTATTGCGTTGGAGGAAGGATATTCCATGCAAAAAAAATCGTCCCAAAAATCAATTTGGAACGATTTTGCAAATGGTATTTATATCAAGTTATAGTTTTATAAACTTACTCGATGAAGTGTTTCCATCTTTGTCGGTCAATTCTATGACATAATTGCCGGGTGCTAATTTTTCTGCATTGATTTTCTTGTCAATTGAAATTCCTTTTCCGGTCAATTCTCCTGCGGCACTGAATATTCTGTAGCTTAATTCTCGGTTTTCTTTACTTTGTATGGTAAGGAAGTCTTTTACCGGATTAGGAAATATCAATATTTTGGAAGCATTGCTTTCGGAAACGGCGGTAAATAGAATTGTTTAATTGAAGTTCTAATCTTAATTGAAATAATTAATAATAATAGTTTTTGAGTTTTTTAAACGAAAAATGGCTTATAGTTCAAGAGAATCTAATACCCCAGTTTTATCTTCAATTTTGTAATTTAATGCCTTAGCTAAAACCATAATTTGATCCAGGTTTTCCATCAATTGTTTTTTGGCGTCGATCTTTAGTTTGGCTTGATTGACGGATTTGTAGGCTTGGTCTTTTGCACTTTGGGTAATTCTTTTAAGGTCTTGCTCGTCAAAGCGGTTCAGGAAAGAGTCGTCCATTGAACTGATCTCAACACTTGGAATGATTTTGATTTCTGGTTTTGGAATTTCGCGGATAATCAGTTTCTTGTTGATGGAATCGACTTCAATTTTCATTTTATCGAGGTCGTAAGAAACTTGTGCGGTGGTCTTGGTAAAAGTGATGATGTTTTTTTCTGAAACAGGCAGGTGTGGACTTCCGAGCAATTGCGAAGTGATTTTAGTTTTCTGCATGTTTGAAAAATCCTGTTCCAGAACCACCATTTTGTTCATTTTCCGGATTTGGTTCATGATGATGTAAGCATCAGTTTGAACTTGATCTTCATTTTTACTGCTGATTTTTTTCCAGAAAAAGAATAGGAGCAACATTGCTGCAGCTCCTAATAAAAATGCTTTTATGTGAATTTTTTTTTCCAATTTATTTTAAAATGTCTTTTATGGAGGAAGTATCCTTGTTTAAAATTTCTAATAGGTCTCTTTCCAGCCAGCCGGATTTCGGACTTTCAATAATTCTACCAATTTCCTTGCCATATTTTTGAACAATGATCGTGGGAACTTTTTGGATGTTGTAAATGCCCTCTGTGCCGCTTGGGGATTCCTTTTTCCGGTTTACCGCGATGATGGTCATCCTTTTTTCAGGATATTTTAGTTCTTCCAAAATTTTCATAAGTCTGGGAACTTCGCGATGGCTGTCGTCGCACCAAGTTCCCATCACCAAAGTAATGCTGTATGAACCGATCTTTTTCTTTCTCAATTCAGAAAGTGCTTTTTGGTCAATGGCGTATTCATCATGTTCCTTTACATACCAGTCACTATAGGGAGCCTTCAAAAGTTGGCTTTTTGTTTGGGTTCCGAGTAGCATTTTTCCGTCATTTGTGGTGTCAACTTCGCGGTTTACAACCACTTTTTTTGCCTCGCAAGAAGACAGTATCAATAGTATGGCAGAAGCCGAAAAAATGGTTTTGAAAATTTTTTTCATGGGGTTTTGATGTGGGTCGTATTAATTACTTTTCTAAAATAGATTTCAGATCTGCAGGGGAGTAGTATTTGTTTTTTAATACCTTGTGGTCGGACTTTCTGTGGACATTGATTTTTTTTCCGGAAACTTCGGAGAAAGCTTCGACTCCTTTTTCCCTGTAGAATGCAACGGTTTCGTCGGCTTCTGATTGATTGGAGCAGGCTTTGGACATATTGGAGCGCTGTACCTCATTGAAAAGGTCCACGAATTTTTCGCCCAAGCCGAATTCCAAGACTGCACCGCTCAAAACATATTGCAAGTCGCATAATGCGTCAGCAATTTCCACCATGTCTTCGTCTGCGATGGCTTGCTTTAGTTCGTTCAATTCTTCTTGAAGCAGCGAAACGCGCAATTCACACCTAGCTTTAGACGGAATTTGTGGACTTTCCAAAATGGGAGCGTTAAAGGTCTTGTGAAATTCTGCGACCTGATTCAGTGCGTCTATCTTTTCCATTAAAAACTAAATTTAGGCAAATATAGAAAAATCGGCATATAATAATTGCTGAAATCAGCGGTGATTTTCTATTTAAAAAGACCATAAAAAACCGTCCCGAAATTTTTTAACGGGACGGTTTTTTTCTATTTTAATCTTATTTATTTCGAAATTTCCCGACCTATCACTAATTTCTGAATTTCTGAAGTTCCTTCGCCGATGGTGCAAAGTTTGGAGTCTCTGTAATATTTTTCTGCAGGAAAATCTTTGGTGTAACCATATCCGCCGAAGATTTGAACCGCGTCATTGGCAATTTTCACACAGGCTTCTGAAGCAAATAATTTTGCCATTGCACCTTCTTTGGTCATTTTTTGTTTTGCGTTTTTCAAATCAGACGCTCTTCTGATCAGTAGTTCCGCGGCATCGATTTCGGTGGCCATGTCTGCAAGCATAAAGTTGATTGCCTGGAATTGATTGATTGGTCTTCCGAACTGATGTCTTTCCAAAGAATACTTCAGTGCAGCTTTGTAGGCACCTTTTGCGATTCCAAGGCTCAATGCTGCGATGGAGATCCTTCCTCCGTCTAGAATTTTCATGGCCTGTTTGAAGCCTTCGCCGACTTCTCCCAAACGGTGGGAATCCGGAACGCGAACATTATCAAATATAAGCTCTGCGGTTTCCGAAGCGCGCATGCCTAATTTGTTTTCTTTTTTACCAGAAGAAAAACCGGGCATTCCTTTTTCCAGAACAAAAGCGGTGGAGTTGTTTTTTGCACCCTTTTCTGCGGTTCTGGTCATTACCACCGCAATATCTCCTGAAATCGCATGGGTGATGAAATTTTTTGCGCCATTCAGAATCCAATGGTCGCCATCTTTCACTGCGGTTGTGCTCATTCCTCCGGAATCGGATCCCGTGTTGTGTTCAGTTAATCCCCATGCGCCGATCACTTTTCCTGAAGCCAATTGCGGAAGCCACTTGTGGCGTTGTTCCTCATTCCCAAATTCATAAATGTGATTGGTGCAAAGTGAATTATGTGCAGCCAAAGAAAGGCCTATTGAGGGGTCAACCTGGGAGATTTCATCCAGAATTGTTACATATTCGTGATAGCTTAGTCCCGAACCACCATATTGCTCGGGAATTACAATTCCCATGAAACCCATATCCCCCAATTGGTGGAAAAGATCCACCGGAAAAGTCTGACTTTCATCCCACTCCATAATGTTTGGACGGATGTTTTTTTCCGCAAAATCACGTGCGGTTTTTGCAATCATATCAAGGTTTTGGAGAGTTTCGCTATTCATATTTTTTATTTGGCTCCAAAGATAACCAAAAAGTGGAAAAAAAAGGGTAACTATTTTGCCGATTTTTTAATAGGTAATTTTTTCAATATGATATAATTCCAGTTATGTTAAATTTAATTTAATTTTAAGGAATTCGTCAGAGTTAAGTTGTAATTTAGCCGCGAAAAAATACTTTAGTAATGAGAAGAGTTCTATATTTTCTATTTTTGATCCCTTTTTTGGGGTTTTCTCAAATTCCAGCAGGGTATTACGACGGAACATCCGGTTTGGTGGGTTATGCTTTGAAAACCAAACTTCACGACATTATTTCGGCGAAATATATCAATTGGCATTACGGGGATTTGCCGAATCTTTACAACCAAACCGATATCGATCATTTTTATGATTTCGATGCTTCCAACACTACTTATTTACTCGATATTTATTCAAATAATCCGACCGGCACTACAGCTTATCACTATACTAACCAACAAATTATTGGTTCTGCGAATGCGGAAGGATTGGGATGGAATCGTGAACACCAGATGCCTCAAAGTTCTTTCAATAGCAACTATCCGATGTATTCCGATTTGTTTTTTGTGATTCCAACCGATGCTAGAATTAACCAGTTGAGAAGTAATTATCCCTATGGAATAGGAGTTACAAGTCCGCCGTCGCAAGTGTATTATACTTTTACCAATGGCTCAAAACAAGCAAAGAATGCTACTCCAAATTCACCTTATACAGGAAGAGTTTACGAGCCGCACAATGCCTTTAAAGGTGATATCGCTAGAACACTTCTCTATTATGTAGTTAGATATGAAGGAAAATTGAACTCCTTTAATTATAACAATGGCACTTCGCCGGCGAATGATACCTGTCCATTAGACGGAACGGAAGAAAAAGCTTACGATGATTGGTACATCGCGATGCTTCTGCAATGGCATAACCAGGATCCGGTTTCGCCCAGGGAAATAGAAAGAAATAATAATGTGTATGCGGTACAGGGAAACCGAAATCCATTTATCGATCATCCGGAATGGGTGAATTTGATTTGGAATCAAACCCCGAGTACTGTCGCACCACAAGCAATTGCCGACTTGAACGTTGCCCAAACCAGTGCATATTTTGTAAAACTCAGTTGGACACCGCTATCGGATTCATCAGTTTTGGGATACAAAGTATATCAAAATGGAACCTATATTGGATACAGTAAAGGGAATTCATTTTTTGCGGACCATCTGACTCCGGGAACGCCATATAATTTCACGGTTAAAGCCTACAATAATAATTATATGGAGTCTGCGGAAAGTAATCTGGTTTCTACCACGACCTTAAACACAGATATTTATGCTAAAGATTTGATGATCACCAAATATCTTGAAGGAACTGCAGATAACAAAGCCCTGGAAATCACCAATAAAACAGGCCATCCTGTGAATTTAAGTAATTACAGGTTAAGCATCCAGTTTTATAGCGGAACAAACTACTATTTCCCGGCACCCTATGAATTGGAAGGTGTTGTGGAAAATAATTCCACTTTTGTTGTTTTAAATCCAAGGTCAACTTTCAGCTGCATCACCAATAATGAAGCAAGATTTGTAACTGCGGCTCCGCAAATGACTTTTGATGGAAGTAATTATATTGAACTGCGCTACAAATCCTCTACTGTGGATGCTGTAGGGATTTCCGGAGTCAATAATTTTTCCACTTTGGGAAATCAGTCCCTCTACCGAAATTCCTCTGTAAACGATCCTGTGACAACATTTGACAGTACACAATGGACTCAATATCCGGTGAATTATTGTGATGGTATAGGGATTCTTGCCATTTCCGATGTGAATCTTTCTGAAAACAGCGATATCAATGTTTATCCGAATCCGGTGACAGGAACGCAATTGTTTTTGCGCGGAAATCAAATTTCATCAATCAGGAATGCAACTATTCTTGATCTTTCCGGAAAAATTTTGAGACAAGAATCAAACCCTTTTAAAAACAAGAATTCGATCAGTGTGGAAGGTTTAAGTGCAGGCATCTACCTGTTGAAAGTTGACGACAAGGCTTTCAAGTTTATCAAAAAGTAATCGTTCAAACTTTGATAACAATCAGCTTCTTCGGGAGCTGATTTTATTTTAGGTAAAGTCGCATTTTGGCTTCATATTCCGGTTTTACCTTCATTGTTCTGAAAAATTTGTTCTCGTTGGTATAGGAAATCCGGTAATAGATGATTTTATCTGCATAGTATTTAAAATAGGGGTGGTTTTTCAACCAGGACTCCGGTGCATCCATTAAACTGTATTTCTGAACCTGGTCAGTGTTCAACGGTGATCCATTTACCAGTTTCTGTGCTAAATCTTTATCGATATTGTACGTTTCCAGGATTTGTTCCTTGTTCACAAAACCACCCAGCTTGTTTCGGAAACCAATGAAACTTGCCGCAGATTTTTCGTCAAAACCAAACTCGATCAGCTGTTTATAGGTGATTTCATTTAAATTCGTTTTCGAGAAATCGGTTTTTAGATCGCTGGATTTCGAAGAAAAATTGCTGTTTGTGGTGTTGGAAGAAGTTTGTTGCGTAGACGTATTTTCAGTTTTCAAGACAATATATGGCTTCATTTCCTGAAACTTTTCACTGGAGATTACAAAACATCTCTCGATATCATCCAAAGTTTTAAAGCTGCCGTGCAGATTTCGATCGCGATAATTGATGATGACTTGCGCCTGCTTTTCAGAAAACCCCAGTTTTTTCCAGCCTTCTAAATCGGTCGTGTTTGGATCGAAGTTTTGATAGGGGATTTGTGCTTTTTCTGGCCTGAAATCAGTTTTTTGATAACTTGGTTTGGTAATGGTGAAGTTTTCAGGAGTTTTTTCAGGCAAAAGTAGAAAGGGCTCCATCTTTTTGTAATTCTCGTCGCTGATGATGAAACATGCTTTGAATTTTTCTTTGCTGATAAAACTGCCGCCGAGATAATTTCTGTACTTCAAAATTGCAATGGACTGATTCTCCGTGAAGCCCATCTTCATGAAATCATCAACGGTGAAAACATCAGGATTAAACTTGCCGGGAATTCTTAATTCCTTTTTTGAATTGTAAGGTTTGTAGGAAGAATAGTCACCGTAATTTCTGGCATTAGCGTTTGATTGATGAGGTCCCTTCGCAGAAGTTGCAGTCTCGGGAAGCATTATAAAAGATTCCAGTTCTGCATATTTCTGATCAGAAATGGCATAACATTTTTTCAGCTGCTGTTTTGAAGTGAAATTCCCTCCGACAATAGATTTGTATTTGAGGATTGTGGCAACTTGGCGATCTGAGAAACCCATTGATTTCCACTCCAATTCAGTGAGACTGTTGGGATCGAATTTTTTTAGCTTCACTTTCTCCACAGCCAAATAGTCCGCAGATATGGCATTTTCTTGCGATTCGGCTTTGTTTTCGGTTTTGTTAAAATAGATCAATCCGGAGAAAAGAATCGCGCCAGAAGTCGCGAATCCGAAAAAATAATTTTTGGCTGCTGAAATTTGGAAATTGAGATTCATCGTAAAAGGTTTTTACAAACTTATCTCAAAAGTCCAATACAGCACATGGTGAAAACACCGTTATTGTGAGGTGAAAAACACGCTTTTTTAGCTGGTGAAATCACGGATTTCTATGGGTGAAAAGACCTATTCCGGCTTTTCAACAAGGGAATCTTTTAATTTTTGAAGTTCCGCCTTCACGAATTCCAGGCGGTCAATTATCGTGATGGTTTCAGAAATTTTGGAATTGGTTGTCAAAGCGATTCTGGCACCATCCAAAGTATAGCCTTTCTCTTTGACCAGGTGATAAATCATTTGCAGGTTTTTCAAATCGTCGGGTGTGAAATACCGGTTTCCTTTTTTGTTTTTTTTGGGTTTAATGATCGGGAATTCCTGCTCCCAATATCGAATGAGCGATGCATTTACATTGAACGCTTTCGCTACTTCACCTATGGAATAATAGAGTTTATCGGGTAAATTAAGTTTCATAGAAAAGGAAATCTAGAATGGTAAAGGTAAAAAATTTTGGGATTAATCTAGTAAGCAACTTCCATTTTTACTTTTTTGCCTTTTAGCTTTTCCGTAGATAATTTTTTTAGCAAATCTTTTACCTTTTTACGGTCAACCGCAACGTAGGAAGTGGTGTCTTTTACTTCAATTATGCCGATGTCTTCTTTGCTGAGTTCTCCTTTTTTGATGAGATAGCCCACAATATCCACTTTATTTACCTTATCTTTTTTTCCTGCGCTGATGTAAATGGTTTGGAAAGGCGTTTTTCCGGGAACACGGTTGCTTTCGGAAACATTTTCTTCCGGAGTATTATTTTTTACGAAGGGAAAATTCTCGTCTTCAGTCATAATTAAGTAGGCAAAACCTTTCGCATTCATTCTCGCGGTACGGCCGTTTCGGTGAATGAAAGCATCTTCTTTCGGCGGTAACTGGTAATGAACGATCGATTCCACCTCCGGAACATCCAGTCCGCGCGAAGCCAAATCTGTGGTAATCAAAATCCGTGAAGAATCATTTCTGAATTTCAGCAGTGCGCGTTCCCGCTCGTCTTGTTCCATCCCACCATGAAAGGTTTCGCGTTCGATTCCTTTTTCTCTTAAAAGCTCAGAAATACGCTCCACAGCATCGCGGTGATTGCAGAAAACGAGTGTCCTTTTATTTCCGATTTTACAGATTAAATGAAATAAAGTGTCCAATTTTTCTTCCGGGGTAGTCATTACCTTTCTCAACTGGATATCAGGTTTTGATTCCTGAAGTTTAAGAAAATTAATGGTTTTTTCATCTTTTAAACCGACAAAAGACGGGATTTTTTCCATCGCAGTCGCAGAAGTAAGGATGCGTTGGGAACAGTTTTCCAAAGCCTGAATAATGTAATTCATGTCTTCTTCAAAACCGAGTTCTAATGCTTTGTCGAACTCATCTAAAACCAAAGTTTTGATTGTTGATGCGTCAAAATTTTCATTTCTTAAATGATAAGCGACTCTTCCCGGTGTACCAATTAACAAGGCAGGTGCTTCCCGAAAGTTGTTGATTTCAATCTTTTTATCATGTCCGCCGTAACAGATGGTGACTTTGTAATCGGTCCCCATTTGCTTAAAAACCTGTTCGATCTGTAATGCCAATTCTCTTGCCGGAACCAGGATCATTGCCTGAATTCCTGAAGTGTTTTTCTTTAAATTTCTAAGCAACGGAAATAGAAAAGCCAGCGTTTTGCCTGATCCTGTGGGAGAGAGAAGGATAACGTCTTTTTGGTTTTCTGTTGCAGTATAGGTAGATTTCTGCATTTGGTTCGTGTCCTGAATCTGCAGTTTTTCATAGATTGATTCTAAATTCATTTTGCAAAGGTATAAGAAAACGCTTGGGTTTGAAAATGAGACCGGTAAGATTTTTTTTGGATTTATTGCCTTATCTTGGTTATATTTAGGAAAGATATAAAACAATATACTTTTGTAACTCTGAATACGGCAAAGCATAGAAAATTCATGCTCAGAAAAAACTCAATAGATCTTCTGGTGTTGATATCAATATCTGGCTCAAAGAAAATTATTAATCCTTTTTTCATTATTTCTAAAAATATATCTTCATTAATTAACAAGAAATCATTGCCAATAGATAAAAAACTTGTATTTTTGCACCACTTTTTGTGGGAGTATTTGGCGAAGCTTAAAACCTTAACAATTAACATCTTCCGTATTTTTCGAAAACCACATTCAGCCAATCATCGAAAAAGCAGGAATACAAATTTTTTATTTTATGTCTGAAACGACACACAAAGAAGAGGTTCTTTTGAACCAAAACGTAGCTCCAGAACAGTTTGACTGGGATTCTTTTGAGTCCGGTCTAGATGCCGATGCGAGAAAAGAAAAAAGCGACCTAGAAGAAATCTATAACGGGTCTCTGAAAAACTTGCATGACAATGATGTGCTCGTTGGTAAAGTGGTAAGACTTACCGACAAAGAAGCGATCGTGGACATCAATTTTAAATCTGAAGGAGTAATTTCTCTTAACGAATTCCGTTACAACCAAGGTTTAGCTGTTGGTGATGAGGTGGAAGTGATGGTGGATAGAAGAGAAGACAAATCCGGTCAGCTTCAGCTTTCCCACAAAAAAGCAAGAACGCTTAAAGCTTGGGATAAAGTGAATGAACTTCACGAAACAGGTGAAATCGTGAACGGATTCGTGAAATCTAGAACCAAAGGTGGTATGATCGTAGATGTTTATGGAATCGAGGCTTTCTTGCCAGGTTCTCAGATCGACGTGAAGCCTATCAAAGATTACGATCAGTTTGTAGGAAAAACAATGGAATTCAAAGTGGTGAAAATCAACCCAGAATTCAAAAACGTTGTGGTTTCTCACAAAGCGTTGATCGAAGCAGACTTAGAAGGCCAGAAAAAAGAAATTATCGCTCAGCTTGAAAAAGGTCAGGTTCTGGAAGGAACCGTGAAAAACATTACTTCTTACGGTGTGTTCATCGATTTAGGAGGTGTTGACGGTTTGATCCACATTACCGATCTTTCTTGGTCTAGAGTAAACCATCCATCAGAAATCTTAGAAGACGGACAAACTGTGAAAGTGGTTATTCTTGATTTCGATGATGAGAAAACAAGAATCCAGTTGGGTATGAAGCAATTGGAACCACATCCATGGGATGCGCTTTCAGCTGATTTGAAAGTTGGTGACAAAGTGAAAGGAAAAGTGGTAGTTCTTGCTGACTACGGTGCATTCGTTGAGGTTGCTCCAGGTGTGGAAGGATTGGTACACGTTTCTGAAATGTCTTGGTCAACCCACTTGAGAAGTGCAGGTGATTTCGTGAAAGTAGGAGATGAAATCGAAGCTGAAGTATTGACTTTGGACAGAGAAGACAGAAAAATTTCTTTGGGAATGAAGCAACTTTCTCAAGATCCATGGGCAAATATCGAAACCAAATATCCAGTAGGTTCTAAACATGTTGGAACCGTGAGAAACTTCACCAATTTCGGAGTTTTCGTGGAATTGGAAGAAGGAATTGATGGTTTGATCTATATCTCTGATCTTTCTTGGACCAAAAAAATCAAACATCCATCTGAATTCTGTGCAGTGGGTGATAAGTTAGATGTAGTGGTGCTGGAATTAGACACTGCTGCTAGAAGACTTTCATTGGGTCACAAACAACTTCAAGAGAATCCTTGGGATAAATTCGAAACCAAATATGCTGAAGGAACTGTTCATGCAGGAAAAGCAACTGAGGTTTTCGACAAAGGTGCCCAAGTTCAGTTTGAAGATGTGGAAGTAGAAGCTTTCTGTCCTGCAAGATTGTTGGAGAAAGAAGACGGTTCCAAAATCAAGAAAGGTGAAGAAGCGAATTTCAAAGTGATTGAGTTCAATAAGGAGTTCAAGAGAGTAGTGGTTTCACACACCGGAACTTTCAGAGACGAGGAAAAGAGAAATGTCAAAGAAGCGGCATCTAAACCGGCTGCATCTTCTGGCGAAGAAAAAACCACTCTTGGTGACATCGACGCTTTGGCAGAACTGAAAAAGAAAATGGAAGGAAACTAATTCCGGATATTTTTTAATAATTGAGTCCACCATTGAAAAATGGTGGATTTTTTATTGCTTATTCTTGAGATTACAACGCAGAAATTTCAATTTTTTATTCATTTGAATACGCTCTGTTCAGCGGTAAATATTGCGGATTTCGATTAATGCATCTTTTTTGTTTTTTTTCATGTTAAAAATTCAAAAGATATCAAAATAATTTATATATTCGAAGCCAAATAATTTATATACATGAGAAATAGAAATTTACCTTTGAAAATAGCAGCTGTTTGCTTTTTGTTTTCGATCGGAAATGCCAATGCGCAAGATTTCAAATCTATTCTTCAGAGCCATCTTTCTGCAAAAAGCGGCATACTGAAATCAGATTTGAAAGATTTTGAAATCACCAATGTTGATTATTCAGAATCGATGAAAGGAAATGTAATCGACTTCCAACAGTCTTATCAAGGAATTCCGATTTACAACGCTACCGGGAAATCATTAATTAAAAAAGACCAGATTTTCTATCTCACTGAAGCTTTTGCCAAAACTTATGCGAATGTTTCGTCTCCTAGCTCCGGGAGACCAGCTCAGGAAGTATTCACGAAAATGGCTTCAAAGATCAACCTTAAAAACAGCTCCAGCTATACCATTCTCGGGATTAAGGATGCAGATCTAGACACTCCTTTCGTGAAAACCAGACCAATTTATTTTCAGACTGAAAATAATGATTTGAGATTGGCTCAGGAGTTCGTTTTCCCTGAAACAGGAAGCAGTGCATACTGGCATATTTTGGCTGATGCAGTGACCGGTGAGATTTTAAGTAAAGAAAACTTGACGATTTCTTGTAGCTTTAGACATGATGCTTATCACCACGATTACTCTTCACACAATCCTGAAGGTTTCACAGTAGATTTTGCACATCAGTCTGGTTCAGAAGTTTCTGCCCCAAAAGTTGCCACAGCTGCTGCTGCTTTAGATGCAACATACAGGGTTTTCCCATTGCCGGTTGAAAGTCCTATCCACGGCAATAGAGCATTGCTTACTAATCCGTGGAATGATGTGGGAATTCTTCCAAACGCTGTTACAGACGGTTGGCACACCATCTCTGGAGGTACGTATACTGGTTCCTACAATACAACCCGTGGGAATAACGTGATGGCTTATGAAGACAAAGCGAATGTCAACGCTCCGGGAGCTTATGCAGATGGAGGTACAAATAGACTTTTTGATTTTCCTTTTGTGGTCAATGATACTAATGGCAATTTGAATGCTGCTATCACTAACTTGTTCTACATGAATAATAAGATGCACGACATTTTTTATTCATTAGGATTCACCGAAACCGCCAAAAACTTCCAGGCCTATAACTTCGGAAGAGGAGGAGCTCAGAATGACTATGTAATGGCTGAAGCCCAAGACGGAGGAGGAACAGATAATGCGAACTTCTCTACGCCAGGTGATGGTTCCAGAGGAAGAATGCAAATGTATCTTTGGAATCCATCCGTAATTCAAAGACTTTATTATAATGCACCGGCAGAAGCTGTAAACAGAGAAACTGAAGCTTTGATCTCCACCACATTTGGACCGGCATTAACTGCTACAGGTGTTACTGCAGACGTAAAACTGTCTCCGGTACTTGATGCCTGTACACCACTTCCTGCCGGCTCACTTGCTGGAAAAATCGGATTAATTGAAAGAGGAACATGTGAATTCCAGGCAAAAGTTCAGGCTGCACAAAACGCTGGTGCCATTGGAGCGATCATCTACAGTTTGCCGGATTCTACACCTACATCAGGAATGGGAGGAACAAACCCTAATATCACTATTCCGTCTGTATTGATTCCAAATTCTGAAGGTTTATACATGAAAGGACTCATTACTGGTGGAACCACTGTGAATGTGACCCTGAAATATGATCCAGCTGCTCAAAAATTTAGAGATGGAGACTTTGATAATGGAATTGTGGCCCACGAATATGGTCACGGAATTTCAACCAGACTTGTAGGATCTCTTAGTTCAAGTGCAAATAAAGAACAAATGGGAGAGGGCTGGTCTGATTTCTTTGCGTTAATGCTTACAAACAGACCTGGAGACAATGCTTCCGTTCCTAGAGGAATTGGTACTTATGCGATTTCAGAACCAATCACTGGTGGTGGAATTCGTCCTGCTCCTTATTCACCGGATATGGCAATCAATTCCTATTCTTACGATGACACCAATGGAATGGAGTACACCAACACACTGGGGCAGATCGTACCGGATGTACACTCTATTGGATTTGTTTGGGCAACAATGCTTTGGGATCTTCATTGGAAATATGTTGAAAAATATGGTTACGCTTCAAATGTGATGGCCAATAAAAATAGCGGCAGCTACAAGGTATTGGAATTGGTTACCAACGCACTGAAACTGACTCCAACCAATCCGGGATTCATCCAGGGTAGAAACGCGATTCTTGCGGCAGAAGCTGCAATTGCCGGAGTTCCAGGTGCTCCAACTGCTCCTGGTAATTTTGATCCTTTCGGTTTACACGGTGGACCAGACAAATGTATGATCATCAATGTGTTTGCAAAAAGAGGTTTAGGACTGAATGCGTCTGCAGGTTCACCAACCAATATCAATGACCAAGTTGCAGATTGGACCGAAGTTGATCCAAACGATCAATCCATCTGTAAAGATTACACCTTGGCCACTTCTGAAACTGCGGTGAAAGATGCCATGAACATCTATCCAAACCCAGCCAAAAATGAATTCTTCATCAAAGCTGGTAAAAATATTGCCGGAAAAGTGGTCGTAGAAATCTATGACGCTTCAGGAAAAATGGTCTCAAACCAAAGAATCAATCCGACTGAAGCAGTAAATACCCAGAATTTAACAAACGGTGTTTACATGGTGAAAGTTTCTGGAATGGGCGTGAACTATTCTTCTAAACTGATGATTAAAAAATAATTTTTAATTCATAACTTTATGACCGTCCAGTTTTCCTGGGCGGTTTTTTTTATGTTAGATTTCAAAATAAAATCACATGGAATAGTTTCCAGGCAATTTCTTGAATTGAATATTGCTGGTTTTTCGGGAGCAGCAGCTTTTGTTAAAATTTTGCCCTACAGAAGAAATAAAAACAAAAATGATGAACTCTGTGTATTTAAAGATCATGGCGGAACGTGCAGCACCAAACATACCCTGCTAAAAAAATTGGCAAATGAAAACGGAGTGGAAGAAATAAAGCTATTTCTAGGAATCTTTAAAATGAACACTTTGAACACGCCAAAGATATCGTCCGTTTTAGAGAAATATCGACTTCTGGAAATTCCTGAAGCCCACAATTATTTAAAGTACAAAAATGAAATTTTCGACTTCACCAGAAAAAACTCAAAACCTGAAGACTTTGTTTATGATTTGATCGAGGAGGTGGAAATTCAACCCGAGCAGATTCCCGATTTCAAGTTTGAATACCATCAGAAATTTATCGAGCGGTATTTGAAAGAGAATTCCCAAATTCCTTATTCACCGAAAAAAATCTGGGAAATTCGGGAAGAATGTATTGCCGCACTCCAAAAATGAAAAACCCACCAAATAAATCCGGTGGGTTTCTCTATTGTTGTTGTCTGAATTCTTATTTGTAAGAAGCGTCTTTGATTCTCGCTTTTTTACCTCTAAGGTTTCTGAAATAGTAGATTCTCGCTCTTCTCACTTTACCTCTTCTATCTACCACAATTTTCTGCAATGCAGGCATGTTGATCGGGAAAACTCTCTCTACACCCACATCACCGCTCATTTTTCTGATGGTGAAAGTTTTGGTAGCACCAGTTCCTCTCAGCTGAATCACCACTCCTTTAAAGAACTGGGTTCTCGTTTTCTGGCCTTCCTTAATCTCGTAATACACAGTGATGGTGTCACCGGCTTTGAATTCTGGGAATTCGTTTTTCGTAATGTACTTGTCTTGTACGTACTTTAATAAATCCATTTTTTTATAAAAAATATTGGTCAAGCTAAGCAACATTCACGTCCTTCGTCAGAGGTTGGTTAACGGTTTGCAAAAATAAAACATTTTTTCCTCATGCACAACAACAAAGCAAAATTTTTCTCTCGGGATTGTTATTGTTAGGATGGACAACTACGCAATCCCTTTAGCAACCAATCTTAGGAAAACTCCATCCAATCCGCTTTCCGCACTTCAACTCATCATGGCGTGTCCCTCTCCATCGCTTACCAAAACCATGCACAATTTTCCAGCAGCTCGGGTCGGGCTTTTCACTGCAACTCCTCGTTCCTTCCCTAAATCCAACGCTACTGCGGGGTTTCCGTTGCAATCCCTCACGCGGGGAAGCACCACCAAATCAAGATTTTAGCAACAAACCAAAAATTCCAAAAAATTCATTAAATTTAATTGCGAAAAAATCAGACAAAAAAATGATCGATAAAAGAGTAAAAAACGCCCAAGAAGCCATCGCCGATATCAAAGACGGACAAACCATCATGCTTGGCGGTTTTGGACTTTGCGGAATTCCGGAAAATTGCATCAACGCAATGGTCGAAAAAGGTTTGACAGACCTTACCTGCATTTCCAATAACGCCGGAGTTGACGATTTCGGATTGGGATTATTGCTGAAAAAGCACCAAATAAAGAAAATGATTGCTTCCTACGTAGGTGAAAACGCAGAATTCGAAAGACAGATGCTCACCGGCGAAATGGAAGTGGAACTCACGCCACAGGGAACTTTGGCAGAAAAATGCCGTGCCGCACAAGCCGGAATCCCTGCATTCTACACTCCAACAGGTTACGGAACCGAGGTCGCAGAAGGAAAAGAAACCAAAGAATTCCATGGCAAAATGCATATTTTGGAACATGCCTTCGATGCCGATTTCTCCATCGTGAAAGCTTGGAAAGGTGACTACACCGGAAATTTGATCTTCAGAGGAACCGCAAGAAATTTCAACCTTCCCATGGCGGGAGCCGCAAAAATCACCATTGCAGAAGTGGAAGAACTCGTGGAACCAGGCGAGCTGGACCCCAATGAAATCCATATTCCGGGAATTATGGTGCAAAGAATTTTCCAGGGAGAAAAATATGAGAAACGAATCGAGCGTGTAACCAATAGAAAAAGAGGAGAGTAATGTTAACAAAAGAACAAATCGCACAGCGGATTTCCAAAGAAGTCAAAGACCGTTACTACGTAAACCTGGGTATCGGGATTCCCACCTTGGTCGCAAACTATATCCCTGAAAATCTCTCCGTAGAATTCCAAAGTGAAAATGGAATACTAGGAATGGGTCCATTTCCTTATGAAGGCGAAGAAGACCCCGATCTTATCAATGCAGGAAAACAAACCATCACCTCACTTCCGGGCGCGTCTTTTTTCGATTCTGCATTTAGTTTTGGGATGATCAGAAGCCAAAAAGTTGACCTTACTATTCTGGGCGCCATGGAGGTTTCCGAGCAGGGCGATATCGCCAGCTGGAAAATTCCGGGAAAAATGGTGAAGGGAATGGGAGGTGCAATGGATTTGGTCGCATCTGCAAAAAACATTATTGTCGCGATGATGCATACCAATAAAGCCGGGGAGAGTAAAGTTCTAAAAAGTTGCACACTGCCATTAACCGGAGTGGGATGCGTAAAAAAAATTGTTTCCGATCTTGCAGTCATGGAAGTTACTGAAAACGGTCTGAAACTTTTGGAACGAGCACCTGGAGTTTCCGTGGAAGATATCATCAAAGCAACAGAAGCGGAATTAATTGTTCAGGGAGAGATTCCCGAAATGCAGTTTTAGAAACAATCAAATCAAAATACTCCTGATCCTTTTCAATTTTTTGGAAAGGATTTTTTGTGCTTGCTGATCATTTCTCGAAATAAAAAATAACCCAAAAGTGGTATTGCGTAAAAAAGAACCATAAGCGAATTTTGCTTTAATATAAAAATATTACCAACACTAAAAATCTAGATTATGAAAAAAGTATTTTTTCTGCTGTCCATTATTTTTGCCGTTTCCCTGGTAAATGTCAGCTGTTTTGAAGACCTTTTTGGCAGAGACGATGAAGAAGTCAGTGCACCTACTTCGTCACAACTTCCGGGCTATGATTTTTCATTTACTTGTCCTGGCGGAACCAAAAGTACGGTTCCAATCCCCGCCGGAACGGCAAAATGTCAGAAAGCATACGAGTATTTCGCAAAAGTTTATGGCTGTAATGAGGCGGACTATTTTAATGCCGCCAATTGCAAAATGTGCAATGATTGTGGCATTGCAAATTATTGCACGGTCTGTAAATAGTGGAATTTACTAGAAAATTCAATTAAAATATAGAGAAATCCTTTCCAATTATTTGGAGAGGATTTTTTTTTGAAATTTTTTTTGTCAGATAAGAAAATTGTTATATCTTTATGATATCAAAATAATATCAATTAATCATGTAAAATTATGGAAAAAATCTTGAAACCAATGTCGGGTTATCTCGCTTTAGTAATCTGTTTGTTGCTGTTCGTGGCGGGATTATATTTCTTAATAAATGGAGTTGATCAAAACGCAACTTTCGTTATTTTAGGAATTATTTGCTTTGTTGCATTTGCCTTTTTCATCAAAGGTTTAATGATCATTAATCCAAATCACTCGCGCGTGCTCACTTTTTTTGGGAAATACGTGGGGTCGGTGAAGGAAAATGGGTTATTCTTCATCAATCCTTTTTACAGTTCACAAAAAATCTCGCTTCGTTCTGAAAACTTACAGGGACAAACCTTGAAGGTAAATGACAAGATGGGAAACCCCATTGAAATTGGAGTCGTAATCGTGTGGAAAGTGGGCGATACTTATAAAGCCGCATTTGAAGTGGAGCGCTACATCGATTTCGTGAAGATGCAGAGCGAAGCGGCGGTTCGTCATTTGGCGATGAGTTTCCCTTATGATAACTTGGAAGATGATCATGCGCCCATTACACTAAGGGAAGGCGGTGAAAAAATCAACCAGATTTTGGAGAATGAATTGACCGAGCGTCTCCATAAAGCGGGAATCGTCATCCAGGAAGCTAGGATCTCGCATCTTGCATACGCCTCCGAAATTGCAGGAGCCATGCTACAGAGACAACAAGCCACTGCAATTGTAGCGGCTAGAATCAAAATCGTGGAAGGTGCAGTGGGAATGGTAGATTTGGCTTTGAAAAAATTATCGCAGGAAAATATCGTGGAGCTCGATGATGAAAGAAAGGCCGCGATGGTTTCTAACCTAATGGTAGTTCTTTGTGGCGAAAAAGCGGCACAACCGATTTTGAACACGGGAACTTTGTACAATTAAAAAATAATAGGAATAAATAATAATTCGGTGATCGCAGCTTTGGAAATTTTACATTTATTTCAAATTTGTTAGCGGCTCCAAATTAATTTTTAATTCTTCATGCTTAAAAAAATAGAACGTTTTGGCAAAAAAAAGTTTTGTTTTAAGAATTGATGAATCTACTTTCAAACTTCTGGAAAAGTGGGCAAGTGACGAGTTTCGCTCCGTGAATGGGCAAATCGAGTATTTATTGAATGAAAACCTCCTCAGTTCCGGAAGAAAAAAGAAAGAGGTGGCAAAAGATGAGTCCAAAAAAGAAAAATAATCAGCGGCAGGAATTTCCTGCTGTTTTTCATTATTTTTGATTCATGAAAAAATACAGAATTCAAAAATCACCTTTCGTGGTACCGACCACCGATGGAAAGCTTATAGAGGAAATATGGGGAACTTCTACCGGAAATTCCAATATTTCCATTGCGCACATGATTGCACCACCAAATTGGAGCGAACCACACCAAACCCCGGAATTCGATGAATTCACCTATGTGATTGCAGGAAAAAAGCAGTTTGAAATCGATGGTGAAATCATCACATTAGAAAAAGGTCAGAGTATCTTAATCGAAAGAGGAGCAAGAATCCGCTATAGCAATCCCTTTTCAGAAAATTGCGAATACATCGCGATCTGTATGCCGGCATTTTCAATGGATTTGGTGAATAGGGAAGAACCTGAAAATTAGTTTATTTTCGTCAAAATTTGTTCTTATTGCATCGCTGCAGGTTCAGTTGTCCGGGTTTTTATTTCAGGTTGCGGATCGTCTGGTGTGGCGCTTTGTATTTAATGCAATTAATGGAAATCTTCAGGATAGCATTTTCTTTTTTTCCCGAAAAGCTTCTGGTTTCGAAATTCCACTTGATAGGTTCCCAGAAATTGAAATAATGCCATAGGAATATCTCTTTAAAAAGCTAAGAAACCCGAGAAAACGCAGAACATCAATAATCACCAATAATAAAACCTACCCTGCATATTCCAGACCCAGATTTCTCAGATCGTTTTCGAGATTTCCGTTTTCGGTGACGTGAACGGTGGTAAAGCCAAGCAATTTCGCCACGTGTATATT
This sequence comes from Chryseobacterium koreense CCUG 49689, assembly GCF_001045435.1. GTDB lineage: Bacteria > Bacteroidota > Bacteroidia > Flavobacteriales > Weeksellaceae > Kaistella > Kaistella koreensis. The sequence continues at coordinate 191,438 of NZ_LFNG01000001.1, read as the reverse complement.
TTTCGGATTATCGTCAATAAAGACAGATTCTTCAGCTTTCAAACCATATCTTTCCATCAAAACCGCCCAGATTTTCGGATCAGGTTTGATGAGTTTTTCGATACCAGAAACCACAATTTTTCCATCAAAAATCTCAAAAAAATCATAGGTTTTCAAAGCATAGGGAAAAGTTTCGGCAGACCAGTTGGTCAGACCAAAAAGTTCATATTTGGAGCCACCCAGCTTCCTCAAAACTTCCACATTTTCAGGAATGTCACTTTTTAGCATAGTGGTCCAGTTGTCATAATAAGCACGTATTTCCTGTTCCCAGTCCGGGAATTCCGCCACCAGGATTTCGGTTCCTTCCGCCAAACTTCTTCCTCGGTCCTGTTCCGCATTCCATTCATCTGTTGCGATGTTTTTCAGAAAATATTCCATCTTTTCATCATCATTAAAATAATCCCGGAAAAAATAGCGTGGATTCCAATCCATCACCACACCGCCGAAATCGAAAATCACATTCTTTGTAGGACTTGATTTTTTTATCATATTTTAAGTTCAGGGTATATAAAATTCATATTTATTATCGGAAAATCTGGCGAAAATATGTTGCAAACCGTTACTGAGAATGATTTCTTCAGCACCTACGATCGAATTGTATCTCGCGGTTTGTTCAAAGGTTTTTTCGGTAAGTTTAATTTGTGGAGCTTTACATTCCACCAAAATTTTCGGCTGGGTTTTTTCTGTGACCAGCAAATCGATTCTTTTCGTGGTTCCGTGCAGTTCGATTTTTTTTTCCAGGATCAATGAAGAGAGATTTTTCCCCTTTTTCAAATGAAAATAGTGAATCCAATGTTGACGCACCCATTCTTCCGGAGTGAGATGCAGCCACGATTTTCGGACCAAATCATAAATAAAAAACTTATCTTTGTCTGTCTTGATTTTAAAGTCAAAAGTATCCTCAAAGTTAAGTTTCGCGAGCTGCATTTATGAAAGAATTAGATTTAATCCTCAAAAATATTAAAAATAAAGAGTTTTTGCCCATTTATTTTTTCCACGGTGAAGAGCCTTTTTTCATGGATGTTGCGGTGAAGTCCTTTGAAAACGATGTTTTGACAGAAGATGAAAAGGCGTTCAACCAAACCGTGGTGTATGGAAAAGACACCACGTATTTCGAAGTGTTGTCTTTGGCGAGGCAGTTTCCGATGATGGGCGATAAGCAAGTGATTATCTTGAAGGAAGCGCAGGAAATAAAAATGACCGACAAAGAGGCAGAAGCACTGAAAATCTATGCGGAAAATCCTGTAGAATCCACCATTTTGGTCATTGCCCATAAATATAAAAAAGCGGATTCCAGAAAGGCTTTCGCCAAAATTTTGTCTAAAGGCAAAATGCTTTTCCTGAGCGATAAAATGAGGGATTACGAGGTCCCGAAATGGATCGATGGCGAAATCAAAAATCTGGGCTTAAAATCAAAACCCAATATTCCGACTTTGCTTTCAGAATATCTCGGGACGGATTTATCCCGAATTTCCAACGAGCTGAACAAACTGAAAATGATTCTGAAAGACAGCGAAATCCTGGATGAAAAAGTGATTGAAGCAAATATCGGCATCAGCAAAGATTTCAATGTATTTGAATTGATCAAGGCATTGGGAAAAAAAGATGAGGCGGCAGCTTTTAGAATTGCCTACTACATCGGGAAAACGCCTAAACAAAATCCTTTTGTAATGATGATCGGGAATTTGTACAACTTTTTTTCAAACTTGGTCATTTTTCACACCATGGTAGGTCAAAATCCCCAAGTTGTTGCATCAACGCTGGGAATAAATCCCTATTTCATTAAAGATTACACGGAAGCAGCGAGAAATTTCAACCTCAAACATGCTACCCGGATTATTTCGATTTTAAGGGAAATCGATTTGAAGAACAAGGGATTAGGAGCAATCAATATGGATGAAGGCGAACTGCTGAAAGAACTGACCTACAAAATCTTGAACGTGGATAAAATTAAGGTGAAGCTGTAAATCTATATTTTCTTTGGTTCATAAAAGAAAATAAGTTTCTTCTTGGCGTTTTCAAAATCAGACCAAGAATCGGTGTCGATCTGAAAACCAGCGACTCCGCAGGTTGGAAACATGAAAATTTCGTCGGACATCATGTTGGCAAAGTTTGAAATCCCGTTGTTGTGGGAAAACATCGCCACAGAATTTACGCCATCGTCCAATCCGTAAATCACGGATTCAAAGTTTCTTTCAGTTGGATTGTAGAGCTTTTGATCTTCAGTAATTTCAATATCAAAAGCCTGGTTGAAGATTTTGCAAGTATTCAAAGCGCGAACTGCAGGACTCGACACAAATTTCTGGATTTCTATATGATGATCCTTCATGAATTTGGACATTTTCACAGCGTCTTCCAAACCTTTTTCAGCAAGCGGTCTGTCGAAATCTTCCGTATCTTCCGGCCAGTCGCTTTTTGCGTGGCGCACCAAAATAAGTGTCTTCATCCCTTTTGAATTTTGAATAAATAAAATTAAATAAAAAAAGGAGAAGTTGGGCACTTCTCCCGTTAATTAAGAAAATATTAAGATTAATTGAAATTAATGATCACCTTCATCGCTTTTTCTCTTGCCGCATTTCCAAAGACTTCATAAGCCTGCATCATATCTGCAAAATCAAATCGGTGAGAAACCAGTTTTTCAGGTTTCAATCTTTTGCTTTCTACGTTTTTCAAAAGCATTGGAGTGGTACTTGTACAGACCAATCCAGTGGTGATGGTTACATTTCTAATCCAAAGTTCCTCGATATGCAATTCCACAGGTTTTCCGTGAACACCCACGTTTGCGAGGTGCGCTCCAGGTTTCAGGATTTTTTGGCAAATATCGAAAGTTGCCGGGATTCCTACTGCTTCAATCGCCACATCCACGCCTTCTGGACCTGCGATTTTTTTGATATTTTCTATCACGTTTCCATCACTGCTGTTCACAAGGTCTGTTGCACCAAAACCTCTGGAAAGTTCAAGTCTTTGTTGGTCCAAATCTACCATGATGATTTTGGCCGGAGCGAAAAACTGTGCAGTCAACAGAGCCGCAAATCCCACAGGACCTGCGCCAATAATAGCCACGGTGTCTCCTGGATTGACTTTGCCGTTCAAAACTCCAATTTCAAATCCGGTAGGTAAAATGTCGCTTAGCATCACTGCTCCTTCTTCATCCACATCGTTTTTGAGGTGGTAAAGCGAGTTATCAGCATGTGGAATTCGTACATATTCAGCTTGGGTACCATCTATTAAGTGTCCTAAAATCCAGCCGCCATCAGTGCAGTGTGCATAGAGCTGTTTCTTGCAATTATCGCATTTTCCGCATGATGTGACGCAGGAAATCAATACTTTCTCGCCTTTTTTGAAATTGCTCACTGCGCTTCCAATTTCTTCCACTATTCCTATTCCTTCGTGTCCCAAAATTCTCCCCGGTGTCACCGCAGGTACGTCGCCTTTCAGAATGTGCAGATCGGTGCCACAAATGGTGGATTTCACCATTTTCACAATCGCATCGGTTGGTTGTGTAATCACCGGTTTCGGGCAATCTGCCAATTCTTTTTGCCCGGGTCCTTTAAATACTAGTGCTTTCATCTACATCAATTTTTAATATTAAACAAATTTTGCTTGTTTAAAGTTAGAAACATTTCAGTCGATATGGCTGATTTGCAGCTTGATAAATATCAGTATTTTCAATTTTTTGTAAGCGAAGCCAAATATTTGTAAATTTGCATGCTATGGGAAAAATAATGGCAATTGATTATGGCAAAAAGCGTTGTGGAATTGCTGTTACCGACGATTTGCAAATCATCGCCAGTGGATTGGAAACCGTTTCAACCGATGCTGTTTTTGATTTTTTGAAAAGATATTTTTCTCAAAATCAGGTGGATTCCGCCGTAATTGGACTTCCTGTAGATTTAAAAGGAAATTTGTCTGAGGTGGAAACCGATATTCAAAAATTTATTTTGACATTCAAAAACGAATTTCCAGAGGTGATGGTGCACCGTTTCGATGAACGATTTACTTCAAAGATGGCATCATTCTTTATCTCGCAAAGTGGAAAGAGCAAAAAGAAAAGGGAAGATAAGGCATTAATCGACAAAGTGAGTGCCACGATTATCTTGCAGAATTATTTAGAGCAAAAACAAAAATGATATTACCAATTAGAGCTTTTGGCGATTCCATGTTGAGGAAGCACTGCCATGAAATCGATAAAGATTATCCGCAATTGCAGGAACTGATTTCAAATATGTTTGAAACCATGAATTCTGCAAACGGAATCGGTTTGGCCGCTCCGCAAATCGGTTTGGACATTCGATTGTTCATCGCGGATTTGTCGCCGCTTGCAGAAGATGAGGACTATGCCGAACTTGCCGACGAGTTCCTGAAATTTAAGAAAGTCTTCATCAATGCCAAAATTTTAGAAGAAACCGGTGAAGAATGGAAGTTCAATGAAGGTTGTCTCTCCATTCCCGATGTTCGTGAAGACGTGAAAAGAAAAGAAACCGTGAAGATTGAATATTTCGACGAAAATTTCGTGAAACATACCGACACTTTTTCCGATATGAGAGCCAGAGTCATCCAGCATGAATATGACCATATCGAAGGAATTCTCTTTACCGACCATTTAAGTTCCCTGAAGAAAAAATTGGTCAAAGGAAAATTGTCCAAAATTTCTCAAGGTGATGTTTCGGTGCACTACAAAATGCGATTTCCAAAATAATTATCAAGACAAAAACAAATAATATCAAACAAAAAATAGAAAAATGCAGTTAGAAAAAATAATTTCAATTTCCGGGAAACCAGGACTTTTCAAATTAGTTTCACAGTTGAAAAACGGATTCATCATTGAAGATGTTTTAACCAAGAAAAAGGGGAGCATCTCTAATTCATCACAGGTGAGTTTGCTGGACAACATCGCGATGTTTACTTTTGATAAAGAGGTTCCCTTGTTTGACGTTTTTGAGAATGTGGCAAAAAAATCAGAGTACAAGGAAACCATTTCACATAAATCTTCGGATGCTGAATTGAGGGCATTCATGCTAGAAGCATTACCGGATTATGATACAGAGCGTGTTTATGTTTCAGATATCAAGAAATTGGCGCAGTGGTACAATATCTTGCACAAAGCTGGTTACATCACTCCGGAAAGCTTTGTGAAAGCTGAAGAAACTAGTAAAGAAGAGGCAGAACCTGCAACCGAAGAGAAAGCAGAAAAGAAAACCGCTGCTAAAAAAACTGCGGCAAAGGCAGATAAACCTGCTGGTGCAAAAGTGAAGGCTTCAACTTCAACCGCAAAATCTGCTCCAAAAAGCACGCATAGAAAACAAGGATAGACCACTTTGGTTTAAAAATTAAATATAAAATTGCACAACTTTGCCAAAGTTCCGAACTTTGGCAAAGTTTTTTTTACGTCATGAACACCAAAGCCCAAAAACTTGAAGCCTTTTCCCAACTTTTAGACATTATGGATGACCTCCGCGAAAAATGTCCGTGGGATAAAAAACAGACTTTTGAAACCCTTCGGCATTTGACTTTGGAAGAAGTTTATGAACTTTCGGATGCTTTGATTGATCAGGACTTGACAGAAATCAAAAAAGAACTCGGCGATGTTTTGCTGCATTTGGTTTTTTATGCCAAAATTGGTTCTGAAAAGGGCAGTTTTGACATTGCCGATGTCATCAACTCATTGAATGAAAAACTGATTTTCAGGCATCCCCATATTTATGGTGATATAAAAGTTCAAGATGAGGAAGAAGTGAAACAAAACTGGGAAAAACTGAAACTCAAGGAAGGCAACAAATCTGTACTTTCCGGTGTTTCCAAAGGAACGCCAAGTGTGGTGAAAGCTTTTAGAATTCAGGAAAAAGTAAAAGGAATCGGTTTCGAGTTTCACAATGCCGAAGATGCGTGGAAAAAAGTAGATGAAGAACTCGCAGAATTTCATGCGGAAACAGATTTGGAAAAAAAGGAAATGGAATTGGGCGACGTTTTCTTTTCTTTAATCAATTATGCCCGTATTTCTGGGATAAATCCCGATACCGCGTTAGAGAAAACCAACAGCAAATTTATTTCGCGTTTTCAAAAAATGGAAAAATTGGCTGCGGAAAGAAATCAAACTCTTTCCGAAATGAATTTGGAAGAAATGGATATGCTTTGGGAAGAAGCGAAGAAAATTTAGCGAGCAAGGTTGAGAGTGTGGTTTCCAATGCTGATTTTAAATAAAATAATCCGGCCCTTGAAGGCCGGATTTCATGGTGATTAAAAGTTTAATTTATTCAAAATAAGTATGAAACTTTGCCATCGAATTGTCTAAAACAGCGATGGTTTGTTCAGCCTCTTCTTTGGTGGTAGATTTTTTCAGCTGGTTGATGTATTGCAGGTGGTCATTCAGCCAAACATGCAGAACATCATGTGATTTTCCTGTCATGGTGCAGCTTTTCACAAGGTTGTCATTTGCAGAAGCCAAATTTGCGGCCAATGCATGATAATCACCTTTCGCGTGATCGTAATTTTTTAGGAGTTTTTCCTGCTCGTTGATAAATGGAAGCATTTCGGCGTTGGTTTTCCATTTCTTACCGTTGTCCAGTTCCAACGCAACACCTTCTGAAGCATGCTCATCTTTAGTGCCGTGTTCGCCTGAAGTCGCATGATCTTCATGATTTTCCGACACCTGTTCCGTGGTGGTCTTGCTTTCCACGTTTTCGGCTTGTTCTTTGTTTTTCTCGCAAGAAGTCAAGATTGCGATTGCCATAATCGCGGGAATTAATAGTCGTTTCATTTTTTAAAAATTTTAGTGAAAGTTAAAATTAAGGTCAAAGTCAATATAGTTCTGAAAGCCATCGCATAAATGGTTTTCTGTTCGTAAAGCCCATTTTCTTCAATATGGTGCCACAATCCAATCCATGCCAGAATAAGCAGAACCAAGGCCATTGCAAGTGGTTTCAGGGTCCAACTTTTTTTTGTGTTGATTGCATAAGCTGAAAGCAGGTAAAGAAAACCGCAGATAAAATTGATATGAACCACGATTGGCACAAAATTGCCCTCCTTTGCTCTCATTCCGAACAGGTCGAAAATTACGGAACCACCTATGATCACAGTCATCAGTCCGAATATGATCAACAATGCGATATAGATTTTTTTGATCATGCTAAAAGAATTTGATGGCTCATTGCAAGTTAGCCAAATTATACATTATAAACAACTTAAGTTAATTTTCTCCGGATTACAGGACACTCCATTTCTAAAAATATTAGTTCAGCAACCAGTGAAAATTCCTGGATTTATGCCTAACATTGTTTAGTTTCAAATCGAAATCAACTACCAAAATACAGAAGTACAAGTGATTTCGAACTCATCTCATAAATATTTGCGGTAAACCTAAATCTTCATCAGCTTGCGCCGTCAGTTGGTCTTCCTGTACCTCAGAACCGCCCATATAATCGCCACAACACCCATCATTATAATCACCAAAAAATGCCGATATAAGTCGGAAAATCCGCTGTTTTTCAATATGATGAGGCGAATTGCATCCACGCCGTAAGTGACCGGATTTACATATGCGATGTATTTTGCCCAATCGGTCATGCTTTCGACTGGAGTGAAAAGCCCACTCATCAGAATGAAAATCATCATAAAGAAAAATACCACAAACATCGCCTGCTGCTGCGTTTCGCTATAAACGGAGACTAATAGTCCCAATCCCAAAAGTGTGACGAGATAAATCGCCACGAATAGGTAGAGTAGGAGCAGACTGCCCTGCATTGCAATATCATAAATGAAAATCGTTACCAGAAGTCCGATGGTGAATGCCACCATTGCCAAAATCCAAAAAGGGATAAGTTTTCCGAGAATGAAATCTCGTTTTTTAATCGGTGACACGTTGATCTGTTCAATGGTGCCTATTTCTTTTTCCTGAACGATGTTCAGCGCCGCCAAATATCCACCAATAAGCGTGACAAGAAAAGCTAGAATTCCGGGAACAAGCGACAAACGGTAATTGTAATGCTCATTGAACCAAAATTTTGGGATGATTTCCAGACCGGAAGTTTTCTGGGCGATTTCGATTTGGGGCGTGGTCTTGAGAAGAATCTGTTGATTAAAATCCTGGAGGATCTGCGCAAGATAGCTTGCGGATAGTCCGGCTTTTGTGCCGTTGATCGCATTAATAGCAACTAGAACTTTTTCTTTATTTTCACGGACTAAATTTTTCTCAAAATCGCTGGGAATCTCCAGAATGAGGTCCGCTTTTTCATGTTCAACTTCGCTATAGGCGCTTGGATAATTTTCACCATAATTCACAATTTTGAAATAACCGGAAGCGGTGATTTTTCGGATGAGATCCCGCGAGTAGGTGGATTTGTCGTGATCCACCACGGCAATTTCCACATTCTTGATTTCGTAACTCGCTGCCAATGGCAAAACAATCAGCTGCACGACCGGCATGACGAAAATAATGGCCAATATCGCCTTGTTCCTAAAAATCTGCAGGAATTCTTTACGGATCAATATGGATAGGGTTCTGAACATTATTTCTTATTTGCTTCAAGTTTCAAATTTCTTTTGACCAAGATATCGGATTCCCCGGCTTATTATTCAAGTCTGATTTTAAATTTTTTCACGGCCATCACGAATAAAAAAGCCGTCATCGCCAATAAAATAGCGGTGTGTTTCCAAATAACCTCGATACCGGTACCTTTTATCATGATATTTTTAACGATTTCATAATACCATTTTGAAGGCAACACATTGGCAACAACTTGCAGCGGGACCGGCATGTTTTCAATCGGGAACATAAATCCGCTCAACATCACAGTTGGAAGCATAGTGCCGACCAGTGAAATCAGCATTGCGTTTTGCTGGGAATCCGTTAAAATCGAAATCAGAATTCCGATCAATAAATTGGTAATGATGAAAATGATGCTCACGAAAAAGAGCAGCAGCAAATTTCCTTGTATCGGCAGTTCCAGCAAGGTAACGCTCAGCAATACGATGGAAACTAAAATCAACAATGACATCAGAAAATATGGAATCGCTTTTGCGAGGATGATTACCCAGGGTTTCATTGGCGAAACCAGTAAAACTTCCATAGTTCCGGTTTCTTTTTCGCGAACTATGGCGATCGCGGTCATTAAAACGCAGATGATAAGCAGAATTAATGCCATGACGCCAGGAACGAAATTTGGCGCGCCTTTCATTTGTGGATTGTAGAGCATGCGGATTTCCGGTTGAACTCCGGAAGCCAATTGTATTGTGTTTTGACCATAATAATCCAGAATAATATTGTTCATGAAATTCAGGATTTGGTTGGCAAGATTGATGTCGGTTCCGTCCGTAATAAGCTGCAGTTGGGCTTTTTTCCCTATGGCGAGGTTTTCTGAAAATCGGTCTGGAATTACCAGAATTATCTTAATTTTCCCGCTTTTGAAAGCGTTTTCGGCTTCATGAATGGATTTCAAATTCTTATCGACATCAAAATATTGGTTGGCATTTATTTTTGAGGTCAATTCGATGGAATTCTGCGATTGGTCTTGGTCTAAAACTCCGATTCTTGTATTTTTTACTTCCGTGCTCAGCGCATATCCAAACAGCAGAACCTGCACAATCGGCATTCCGAAAAGAATGAGCAAAGTCCTTCTATCACGCAGCACGTGGTAAAATTCTTTTCGGACAAAGGTTAGTAACTGTTTCATATTTTAGGAGCCCCTCGAAATAATTTGCACATTTTTTATTCAGTCCGTTTTGCACCTCGTGCCAGCTGGTAAAAGACATCATCCAAACGATCAGTCTCAAACTGTTTTTTAAGTTTTGAAGGCATGTCGAGTGCCGCAATTTTTCCATCCACCATAATCGAAACGCGATCGCAATATTCCGCTTCGTCCATGTAATGGGTGGTGACGAAGATCGTGATCCCACTTTCCGCCGCATCATAAATCATGCTCCAAAATTGTCGCCTCGTCACGGGATCCACACCTCCCGTCGGTTCGTCCAAAAAAACAATTTCAGGATTGTGGAAAATCGCTACCGAAAAAGCGAGTTTCTGCTTCCAGCCGAGTGGAAGTTCGGAAACGAGTTTGTTTTTTTCGTTCTGTAATCCGAGTTTTTGGATGAGTTCATCTCTTTTTTCTTTTAACGCTTTTCTTTCGATTCCGTAGATTCCACCAAAGAAATCCAAGTTTTCTTTTACCGTGAGATTTCCGTAAAGCGAAAATTTCTGGCTCATGTAGCCGATGTTTCTTTTGATCGCCTCCGTTTCCTTGTACACATCAAATCCTGCAACAGTAGCGGTTCCGGAAGTTGGAACCGAAAGTCCGCAAAACATCCTCATCGCAGTAGTTTTCCCGGCACCATTCGCGCCCAGAAATCCAAAAATTTCACCTTTTTTAACCTCAAAACTGATATGGTCAACCGCGGTGAAGTCTCCAAAATTTTTGGTGATGTTGTGGGCTTTTATGGCGATATTGATATCAGAAGTCATCATTTTCAAATTTTTCCTTAAAGCAAACGGATGAAGCTGTCTTCAATCGTGGCATTGATGGAGTTGATTTCAATATTTTCAAATCCTTTTTCCTTTAGAAACTCTTCAAGATATTTTGGATTGAAGTCATCATTTTTATCAATGGTCAGATGTACGAATTCTCCGAAAGCATAGAAATTTTTGCTGAGTTCAAAGTTTTCTAAAGCCTTCAAAACCTCGGAAGTTCGACCTGCCTTCACCTCAAAAAGTAAATCCGGGAAAGATTTGCTGATGTTTTCCGGAGTTTCAATCTGCAGTATTTTTCCGTTTTGGATGAATGCGATCCGGTCACACAATGCGGCTTCATCCATATACGGAGTTGCAACGATTATGGTGATACCCTGCGTTTTCAGGCGTTTAAGCATTTCCCAGAATTCTTTTCGGGAAACAGGGTCAACTCCGGTAGTGGGTTCATCCAGAAACAGCACTTTCGGTTTGTGAATGAGGGCGCAACTTAAAGCGAGTTTTTGTTTCATTCCGCCTGAAAGTTGGCCCGCTTTTCGGTCTTTGAAAGGTTCAATCTGAATATAAATATCTTTAATCAAGTCATAATTCTGCTCAATGGTGGTGTTGAAAACACTTGCGAAAAATCCCAGGTTTTCTTCCACCGACAAATCCTGATACAGGGAGAATCTTCCCGGCATATATCCCAGAATTTTCCTGATTTCCTTATAGTCTTTCACCATATCAAAACCTTCGATGGTGGCGGAACCGCGATCAGGAAGTAGAACTGTTGTCAACATGCGAAAAATAGAAGTTTTCCCGGCTCCGTCGGGACCGATCAGTCCGAAAATTTCACCTTTTTCCACACTGAAGCTCACATCATCCACTGCAAGAATTTTTTCAACTTTCTTGCCGTAAGATTTGCTGAGATTATTGACGATGATTGATTTCACCTTTATTTTTTACTGATTACTATAATAATTTCCTTCGCGCATTTAAAGCTTTTCGAAGATTCCCTTAAGGAAGTATTCGCTCTTAAAGTCCTATTTGATAAGGGCTTCGCTAATGATCTGTACTACCTTTGGATTCCCTAAAATTTCACATCGCCATACATTCCAATTTTCAGAAAGCCATCGTTTTTCACGTGGATTTTCGCCGCATAAACCAGATTGGCTCTTTCGTTTTTGGTTTGAATGGTTTTCGGGGTGAACTCCGCTTTCGAGCTGATCCAATAAACGGTTCCGGGAAGTTCTTTGATTTTTCCGTCTCCCGAATCGATTAGGATTTTTACCTGTTGTCCGGTTTTTACTTTTGCCAATTGGTCACCGGTGATAAAGGTTTTCAAAGTCATCACAGCCAGATTTGCGATTTTGAAAATTGGTTTCCCGATGGTCGCAAATTCGCCAGCATTGGAATATTTCGTTAAAACCATTCCCGCAATCGGACTTTCGATGGAATTGTTTTTCAATTGTTCATCAATTTGTGCCACCCGTTTTTCGGTGGGTTTTCTTTCACTTAAAACTGCACGGTTTTGAATGAAGACATTCTCATCTGCGGCCTTGATTTGTTGACCTAAAGTCGAAAGCTGGGTTTGCGCCGCCGAAATCTGTTTCAGGATCACGTCAACTTGCCCATTTGCATCGTCTAGTTGTTTTTTTGTGGCTGCATCGGCTTTTACCAGATTTGCGGTCCGGTTTCTCTCGCGTTCTGCATTTTGCAATTGCACCTTCAGAACAGAAATATTGGCTTTTTGGGTATTGATCTGTGACTGCAAAACTTGAATTTGCGGAGTGGCAGAACCGGTTTTTTGTTCAATGGCACCGATGCTCGCTTCGACCTGTTGTTTTTGCAGTTCAACACTTTTCGGATCGATGATTCCCACCTTCTGATTGGCGGTAAGCTGCATTCCTTCATCCACATTCAGTTCCAGGATCGTTCCGTTGGCTTTCGCGGTTACCATTACTTCATCGGCTTCGAAAGTTCCGGATGCATCGTAATCGTTTGCTGAATTTTTACAGGAAAAAATGGTGAGGAATGAGGAAAGTATGATTAATTTTTTCATAGCGATTTATTTTTCAATCACAAATCTTGGCTCTTGGTACTTAATTGTTTAATTGTGCTTTCAAATTATACTGTGTCAGTAAAAATTGAATTTCATGCAGGATTTTTTGGTTTTGCGCACGATCCAGCTCGTTCACTTCGCGCAGGTAATCACTGGTGGTAATCACGCCGTTTTCCAGTTGGGCGAGTGAGGCTTTTCTGATGTTTTCGCGGAGCGTAATCAATTCAAGGTCTTTATCGATCAGCTTTTGAATTTTGTCTAGTTCGTTGTTGTTTTGAATGGTTTGAAACTGCTGGTTGAAAAGGAAGTTTTCTCTTTGAACATCAATTTCCTGCTGTTGAATATCGAGTAGTGCCAAATCATTTTTCTTGGTGTAATATCCTGTAATTGGAATATTCAACCGAACTCCGCCCAAAAAGAACGCGTCGAATTCATTTTTAAGCATGTTGAACCCGGGTTTTCCGTAACCGCCTTGTAGAAAGGCTCCCAATTTTGGAAGGTTTTTTGAATTGATGATGGATTTTTGAGTCTCTAACGCGCTTTTTTGAAGATCAAATAATTTCAGTTCGGCACGATTGTTTTGATTTCCGACTAGAATTTTTTCCGGTTTCTCCAGCTTTGTATTTTCGTTCAATTGCTTATTAATAAATACCGAAAGCATATCCAGGAAGCTTTTCTTCACATTTTGAAGTTCAATCTGTTTTTGCTCCAAATTGATCAGTTGTGCCTTTACCACATCAACATTACTTCGAAGAATGACGCCGTTTTTTAACTGTGATTCTGCTCTTTTCAATGCGTTATGGAGGTCGCTTTTGGTGAGTTCGGTTTGCTCAAGCTGTTCTTCAGTTTGTAAAGCGCCAAAATAAATTTGGTTGATTCTTTCTTCCAGCTTATCGGTTTCAACCTCGGTCTTCTGCGTTTCGATTTGGGAATTGATTTCTGCCATTTTCTTTTGGTTAGAAATCATTCTGCCATCGTAGATCGTTTGTTGAACGTCAGCAAATGCTTTGTATTGGTCTTTGCTTACAGGTTCAATCATCACATTGGGCAATTTTATCGGAAGTTCGGTTACTTCATTTTGATAAGTTGCCTGCGCAACGACATTGATCTGCGGCAACCAACCTTTGGTGGCGTTTTCTACGTTGTATTGCTTGGTTTTCGCGATTAAACCATGACGTTTGATCAGCGGATAATTTTGTCTGGCAAGGGAGTAAGCATCATTTAAAGTGATAGATTCCTGCGCCGAAAAAAAGCCGCCAATGAAGATGCTCATCAATATAAATTGCAGTTTTTCCATAATGGTTAAATGCTTTTGTTAATCAGGAATTAATCATTGCCTTGATCCAAATCGGAATCAAAGTTTTACGGTCTTTTACAAATTCATGAAATTCCTGGTCATTCATCAAGTCAAATCCTGAAATAATCGGTCGTGCGACGAACGGAAATATCGTCATACTCAAAAAATTAAACAACAGATGAAATGGATTAATTTCTGGCTTTCTTTCTTTGATTTGCTTTATGATGACTGAATTTTTCAGTATTTTTTCAATCGGGAGCAGCGATTTCACATCTGAGTTTTTCTTCTGAATTTCGCTGATGACAAATAGGGGAAGATTTGGATTTTTTGATAGAATTTCAAAATACTTCTGGCTCGCCAAATCAATTTTTTCCTCGAGCGTGGTTTTTTCATTAGTAATTATTGGAAGAATCTGACCGAATAGTAAAACGATTTTTACCTTCATTACCTGATCAAAAAGTTTTTCTTTGCTTCTGAAATAATAATTCAATAATGCCAAGTTGATTCCGGCCTCATCTGCGATATCTCTGGTTCGTGTTCCTGAAAATCCCTTTTCTGTAAAGACTTTCGAGGCAGCGAGCAAGATTTTATCTTCGGTGGAAAGTTCTTGATTTTCCATTTTTTTTGTTTTGGTCAGTCAAAGGTACAATTAAAATTTTGATTTAAACAAAATATTTAATCATTTGATTAAAATTTATTTTGATTCAGCCAATTTAATGTAGATTCTGCCTATTTTAATAAAATACAAACAAAAAAAACCGCCTCGATATGGAGGCGGCTTCGATATTCTGAAGAATTAATTCTTATAATCCAAATTGTTTTGCAAACAAATCCGGGAAGATACCAATTGCAATTAGCGCAACCACGATAAAAACCGCAACGATATTGTAAGTCAATGTCACTTTTTCTGTGGTCTTGAAACTGCTTTCTTTCGGAAAGAACATCGCCATGATAATCCTTAAATAATAGGCGATGGAAAGAGCGGAACCTAAAACGGCTACCAATACCAAGAATGGGGCTTTTTCAATGGCTTGTGCAAAGATGGCAAATTTCCCCATGAATCCTGCTGTTAAAGGAATTCCTGCCATTGACAATAATGAAATTGCGGCAGTTACCGCTAAAACAGGTTCGGTATGTCCTAAGCCGCTGAAAGCGCTGTAAGAAGTTTCCCGTTTCAGTTTTTCTACCCAGATCAGGCACATCATGACACCAACTGTTGCCAATGAATAGGCGAACAAGTAAAAAGCCAGATTGTAAACAGACAAGCTGTTCATGCCGAAGAAAATCAATGCGATGTAACCCACATGCGAAACAGAAGAGTAGGCCAACATTCTTTTGGCATTGCTCTGAGCAAGCCCCATGACATTTGCCAGGAACAAAGTGATGATAATGAGCACGCCAATGATATTGATCCATTCTCCGGTGATTCCAGTGAATCCGATTGTCATGATTTTAAAGAAAGCATAGAATGCGGAGATTTTCACCACGGACATCATGAAAATCGTGATCAGCGATGGTGAACCCTGATAAACATCCGGACTCCACATGTGGAACGGCGCCATGGAGGTTTTGAAAGCCAAAGCACAAAGCATGAGGATCGCACCCATCGTGAACATTAAATCTTTTGTATTTGCGATTCCGAATTCGTGGATTTTGTAAAGATCGAAACTTCCAGAACTGCCATAAACCAATGCAATCCCTAACAGTAAGAACCCGGTTGCGAAGGCACCCATCAAGAAATATTTGATGGAGGCTTCATTGGAACGCAGGTCGGTCTTGTTTGCTCCTGCCAAAACGTAAAGCGGAATTGAAAGGATTTCTACTCCTAAAAATAAGGTGACCAAATTTTGAAAGCTGAACAATACAATTCCACCGCAAAGTGAAAACAGCATTAACGCATAGAGTTCTGATTGGTGGCTTCTGTGATTGCTGAA
The DNA here is from genome assembly GCF_001045435.1 of Chryseobacterium koreense CCUG 49689. Taxonomy (GTDB): domain Bacteria; phylum Bacteroidota; class Bacteroidia; order Flavobacteriales; family Weeksellaceae; genus Kaistella; species Kaistella koreensis. Next base: position 175,671 of record NZ_LFNG01000001.1, on the reverse strand, counting down.
TGCGAATCCGCCCAAAAAGAAAAGCAAAAGCGTGATCACGATTGAGATTTTGGTGAACAAAGCTGCATTGGCACCAAATTCAAACATGGAAAGGTATTGTTTAAAGAACTCACATTCTGTAAGGTAACTCACATAAAATGCGATGAGTAAACCCAAAATACCAATGTATCTTGAAAATTTCCCCTTTTCAAAAACGCCCGCAAACAAGGCGGCAATCGCGGTAAGGAATACAATAATTAATACGCTCATTGAGTTGAATATTTTTGTTTGGAATTGTTTCAGGTTTCAAGGTTCAAGTTGTTTGAGGTTTGAAGCCTGTCCGCCGATCGGCAGATTTGATTTAATTCCTTAATTTCTTAAATTTCTATTCTTTTTAAAACTATTTAACCATTGACGAATAAATAAACTTCAAAGGTTCATGCACCATTTCAATAATCGGTTGCGGGAAAAGTCCGAGGAGGATTACAAATACTACCAAACTGGCCAATACCGAAAATTCCACGCCTGATAAATCGCTTGCTGAAGAAAGGATGCTTTCATCACCTTCGCCAAACATCGCTTTTCCATAAAATCTGAAAAGGTAAACAGAGGAGAAAATCATGGTAGTACCCCCGATTACTGCAGCAATTACGCTATAATCAAAAATGGATTTAATCAAAATGAATTCACCCACAAATCCGTTGGTAGCAGGAAGTGCGATTGCTCCCAACAAAATCACCATAAATAATGTGGCGAATTTTGGAGCAACTCTTGCCAAGCCACCCATTTGTCGGATATCTCTTGTTTTGAATCTTTTGTAAAGAATATCACAGCAGTAGAAAAGTCCAACCACGTTGATCCCGTGAGCAAAAGCTTGAACCATAGCACCTTCTCCACCTGAAATAGTGAAAGTTCCCTCCATCGTCAAAATGGCAGAAGCAATGATTCCCGCAGTCATCAAACCAACGTGTGAAAGGGAAGAGTAGGCTACCAATCGCTTTGAATCATTTTGGATAATCGCGATCAATGCTCCGTGAACCACACCGATGATCGCCAAGACCAACACGATTTGTCCGGAAATTCCAAGAACTGGTTCTGGTGCAATGGGCAACAAATATCTCAATAGTCCATAGACCGCCATCTTCAGCATAATTCCTGAAAGCAGCATTGAACCTTGGGTAGGCGAATAGGTGTAAGTATCCGGTTGCCAGGAATGGAAAGGAAAAATAGGAAGTTTCACCGCAAATGCGAAGAAAATGAACCAGAAAATCACCGTCTGTTCCATAGAATTCAAATCTGCGTTGTACAGATCGGTCAGTTCAAATGAAGCGGACTTCGTGTAAACATAGATTAAACCTAGCAACATGAACAATGAACCTACGAATGTATAGACAAAGAACTTGGTGGTAAAATGAATTTTTTTGCTCTCCTGCCCCCAAATTCCGGCAATCAACCAAATCGGAATCAAAGTGATTTCCCAGAAAAGGTAGAACAACAATCCGTCATAAGCAGTGAAAACACCGATTAAGCCGAACTGCATCAGTAGCATCAAACCATAATAGGTATTTCTGTAACCTGGCTTTTGATTAAACGAAGAAAGAATAATCAATACAGACAAAATATTGGTCAGCAAAAGCAAAAGCATGCTCAATCCGTCTATCCCGAAATGAAGATTGCTCTTGATGAAAGTAGCCCAAGGATAATTGATCTCGTACTGTAAAACTCCATCAACAGTCGGCTTGAAATCGAAACTTGAAAGCATGAAGAATGTGAGAAACATTTCAGCCAACGCAATTCCCAATGCCAAAAATTTACTTGCGGGACTCTTCCACGCGAACACCAACAACGAACCTACAACAGGCAGCAGCAGTAATGTTAATAACAGATACGACATTTATTATTGTAATAAAAAGTTAACAATTAAGATAATTCCGATGGCCAAAGACATGATGAGGACATAATTTTCCACATTTCCGTTTTGGATTCTCTTCGCGGCTCGCCCCGAATCTTCAGCTCCCCAGCCGATGAATTCCACAAACTTGTTGAGAATTCCCTTGTCAAACATATTTCCACCGATTCCGAGTCCTTCCACAAACTTCACGAAAGTGGCGTTGTAGAATTCGTCTAAAAGCAGTTTTCTGTTTGAAAGTCTTTCCCAACCGGTATATTTGGAATCTTCAAGTGCCATTTTGCCTTTTTTCACGTAGATATTTCTTACGATAAACCACACTGTAAAAAACATGAGCACGGTCAAAGTCAAAAGTATCATTTCGGTATTAAATGCCACTTCCGGAAGTTCCACATCATAAACGTAAATTCCCTTCAACCAATGGTCTAACTTCGCCCAATTTCCGTGACCAATAAAATGCGGAAGGTTGATCAATCCGCCGATTACGGACAAAATTGCAAGTACAATTAGAGGCAAAGTCATATTTGAAGGACTTTCATGAACGTGTTTCTCCTGTTCTTTAGTTCCTCGGAATTCGCCGTAGAAAGTAAGGAAATAGGCACGGAACATATAAATCGCCGTTAAAGTCGCGACAAGGAAGAGAATTACCCAGAGAATTGGACTTCTTCCATAAGTACTTGCCAAAATTTCATCTTTAGAAATCATCCCCGAAAAGAATGGGAATCCTGAAATCGCAAGAGTTCCAATAAGGAAAGTGATATGGGTAATCTTAATTTTATCTTTTAAACCACCCATCAATCTCATGTCCTGTTCGCCGCTCATTGCATGAATCACAGAACCGGAACCGAGGAATAAAAGGGCTTTGAAAAATGCATGCGTCATCAAATGGAACATTGCCACAGTATATGCGCCAACTCCTACTGCCACGAACATAAAACCTAATTGAGAAACTGTAGAATAGGCGAGAACTTTTTTGATATCGTTTTGTCTTAAGCCAATAAATGCTGCCACCAAAGCCGTTAGAAGCCCGATGAAGAGGATTCCGTCCATCGTAGTTGGTGCCAATGAATAAAGGAAATTGGAACGAACACAGAGGTAAACTCCCGCAGTAACCATTGTAGCGGCGTGGATCAATGCAGAAACCGGAGTTGGTCCAGCCATTGCATCCGGAAGCCAGGTAAATAATGGAATCTGGGCCGATTTCCCCACTGCTCCGATGAATAAACTGGCAGTGATGAAAATGATAATCGGTGAGTCTAACTGAAATTTCGAAGAGTTCTGAGCTACTGAAAGATAATCCACCGCATTGGTGTGATAAGCAATCAGACAAACCCCGATGATGAAGGCAAGATCACCAATTCTGTTCATGATGAATGCTTTTCTACCGGCTGCACCATATTCCAAGTTTTTGTACCAGAAACCGATCAGCAGGTAAGAACACAATCCAACACCTTCCCAGCCGATGAACATGATGAGATAATTGCTTCCCATCACCAAGATTAGCATGGAGACAATAAACAGGTTCAGATAAGAGAAAAACCTGTGAAATCCTTTGTCTGTCCACATATAACCAATAGAGTAGAGGTGGATCAACGCACCGATTCCGGTGATGATCAACATCATCATGAGTGAAAGTTGGTCAATATGAAATCCAAAATTCACCTGAACTCCATTGAACCGGAACCATTCAAAAAGACGAATGATTTTCGGTGGAGTAGCTGCATCAAACTTTAAGAAGATACTTAAAGAAAGACAGAAAGATACAAACACCACCAAAGTAGAAACTGCCCCAACAACTGTTTTCGGGAGTTTTTTCCCCAACAATCCGCTGAACAAAAATCCCAGCAATGGCAAAAGTATAATTGCGTAAACTAAATTTTCCATCCGTTATTTATCCTCTTAATTTATTAAAAATACTCACATCCACTGACTTGGTGTTTCGGTACATCATCGCGATGATTGCCAATCCCACCGCCACTTCCGCGGCTGCCACAACCATGATGAAGAAGACCAGAATCTGTCCGTTCCCGTCGCCTTTGTAGCTTGAAAAAGCTGCTAGCAAAAGGTTAACAGAATTCAGCATCAATTCCACACAACCTAAAATGATGATGGCGTTTTTTCTGATCAAAACTCCCAAAACTCCCAAACTGAAAAGAACCGAACACAGAATAAGGAAATATTCCAGCGGAACAGTCTGTATAAATGAACTAACTTCTCCCATAATTCTACAAATCTTTTTTACCGATTAAAACTGCGCCCACGATTCCCGCCAAAATAAGCAATGAAGCCAATTCGAAAGGCAAAACATACTCATTAAACAACAATCTTCCCAAGTTTTTGGTCAGACCCACGCTTCCGTCTATGTTTCCGGTGACAGTCCCTAATTTAAGTCCTCTGAAGGCTCCCAGAATTCCTACCAAAAGCAAGCCCGCAGAAAAAATTCCGATGAACTTCATCAGGTTCTGCTTTTTGGCTTCATCTTCTTTTTTCAGATTCAGCATCATCAAAATATAAAGGAATAACACCATGATTGCACCGGTGTACACTATGATCTGCACAATTCCCAGGAACTGCGCGTTCAGCAAAATATACATTCCCGAGATCGAAAACATCGTTGCAATCAGTCCTAAAATGGCATACAAAGGATTTCTGGCAAATACAAAATAAACGGCACTTGCCACCGCGCAAAATGCGACAAAGAAAAATAACAGCTGTTCCATCTATTTCAGTGATTTTTTTTCCAATGATTCTCTCTGCAACTCGGTTTGTCTTTCGGAAACGTCGATTCGCTCGTTAATTTTTTCAACCAGCTTGTCTTTTCCATACACAAAACTACCGCGGTTCTCTTCCACCGGAACCAGTCTGTCTGTAAGGTAAATCGCAGATTTCGGGCAAGCTTCCTCACACAATCCGCAGAAAATACATCGCAGCATATTGATTTCGTAAACCGAGGCATATTTTTCTTCCCGGTAGAGATCCATTTCGTCTTTGGTACGCTCCGCAGCGGTCATCGTGATTGCTTCCGCAGGACAAATCACCGCACAAAGTCCACAAGCAGTACATCTTTCCCTGCCCTCATCATCGCGTTTCAACACGTGGAGTCCACGCCAAACTTTCACTCTCGGCCTAACTTCTTCAGGATACTGAATCGTGGCAACACCGTCTCCAAAAACCGATTTCGCCGCGTGCCGCATCGTAATTCCCATCCCTTTCAGGACCGCAGGAATATAGAGCCGCTCACCAAACGTCATCTTCTTGTTGGAAACCACTTTTGATCTATCTGTTAATTTCATTTTCAGAAATATATTTTAATTCTTATTTATTAGGAGCAACACACGGGTTGCTTCTTTTCAAGTCCGGTCCCGCTTTCCGCTGCAATTCCTCGTCCATCACCAATCCCCACGCTACTGCGGGATTTACGCTACAATCGGGGCTATCAAGTACTGTCGTTTTTCCTTTCGAAGGTTATTTTTTCGTGACATCTGATAAATTGCTTTTTTACCAACTGGTCACTTATTAAACTATCGATGGCAAACCTCAAACTCTAAACTTCAAATCTACCTGTCGGCAGACAGGCCTCAAACAAGCCTTTAAGCCACAAAATGATTATAAGCCAAAATGATTGCTGCCGTCAACATCAAATTCAGCAATGCAAAAGGAAGCAACTTCTTCCAGCCCAAATGCATCAACTGGTCATATCTAAATCTTGGCAATGTCCATCTTATCCACATGAACACAAAAATTCCAAAGAAAGTCTTCGTCAGGAAAGACACGATAGTCAAGATTCCTGCAGCATTTTCTCCCCAATTCTCGGTTACCCAGTCAATTCCCGGGAAATTATACCCCCCGAAAAACAGCACCGTAATCAACGCACTGGAAATAAACATGTTCACATATTCCCCGAACATATAAAGTCCCAATTTCATGGAGGAATATTCGGTGTGGTAACCGTTTACCAACTCGTTTTCACATTCTGGCAAATCAAAAGGTGCACGGTTGGTTTCCGCCAAAGCCGCCACAAAAAAGATGATAAAAGCCAAAGGCTGATAAAAAATATTCCAGTTCAGTCCCGAAACTTCCGGGATAATTCCCCAGATTTTTCCGTGAGTCTGCTGTTCCACAATGATTTTCAGATCAAGTGATCCCGCCATCATGATGATCGCCAACAAAGACAATCCCATCGCCAATTCATAGGAAATCATCTGCGAACTCGCACGGATCGCACCAATGAGGGAAAACTTGTTATTGGAAGCCCAACCTCCGAGCAAAATTCCATAAACACCTATGGACACCATTCCAATGAGGAACAAAACGCCGATATCAATATTCGCAACCTGCAAATCAAAAGAGGTTCCGCCAATATTAAGGGTTTTTCCCCAAGGAATTACCGCACCGGTGATCAGCGAAATGAACATTACCAATGAAGGTCCTATCACGAAAAGGAATTTTTCCGCCTGTGCAGGAGTAAAGTCTTCTTTAAAGAAAAATTTACCACCATCTGCAAGCGGTTGCAAAATCCCGAATGGTCCGGATCTGTTCGGCCCGATTCTGTCTTGCATAATTGCTGCAACTTTTCTTTCTGCCCACGTGGAATATGCGGCAACTGTGAGTGCCAATAAAAATAGCGCGAGAACCAGTATGATCTTAAAAGTGATTAATTCCATTATTTTAAAAATTGACTTTTCAGTCGGTCATTACATCAATAAAAAATTTTCGTCGATTCCTTTTCGTGATTTCTCCTCGTCTTTGGGACTTAGTTCTTTCGCATCCGGATTGTTGAGCATAGAGATCATGTTTTCCGGTTTTTCGTAGTGGTTCAGTGAAATCACTGAATGTCGGTCGATATGTCTTGGACCTTCCACAGTCCATAGTTTCAAGTCTTTTTTGTGGAAACGGCAGTCATTGCAGATCCAATCCTGTACTTCGTCGAACTGGTCTTTTCTTGCGGTGACACGGATTATTTCCTCGCCTTTCATCCAAAGAACTGCTTTTCCGGAACATTTATCGCATTCGCAATGTGCGTTCATGGGTTTGGTGAACCAAACTCTGCTGGCGAAGCGCGAAGTTCTGTCAGTCAAAGCACCAACCGGACAAACATCAATCACGTTTCCGATGAAATCGTTTTCCAGTGCTTTATTTAAATAAGTAGAAATCTCCGCATGGTCTCCTCTGAACAAAATTCCATGTTCTCTTTCTTCAGTCAATTGGTTGGCTGCCAAAACACATCTCGCACAGAGAATGCATCGGTTCATATTCAATTTGATGTATGGGCCGATATCTTCCGGTTCGAAGGTTCTTCTGGTGAACTCAGTTCTGGTTTCTTCCAGACCGTGAACATAGCCCAAATCCTGCAAATGGCATTCTCCTGCCTGATCGCAAACCGGGCAATCGAGTGGGTGGTTGATCAGCAAGAATTCGGTGACTCCTTCGCGGGCGTCCAGAACTCTTTCGGAAGTGCTGTTTTTTATTTCCATTCCATCCATCACAGTGGTTCGGCAACTTGCCACCAGTTTTGGCATGGGTCGCGGATCTGCTTCAGAACCTTTTGAAACTTCCACCAAGCAGGTTCGGCATCTTCCGCCGCTTCCTTCCAGGGGTTTGTAATAGCACATTGCAGGTGGAACAGATTTTCCGCCGATTTGTCGAGCTGCCTCCAATATGGAAGTTCCAGGATCCACTTCGGTGGTCTGTCCGTCTATTGTTACTTTGAATTTTTTAACTTCTTCGCTCATATCTCTTAGCTTTTAGCTTATGGCTTATTGCTTAAATTATTTCTTTGTGTTAAAGGTATATCCAATACCTCCCATAATTTGTCCGAACATGAAATCCTGACTTGCTTTGTCGGGTTTATTGTTCAGCGTGGTTTTGATATCCGGCATATTGATATAACCTGCCTTTACTTCTACTCTTGCCAGAAAATGCTTCCAGAATACCGCATTAATGCTGGTTCTTAAATCTGCTCCAAATCCTGCAACGTGGAAACGGTCGCTTCTTTCGTTTCCGAAAAGTTTCACATTACTTTTTGGAAACATGATTCCTAATCCGCCACCATAACTCCATATTATGTCGATATTTTTGTTATTGGAAATGGACCGGTATTTTTCAATACCTATATTTTCATAATTCAGACCGTCTGTATGTTCAAAAGTAAGGAATTTTTCATCCGCCAAATTGACCTGTCCGTTTTGAACCATTCCTGCATAAACCGGATCCGAAATATTTCCTGAAAATTTCACGGTTTGGTTTTGATCCATCACATATTTCATGTGGTCAATTCCAAGAACAATAGCCAAATTATCCTTGATGAAATAGCCCAATCTGAAATTGTACTGTGTTACGGTAAACCACGCCGGATCAAAATATACCAAGCCGAACTTCGTGGGGCGATCATGTGCAACCACGCTCTGTAGCTGGAAATCATACCCATTTCCCGAAAAATGTATATCTGAATTGGTGAACGCTCCTCTGTTCCAGCCATAAAAGACAAACATCTGTCCTTTTTTGGTCAATGGACTCTTTACTTCCTTGTATTGCTCAGGTTTTACTGAGTTTTCGTTTTGTGCGAATGAGGAATATAATCCTCCAAACAACATCGAAACCGCGAAAATTTTCTTCATATATCTTTAGAGTTGAACTCCCAGGCTCTGTTTCTTTATATTCCGCAATTATTCTGTTTTTGCAGCCACCGGAATGGGGTCTGCATAATTGGCCAATCCGTAATTTCTGGTTAGGCACTCGGGATTGTTGATGTGCCATTCAAACTCATCACGGAAATGTCTGATTGCTGCTGCAACCGGCCAAGCTGCTGCATCACCGAGTGGACAAATCGTATTTCCTTCAATTTTTCTTTGCACATCCCATAGCAAATCAATATCGGCAGAAGTTCCTTCTCCACTTTCAATTTTCTTTAAAATCTTGTACATCCACGGCGTTCCTTCACGACACGGCGTACATTGCCCGCAACTTTCATGCGCATAGAATCTTGACAAAGTCATCGTATGTTCCACGATGCATTGGTCTTCATCCAGTACCTCGAATCCGCCAGAACCCATCATTGTTCCAGTTGCGAAACCGCCGTCTGCAAGAGATTCGTAATTCATATATCTTGGTTCTCCGTTGATGGTTTTCAACAGTAGATTTGCAGGAAGTATAGGCACAGAACTACCTCCCGGAATGCAGGCCTTCAGTTTTTTGCCATTCGGAATTCCACCGCAGTACTCATCGGAATAGATAAATTCTTCCACGGTAATGGTCATGTCTATTTCGTAAACGCCTGGTTTGTTGATGTTTCCACAGGCAGAAATGAGTTTGGTTCCGGTAGATCTACCAACACCAATTTTGGCATATTCAGCTCCGGTAATATTGATAATCGGAACCACGGCGGCAATCGTTTCCACGTTGTTGACCACAGTCGGACAAGCCCAAAGACCTTTCACAGCAGGGAACGGCGGTTTTAGCCTTGGGTTTCCTCTTTTTCCTTCCAGGGATTCTAGAAGGGCAGTTTCTTCCCCACAAATGTATGCGCCGGCTCCTCTCTGAACATAGATTTCCAGGTCATATCCGGTTCCAAGAATATTTTTTCCTAGGAATCCGTTCTTTTTGGCTTCATCAATGGCTTCTTCCAAAATATCGGGAATCCATGAATATTCACCACGAATGTAGATGTAGGATGTATTTGCACCCAATGCAAAAGAGGAAATAATCATTCCTTCTATCAAAAGGTGAGGAATGAATTCCATCAAATACCGGTCTTTGAAGGTTCCCGGTTCCGATTCATCGGCGTTTACCACCAAATAGCGGGGAACTCCTTCGGGTTTTGCGAGGAAACTCCATTTCATTCCCGTGGGGAAACCTGCACCGCCACGACCGCGAAGTCCGGAAGTTTTCACTTCTTCCACCACCGCTTCCGGCGTCATTTTCAGTGCTTTTTCTACCGCTTCATAACCGCCTTGTTTGCGGTAAACGTCGAAATATCGGATTCCCTCTATGTGTGCGTCTTTAAGTAAAAGTTTTTTACTCATTTTAATTATGCTTATGGCAATTGGCTCGCGAGCTTCTTGCTTTTTATTATCTAATTTTGATTCAAATCTGTTTAGTCCAGCTTCATTGCTCCTTGTCTGCAGAGTTCAAGGATTTCATCCACTTTTTCTGTGGTTAGATTTTCGTGGTAGAATTTTCCTAATTGCAACATCGGCGCATATCCGCAAGCTCCTAGACATTCTGCTGGTTTCAATGTAAAAAGTCCGTCGGCAGTGGTTTCACCATCTTTGATATTCAATTTTGTTCGGATGTGGTCCAGGATTTTTTCGCTTCCTCTTGTCAAGCAAGGTCCAGTTCTGCAAACCTCCAAAACATATTTTCCAACCGGCTGCATATTGAACATGGTATAAAAAGTGGCAACTTCATATACCTCGATTGGTTTGATGCTCAACACTTCTGCCACATAATCCATCACCGGAACATCCAGCCAACCGCCAAATTCTTTTTGTGCTAAATGCAGCACCGGAATCAAAGCGGATTTTTGTTTCCCTTCAGGATATCTCTTAATAATCGCATGAACTTTTTCTAAAGTTTCTGGCTTAAAAGCAATTGTTTCGCTCATTATTTTTAGATTATGGAACAAGGTAGCAAGAGAAAAAACTTTCTACTTTGTTCAAATTTTCTTTTATTTTTCTTAGCATTGAACAGAAAATAGTTTTCTATTCTTGCTCAATCTTTTTTTTCAATGTTTGATTACGCGTCTAATTCTCCCGCGATGACATTCAAACTACTTAAAGTGACCACCGCGTCAGAGATTACGGATCCCGTAATCATTTCCGGATAGGCTTGATAATAAATGAAGCAAGGTCTTCTGAAATGGAGTCTGTATGGAGTTCTACCACCATCACTGACCAGATAGAAACCTAATTCTCCGTTTCCTCCTTCCACGGCGTGGTAAACTTCTCCTTTTGGAACTTGTGTTTCACCCATCACGATTTTGAAATGGTAAATCAAGGCTTCCATTTTCGTATAAACATCTGCCTTTTCAGGAAGATAGAATTCCGGAACATCAGCATGGAATGGACCTTCCGGGAGGTTATCCAATGCTTGCTGAATGATTTTCAAGGATTCCCAAATTTCCTGTTGGCGCACCATAAATCTATCATAAGTATCACCAGAAGTTCCCACCGGGATGATGAAATCGAAATCCTCGTAGGAAGAGTAGGGAGTAGCGACACGAACGTCATAATCTACACCGGCTGCACGGAGATTTGGTCCCGAAAAACCGTAGCTTAATGCACGTTCCGCAGAAATAGCACCTGCTCCTATTGTTCTGTCCATGAAAATTCGGTTTCTTTCAAGCAGGTTGCTGAAATCTTGGAATCTAGCTGGGAATTCTTTCAGGAAAGTTCTCAAAAGTTCGTGGAATTTTGGGGTGAAATCTCTTTCAAAACCACCGATTCTTCCCATATTTGTAGTCAGTCTTCCCCCACAAACCTGTTCGTACATGTCGTAGATTCGTTCCCGATCCTGGAAGGTCCAGGTAAATCCTGTCAACGCGCCGGTATCTACACCAATAACCGAATTACAAACCAAATGGTCAGCAATTCTGGCAAGTTCCATCATGATGACCCGCATATACTGCACCCGCTTTGGAATTTCAACTCCCAAAAGTTTCTCCACCGTCATTTGCCAGCCAATATTGTTGATTGGTGCTGAACAGTAATTCATCCGGTCTGTTAAAGTGGTGATTTGCGTAAAATATCTTCTTTCTGCGATTTTTTCGAATGCACGATGGATATAACCTACGGTTTGTTCAGAGTGCAGGATTTTTTCGCCATCCATGGTAAGGATATTTTGAAAAATTCCGTGTGTTGCCGGGTGGGTTGGCCCCAGATTGAGTGTGTAGAGTTGCCCGTCAATCTGCTCTTTGGATTCGTGCTGGTTCAATATGTTTGAGAGTGCGTTGTCTTTCATAATTGCTATTGGCTTTTTGCTATTGACGACCTATACAGGTTGCCACAAGCTATTTGCATCTTTATCGTCCGAACATTTTATCGTCTTTGTCCGTTCTGGTGCCATCTTCCAATGGATATTCCTTCAAGAGTGGATGATAGCCGAGTTCGGGATCGTTCAGTATAATTCTTAAATCAGGATGTCCTTTAAATTTAATTCCATAAAAGTCAAAGGCTTCCCTTTCCATCCAGTTTGCACCGGCGTATAAATCGGTCAGTGTGTCCACTTCAGCATTTTCTTTCGGCATGAAGGTTTTCAGTCGGATCCTGTGATTATCAACAAGATTATGGAGGTGATAAATGACACCCAATTCCTTTTCCGGCATTTCCGGATGGTGGATTCCACAGAGGTCCGTCAGGAATATGTAGTTCAGACTGCTGTCTTTCATGTGGTGGATCACTTTTTTGATGTCCTCTTTCTTGATTTCCAAAGTCAAAAACCCATACGGTTCGGAAGTTGAAATTACAGACTCGGGAAATTCTCTGGTAATGGCCTCTAAGACAAAACTATTGGTAAATTCCATGAAATTAATTGATATTGAAAGATTCCAGTAATTCTTTATATTGCGGAAGGTCGCGTCTTCTTAGGCTTTCACTCTGCGAAAGTGCTTGAACCTGCATGAATCCTTCCAAAATTTGCTCAGGTCTTGGCGGGCAACCTGGAACATACACATCCACAGGAATTACCTTGTCGATTCCCTGTAAAACAGAATAAGAGTCGAAAATTCCGCCACTGGAAGCACATGCACCTACTGCGATCACCCATTTCGGTTCGGCCATTTGGGTGTAAACTTCTTTTAGGATAGGTCCTAATTTTTTAGAGATGGTTCCGCAAACCATCAAAACGTCGGCCTGTCTTGGTGAGAAACTCATTCTCTCTCCTCCGAATCTTGCCAAGTCATAATTGGGACCCATGGTGGCCATGAACTCAATACCACAACAAGATGTAGCAAAAGGAAGTGGCCAAAGTGAATAGGAACGAGCCATCCCGATCAAATTGCTGAGTTTTGTGGCAAAGAAGCCTTCACCTTCAAAACCCGGAGGAGCGGGTGCGTTTGTATTTATTTTTGGTAAATCTGACATTTTAACTAAAGTTTAAAATTTAAAAACCTAAAATTGATATTCGATGCGAAATATTATTTATTCCAATCCAAAGCGCCACGTTTCAGTACGTAGAAGAATCCCACAAAAAAAATGGTAACGAAAGTCAAGACTGCCATGAAACCGGCCAATCCGAATTCTTTGAAGTTTACTGCATAAGGATAAAAAAACACGATTTCAATATCGAAAAGTACGAAAAGTACCGCGGTAAGAAAGTATCTGATGGAAAACGGAGTTCGCGCATCTCCCTCACTTTCTATTCCACATTCGAAGTTTTTATTCTTTTCAATGGTGGTTTTCTTTTGACGTGGACCCAAATAATGCGCACCCAAAAGCGAAACTCCAACAAAACCCAGTGCAACAAGAGCTTGAATCAGTATATAGCCGTAATCTGCATGTGAAATCATAACTTAGTATTTACTAATCTGCAAATTTAGTCAATTACTATTTAAGCAAGAAATTTAAACCCTTCAAAATAGTTTGAAATTGGACACTATTTGCAATTTAGAATTTTTAAAAATAAATTTCTTTATTACCGAAATCCTAATTTTTATTTGGTTTCTTTATGGATTTATCAGCATGGGTTTTCGCCGCATTTTTCATCCTTTTCAGCAACACAAATGCCATATAACCGATATACAGGAAAAGGAAACTTGCAAAAAGAATATTAATAATCGTATTCAATCGTGGATCCGCAACCTGGAAAAACTGGTTGTAGATGATAAATGTCATGATCATCGCGATGTAAAAGTAGAGTTGCCTTTTCATGATTTACTGGAAGGTTTTAGGTTTTATGTTTAAAGCCAGTCTGCGATAAAGGATTTCAGTTTTGAAAATGGTGGCATAAAATTGCATTGCATTCTGGTCATACGGTCCAAAAGTTTGGCATCAGCTATTTATTGCCATCGAATAGGTTCTCCGACGCTTATGGTTCACCGGTTCGTAATCTTGCCAAAGCAGCTGCACACTTTTGTTTTCCTCCAATTCGGGATTGGTTTCTGCGAACTGGATGCCCATTTTACTAAACCGTTCGAAGATTTCTTTAAAAATGATCGCCGTCACGCCGCGTCTTTGGTAATCCGGATGAATCCCGATCAGATAAAAGTTGGCACGGTCGTTCTTTTTTCCGGCCTGCAAAAAATGCCACCAGCCAAATGGAAAAAGTTTTCCCTTCGCTTTTTGCAAAGCTTTCGAATAAGACGGCATGGTGATCGCAAACGAAATCAACTGGTGATTTTCATCCTCCACGCAAATGATGTAGTTTTTATTGATGAATGGGAAATATTTCTCCTTATAGGTTTTCTTCTGTTCCTCCGATAGCGGGGTATAAGTGGAAAGTGAGCTGTAAGTTTTGTCCAGCAAGTCAAACATTGGATCCACGAGAGGCAGAATTTCCGACTTATTTTTGAATTTGATGACGTTTAATTTGTATTTCTCCGCAATTAAATTGCTGAATTTCACGACTTTTTCCGGGAGTGTTTCCGGGAATTTCATTTCGAATTCCACCCATTCCTTTTCCTTCACCAATCCCAGTCTTTCCAAATGTTCAGGATAATAGTCAAAATTGTAAAGTCCGATCATCGTTGCCAATTTGTCATATCCGTAGGTCAACATGCCCGCTTTGTCCAGATTGGTAAATCCCATCGGTCCTTCTATTTTTGGGATATTTTTTTCTTTGGCGAAATTGATGGCGGTATCGATCAGTGCTTTGGAAACTTCAAAATCATCAATGAAATCCAACCAACCGAAACGCACTTTGCTGATTCCCAATTCCTTTGCTTCTTTATGGTTAATGATGACGGCTATTCTCCCGACCACTTTTCCATCCTTTAGCGCAAGAAATTTTTTCGCTTCCGAATAACCAAGAGCGGGATTTTCTTTCCGGTTCCAAACCTTCTTTTCATCAATGATTAATGGTGGGACGTAATTTTTGTTGTTTTTGTAAAGCTCCATCGGAAATCTGATGAATTTTATCAATTCACCGGCATCTTTTACTTCAATTACAGCTATTTCAGACATCAGTTTTGATTTGAACAAACAAAGATAATTGATTAAAGGAAAACTCAAAACTTTGGCACGCTATTTACTTGTAAAAAGGCAATTTATTTAAAACTTAAAAAGAAGAAATGGGAAGTTATTATTTAATTATTGGAGTGATTTTCATTGTCAGTATGATTGTTCAAAATCGATTGAAATCGAAATTCGCCCACTATTCACAGATGCGGTTGCAAAATGGGATGTCAGGAAAGGAAATTGCAGAAAAAATGTTGAGAGACTACAATATCAATGATGTGCAGGTGATTTCCGTTCCGGGAAGACTCACAGATCACTACAATCCGGCCGATAAAACGGTAAACCTTTCAGAAGAAGTTTATATGCAGAGAAACGCCGCCGCCGCCGCGGTTGCTGCTCATGAATGTGGTCATGCCGTTCAGCATGCGGTGGGTTATTCCATGCTTCAGCTCCGGTCGAAAATGGTTCCAATTGTGAATGTTTCCTCCAGATTGCTGCAGTTTGTTTTGATGGCGGGTATCCTGGTAATGGCATCCAGCGGTAACAAAACACTTTTAACAGTGGGAGTTGTTCTGTTTGCAGTCACCACTTTGTTCGCATTCGTGACTTTGCCGGTAGAATATGATGCAAGTAACCGTGCACTGAAATGGCTGGAATCTTCTGGTACTTTGGGAAGAAGCGAGCATGATGCGGCGCAGGATTCCTTGAAATGGGCCGCAAGAACTTATGTGGTTGCAGCGCTGGGTTCATTGGCGCAGCTGATTTATTTTGCATCCATGTTAAGTGGAAGACGTGATTAGAAAAAAATATAGAAAGTAGATGTGGGGTAATTTATGGATTTTGTAAATTACCCTTCGTTTTTTACAAAAATTATGAAAGAAGCTTTTGAAAATAGCCTTGATGCTCAAACGTTTTTCTCGATCAATTGTCGTGGAAACTTAGTCCGTCTGGATTCCCCAAAAATCATGGGAATTCTGAACCTGACTCCAGATTCATTCTCTGATGGCGGAAAATTTGTGGACGAAAAGTCAGCTTTGGTTCACGCGGAAAAAATGGTAAAAGAGGGAGCCGCTATTATCGATATCGGAGCGCAGTCAACCAGACCTCATGCGGAATATTTGAATGCCAAAGAAGAAATCTTACGAATTGGGAATTTAATTTCGAAAATCAAATTGGAATTTCCTGAAACCTTGATTTCGCTAGATACATTTTATGCAGAGGTTGTGAAATTCGGTTTCGAGGAAGGAATCGATATTGTAAATGATATTTCAGGGGGGAATTACGACCATAAAATGTTCGAAACAGTGGGAGAGACGAAACTTCCCTATATTTTGATGCATGTGAATCCAACCTACGAATCGATGCACGAAAAACTCATAGAAGAAGATATTCTTCTAAACATCAATAAATACTTTTCCGGTAAAGTGCTTGAATTGAAGAGATTCGGGGTAAACGATATTATTCTGGACCCAGGTTTCGGATTTGGTAAAACCGTGGCACAAAATCACCAAACAATGGACGAGCTGGAATTTGTCGGTTTTGGGAAAATGCCTTTATTGGTGGGAATCTCCCGAAAGTCTTTTATTTATAAACCGCTCGGTAAATCACCTTTGGAAATTATTGAAGAAACACAGCGGCTTCACTTTAAGGCTTTACAAAAAGGAGCAAAAATTCTTCGTGTGCATGACGTGGCTGAAACCTTCAGAACCATTCGCGATTTTGAAGATTCAGGGCTCTAAATCAGTTGCTCCATGCTGGATGTTGCCTTGTTTTTTTCGTATTGCTCTAATTTTTCGCGGACAAATCTCAACGCAATGGGAGCCAGATAAATCAAGGCGACACCGATCAGTTTCTTTTTCCAGCCGGAACCGTAGAGGTTTTTTTTGGCGTAATTTCCTACCAAAGCCACGGCTCCCATTTTCACTGCGTTCTCCATCACGTTTAGTCCGGCACCGCTTTTCGCTAAACTAAAAATAGCGTTTTTGTTCAGAAAATGATCCTTCACGGAATTAGAAAGCTCTTTGACGATTTTTCTCGTATCCAACGAAACTTTTATTTCGCCGTCCAGCTCGGTTTCTTCCTTTAGAAAAGGATCTGTAAAACCCTTGGTCATGACGCTTAAACTTTCTTTGGCATTTTCAAAGGTCAGTAAATCTTCCATTTCGGCTACATCTTTTTTCAGAAGCGCCTTTTTTCTTCTTAATTCCTCTAAGCTGCTGTATCTTGTTCCCATAATTTTAATCGTTTAGAGATTCCAGGATTTTGTTGGCCACTTTTTCCTTGATGGATTTTCTTCGCCAAAAAAGAAGCAACAAGACCAACAAATAAAATGCTGCCACTATCAATAGCCCATAACCATAATTGTCCAAATAAGCACCAATTAGGAATCCGATTCCGAAAAGCAGCAGGATCACAAAAAACAAAGCGGTGAAAGCGGCCAAAACTAAAAAAGCAAGTGCCCCGATCAAGGTCACCGATTTCTCGGTTACTTCCATTTTTAGGAGATCTGCTCTTTTGGTAGCATAATCTTTTACAAGGTCAAGCATGATATTTTTTTTAAAATTACAAAAAAAGGAACTTATCTCGCAAAGTTCCTTTCTATTTCTATTGAATAAAACGGAATTTTATTATGATTTCAATCCGTCTAATTCTGTTTCTACATCTTTCACCACTTCGGCAGTTTTAGCTACCGCTTGATCTTTGTACCTGTCATATCCTTCTTTCACGGTGGAAGCCACGTTTTTGGCGGTTTCTCTGACTTGTGAAGAGATGGTTTGGTAGTTGTCCTTCACTTTTTCAGAAAGATCCTGATATTGCGCTTTCGCTTTCTCGGTGGTTTTCCCGTATTGGTCAATCGCCTGATCTTTCAGATCATTTGCTTTGTTTTTGATTTTCTTTCTGGTCTCTTTACCTTCTTCCGGAGCATAAAGCATTCCCAGAACTACACCTGCTGCTGCACCTGCAAGCAATCCTGCCAAAACGCCGGCTGCGTTATTTCTTTTTTTAGACATTTTTAGATATTTTTATTGTTAATAATTAAGTATTTGTGCTTTTTATTTCATTCTAAAGTTACAATTTATATACCATTTAAAAAAATGAAATTCATAAAAATATGTTAAAAATCTTTAATATAGGAAAGAATCAGTGCGATGGTCTGGTTTTTATCGAGATGGGTATTGTCTATCAAAATGGCGTCCTCTGCTTTTCTTAAAGGTGCCACTTCTCTCTCACTGTCAATTTTATCTCTGGAAATCAGATTTTCTTTCACGGTGTTCTCATCCGTCTTGATGCCCAAATTGGTGAGTTCCAAAAACCTTCTGCGGGTTCTTTCTTCCACACTTGCCGTGAGAAAAAATTTGTAGTCGGCATCTGGTAAAACCACTGTGCCAATATCTCTTCCGTCCAAAATAACGCCGCCTTGCTCTGCAATGGAACGCTGGGTTTCCATCAGAAAGTCGCGGACTTCTTTTTGAGCTGCGATCAAACTTACGTTCGCAGAAACCTCGTTGGTCCGGATTTCTTTTGAAATGTCTTTTCCATTGAGAAAAAGAACCAACTCATCGCCGATTTGTTTGAATTCGAGTTTGATTTGGTTTAAATTTTTGACGAAATCTTTGAGGTTGATCTCACCTGCTTCATTTTGGCAGCAAGTATTCGCAAAATAGGTCACACCTCTGTAAAGTGCGCCTGTATCCATGTGGACCAGACCTAATTTATTTGCGATCACTTTGGAAATCGAACTTTTGCCGGTAGACGAATAACCGTCAATTGCGATTACAGGTTTTCTCATACCGCAAATTTCCTGAATTTTTTCGGAATGTGAAAGCTTAAAATTTTTCCGTAACGATAAGTGAAAATTTAAAAGAATTTTTTTTGGATAAATGCAATCTATCTGCGGTTTCCGCCCAATTCGATTAAATCCATTGTAATCCCAAACATATTCAGATTGGCGGAATTGTGGTATCTCACATGAGCATAATCGAATTTAAAGTAGGAAATCTTGATCCCAAAACCTGCAGAAAGTCCGGCAAAACTGCGTTGATCCAAAACAGCGAGTTCATTTCCACGTTTGATGTTGTAACCGAGTCTCACATTGAAAGACTGTCCCGGAAAGACTTCAGCCCCGAAAGAAAAATGGTCGGTGATTTTTCGCCATTTGCTGATGGGTTGCCCATTATTATTATAATCCTGCGAAATATTGTATTGCTGCAAATCGTGCGCGGTAATCGTGAAAGCCAGCGGAAAATCATCTAAAATTCTGGTGTAACCTAAATCCACACGGAAAGCTACCGTTTCGCGAACACCGTTATAGGGTTTGAACTGGTATCCGAAATTTCTAAAAACCAAAGCCACGGTTTCATTGCTTTGTGCATTGTGGTAAGTCACGCCTGCAGTTCCTACAATGGCCATCGAAGTATAACTGTCGATTTTTGAGGTCACGAAATTGACGCCGCCTCCAATCGTGAAATCCTCATCGAACTGGAAAGCGTAACTGGCTCCAATTGAGGCATCCATGGCAGAAAATTCGCCACTGATTGCAGCACTTTCATCGGTTCTCGGCATTTTTCCATAGTCCATGTATTTTGCGTTAAAACCCAGCAAATGCCCTTCAGATAAATCACGGACGTAAGAAAGAGTGCCATAATTTGTTCCCGCCAGATAAGATGCGTAGTTAAATGATACCATCTTATCCTGTTCCAGATTCATCAAAGCCGGATTACTCCCGGAAAAACTCACGTCATAATCACGTACAGAAACCGCATCTCCTCCCAAAGCAGCCTGTCTCGCAGAAACCGGAGTATTCAGGAAAGGATACACATTTGTTCCCACCTGCGAAAACAGAAAGGAAGAATAAGAGATGAACGAAATAATTGATAGTTTTTTCAAATCCGAAGTTGACGAGCAAAAATAAGACAATTAGACTTTTTTCGAAAATAATTCCCGGCAAATATAAATCTATTAACGAAATTATCTCGGTTTCCTTATATTTGCACTGAAAAAATCTGTAACATTTTAAAAATGAAATATAAAAGAATCCTCCTGAAATTGAGTGGCGAGGCTTTGATGGGGAACAGGCAATATGGAATCGATAACGAACGATTAAAAGATTACGCCCATGAGATCAAAAAAGTGGTGGAAAAAGGCTGTGAAGTGGCCATTGTAATCGGTGGCGGAAATATCTTCCGCGGTGTTGCAGGAGCTGCCAAAGGAATGGACCGAGTACAGGGAGATTATATGGGAATGCTTGCCACGGTCATCAATGGAATGGCGTTGCAGGGAGCTTTGGAAGATGCAGGAGTTTACACGCGGCTTCAATCCGCAATTGAAATGGACAAAGTGGCCGAACCTTTCATCAAAAGGAGGGCAGTGAGACATTTGGAAAAGGGGAGAGTGGTGATTTTTGGCGCAGGAACTGGGAATCCCTATTTCACTACCGATACTGCGGCAACGCTCAGAGCGATTGAAATCGATGCAGATGTCATTTTAAAAGGAACCAGAGTGGATGGGATCTATGACTGTGATCCCGAAAAAAATGAAAATGCAGTGAAATTTAATTCCCTGACTTTTGAAGAAGTTTTTGAAAAAGGATTAAAAGTAATGGATATGACTGCTTTTACCCTAAGTCACGAAAATAAATTGCCCATCATCGTCTTCGACATGAATAAAGAGGGAAACCTCTTGAAAATCGTGGAAGGAGAGAAAGTTGGGACCTTGGTCAATTTAGGAGTAATCAGTAACGAGTAAAAAGCAATTAGCAATATGGAAGAAATAGAACTAACAATTGAAATGGTGAAGCAGGAAATGGATTCTGCATTGAAGCACCTTGATCATGCTTTCCAAAAAATCCGTGCAGGAAGAGCTTCCACATCGATGATTCAGGATGTGATGGTGGAATACTACGGCGCGCCGACTCCGATCAGTCAGGTTGCAAACTTGATGGTACCGGACGCGATGACCATCTCCATCCAACCATGGGACAAAACAGCGATTGGCGCTATTGAAAAAGCAATTATCAATTCCAATTTGGGATTTGCCCCTTCCAACAACGGGGAAAACATTATCCTGAATGTACCGCCATTAACCGAAGAGCGAAGACGCGAATTGGCGAAAAGTGCAAAAGCCGAAACAGAAGCTACCAAAGTAGTGGTAAGAAACGCAAGACAAGACGGAATGAAAGACCTGAAAAAAATTGAAAACATCTCCGAAGACCTCGTCAAAGACGGGGAAGCTAAAATCCAGGAGCTCACCGATAAATATGTAAAATTCTGCGACGATAAACTGAAAGTGAAAGAAGCAGAGATCATGAAAGTTTAAGCTTTCACATGATACGTAAAAAAAAGACAGAAGTCCCCATTTTTGGGGACTTTTGTTGTTTTAAATGTTTGCTGCTGACCACGTAATCAAATCGCACGGAAGTGTTGGGTAACCTTGATTTAATATGCGTTCGAATTCCAAAACTGTCATCAGAAAAAACATAAAAAACCGCTCTTAAATAGATTTAATGGAGGATGAATTTTATTAATTATCTTGGAAATTTACCAAAAAGTCAGGGTTGCAAAATAGTGGCCAATATTACCCGAAGTTTTCTTAGCCAATTGCAATTTTCATTATCATAATATTCAGCAGCATAAACGCACTAAGAAATAATATTAAATAAGTAGTTTTCTTAACCTCCTCAAAATTTCTTCCGGCTTTTAAAATTAGGCTTCTAAAATCTTTAGAAATTAATGTTAAAATTGCTGAAAAAAATAAAAGTCCAATTGCTGTTATAACTCCAAATCCAAAAGGTGATTTATCGGTAGAAAAGTTTAAAAAAAACGGGATGAAATCACAAAGCAAGAGCATATTCCACGCGACAACATAAAGTATTGCGACATTTTTCTTGATTGGAAAACCTCCTTGTTTTTGCATTTCAAGAATTGGTTCGTCTTCCATAAATAATGCAGAATTATGATCGTCTAAAAATCCTGTTGCTTTGATCTCTGATATTACCATTGAGGGTTCTTTAAAAGTCCAAAAAATAACTTTGGGATCATAATTGGGGATTTTATGATTTATTTTTATTCCTTGTGCCAGTAAAGGAATGAAATTATAAGTCTCAATTGAAATAATATCTTCAGGTCTAAAAACCAGATTTCCTACAACTGATGCATTAATTTTCAGTATTTTTTTATCAACATACAAGTCGGCTAAAGGATAGGTTGCGTTTGCTCTGCCAATTCTAGCTCCGCCTGTTAACTTATAGTTTTCGTTCATTTTCAACTTATATATTTTTTTTGGCTGTTTTTTAAAAACGACGGTTAACATCCCGAAGCTTTGTGAAGTTCCACATTTAAGGGCTTTGCACAATTTTGCAAAACTTCTTGTTCTACGATGGTTTTTGTTTACGCCAATTTACAAAAATTTGCAGATAATTCTTACTTCCGCATTATGGAAATATTTCTACTAGTTTAAGATAACTCCAAAAAAAACTGCCCAGATTTCAGGCAGTTTTTTTGTTTTGGAACGCGGTGCTAAAATTTCACCATCATCGTCATTTCCTTACCTTCCCGCAAAACGGTTACCGGAAGTTCCTCGCCGGAATTGATTTTTGATAGACACTCCATGTAGGAATAGACTTCCTTCACTTCGCAGGTGCCGATTTTGGTCAGAATGTCGCCCGCTTTTATGCCCGCGTTTGCCGCCGGTCGATTGTCCGTAACACCGTCAATATGGAGTCCGTCTTTGGTATCCGCATAACTTGGCATCACACCCAGACTTACTTTGTATTTCGGGACTGCTTTACTTTGCGACATTTTTGTTTTGGTAAATGGAATTTCACCGGTTTCAGAAATGGCGTTTGCCAAATTGAAAACGTAACCCGTAATCGTGGTCATCGCATCGAAATTGATTTTCTCGGAATCGTCACTCGGTTTGTGGTAATCGCTGTGAGTTCCCGTGAAAAAGAATAACACCGGAATATCCTTTAAATAAAATGAAGTGTGGTCGCTTGGTCCGACTCCCGAACTGTCGATGGCTAAATTAAATCCGGCCGGTTTGTAGCGTTTTACCATTTCGCCAAAGATCGGGGAGGTTCCAATTCCGCCGATGGTCAAATCCTTATCATGGTTTAATCTCCCAATCATGTCGAGATTGATCATCGCTTTGAATTTTTGGTTTTTCGGCAGGTTTTCCGCCATGAATTTAGAACCCATCAAACCGTCTTCCTCGCCGGCAAAGAGTGCGAAAATATAGTTGGCTTTTTCTTTTGCTTTATTTTGTGAAAACATCCTCGCCAATTCCAGGACTGCAGCAACACCGGATGCGTTGTCATCGGCTCCGTTGTGGATTTGTCCGGCAGAATTCATCAGCGTGGAATTATGGTGCTCATTCAAACCCAGATGGTCGTAATGAGCTCCGATAATGATGGTTTTCTCTGCCTTATTGTCCAAAAATCCGATCACGTTTTTCCCTTTCACATTCACGGAAGAATTTTCTTCATGAGGATTCAGCTTCACGGAATAGTCGAAATTCTGATCATAATCTTTCCCCGAAAGTGGCTTTAAATATAACTTTTTAAATTCTTTGGAAATAAAATCTGCGGCCTTCTCCGCACCTTGACTTCCGGTCAATCTTCCCTGAAGATCATCTGAAGCGAGATAGGTCACGGTTTTTTTCAAATTATTCCCGGAAACGATTTCATGAGCGTCGGTGTCGATCCAATCAGCGATGAAAACGTTTGTTTCGTGAGGTTTGTCACCATTTCGGTTGCTGGAAAAAACCAGTTTTTTTCCGTCCGGGGAAAACATCGGAAACGCATTAAATTCGCTTTCGTAGGTGATTTGCCGAAGGTTTTTTCCATCCACGTCAATCGAGTAAATTTGGAAATCGTAACCTCTCGTAGAATGGTGGTTAGATGAAAACAGGATCTTTTTATCAGAAGGATGGAAATACGGAGACCAATTTGCCTTGCCTAAATGCGTAACCTGCTTCAAATCTGTCCCATCAATATTCATCGTGTAAATTTCCATATTGGTAGGAGCTACGAGGTTTTCCGCCAAAAGTTCTTTGTATTCCCGAATATCTTTTTCGGAAGTCGGTCGCGAAGATCGGAACACCAGTTTTTTGGAATCGTGCGAGAAGAAAGCGCCTCCGTCATAACCTAGACCAAAAGTCAGTTGTTTCAGGTTTTTCCCGTCGATGTCCATTCGCCATAGTTCCAAATCGCCGCTTCTGGTGGAGGTGAAAACAATGTATTTTCCATCCGGTGAAACCACTGCTTCTGCATCGTATCCGGGAGAGTCGGTCAGTTTTTTTACAATCTTCCCATTCAGATCCGCCACATAGATGTCGAATTCCGCATAAATCGGCCAAAGGTATTTCCCGTCGGCTCTTGGAGCGGGTTTTGGCGGACATTCCTTATTTGCTTCGTGTGTGGAAGCATAGAGAATGTGTTTTCCATCCGGCATGAAAAAAGAACAGGTCGTCCTTCCATTTCCGGTGGAAATTAACCTCAGATCTTTTGTGCCTAAGTATTGATGATTTAAATCCAGCAAATAGATTTGATCGCAATGTGCGCCGATTTCCGGATTGGTGACCTGCATGGTGAGTTTTTTGCTGTCCGGTGAAAAATAGGCTTCCGCGTTATCACCCCCGAAAGTGAGTTTTTTGATGTTGTTAAGGTTGGTTTCCTGAGAAAATACGAATGTTGAAAAACTTAGTAATGTAAGTTTTAAAAGGGATTTGGATAAAGCCATAAGAATTATTTATTGAGAACGATTCCAAATATACAAATAAAAAACCGCAGCAATACTACGGTTTTTTTTATCAAAAATCATGGGATTTCAATTCATGATATTCATTGATACTAAACGGGTTTCCAAAAATGCTTTGCCAGAAACTTGATGGCAGATTTCCCGGACTTTTCCCAATCCACTGGTATATGAAATTTCTTGAGTTTTCGGCAGCAGATTCGGTTGTGTAGGAACCGGCGTGAATTTTCCTTCATAAGGTGATGCCACATATTGAGCCCCTTCCACAGAAATGCTCTTGTTTTTCTCGAGTTTATAGAAAAGGTTCCCGATCACCTCTGGTCCCGTCTTCACTTCGCTGGAATAGTTGTAGTCGAAATCTTTTCCCGGATGCCGCACATGTCCGCCAGTTTCTGTCACAGTCACATTCTCAAGCGTAGGGTAACAGACTAAATGACCTTTGGAATTAACCCGCAGGTAATTATAAATAACCTGTCCGTTCATATTGGAATTGGGATCGATTATTTTTGTTCTTTCTTTTGCAAAGGTGAATCCCTGCACGTTTACGGTACCTACAATACTTACGGAATCAATTCTACCTGTAAAAAAGTAGGGATTGTTTGGAGCAGTAAAATCTGAATTAGAATACGTCTTGTAAACCCATCTGCTTCCAACTTTAAGGTTGAAAAATTGAACTTCCGGATTGTTGGATGGAGCAGCTGGCTCGTCTGTTCTCTGACAGGAAATTGCGGTAACCAGCAATCCTGCCAATAATAAATGAATAATACTTTTCATGGAGTTATTTTTTAAAAGAACGACAAAAATCAGACAAATATTATACGAATGTAATAAAATATTAAGTTATTGTCAAAAAGAATAGGGATGAAGTTTTAGGAATTCTTAGAACGGATATCCGAAGGCAATATTCAAAACGGGTTTCAGCGGTTGCCAATTTTGAATCACCCATCGGTCACCTAAAGGCTGGTTTGGATCGTAAACTCGATAGGCGGCATCAATCCTCAAAGTGACGTAAGCGATATTGATCCTTAATCCTAAACCGGTCCCAACTCCCATTTGTGAAATAAATTTGCTAAACTTGAATTGATCGCCAAAATCATTTTCCTTTAAGCTCCAGATATTTCCGGCATCAATGAAGAATGCTCCTTCAAACATAGGTGTCATCGGAACGCGGTATTCAAAATTGGTGGTAAGCTTCAGGTTGTCCATTACGTAAGAGCGAACTCTTTCGTCGAGTTGGGAATCGGCAGGACCCAATCCGCCAAAAACCCGCCACGCTCTGATGTCATTGGATCCACCATTAAAATAAGAACGCACAAAAGGCATCGTGCTGGAATTTCCATACGGAATACCAATCCCGATTAACTGCCTCAAGGCGATTGTTTGATTTCCAAAGACGGTGAAATATTTTCTTACATCAAAATCAAATTTCACAAATTGGGAGTACGGAATGTCAAAAATCTTTCTTGAATCTCCCGCAACAACCCCTGCATTGTTTGATTTATTATTGAAGAGCGAAAAAATATTTCCGGCCAATTCTACTTTTCCATTAAAATAAAACGGATTCGGCCGGTCTTTTTTCCCGATTTCATTGTAAGTGAAATTATAAATCATCGACGAAATCAAAACATCCTGTGTTTGACGGTCTTTGTTGAGGAGTGACTGCCGGAAAGTATTAAAGGTTGAAAGTTCATCTCCTGTCAGCGAACCTTGAAAAGTGGTGTCGTCCATAATCATTGCAGAAGCGGCGTCTGTAGTAATTTGCCCGGCCTGAAACTGATCCCAAAGATTCAAGCCGGGACCAACCGAGTACAGCTGAAACATTTCCTTCCTGATAGCGGCGTCTCCCGGGAAGAAATCGTAATACCTGTCCTTATTTTGCGTGAAACTGAGCTGGGTATTAAATAGCGATAAACGGTGAGAAACAATGTCATTTACATTGGCAAAATAATTCAGGCTTCCGTTGAAGCCAATTCTTCCCAAACCGATATTATCCTGAACGGAAGTCCCCAAAATAATGGAAGATGTAGGCGAATATTTTTTCGGAATGAGTTTCCAAGTTTTGAAGGGCAGAAGCAATCGTGGAAAATTAAGTGCAGCCTGTGCAGAAATTTCATAAGCCAAAACTCTTTTTTCTATATCTTTTGAGCTGATCACAGAACCAAAAGTCCCGGAGAGGCTTGTGGAAAGGTTTTCCGCCCCTCCAAATACGTTACGCGTAATTAAATCAACCGATGGCGAAATCCCTAGATTCAAAATCTGCGAGTAACTCACGTCGGTCGCAATCTTGAAGTCATATTTTGGAAGTGGAGCAAGATAGTATCGAACATCAAGAATACTGTCGCTTCCTGCCCGCAAACTCTCTTTGTAGCTCAACATACTGAAATTGTTCATCGCCGAGAAATTCCTTTTGGTCAGGTCCAGATTTTTTTGGTTGTAAATATCTCCATTTTTTAGAATGATTGGCCTCCAAAGAGCCATAGTTTTGTATTCATCATCATGTTTGTAGAAGTTTATTCCCCGCAATGAGTCTCTTTTTGCGGTCAGAGTATCGGCAAGTTTTTCAACAAGGTGCACCCTGATTTCGCCAATCGTGGTTTGTTTATATGGTGAATCTACCGAATCTTTGTGGATGTCCATCGTCAAAGGGACATTCTTTCTGCTTTGCAGGGTGTCTGCTGTGAAATAGATTTCTTCCACGGAATTATTGAAACGGTAATAGCCATGCTCCTTCATCAAATCCCCGATACGCTTCACTTCTTTTTCCAAAACAGTCTGATCCAGGATTTGCTTTCCTTTCACCAAACTTTTAGTTAAGTCTTGTTCGTAAATAGCTTTGATGGCGGGATCCGGAATATTGTAATAATAATCGCTGATGATCGTGGGATCTTTGTGATTGATGAGATAATTGACTTGCGCTTTTTTCGCTGAAGAATCCAAATCATGGGTAAATTTCACACCGGCGTCCCAATACCCTTTGTAAACTAAGAATTTTCTGATGGAATTGGCGCTGATTTCGGTTTTTTGCTGGTCCAAAATGACGGGCGGTTTCCCCAAAGTCTGCATAAATCTTTCGAAAAAAAGACTTTTTCCTTTCCATTCCGGATGTTTAAACTTGATGAAAAGGGAATCCCGAAGATTTTGGTCCCTCATTTCCGAGGGATAAGTCATGTACTCCGCAAGGATGGAGTCATATTTCGGATTGGTGGTATTATACATCCAAAGTCCAAACGGAAAAAGATAAAACGCTTTCTTATTGGGTTTTTGGCTTACGTGGTTTGGAATTTCATCACTCAGAATTTTATTGTCCTCGTATTTGAAATTGTTTTTCGTAAGCAAATATTCGCCGGGCGGAACTTTTCGGGTGCTGCTGCAGGCATACAGAAAAAAGATCGTAATTGCGGGTAAGAAAAATAAATAATACTTTTGAAAATATTTTAAAAAATGCTTACAGCTCATAAAATAAAGGTTTTTCAGTCCCTCGACAAAAAGAAGTTCAGACAAAAATACAATTTGTTTTTGGTTGAAGGCAACAAAACCATCAAAGAAATCCCGAATTCCCATTTCAAGATCCGGGAAATTTTTTCGTTGGATCCATCTGAAATTCCAACCGGCGATTTTGACACAACAAAAATCACGCCCAAAGACTTGAAGAAAATCAGTTTTCTGCAGCATCCGAAAGATTCAGTTGCGGTTTGCGAGCTAGGTGAGGAGAAATTTCTGGCGAACCTGCCCATCCAAATTGTTTTGGACGGAATCCAGGATCCGGGAAATCTGGGAACCATCATTCGGCTTGCAGATTGGTTCGGAATTCCGCAAATCATCTGCAGTGAAGACACGGTCGATCTTTATAACCCTAAAGTGATCCAAGCATCGATGGGATCTTTTTTGCGGGTGAATGTGGTCTATCGCGATTTGGTTGAATATTTGACCCATTCTGATGCCGCGAAGATCGGGACAGATATGGATGGAGAAAATCTCTATCATCATAAATTCCCGGAAAAATTCAATCTGATTTTAGGCAATGAAGGAAACGGAATGCGGCCGGAAACCGAACGACTTCTGACGGAAAAGATCACCATTCCCCGTTTCGGAAAATCCACCGAAAGTCTGAATGTTTCCATGGCGACGGGAATTATTTTAGGACAAATTTTCTCCCACAAAGGATAATCTTAATTTAAACCGGAAAGCTTTTCCTGGTATTCCGCCGCGAATTTTTTTCGGTCTTCTTCCAGTTTTTCCAAGTTATCGGGCAAAATATAATTGAAGAGGATGACCTCGTCGTCATCCACAAAAATGATCCGCTTTTCTTCGCCATCGATCATTTGGGCAAAAATCTCCCACATGGAAGTGTCTCTGTCCTTTAAAAGCTCAAAAAACTGTGTGGCGTTTACCTGTATATTTTTCATTTGAAGAAGTTTGTTTTTAAAATCCTAAGAAACTCAATTTCAGCTGAATCGCGAAGTTTTCTTTGAAATTAGGAGTGGAATAATATCCGACCCTGTAAAAAA
The DNA here is from genome assembly GCF_001045435.1 of Chryseobacterium koreense CCUG 49689. Classification (GTDB taxonomy): domain Bacteria; phylum Bacteroidota; class Bacteroidia; order Flavobacteriales; family Weeksellaceae; genus Kaistella; species Kaistella koreensis. The sequence continues at coordinate 146,414 of NZ_LFNG01000001.1, read as the reverse complement.
ATCCAAGATTGAATTGGGAGCCCAGGAAATTATTCCATTCCATGCCGACTTCCTGGTAAAGACGGTCAAGTTTTTGAAAATCAAATTGGTGAAATTCCTCATTTTTCATATCGCCGATGATTCCCTTGTAAGCAAAATCGAAACTGGAGGTGTTTTTGCCAATTGTCCTGAAATACCAAGGAATTCTGTGCGTGAAATAATACCCGAAAAACTTGTCGTTATAATATTTTCCACCTTCCATTGTGGCAAAACCCAGATAAGAAGTGAAGTTGAAGTTCAGGTCTTTTTCCAGATTACCCAATCCGTTGATCGCAAAATGATGCCAAATCGGGACTTCGCCAAATGTAATTCCGGCATAAGTCCGAACTCCGGTTACCCCGATTTTGGTCTTAAACTGATGTTGGGTCAAAAAATCCAGCCTGCTGTAACTCAGATCGCCTCCAAATGCCTTCAAACCTTGCTCAAAGTTTAGGAAGTACTCTGGATAATTTTGTTCGTAAACATATTTTCCGTTCGGGGTCATGATGTTTTTTGATTTCGGGGAATATTTCATGGTAAGTTGGCCCGCAAAATTTTTGAAGGAATTTCCAAGATCCTTGAAATTATAGCCAAAAAGTGCATCTTCTTTGTCATATTTAAAGGCAGAAATTGCAGTGAGTGAATTCCCGATATCTCTTTGATAAGAAAGCCGGAACCCATCATAACCATAGAATTTGTCATTGTTCAAATCTACTCCCGCGTTCATGGTAATCATCTTGAAATTCCATAAAGTCTCGTTAAACCTTCCTGCCGGAACCACATCTCTGTAATGTTCAATTCGGAAGAAGGAATTTCTTTCCAAAGTGGTTCGCACATCGATTCCTGTGGCGTATTTCCATGCTTTGTCTTTAAATCCGTAAGCAAAACGCAAGTCGGGGGAGATGTATCTGTTAAATTTGGAATTCAATTTCACTGCTAAACCTAGTCTGAATCCCTCATATCTGTTATAATTCAGGATTTCCAGGGCGTCAAAATCGAACATTCCAAAGCGGAAATAACCGCTCATCAAACCTGTGATGGTATTGAGTTTTTGGTCCAACTTATATTTTTTTCCCACGCTGTCAATTTTCACGTACGTTGCTTCTTCTCTTTTTGTCAGCGAATCCGTCCTGAACTGGTGAATCAGCGAGCCGTCAAAATTCTTCACGGACATGGAATATCCTTCGAAGTCACGTTTCTTTTCTTCTATCGGCGATTTAAAATCAAAATAGTCGGCGGTCATGAAAACGTAATTTCCGAATTTTTCCCTGTTTTTATTTTCGATTTTTTCGCCAGTTTTTTCGTCCTTTTTATACTTTTCGTCCAGATAGGTCATGCCCATCCGCACTTTGAAATTCTCTTTCTGCAGGAACCATTTTCCGTTGAAGAGTTTCCAATTGCTGGTAATATTTCCTTCGCTTTTCTTATTGCTTGTGCTTTCAATTTTCCTTAATGCGTAGTTTTCGGCATCCACGTAGATATAACCGTTGAATTTTCGTCTTTTCGGCATCACCTTGTTATTGGCCATTCGGAATCTGATCACGTAATTTTCCCGACCGTCAATTTCAATGCTGTCCGTCAGATAATAGCGGTAAAGTGAATGATTTTCTTCCCGTATTTCGCGTGGGATTTTGTTTCGGTTGCTCCTCAAGGCGAGCATCTCATAAACCGGTTGTTGTAGTCCCGAAACGCGGTTATCCAAAATATTGACCTTTTCACCAAATTTTTTAGAATATAGAAATTCCGACGCCCTTTCCCAAAGAAAAAGTTTGCTTTTGGCAGCGATTTTCATCAAATTCACGTCTTCCAGAGAATCCTTTTTCTTTTTCGCCGATTGCTTTCTTTCCGGAAGCTTTTTCAGGGAATCCAGTTTCAGGTTCATCGCGGATTCGTAAAGCTGGATGCTGTCTTGGTCGAAGTCGACCGATATTTTTTCGTAGGATTTGAAGGAGTAAGAATCCAGGCTTTGAGGGGAATTTTGCTTAAAGTTATCGTTCACTTTTCTGATGATCGCCAAAGCTTTCGGATCGCTTTTGTCATTGATGATGACGGCTTCAATCGATTTTGTTTTCGGATCTTCTTTAAATAAAGAAATTGCCATGGTTGGCTCAACCTGCACTTCGTCCTCATAAAAACCATTTGCCTTAATCTGCACTATTTTGCACTTGGTGCCAAATTCTAAAACTCCTTTTGCGTCGGTCTTCCCAAGCAATTTTCCTTTGCAGGAAACGGAAGCACCCGAAATTGGTGCATTGGTTTCGGATTGGGTCACGGTGATTTTCGACTGCCCGAAGATTTGAAAGAAGACGGAAAAGAAGAGTAGGGCATAGAGTTTTTTCATATTGGCAAAAATATTCAAAAAAAAATTGGAAAAAAAATGCGACTTATGTGTGAATACGTTGCTTTTAAATCTAATTTTATGCGAATAAATACTTTGGTAATCCACAAATAAATAATAATTTGGCAAAATGAAAAAAACAATTGTAGTAATTACCATATTGCTTAATGTCATTCTTTTTTCGCAGACTAAAGCATTAACGGAAAATGGAAAAGAGGTGGTACTTCTTGAGAATGGAACATGGAAATTTGTCAACGAAAGTGATGCGAAATCGCTGGAAACCATTTCCACGAATGAGACTTTATTTGAAAAAAGTACGGATGCAACGTTTTTGATCAAAAGTAAAAAGATCGATGCAGGGTTGTTTATCAATCCGAAAAAATGGAAAATTGGGACCAATATTCCAAATACGTTGAGATACGCTGAATATACTTTCACGCTTCAAAATAATCTGAATAATGTGATGGCAGTGATGTCCACAGAAAATTTTCCGATTTCTAATTATAGAAGCTTAAAGGAAGTTTTACTTTCTAATATTCAGAATAGTGCAGATTATTTTAGGTTGAAAGAATCAGAATATCGTACTGTAAACGGATTGAAGGTGCTTTACTTGCGGTATGCAATTAATACAAAGGGATTAGATTTCGAATATGCAGGATATTATTTTTTGAATGATGAAGGATATACCGCAATTGTCGGATTGACTTCGCAAAGGGACTTTGAAAAATTTCTGCCGGATATTCTGACTTTAATTAATGGCATTTCATCTGCCGAAAGACAAAAAGGAAGCGAATTGAAAGAATATGTCTCTCCGCCACCGCCAATGCCCAAAAAATAGATAGAACGATATCGGATTTCTCTTATAATTGGTTGGAGCTGATCAAGAAATCCGTCCCCACTTATTTTTCCCTTTATATTGCTTCACATAGTAATTCCTTAAAGAAAGGTATTCCGGTTTTTGAAGATGTGGATCGTGCAGAATCAGTTCATCTACGGTATTTTTTGCGAGTTTGATGATGTTTCCATCCGCAACCAAATTCAATTTTTTGAAATCTACCACGCCACTTTGCTGTGTTCCCAAAATATCGCCGGGTCCGCGAAGCTGCATATCGACTTCGGAAATCTTGAAGCCATCGTTGGTTTCTGTCATCGTTTTGATGCGGGTTCGGCTTTCTTTTGACAATTTGTCGGAGGTGAGCAAAATACAGTAACTCTGCTCCGCTCCGCGTCCCACTCTTCCGCGAAGCTGGTGAAGCTGCGAGAGTCCAAATCTTTCCGCACTTTCGATGACCATTACCGATGCGTTGGGAACATTTACCCCCACTTCAATTACCGTGGTAGCAACCATAATCTGAGCTTTCCCCGATGCGAAATATTTCATGTTGGTTTCTTTTTCCTCGGGTCGCATTCTGCCGTGAAGCATTGTGACATTATATTCCGAATAAAACTCCAAAATATGGTCGAAGTTTTCCATTAGATTCTTGTAGTCCAAAGTTTCGGATTCTTCGATCAGCGGATAGACGAAATAGATTTGTCTTCCTTTTTCAATTTCCTCTTTCGCAAAACGGAAAACGGAGAGCCGGTCTTTGTCTCTTCGGTGCGCAGTGATAATCGGCTTTCTTCCAACCGGCATTTCATCAATAACTGAAACATCCAGATCGGAATAGAAACTCATCGCCAAAGTTCTGGGAATCGGAGTTGCGGTCATCACCAATATATGAGGTGGAATCTTGTTTTTAGCCCAAAGTTTCGCTCGTTGTGCAACACCAAATCGGTGCTGTTCATCAATGATGGCTAAACCTAAATTCTTGAACTGTACCACATCTTCCAAAACAGCGTGAGTTCCCACCAATATTGAAAGTTCACCATTCAGTAATTCTTGATGAATGGTTTTTCTTTCTGAAGTCTTGGTGGAACCTGTTAGCAAACGAACTTTGATACCTGTATTTTCTAAAAGTTCAGAAATTCCGTTGAAATGCTGTTGAGCCAAAATTTCCGTGGGGGCCATGATGCAGCTTTGAAAACCGTTGTCCATGGCGATTAACATGGAGAGTAATGCGACCATAGTTTTTCCGGACCCCACATCGCCTTGCAATAGCCGGTTCATCTGGATCGGTTTTTTCAGGTCTGTGCGGATTTCTTTCAGAACCCTTTTTTGCGCGTTCGTCAATTCAAACGGCAGAAAATTTTCATAGAAATGATTGAAATTTTCACCAACAACAGGAAATGGGTTTCCCACGACAGAAGTCTTCTGGTGTTGCTTTTTCAAACCGTATCCCAGCTGGAAAAAAAAAGCCTCTTCAAACTTTATTCTTCGGTTGGCGTATTCAAAATGTGCCAAATCTTTTGGAAAATGAATGTTATAGAATGCCGTGATTCTGCCTATCAATTTTAGCTTTTTCATCATGGAATCGGGCAGGTTTTCTTCAATTAATGATGGAAGATTCCTAAGGATTTCCATGATGGTAATCTGAAAAAACTTATTGCTGATGCCACGTTTGGACAATTTTTCACTTCCCGGATAAATAGGAAGCAATGTTCCTGAAAGTGCTTTTTTTTCGTCCACTTCGATTTCAGGATGAGCCATGGAGAAGTTTCCGTTAAACAGGTTCACTTTCCCGAAAATGAATATGTCGCGGTTGATTGGAATCTGGTCTTTCATCCACTTGGAGTACCGGAACCAAACCAATTCCATCGTTCCGGATTCATCACGGAATTTTGCGACTAAACGCTTTTTCCCTTTTCCATAACCTATTTCCTGAACGTCTGTAATTTTACCCTTTAACTGAATCTCTGCATCGGGTTCTTCTACCAAATTGCCTATTCTATGAATTTTGCTCCTGTCAATATATCTTAACGGATAGAAAGTGAGCAGATCTTCCACAGTGGAAATTCCCAAGACATTCCTGATGAATTTGGCTCTTTCCGGACCGACTCCTTTTAAAAATTCTATGGAAGAATCTAAAGTCAATTTGAGGTTTGTAATTTGAAGGCTGTTTGCCGACAAGTAGATTTGAGGTTTGAAATTTCGGGAAAATAAAATCGACTTCCAAAAAAAAGTTGAAAGTCGATTTTGAAATTATATGGTGATTTCCAATTTTGTCATTATTTTATCTTCAGTCCTTAATGTTGGATTTCATTTTTTTTTGCGAATTATCCCATTCTTCGCGGGATTTGAACTTTTTGTAATCATTGGTGGATATGATTCTAAGATAAGGATCGATTTCTTTCGCTGTGAGAAAACCATTGATGATCGTGATTGGCATATTTTGCTCATCCAGGAACACCATAGATGGAACTGCATTAACATTCATGAATTTGCTGAAATCGTGCATTGAGTTCTTTTTTTTTCCACTCACGAAATCCGGATTTCCAAAAGTCCTTCCGTAGATCGTAAAAACCTGGTTTCCTTCAGCATTAAATTTTACCGGATAGTAATTCTCATTGAGATAGGCTGAAATTTCGGGATGATTGTAGGTGTATTTTTCCATGGTTTTGCAGGGGCCGCACCAATCCGCATAGAAATCGATGATGATTTTTTTCGGTTTGGTCTCCTGCGCCTTCAGTGCTTCTTCCATGGTCATCCATTTCACTTGCGAAAAGAAAAAAGACGATATCAAAACCGATATTATTAGAAAAACTTTAGACATGATTCTTTGATGCTGAATTTTATCAATTGTTAAACAAACGCCGAAATAATTGGGTTTCCTATTCTTTTGATTTAACGTACTTCCTGCATCAGTTTTTTAACCAATGGAGAAATAATGATCAAAATTATTCCCGCGATTACTGCATAAAGACCGAGTTGTTTGTAACCTTCTGTATATGCCATCAGTGCGTCGATATTTGAAGAACCTTCTTTTGCGGTCGCCATATTTGCACCAATGATTCCCGCAACATATTGTCCGTAAGCAGAAGCCAGAAACCACATCCCCATCATCATTCCCTGGAGGTTTTTGGTGGAAAGTTTGGTCATGATTGAAAGTCCGATCGGGGAGAGGCACATTTCGCCAAGTGTGATTACAAACAGGGCAATGGTGAAGATTCTCAAGGAAGTAACTCCGGCCATATCTGCGAAAAGTCTTGTGGAATAAATCACATAAAATCCCAATCCCAAAAACAGGAATCCTAATCCGAATTTGATCAGGGTATTAGGTTCCATTTTCCGTTTATTCAGCCAGATCCACAATAGTCCGATCGGAATTGCCAAGAGCAGGATGAAGAATGCACCACCAGAATTATTGACTCCATTTGGATTAAGGTTGAACAAATCCCGGTTTAAGTTTTTTGCGGCAAATATGCTAAGAGAACCACCACTTTGTTCATATATTCCCCAAAAAACAATTGAAAATAGGATAAAGACCAAGGCTGCCCAAAGTTTTTTTCGCTCTGCGGAAGTTACTTTAGACATTTCATAGAAAAGGTAAAACAGCGTCAATGGTCCAATGGTCCACATGAAATAATCGGTATACTGGGTTTTGGAAACCATGATCATGATTAAAGGAATAATCACTAACGTTCCTGCATAAACCGCATATTCATGCCACTTCACGATTTTCTTTTCCGGATTGTCTGAATGTTCATGACCGGGCTGTAAACCGATTGGGCCCAACAATCTTCTGGTAAAGTGGAAGTTGACCAAGGAAATTATCATTACTATTGAAGCGAGACCGAAAGCTACATTCCAACGGTGGTCGGGATCAATATAAGAGTTGAACAAATCTCCCTGCCCGATGGAAACACATAAATATCCGCCGAGAAGCGCACCCAGATTGATTCCTGCATAAAACAGAGTAAATCCTGCATCAGTTCTTCCATCTCCCGATTTATAGAGTTTACCTACCATTGTGGAGATATTTGGTTTAAAGAATCCGGTTCCAATGATGGTAAATGCTATTCCTAAAAAGAAATTCCTGTATGTGATGCCCGGTACAAAACTGAACGCGTTGGTCGCCAAAATCAAACTTCCCAAAATCATCAGCAAACCTCCCCAGAAAAGCGATTTCCTGAATCCAAGTATCTTGTCGGCAAAAAGTCCACCCACAAAGGTAAATGCATACACAAACGCCTGAGTGGCTCCATATTGAAGATTGGCTTCCTGTTCTTCCAGTTTAAGCTGAGAGATCATGAAAACCACCAACATTCCACGCATTCCGTAAAAGCAGAATCGTTCCCACATTTCCGAGAAAAAGAGCGGCCAGATCTGTCGAGGATATTTTCCTTTGAAATCCTGTATTTGTTCGAGAGTTAGGTTCATTTTAATTTATTTAGCTAACGAATTTAAACAAAAAACCCCTGACCGAGCAGAGGTTTTTGCTATTTTAACGAAATTTTTTAGTGAATTCCTTTCATAAATTTATTAAGGAGCGGTGAGAGCAGAAGCAGCGAAACCCCTGAAGCCAGCATCAACCAAGTGATGAATGGATACAAGTCAAAATTGTAAGTCTGTAGAATTTGCTCCAAAGTAGCTGCAAAATAGTTACCCAATGCAAAGGAAGCCATCCAAACCCCCATCATGATCGAAGTGATTTTTCCTGGGGAAAGCTTGGTAACCATTGAAAGTCCAATTGGCGAAAGCATTAACTCACCCATCGTTAAAAGTACATAAACTACAACGAGCCATAATGGAGAAACGAGATTTCCGCCCTGTGCACTGTTATTCGCTTGAGTCATGATGAAGAAAGCTAAAGCTCCGATAAACATTGCCAATGCAAATTTAACGGGCGTTCTTGGATTTAATTTACGAGCAGATAATTTAACCCAAAGAATTGAGAAAAGTGGTGCCAAAGTTACAATGGCAATGGGGTTAATATTTTGAAACCAGGTAGTAGGAATCTCGAATCCACCGACGACGCGGTTGGTATTTTCCTGCGCGAAAAGATTGAATGTACCACCGGCTTGTTCAAATCCCGCCCAGAAAACAATGTTGAAGAAGGCCAAGATCAGAATTACAAAAACTCTTGTCCACTCCGTAGAACCACTGGTTCCTTTAAAGATCGACGAACCTATAAATAATGCGCCGGCAATACCCAGTACCCATACCATCACGGAATGAACAGCATCTGAAGTATTGTTCCAGATCATCATTACCAAAAATACGAATGCCACATTTGCAATCACATATAGTATTACATCCCTCCAGTCTTTTGGCAACAAATGAGCGATGCCTTTTTCTTTATATCCTGGAGGCAACCCTTTGTCTTCCAATGTGTTTCTTCTTGCATAGAACCAAAGCACGCCGATCAACATACCAATACCCGCTGCGAAATAACCATAGGGCCAACCCACTTTTTCACCCAAAGTTCCTGCAACAAAAGGGGAAAGGAAAGCACCAATATTAATTCCCATGTAGAAAATGGTAAAAGCACCGTCTTTTCTTGGATCATCATTATCATAAAGGTCACCTACGATTGTAGAAATGTTTGGTTTAAAGAATCCATTCCCAAGAATGAGGACTCCCAAACCAAGATAAAAGAAATGTTTTCGTGCTTCAATATCTCCAAGTAAATCTGGAGCAGCACTGGCGGCCAACATAAATTGACCAATCGCCATGACCAATCCACCGATAAGAATGGATTTTCTTTGGCCTAAAACTTTGTCGGCAAACCATCCACCCAAAATAGGGGTAAGATATACCAATGCGGTAAAAACACCGTAAATTTTAAGTGATTCTGCCCTGTCCAGACCAAAACCACCAGTTGCCAATTCAGCTGTTAAGAAAATTGTTAAAAGGGCTCTCATACCATAATAGGAGAAACGCTCCCACATCTCAGTGAAAAACAGCGAGTACAATCCTTTAGGGTGCCCTGTTGTAGGTTTTACCGTATCCATATTTTTTTGTTATTTTTTGTTAAGACTAGCAAATATAGTTTTTTTATGAGTTAATTCCTTAATTCCAGAAAAAAATCGCGGAATAGACCCACGATTTGTTAAGAAATAGCCGAAAAAATTAGCTAACTCCTTTTTCTTTTAGAATTTTGTTGAGGTACTTTAATATGGACAATCCAAGCAAAGTTGCCAATAATAACAATCCGAAATTCACCCAGAAGAAGTTCGCCTTATCTTCGTAACCATACCATAAACTGGCAAGGATTCCCGAAAGTTTGTTTCCAATGGACGTGGAAAGAAAGAATCCACCCATCATCAAAGCGGTAATTCTAGGCGGGGAAAGTTTTGAAACCAGTGACAATCCCATTGGGGAAAGACACAATTCACCGACTGTAACCACGCCGTAAGTCGCAACCAGCCACCACGGCGAAACTTTTTCCAGGTTGCCACCACCGGCATAAACTGCACCAATCATCACCAAACAGGAAAGTGCCGAGATAAATAACCCGAGAACGATCTTGGAGGCGGTGGTGGGTTCTTTGCCTCTTCGGCGCAACATCAGGAAGAATCCCACAATCAGTGGAGTGAGCACGATTACCCAAAACGGATTGATGGATTGGAAGAGTTCGGTATTATAGAGATAGACCGTTGCACCGGGGTTTGCTTCCAGATCTGCTTTTGCTTCAGGAGAGAGGTTCCTGAAATATATATCCTTCCCGGATTCTTTTAAAGTATTACCGGATTCGTCTTTCTGTGCACGGAACTGTTCATCATAAACAGGAACTTCCTTGTCTTTATATTCTTTGGTTTCCACTAGATAAAGGGTTTCCAAAGGTTTTTCAATGGAAGGAGCAGCAGTTCGCACCGTGTAATATTTTGCCCAATTGGTCAGTGCGGTTCCATTTTGTTTAAAAACAGCCCAAAACATCATACTTACGGCAAAAATTGCCAGCAATGCGCCGATTGGTTTTTTGTCTTCCGAATTGGCCCTTAAATAAAGATTTACATAAAAGAAAATTACCGGAATACAGGCAAATATGAATGCATCGGTGCTTTCACTGCCGAAAATATCATGCCCGAAAATTGCGGCGGGCAAGAACCATCCGATTGCACCTGCAATCAAAGCAGGAACGAAAACTTTAAGCAAAATGGAAGAAATCTTAGTGTCGCCTTCTTGAACAGGTTTCAAGACATTTGCTGCACGAATATGCTTCATTCCGAGTGAGAAAATCACCAAACCAATCAACATTCCGGCTCCTGCGGTCATGAACGCTGGTCCCCATCCGTATTTGTTTCGCATGTATGCAGCCACGAAATTACATACCAATGCACCGATGTTGATTCCCATATAAAAAATATTGTAGCCCGCATCTTTATTGGCTTTGTAAGGTTCTTCCGAATAAAGATTACCTAAAAGTGTAGAAATACTCGGTTTGAAAAAACCGTTCCCAATAATGACAAGTCCCAAAGATGCGTAAAACATTGGCAGTTGCTGGAAAAGTCCAACACCGATATAACCAAGTGCCATCAAAAAACCACCGATATAGATCGCCTTCACATAGCCTAAAACCCGGTCTGCAAGAAATCCACCTAAAAATGGGGTTAAGTAAGTAAGCGCAATATAAGTCCCGAAAATATCATAGGCGGTCTTGTCCAGAAAAGCCAATCCACCGGTATCTTTCGGGTCAATCATGTAGAGTACGAAGATTCCCAATATCAAATAGTAGCCGAAACGTTCCCACATTTCGGTAAAGAATAAAAAAGGCAGTCCTTTCGGATGTTTCGCTGTTGTTTTTTCCATAAGTTATAATTGAATTTCCCAAAAATAGGACTTTTATTTTAAACAAAAATCCACCCCAAATTCGGAGCGGATTTTTCACAGTTTTCCTATTTCTTCCCTGAAGATTTCGGGATTGGATTTCTACAAGTTTTCCAAAATAAAATTGGTCATCAGCTGGTACAGTTGTGGACGGGTATTTCCTCCATAAATGCCGTGGTTTTTGTCTGGATAAGCCATGAATTCAAATTGCTTCTTATTCTGGATTAGCGCTTCCGCAAATTCCATAGAGTTCTGGAAATGTACGTTGTCATCGGCAGTTCCGTGGATGAGGAGAAATTTGCCTTTCATCAGTTTTGCGAATTCGGTAGGGGAGTTGTCATCATAGCCTTTTGCGTTTTCCTGCGGTGTTCTCATGAATCTTTCGGTGTAAACGGAGTCATAATATCTCCAGTTCGTCACGGGTGCAACCGCGATTCCCGCTTTAAAAACATCTGCGCCTTTCGTCATGGCCAAACTTGACATATATCCACCGTAACTCCAACCGAAAATTCCTATTCTCGAGGCATCAATATAGGATTGTTTTCCAAACCATTTGGCTGCTGCAATTTGGTCTTCAATTTCATATTTGCCTAATTGCATGTAGGTTACCTTTTTGAATTTTGTTCCTTTGTAGCCTGTTCCGCGTCCGTCCACGCAAGCCACGATGTAGCCTTTTTGAACCAAAAGATTGAACCATAAGCCATTTCCGGTGTCAAACGTATTGGCTACGTTTTGTGATCCAGGTCCGGAATATTGGAACATGAAGAGCGGATATTTTTTGTTCGGGTCAAAGTTTTTCGGCTTCAAAATCCAGGCGTTCATTTGGTCGCCGGCTTCATTGGGAATGGTGAAAAATTCCCTGGTCACGAAATTGTCCTGCTGCAATTTTTTCAGCTGTTCATCATTGTTTTGAAGCTCTCTCACCGTTTTTCCATTTCCGTCTTTTAGGACGTAAGTGTAAGGTTTGGTGGCAGAAGAGGAGGTTTCGATGAAGTACTGATAATTGTTGCTGAAACTGGCGCTGTTATTTCCTTCGGGATTGGAAAGCAAGGTTGATTTTCCGGTCTCGATATTGATTTTTGACACCACTTTATTGATGCTTCCATTTTGGGTAGTTCTCACCAGTACTTCTTTTGTTTTTGGGTTAAAACCATAATAGTCAGTTACTTCCCAGTTTCCTTTGGTGATTTGTTTCTTTAATTTTCCATTTTGGTCATACCAATACAGATGATGGTTTCCATCTCTTTCGCTTCCCCAGATAAATGAATTGTCATCCAGAAACTCCATCGTCACATTATCGGTTTCAATCCATTTGTCATCCGTTTCGGTGAATAGTTTGGTGACATTTCCGGTTTTGGTGTTCACTTTCAATATATCTGACGCGTTTTGAATCCGTTCGGATGTGATCAACACAATTTCGTCAGCTTTTTTGGTCTGAATGACGTTTGGAATATAATAATTCCTGAATCCAGACAAGTTCAGTGAAATATTTTTTCCGGTATCAAGCCGGTACAATTGTGCAGAAACCACGGAATTATTTTCTCCTGCTTTTGGATATTTAAAACGCATTTCAGAAGGGTAGAGCTGCTTTCCGTAAATAGGGATCAACATTTCGGGAACCAGCGATTCATCGGACTTCACATAAACGATCGCATCAGAATTTTTGGTCCATTCGTACAGTTTTGCGTGGCCGAATTCTTCTTCATAAACCCAATCAGCAAGCCCGTTCAGAATTGAGTTTTTCTTTCCGTCGTTTGTGATCTGGGTGATTTTTTCAGTGTTTAAATCCTGAAAAAAGAGATTATTGTCCACTATGAAGGCAACTTTGGTCCCATCTGGAGAAAAAGTAGGTTCCTGCACAAAATTTCCATTATTTAGGCTTAATGTTTTATTGGATTTCAGGTCTTTCACGTCAAACTTGCCTAGAAAGGAATGTCTGTAAATAGGTTGGCTGTCCTTTAACAATAAGATTTTTGATTCATCATCATTGAACTGATAAGACTGGAAATCCCCATCAACGATATTTCCTTCTTTTTGAGAAGTCTTATAAGAATACTTGGCGATTCCGCCACGCTCGATGACGGCGTAATTTTCACCATTTTTTAAGGAAGCAATTCCTGCGATGTTTTTGCCGCGATAATAGCCGGAATAAATTTTGTCTAAAGTAATTTCCTGCGAAAATGCGGAGACAGTAGCCAGAATAGCTAATGATAGAACGAGTTTTTTCATGTGAATTTTTTGATAAGATTTCAAAGATAGTCATTTTCCTAAAAATAGTTAAAGCGTGTTTTTTTAACAGGAGTGGCAGAATTATTGATGATTTTAATGATAATCATAAGAAATTATAGTGATGGAAACCAGTGCACAACATGAAAAATTAAGTAAATATACTTTGGATGACCAAGTTATTTACACAGGATTTGCGAGTTACCAGGATGCCGAAAGTTTTGCAAATTTAAAAAACGGGAATATCGTGGAAGTTGGATTCAAAGATGGAAATGATAATCCGCAGATTACTGACGAAGCGGGTTTGCGTGAAAAGAAGCTGCATTTTTTCGTGGAGGCAGGTCCGGAATATCGATTCATTCACTCGGTAGATGCAGGATTTCGGGATTATGCAGACGAACTTATGAAAATTAAATCAAAATTGGTAGGATATAGCCCGGAAGAAAAATATATTTCTAATGCAGAGATTGAGATTGCTGAAGATCCCATCATCGTGCTTAAAAATGGTGAATTTGAGTCCGTGACTTCGCGTGAGCGATCAAAATATCTGAAACACGCAAAAGTCTATGAAATAGGAGTATCCATTTCAAAATGATGGTAAAAGAAATCGATCATGAGCAAAAAGAAATATTCAAAAAAAGCCCAGGAAAAAATTGGTGAAGTAATGCACGAATTCAAGGAGGGTAAATTGAAATCATCATCCGGAAAAAAAGTGACCGACCGAAAACAGGCGATCGCAATCGGAATCTCAGAAGCGGAAGATGCGGGTCTAAAAGTACCTCCGTTGTCAAAAAATCAGAAATAATTGAAAAGTCAGGCGCTATTTTTCTTCATCGTTATGGGTGAAACCTATAGTTTTTGTAGGTGCTTCAACCACTTTATAATCTTCAAGTTCATTTTTTAGGCCTTCAATCCGGTGCTGAAATTCATCATAATTATTGATCGCAGCATCCTGAAGGAACTGATCCACCTGATTCAAATATTCTTCGGTAAGTTTGGCAGATGCATCTCGCAGAGCCGCTTCCAAAATATGAGCATCAATCACGATGTCTTCTGATTGGTCATTAAGATAGATGTTTCTAATCCTTTTCTTTAAACTTTGGGTAAAGTCAATAATCATCGTATTGGAAAATGTCTTCATCTTGGAGGCAATTTCGTTCCAAAACGGTAAATGATCCGCCTGGTTTTTAGTGAGAATCTTCATTAGAACCGAATCCTCGGTCAGGTGATCCATCATGTGAAAGAGAATCATTTCACAGCGTTCGTGTAAATTTGGAGGAAAGATCGGAATCAGTACGTCAAAACGACCTGGAGCCAGAACTTCTCTGTCAATTTCTATAATGGAGTTTGCAGAACCTACCATGAGCAAGTCTTCTGCCTCAAAATGTCCGATATAGTGCAGAATGATGTCCTTAGTTTCTTCGTCACATTCAGCTGCCGACTGTTCGTCGTGTGGGATTCCCATGATCGAGTCAAAATCTTCCATAAACAGAAGAACTTTTTCTTCTTTCAGCATGTTCACCAAAAACTCATTGAATCTTGATTTATTGCCATCTACAAATGAACTTCCGAGGTAGTGTTTTTTTACTTCTTTGAACTGATAACCAATGATTTCTGCAATTTTGTATGCCCAAAAAATCTTGCCGCTTCCCGGTGGACCATATAAAACAATTCCCGCCGGACGGTGTAATCCCCACTCACTGAGATGCGTACTGTTGATAAAAGGCTGCAATTCCTGTGAAATATAGAAAAACAAATCGCGGTAACCGATGAAATCTCTCTCTTTCAGACTCGTCTTCTTGCCGAAATAATCATAGACGAACTGATAATTCCCACCAAGTTTATGGTCAATCCCAAAGCTTGAAATCGAAGATTTGTACAGTCCATTATCAAACAATTTTGGCTTTTCCTTTTTGATGATTTCCACAATTTTCTCTGCAGGTTGGTGGATGTTTTCTGCGATGTCTTCTACAGATTTATCAGCCTTCAAATCCTTTTCATATTTTTGCAGGAAGCTGATGTTTTCCCTTGCGAATCTCACGAAATCATCCTTCACATCGAAATTGGTTGTGATACATTCGGAAAGTTCCAGGTCGAAATCGGTGATGAATTTGATGAAACTTTCAGTTGAAATATGAAGTTCCTTCGCTAAATCGGCTAGTTTCATGATGTTGAAAATTTTGGCTAATACCAAATTTACAAAAACTATGCGAAACTCGGAATCTAATAGAAAATATTAAAAATTCTGCATGGAAGAAAATCTTCATCCAAAATTTTTCTAGGAAAATTAAAATTAAGGCTCAAAACTTTCAAATTTGCCGTCGTCGAAAAACAACACGATTCTCTTTATTTTACTTGATTGATTATTAGTATGTTGCGGAGAGCTTATTTTTTCTTCAACCGCTAATCGCTGAGAATCGAATATTTTTTCATTCGTTGACGTAGGCAGAGGAATTTCGGATTCTCGTGGAGGCTCATTAGCAATGCGGTCTTCACTTTCTGTAATTCCAAAATTGTCATCGGCAATTAATGAAAACAAATCGGGGAGTGAAGTTGTTTTTGGTTTCTCGACAACAGGAGTATCCACTTTATCCTGGATCATTTCACCTTTACCATAGATCAGCCAATCCCATTGTAATTCGGGGAAACGGTCTTTTAACTTAATGAGAAAATCGAGTGATGGTTTATTTCTACCGGAGGTGATATGGGAAATATTGGAGCGCTGCACATCAATCTCATCTGCAAATTCAGATGGTGACAATCCAGAATATTCTAAAACTTTGGCAATTCTTTCATTTATTTCCATAATTACAAATGTAAATAAATAATTCACAAGAATAAAATACAAATGTAAACCAACTGGCAAAAAGAACGTTTACGAAAGTAAACTAGGCAACTAAATTATTGATTAGTAATACTTAAGATAATTTATGTCGGTAAATTAATGCCGGGTATTATCTTCATTTTCTGGATCAAACTTCAATTTTCTGTCTTTTTTATTTTCCGGAAAAATCAGTGAGAAGAAGATGCTGGTTCCTAAAATGCCAATAATGATCAACAAGGAATCTGTGGTGGTAAAACCAAATTGGTCCAGATATACGTGAAAAAGCATTTTGAGCCCGATGAATGTAAGCAATGCAGCCAAGCCTATTTTCAGGAACCTAAATTTGTTGATAATTCCTGCTAAAAGAAAGAACATGGAACGCAGCCCTATAATTGCGAAGATGTTCGAAAAGAATACAATATATGGATCTTTTGTGACCGAGAAAATTGCCGGAATACTATCCACCGCAAAGATCAGATCCGTTGCTTCTATGATAAGAAGGACTAAGAATAAAGGCGTCATTTTTCTAATGCCATCAACGGTAACGAAGAATTTATTTCCTACAAAATGGTTGTGAACCTTAAAATGTTTATTGGCGAACTTTACTACTGGATGACTTTGAGGGTCGATCTTTTCTTCTTTATCTTTATCAAGAAACATTTTAACTCCCGTGAATACCAAGAAAGCGCCAAAAACATACATGATCCATTCGAACTTCTCGATCAATGCAGCCCCCACAAAAATGAAGACAAACCGCATCACGATTGCACCTAGAATTCCCCAAAACAAAACCCGGTGGTAGTTTCTTGGAGCGACCCCAAATCCTGTAAATATCAATACAATGACAAATATATTGTCCACAGAAAGCGCATATTCCACCACATAACCGGTCAGGTATTCCAGCCCTAAATTTTGGTTATAAAGCTGAATGCTGTGTTCCAAATCACCTGGAATAAGATGCACCGGATGATGGTGTCGGGCAATCACATGCTGCAATTTGTCCAAACTGTCAATTCCATGCAGATAATGCCCGTAATTAATCAGTACAAAGTAGAAGCACACCGAAAGTGCCACTACAAAAAAACTCATCAAACCAGCTTGCTTCATAGAGACTGCAGATGATTTTTTCCCAAAAAGTCCTAAATCGAGGGCAAGTATAAAGAATATAAATAGTAAGAAACTGATAAGAAAAATGTTCTCGCTTGTCATAGAAAAAGATATATGCAAATATAGGGAAATAATCATTTTCAATGTATTTACGGATGTAAACAAAATGGAACTCAACTTAATTTACATTCCAATTCTGTTTATTAAAGTTTCCTTCAAATGGAGTTTTCCACATGCTTTTCCACTTAAAGTAATATTAAAAATAAAGTTTAAATAAATTAATTAAAATACTCAGTTGTATAGTTTTACATTTTTTAATTAACGAAAATGCAATCCACAAAATAATCCACAGACAAACTGACATTTCCAAGTGTTTAATGAATTTACAAAAGTTAATTTCATATTTCCCTCAAAAAAAATTAAATTTGAAAAATGTAAAATTTGAGTTGATGATCGAAGCATTGAATTACCGCCAGAATCCTAATTTCCCAAACCGCTATATTTCCCCGGAAAAATTATTTTCTTATCTGCAGACCAATTACAGCGATTATATTTCTGAGGTTGGAAGATCCTATTTGGACAAACCGATTTTCATGATGACTTTGGGAAATGGAAAAACCAGAGTTTTGGCGTGGTCGCAAATGCATGGTAATGAATCCAACGCAACACACGCAATGCTGGATCTGCTGGAGATTTTGAAATATCAACCGGCATTAGCAAAACCATTGTTTTCGGAAATTACGCTGGATTTTATTTTTATGCTCAATCCGGATGGTTCCGAAAAATGGAGCCGCAGAAATGCTTTGGATATTGATATGAACCGCGACTTCCTGAAACTTTCCAGTAAAGAGTTCCCAATTCTAAAAAGTATAGCTGAAAACGGCAATTATGAATACGGGCTCAATCTTCATGAGCAGCGCACTATCTTTACCTCGGATGGTGAACATCCTGCAACACTTTCATTTTTAGCACCGTCCGAAAATTTTGCAAGAGACGTTACCGAAACCAGAAAAAAATCAATGGCGGTAATTTCCAGGATCCATGAAAAGTTGAAAAATCTGATTCCCCATCAAATAGCGAGATATTCCGATGAATTTTATCCCACTTCAACCGGCGATAATCTCATTAAAATGGGAATTGCATCGATACTCTATGAAGGCGGCCATTTTCCGGAAGATTACAAAAGAATTGGAACCCGAAAATATTACACCATAGCTTTATATGAAGGTTTAAAGGCGATTTCACTTCTCAAAGGTTCAACAGAATGTTGGGAAAATTATTTAGAGATCCCGGAAAATAGAGAAAGTCACTATGATATCATCTACAGGAACGTGAAATTGAACACTGATTTTCCATGTGTTTTGGATGTAGCGGTGCAATTTCGGGAAGAAATCAAGGATGGTGATGAAGAAATCTCATTTGTACCGATTGTGGTGGAAGTGGGTGATGTAGGCAAAAAGAAAGGCTGGAAAGAAATCGACTGCACCGGAAAAAAATTCGTTTCTGAAAAGAAATTCCCGAAACTTGACGAAATCCAAAATTTCACCATCGAATAAATAAAGCGAAATCGATTGATTTCGCTTTTTTGTCATTGCCAAAATGCATGCTTTCTCACATTGAACCATGCATTCTTATAGCTTCATCTAATTCACTACCTTAATTCCACTCGCCACAAACCGAATTTCTTCCTGTGGTTTTGTGATCGCATCGATTTCGGCTTGTGATTTTTTCGCATCTTCTGCATAATGCTTTTGCTCGTCCACGGAAATTACCTTGGTTTCGGCATTTCCTTCCAAAACCACATTTTTCCCTTTCAGTGCCAGTGGAACAAAAAAACCATAATCCTTCATTTTCACAAAGAATTTTTCCTTGTTTTCAGTTTCCACAGTCATCCAGCAACCTTTTTTGTCGCAGACTTCGGTCACTTTTCCCTTCACTGCCACGTTTTCAACTTTTTTTGCTTTTTTCAGCTTTTTTTCCAATTGGGTAGTTGTGATGGCATTTTTCTCAGCTTTTGCCGATACATTTCCCCCATAATAGTCACCTACTAAAGCATTTCCTTCCGGTGGACCCGCTTTTTGAGCTGCAGTTTCCTGTGAAAATCCCACCGTGGAGATTGCAATCATAAAAATCAGTACTAATTTTTTCATGTTTTCAATTTTCACAAAAATAGCAATTTTTACAAATTCAAAAGAATCTTAAAGATTTTTATAAAGAGTTAATGTCAATTTAACAATAATTATCAAAAATTTATATATTTACGACTTTCAATTTTAAAAGGGAAAACTCGTTATTCTGAACCAAAAATTATTTATGCAGAAAAAACTCAAACTTTGGGACGCCACGATGCTGGTAATGGGATCGATGATCGGAAGTGGAATCTTTATCGTAAGTTCCGATATGATGCGGAATCTGGGTTCCGGATATTGGTTAATTGCCGTTTGGATCATCACCGGAATCATGACCGTTGCAGCTGCAATTTCCTATGGCGAACTGTCCTCTATGTTTCCAAAAGCCGGCGGACAGTACACCTATATCACAGAAATTTTTGGAAAGATGCCCGGTTTTCTTTACGGATGGGGATTGTTCACCGTCATTCAAACAGGAACGATTGCTGCAGTAGCGATGGCTTTCGGAAAATTTACCGCCTATCTCATTCCTTGGCTCAATGATTCACATCCAATCTTTCAGAATGGGGGATTCAAGATTACCTGGGTTCAGATTTTGGCAATAGTAGTGATTATTTTTCTCACTTTCGTGAATACCAAGGGCTTAAAGAACGGAAAAATCTTGCAGGATGTCTTCACGTCGTCAAAAATTCTCGCGCTTTTAGGCATCATCATTTTTGGATTCCTCTTGATCAAAGACTCTCAATGGGCACAAAACATGAGTTTCGGCTGGAGCGGGTTCCAGAATTTTGGTAGGGAAGTAGGGAACGACCTTTTGCCCACAGATTGGAAACCGATCAGCGGCGTCACACTTTTGGGCGGAATTGCCGCAGCTTTGGTAGGTTCCATTTTCAGTTCAGTGGCGTGGGAAAACGTGACCTTCATGTCCGGCGAAATTGAAAATCCCAAAAAAAATGTGGTGAAATCCATGGTTTTTGGAACGGTAATCGTGATGCTACTTTACCTTTTGGTGAATTTCGTCTACCTCAACGCACTCGATCGAGATGGTATTGCATTTGCAGACAAAAATCGTCCCGCAGTAGCCGCTTCAGAAGTCATATTCGGTAGTTTGGGAACCATGATTATGGCCATTTTGGTAATGATTTCCACCTTCGGTTGCATCAATGGATTGGTTTTGGCTGGAGCTAGGGTTTACCAGTCCATGGCAAAAGATGGACTTTTCTTTAAATCCGCCATCGAAAACAACGAACACAATGTTCCCGGAAAATCCCTCTGGATGCAGGGAATTTGGGCATCAGTTCTTGCACTCAGCGGACAATACGGTGATTTACTGGACATGATTTCCTTCGTCATCGTCCTATTTTACATGATCACCGTTTTCGGAGTCATCTATTTGAGGATCAAAAAACCAAACCTCGAAAGACCCTATAAAACCTGGCTTTATCCCATCACGCCCATTATTTACCTCATCATTGGCACCGCATTTTGCGTACTTTTGATTTGGTTCAAACCGCAATACACTTGGCCCGGATTTATCCTTATTTTGCTCGGATTGCCGGTATATTTCTTCATTAATAGAAAGAAAGCGAACTAGGAGCAACCAGATTTTCATTCTTTCCGAAGACCCGTCCCGCTTTCCGCACTCGCTTTTTTCTTTTTTGAAAAAAAAGAAAAAGAGCTCAAACAATTGCTCCAATCGGGGCTATCAACTTCTGTCGTTCTTTTTTTCAAGATTTTTTGGGGATCCTGTTCAAAAATTTGTTTAACTTTAACAAAAGAAATCATGTCAGAATTAGTAATCCTGCTGCAATCATCCTATCTCTACGAGATTGAGATTGCCAAATCAAAACTCGCATCCCGGGATATTCCCAGTTATGTGAAAAACGAATTTGTCAATAATGTCGCCGTTTTTCCCATGTCTCAAAATTATGTCCTCGTCGTGAGCGAAAATGATCTTGAGGAAGCCAAAAAAATCCTCGAAGAAGATGATTCCGTAGATGAAAGCGAAATGCTTTAACCCAAATTATTTTTAATTTCATTTTTTTTCTACACGGAGCAAAGCTTTTCTTCTTCGTCCAAATTCCTACTTCCATCTTCCCGCTTCCCCAACTTTTCCCTATCTTTACGCCTTAAATTTTCTACTAAAATGACCGATTGGAAAACCGTAAAGGAATACGAAGACATTACCTACAAAAAAAGTGGCGGAGTCGCCAGAATCGCGATTAACAGACCGGAAGTTCGCAACGCCTTCCGTCCGAAAACAACCTCCGAATTATATGACGCTTTTTATCACGTTTCCGAAGATTCTTCGGTGGGCGTGGTTTTATTGACCGGCGAAGGACCAAGTCCAAAAGATGGAGTCCATGCTTTCTGCAGCGGTGGCGACCAAAAAGCAAGAGGACATCAAGGTTATGTGGGAGATGACGGGAGACACCGATTAAATATTCTGGAAGTGCAGCGTCTGATTCGCTTCATGCCGAAAGTGGTCATCGCCGTTGTAAATGGTTGGGCAGTTGGTGGCGGACATTCTTTACACGTGGTTTGCGATTTGACTTTGGCAAGTGAGGAACACGCAATTTTCAAGCAAACCGATGCAGATGTGACCAGCTTCGATGGTGGTTACGGTTCCGCATATCTGGCAAAAATGGTAGGGCAGAAGAAAGCCCGAGAGATTTTCTTTTTGGGAAGAAATTATTCTGCCAAAGAAGCCGAAGCAATGGGAATGGTCAATGCGGTGATACCTCATGCAGAACTCGAAGATACTGCTTATCAGTGGGCGCAGGAAATTTTGGGCAAATCGCCAATGTCTATCAGAATGTTGAAATTCGCCATGAATTTGACGGATGACGGAATGGTTGGCCAACAGGTTTTCGCGGGAGAAGCAACAAGATTAGCTTATATGACAGAAGAAGCCAAGGAAGGACGAAATGCATTCCTGGAAAAAAGAAAGCCAGATTTTGGGGAAAATAAATGGATATCTTAAATAAGAGCAGAGACAAACAGATGGGTAACTGCAGTTTTCCATCTTCAGTCTCCTATCGAATGTCTAAAAAACAGATATGAAGGATTGGATTCACGCCGCGAGATTGCGGACTTTGCCGCTTTCCATGAGCGGAATTATCATGGGATCTTTTATCGCGAGATGGCGGATTTTGGAAAATGGTGGAACTTGGGATTGGAAGATTTTCGCAATGGCGATATTGGTCACTTTATTGTACCAAATCCTGTCCAATTTCGCCAATGATTACGGCGACGGAATCAAGGGAACTGATCAATTAAGGGTCAACGAAGCCGAACAGAGAGCAGTAGCTTCCGGAAAAATTACAGCAGCTCAAATGAGGAATGCCGTGATTTTGTTTTCTATCCTTTCTTTGATTGCCACAGTGGCGCTTCTATATCTTGCATTTTTTCCGAACCACATCCAAGAATTCTGGATTTTCGTGGGATTGGGAATTGCCTGCATTTTGGCGGCGATTGGTTACACGGTCGGTAAAAAACCTTACGGATATATGGGATTGGGCGATATTTTCGTGTTCATCTTTTTCGGGTTGGTTTCCGTGTGCGGAAGTTATTTCCTCTTCACCAAAACTTTTGACTGGGACATTCTGATCCCGGCAACGGCAGTGGGAATGCTGAGCACCGCAGTTCTAAACCTGAACAATATGCGCGATATCGAAAGTGATGCTTTAAGTGGAAAAAAGACTTTGGCGTTAAGGCTGGGTTTCAAACTTGCGATGGTTTATGAAATCATTTTGCTGATGTTGCCTTTGATTTTAATCTTAGTTTTTCTTGGAGTCAATGGTTTCATCAAAGAAGGAAAATATTACCCGTTCATCGTGATGATCCTGGTTTTCCCAATGACGGCTTTAAGGCGAAAAATCATGGCGGTGAACCAGCCAAAAGAACTGGACCCATTTTTGAAACAGGTGGGAATTCTTACCTTAATGATGGCGGTTTTGCTGGCTTTTGGATTGAATTATTTTTAAATTTGAAGTGAAGTGGTATGAAAGAAAATTGAACAGGTGTAATAATTGAACTGTTCTCTTGATTTTGATTGCTGACGCGAAACTAAATATAGCATTATGAAAATTAAATTCCTTGGACAAAACTGTTTCCTGTTCAATTACAACGGGAAAAATATATTGAGTGACCCTTTTTACAATTTCCAAAAAGAAAAATCGGGGTTTGATATTTCGGCGCAACCAATTGATTATGTTTTGATTACTCATGCGCATGGTGATCATATCGCAGATGTGAAGGAAGTTTTGCAAATTCATCCGAACGCAACTTTGATCGGTCAACCGGAGATCTGTGGTTATTTCAAACATTCGAATTCAATTGACCTCAATTTCGGAGGTTCCGCAAAAATGGGCGACCTGAAAATCTCCATGGTTCCTGCTTCACACACTTCAAGTTTTCCCGATGGAACTTATGGTGGCGAACCATGTGGATATATTTTTCGGTTTCAGGGGAAGAATATCTATTTCGCGGGCGATACCGGAATCATGGCGGATATGGAAATTTTTCCGAGATTGTTCGGAAACATTGATTTGGCGATACTTCCGGTCGGTTCACATTACACCATGTGTGCCAGAAAGGCAAGTTTTGCCGCGGCAGAACTTTTGAACACGAAAAAAGTAATCGGTTGCCATTTCGATACCTTTCCGCCCATTAAAATTAATCATGAGGAAGCAAAAAGCTTCTTTGAAGACCGAAACATTGATTTCTCATTACCGGAACTGGGGCAGGAATTTGAGATTTGAATAAAAAAATTAAGAGATCAAGCATTCCAAAATTAGAAATTACCTGATCTCTTAAAATAAATAAAAAATGGCAAGCTACCTACATCACACCGCTACAACCGATTACCTTTGCTGCGTTCCCACCCTGGAGGATTTTCAGGAGCTGGTTGTGTAGGACTTGCCGGTGCAAAGATACGGCTTTAATTGAAAAAGCAAAATTCAAAATTTAAGAAAATATAGATTTTTATGACAAAAAATGGTTATGCAGTTGGTTTTCTGCTGTTTGTGGCAACAATGGTGGTGTTCTTTTTATTGTATTTTTTTGGAATGAACACCCAATACTACCACAATTCCGTGCTGATTAATGCGTTTTTGCTGCCCGCAATTTATCTGGTGGGTGCATTTCTCTCTATAAATAATTTAAGAAAAACAGGAGCCCGCATGGGATTTCGGGAGATTTTCGGAAGAGCCTTTGTTCCCATGTTTGTGGGTGGGCTGCTTTCGGTGGTCAGTATTTTTTATTTCTTCAACAAAGTGGACCCTAAAGCGAAAGATCTGCTCAGCTACCAATATATCCAAAGTTACCGAACTTCTTTGGAAGAGGATTACAGCAGCACGATCCAGATTTTAAAGCCGAACAGCGAAGAGTGGAAGTCGGTGAAGGATAAATATGAAGAAGCAAAAATGCGGATCGCCAATAAAGAGCGCAAAAATGAAGAGATGTTTTCCGCGAGGAATTTTAGTTATATTTTTGCGGGATACTGCGTCTATTTCCTGGTCTTATCGACATTTTTCGCCACTTTTTTCAGAAGCAGAACAGAGCATTAAGATTGTGCCGATTCATTATTTATATGGACAAACATTCGTAAATTTGAACATTAAAATCAAATCAAAAACCTTTGAATCCAAACCTATCCATTATCATCCCGCTTCTGAACGAAGAAGAGTCTCTTGAAGAACTGTTTACAAGAATTGACCAGGTCTGCAAATCCCATGGATTTTCTTATGAAATCTGGTTCGTGGACGACGGCAGCACCGATTCGTCCTGGAAAATCATTGAAAACCTTAACATCCGTAATCCGCAGATTCACGGAATTAAGTTTTCCAGAAATTATGGAAAATCGCAAGCGCTACATGCCGCATTTGAACAGGCAAACGGAGATGTGGTAATCACGATGGATGCAGATCTGCAGGACTTTCCAGAAGAAATTCCGGAATTGTACGCCATGGTCAAAAATGAAAATTACGACATTGTTTCCGGTTGGAAGA
Organism: Chryseobacterium koreense CCUG 49689; assembly: GCF_001045435.1. Classification (GTDB taxonomy): domain Bacteria; phylum Bacteroidota; class Bacteroidia; order Flavobacteriales; family Weeksellaceae; genus Kaistella; species Kaistella koreensis. Next base: position 121,114 of record NZ_LFNG01000001.1, on the reverse strand, counting down.
AAAAACGTTTTGACAATGTGATGACCAAGAATCTTCCCTCAAAACTTTTTAATTCCGCTGCCAGAAAACTTTCGGGGGTTGAACTTCACGATTTTAATTGCGGGTTGAAAGCTTACAAAAAACAGGTCGTGAAATCCATAGACGTATATGGCGACATGCACCGCTATATCCCGGTTTTGGCGGCGAACGCAGGTTTTAGAAGAATCACTGAAAAACCTGTACAGCATCAAGCCCGACCTTATGGAAGTTCAAAATTCGGGACCGAAAGATTTATCCGCGGTTTTCTGGATTTGGTGACGCTATGGTTTGTGAGTCGGTTTGGAGGCAGACCAATGCACTTTTTCGGCGCGGTTGGAACCTTGATGTTTATTATCGGGTTTTTATCGGCACTTTGGTTGGGAATTTCAAAACTCATCGATGTTTCGCATGGAATTTATGGGCATTTAATTACGAACAACCCTTGGTTTTTCATCGCATTGACGATGATGATTTTAGGAACGCTGCTTTTCATCGCCGGATTTTTGGGCGAAATGATTATCCGAACAACCCGGGAGAGTAAGAATTATCATATTGAGGAGGTAATCTAGAGGAAAAACATTTCGTATCTTTGGATTAAAGTTTGAAGGATGGAAACCAAGGAAAAAAAATTGAAAAGAATGAAAAATAAGATTTCTAATAAAAATGGAAAGGGCCAAAAACCAATTTCAAAAACATGGAAAGCGGTTTTGGAATTGAGGGGAACAGGTGAAATTTTAGATTTAAAAGCGGTTTTGAAATAGAGATCGTGAGATTCTTATTAGATACCAATATCATAATTTTCATGCTTTTAGGAAAAACTGAAAGCATTTCTCATGAAGTAGAAGATATTATTTCGGATTTTTCTAACACCCTGTGTGTGAGTTCGGCAAGCATCATAGAAACAATTTTGCTACATAAAACTCATAAAATTCGATTGGGCTTCAAGGTAGAAGAATTGACCAATGTTATTGAAGACCAACTTTATTTGAACATCCTTCACACCAAAGACGAACATCTAAAAACCTATTCCCAATTGGAAATCATTCCAAATCACAAAGACCAAATCGACCACTTTATTATTTCGCAAGCAATCTCTGAGAAAATGATACTGGTAAGTTCCGACAGAAAATTCAAAGAATATTCAACACAGAAACTTGAATTTGTTTTTAATAAAAGATGATGAGAATTAACACCCTTGCATTGAATAAAATTGCTTTTATCCTTACCGCATTTCTATTTTTCTCCTGCGGAAAAATCACCCCGAAAGGAAATATCGAAAGCAGGGATTTCCCTGTGGAAAACTTCAACAATATCAATCTTCAAGGGAAGTTCCGGGTTTTTTATGTGAATGCAGAGAAAAGTTTCGTGAATGTGGAAACCTATTCCAACATTATGAATAATCTTGATATAAAGGTTAAAGATAAAACTTTAAATATCATTGAAAACCGTGAAACTCAAGGCGTCGATTTTTACAATATCACGATTTATTCCAAATACAACATCGAAAAGATTTCGATCTCAGATTCAGCGGAAATGAATATTTCGAGCGAAATTAAAACCGATAATTTTCAGCTCAACTTGAGAAATAATGCTAAATTTATAGGATCAGTTAATTCCAGAAAGGCAGAAATAGAGATGAAAAATACAAGCCGTGCAAATTTCCTGGGAAAAACAAAGGATGCGGTGATCAAAATTTCTGACACGGCAAATATCATCGCGCCTTATTGGATCATCACCAACTTGAATATTGATTCCAAAAACGGCAATTATGCGGAACTGAACGTGAAGGATACTTTGAGGGGAAATATCAGAAATACTGCGAAATTGGTCTATTACAATGACCCGATTCGGGTGTTGAAAATTGATCAAACCGCAAATGTGAAGAATAAAGTTTTAGAATAATAGAAATCCCTAGACGGAAATTTAAAACCTTTGCTCACAAGTAAATTTTGCAGTCTAATCCCGAAAACAAGAGATTCTTAGGATTTGCTATTCGGTTGATTACATAATGTGTGACTTGACTTTATAAAGCAAAACGCAGAAACTATATTGAAAAAGAAAAATTTAATAAATTTTATGATGATGCTTTTAATTTGATGAACCCATTTATAGCATTCAGAACCAATTAAAAAATAAAAATTCGGAAAATTGAATTGGTGTGCAGAATTTCTTGCTGCTTCCATATTCCATCCAAAAAAAAATTAAATATGACTACTTTAGAAAAAGCAAAACTTTGGCTCACAGACACTTTCGACGAAGAAACCAAGAAAACGATTCGAGAATGGATTGATACCGAATCCGATGAGCTGGAAGATTCATTTTACCGCGAACTGGAATTCGGAACCGGCGGAATGCGCGGAATAATGGGAGTTGGTACAAACCGGCTCAATAAATATACTTTGGGACAGGCAACGCAAGGTCTGGCCAATTACCTAAAAGAGCAGTTCCCGAATCAGGAAATTAAAGTAGCGATCGCTTATGACGTGCGAAACAATTCCCGAGAATTCGGCAAAATGTGCGCAGATGTGTTGACCGCAAACGGAATCAAGGTTCTACTCTTCAAAAACCACCGACCGACTCCAGAACTTTCTTTCACGGTTCGGGATAAAAATTGCAATGCCGGAATCGTTTTGACGGCATCGCATAATCCACCGGAATACAATGGTTACAAAGTCTATTGGAATGATGGGGCGCAAATTGTTCCCCCAAATGACGAAAATATCATCAGGGAAGTTTATTCAGTGAAGTTTGAGGAGATCAAATTTAATGGAAATGATGATCTGATAGAATGGATTGGTGAGGAACAGGATGATGTCTATATCGATATCTGTATGGAAAATTCCCTTTACCAAAAGGATAAGACAGGTTATGACAATTTGAATATCGTGTTCACTTCAATTCACGGAACTACTTACACCACCATTCCAAAAGCCTTGAAGAAGGCAGGTTTCAAGAAAATCGATTTGGTGACCGAGCAAATGATTCCGAGCGGAAATTTCCCGACGGTGGAGTCCCCAAATCCGGAAGAGCCGAAAGCGCTGGAAATGGCGCTCGATTTGGCGAAAATCGTCAATGCGGATATCGTCATCGGAACAGATCCGGACGGAGACCGACTGGGAATCGCGGTGAGAAATCTGGACGGCGAAATGCAGCTTTTGAACGGAAACCAAACGAATACGATTTTGACTTATTATATTTTGGACCAGTGGAAGAAATTAGGGAAAATCACCGGAAAGGAATTCATTGGTTCCACGATTGTGACTTCGGATATTTTCTACGATATCGCCAATAAATTCGGGGTGGAATGTAAAGTGGGATTGACCGGATTCAAGTGGATCGGAAAAATGATCCGCGACGTGGAAGGAAAGGAGAAATTTGTTTGTGGCGGTGAAGAATCTTTCGGATTTATGACCGGAGATTTTGTTCGAGACAAAGATTCCTGCGGCTCGATCCTTTTGGCTTGCGAAATCGCTGCGTGGTGCAAAGCAAACGGAAGCTCGATGTTCCAGTATATGATCGATATTTATAAAGATTTGGGAATGTATTATGAAGGACTCATCAATGTGGTGCGAAAGGGTAGAACCGGCGCTGAGGAAATTCAGCAGATGATGAAGGATTTCAGGGAGAACCCACCAAAAGAAATTGCCGGGTCGAAAGTAGTGGAACTGAAAGATTTCCAGGAACAAACATCACTTGACATTCCGGAAAATAAAAAATCGGTAATGAATCAAATTCCAAAATCCAATGTACTGATTTATTATACCGAAGATGGAACCAAAGTCTGCGTGCGACCTTCCGGAACCGAACCGAAGATTAAGTTTTATGTTTCGGTAAAAGATTCGATTAATTCTGAAAATGAATTTAAAAATAAATCCATCATCCTTTCGGATAAGATTGAAAAAGTAAAAAAAGATTTGAAGCTGTAACGATTATTTCAAATTTTTTGAGATTTTACGAATGATGAGAAGAAATTTTGATTGATTAAGGAAGAGGTCTAATACCATAAAAAATATAAAATGAAAATATCTAAACTCGCCGAAAATTTGATCGGTTCAGAAATTGTAAAAATTGGGAATGAGGTCAATGATTTGAAAGCAAAAGGAGCTGACATCGCAAATCTGACCATCGGAGATTTAGACTCCACTATCTATCCAATTCCGGCAAGATTAAAAGAGGAAATCAATAAAGCTTATCAAAATAACCTCACGAATTATCCACCTGCAAACGGACTTTTGTCGTTGAGGAAGGCAGTCGCACAGGATCTTAAAACCAGATGGAATCTAGATTATTCACCGGATGAAATTTTAATCACAGGCGGTTCGCGACCATTAATTTACGGGACATACGAAGTTATCGTTGACAAAGATGACAAAGTAATTTACCCGATTCCATCCTGGAATAATAACCATTACGCGTATCTGACAAGCGCAGAGAAAATAGAAGTAGAAACTTCGGAGTCGAATAATTTCCTTCCTACCGCAGCGGATTTGAAACCTCACTTGAAAGGTGCGGTTTTGCTGGCGCTTTGTTCGCCGCTTAATCCTACGGGAACTATGTTCACCAAAGAGCAACTCTCTGAAATCTGTGAACTGGTTTTGGAGGAGAACAAATCTCGTGGCGAAAACGAAAAGCCGCTCTACATGATGTATGACCAGATTTATGCGATGCTGACTTTCGGCGAGGAACATTTTAATCCGGTTTCACTTTTCCCGGAATTGAAAGATTACACCATTTTCATAGATGGTATTTCGAAATGTTTTGCGGCTACTGGAGTGAGAGTGGGATGGTGTTTTGGACCGAAAATGATCATCGATAAGATGAAATCGCTATTGACTCACGTGGGAGCTTGGGCGCCAAAACCTGAGCAGGAGGCAGTTTCCGTTTTCTTGGGAGAAACCGAAAATGTGGATGCCTTTGTTGACGAATTCAAAGGTAAAATTTCAAACAGCCTGAAATTTTTGCATGCTGCAATTCAGGACATGAAATCAAGGGGATTTGCTGTAGAAAGCATTAAACCGATGGGCGCAATGTATCTCACCATTAAACTTGATTATGTAGGAAAGAAAAAATCAAACGGAGAATTAATTGCCAATTCTTCAGACTTGGTGTTTTATCTGATTAATGAGGCGGGAGTAGCTTTGGTTCCGTTTTCTGCTTTTGGTGCTTCACCGGAAACGCCTTGGTTTAGGGCATCTGCAGGCGGATTGTCTTTGGATGAGATTAAGGCAATGTTGCCACGACTGGAGAGCGCTTTGGCAAAATTGCGTTAATGAAAAGTTAAAGTGGAAAAAAATCACTTTTGCTTTGGAAAAAATTCTACCTTTGTGGTAGAAAAATTTTGGTGATGAAAACAAAAAATTCCAAAGCCTATCCGCAAAAAAGAAAAACATCGGTATTTTCAGAAGCAGCCATTGCCTATGGAGCCAGCTATTACACTAGGTTTATTCCGAAGAATGATTGGTCATTAGTAAAAAAAGCAAAAGAAGGCATTGATACTGATGTTTTTTACACTTTTGCGGATTCCATCAAAATGCCCGAAAAGTTTTTGGCAGCAGTCATAAATCTTTCGCCTAGAACCATCAGCAATTATCGGGATCAAAACAAATCCCTGGAGGCCAATTACAGTGAGCACCTTTTGAAATTGATTTCCCTTTATGAAAAAGGGAAGGAATATTTGGGAAACATTGATGAATTTAATTCCTGGCTCGAAAAACCGATGTGGGGTTCCCAAGATAAACCGATAGATTTTCTAAATACTCCGGGTGGTGTTGATTTGATTATTGCCCGCTTAGAAAGAATGGCGCAAGGTTATCCTTTATAAAGAAAATGCTGGTTTATCGAATCGCTCATAAGAAATATGCACAATCGCTTTCGGTAAGCGGTTTTGAAGGCAGGTGGAATACTTTTGGGAAACTGGTTTTGTATGCTTCTGAAAACCCAGCTTGCGCATTGCTCGAAAATATGATTTATCGCGTTGGAAATGGTTTTAATGATGATTATAAAACGATGGTCATCTATTATCCGGGAGAAAACTTTGAGCAGGTGAATGTTTTGGATCTCCCAAAAAACTGGAGGAGCGAGGAGTCTTATCACCACTCTCAGAAACTGGGCGATTCCTGGTATGACCGTCACCAAAGTCTGTGTTTGAGGGTTCCGTCTTCAGTTTTGCCAGACAGCCAAAATGTTATTTTCAATACCACCCATCCCGAATTCAATAAGGTGAAACTGATTGATGTGCTTGATTTTGAACCGGATGAGAGACTAGAGAGAATCATAAGAAAATATAAGTCAAAATAGAGTTATGAAAATCATTGCCGTAATCCCCGCAAGATACGAAGCGAGCAGATTTCCCGGAAAACTGATGGAGATTTTGGGCAACAGAACCGTAATCGCGACCACTTATCAAAACGTGAAGGAAACCGGTTTGTTCGATGAAGTGTTTGTGGCGACAGATTCCGAAATTATTTTTAATGAAATACAACAAATCGGCGGAAACGCCGTGATGACGGGCCAACATGAAACAGGGAGCGACCGTATTGCAGAAGCTGTTCAGCATCTTGATTGCGATATTGTAATCAACGTGCAGGGAGACGAACCTTTCCTTAAAACAGGTCCATTGAAACAACTGATTGAAGTTTTCCGGCATGACGAAAATCGGGAAATCTCCTTGGCTTCGTTGAAAATTAGACTGCATGAGGAACAGGAGATCCAGAGTCCGAATAACGTGAAAGTCATCACCGATTTACAGAATTTTGCAATGTATTTCAGCCGCTCCGTGATTCCATTTCATCGGGAAAAATCGATTGATGCAACTTATTATAAGCATATTGGAGTTTATGCATTTAGAAAGGAAGCTCTTTTAAAATTTGCCACCTTAATGATGACCCCGCTAGAAAAATTAGAGAAAATCGAATGTCTTCGCTATCTGGAAAACGGCATGAAAATCAAAATGATAGAAACCGATTTCGTGGGAGTGGGAATTGATGTCCCTGAAGATCTGGAAAAAGCACGGGCCATGATAAGTCCGAAAAAACCTTAGCAAATTAGTGGAATGTGAATAAAGTCATATCCGTTTCCTTTCAAAAATTTTATCTTTGAAGCTTTAAAATGAATCAATGAAGAACTCTTTTTTAATAATCGCAATTTTCTTTTCACAAATAATTTTTGCTCAAACTGCAAAAGAAATCATAGACAAAAACATAGAAGTTTCAGGTGGCTTGACAAACTGGAAGCTGCTGAATTCGGTGATCATTTATGGAAATGTGACTTTGGGAATAAATGACGAATATCCTATTAAAATTTATCAGCAAAGACCAAATCTGACCAAAACCGTACTCACTATTAACAAGAAGGAAACTGCGATTGAAGGCTTCGACGGGAAGAAAGGTTATGCCATGAATTATGCGGCGAATAAATTGCAGGAATATCCAAATTATAATCCGGAAAGCTTTGACAATGATTTTATCGAATGGGAAAACAAAGGTTTCGAGGCAAAATATTTAGGCAAAGAAAAAATTGGCGACATATATTGCCACAAAGTGGAACTGACGAAAAATGTAAACAAGACGGTCTATTATTTCGACGTGAAAAATTACATGCTTTTGAGGGAAATCAAAAAAGAAGAAACTTTAAACTATTCCGATTATAAGCAGGTTGGATCGCTTTTGATGCCTTTTCGAATTGAGTCTTCTTCACCAAAAAAAGACAGCGATTACGTGATTTCAATCTACAAGATTGACACCAATAAAGTTTTTCCGGCGAATATATTTAAATTCTAAATTTTTCAGTTGCCCAGACTTATTTTCTGATCAGCGTATTTTCTGTTTGAGGTGATAGATAATATCGAATAGAAATTTGCTGATTTTTTCCGTACCTTTCAAGGACTAAATAATTGAACTTTATTCCTATGAAAAAAATATTCATATTCCTTTTATCAATCGGTGCTTTTGTGCAAAATTGCAGCCAGCAGAAAAAGGAAATATCACCCGCTAAAAATCAAAAAATGAAAACGATTTACGATTACAAGGTAGAAAGTCTGGACGGAAAAGAGATCAATTTTGCCGATTTCAAAGGCAAGAAAATTTTGATCGTGAATACCGCTTCAGAATGCGGATTCACCCCGCAATATGCTGATTTGGAGAAAGTTTATGAAGACTACAAAAATAAATTGGTTGTGGTGGGTTTTCCAGCAAATAATTTTGGAGGACAGGAACCGGGAAGCAATGCGGAAATTGGTGCTTTCTGCCAAAAAAATTACGGAGTTACTTTTCCCATGGCGGCAAAAGTTTCTGTGAAAGGCGATGACACCGCGCCAATATTCAAATATCTCACAGAAAAAGAACTGAATGGTGTGAAGAATACTACCATTCTTTGGAACTTCACCAAGTTTCTCCTGGATGAAAACGGAAAACTGATCGATAGTTTTATCAGCACCACAAAACCTACTGACAACGCGATTACGAAATATTTGAAATAGAAATTTCAAATTTGGATACAAAAAAAGTCTGCCAAAATCACATGGCAGACTTTATTATTTTTACCGGTATCTCTGGTGTTCCTTATGTTTGGAAAACCGCTGGACAATCGGTTTGAAAAATGCTTTATATTTCTCGATATCAAATACTTGCGAATCGGCGAGCGCTTTATAAGTCAACCAGGCGCCAAACGGAAACAGCACCATATTGGGTAACCACGAAGCCAGATAAGGATCCATTTGTCCCGCCCATGCCAAATTTTCCACCGAAAGATTCAGCACATAGAAAATAATGAAGACAAAAATGGCAATGACCACCGGAAGTCCCAATCCGCCTTTTCTGATAATTGAACCTAAACTTGCACCGATCAGGAAGAAAATTAAACAGGTGACGGAATAGGCAATAATTCTTTGCTGATAAAGAACTACTCTGGAAAAATAGGCATGCAAATCCTTTAATTGCGGATTTTTACCGATGGTTGCCTGTTTTGCAATATCAATTTTGTTGTAAGCGTTATAAATCATTTCCAGTTTTTTGGCCGATTTCGCCGAATCTATTTTTGGCGGCGCCACCGGTGCGGAATTCTTTTTATACTTGTCAATATAGGTCACATAACCATTGGTTTGGCTGATCAGTTCAGAATTGATGTTTTCCAGAATTTTGTTGTTTTCCTTTTTTGTTTTTACAATGGTAGAATTGAGCTCGATATAGTTTTGAAAAGAATAATCGTCACTGATTCTTTCTTCTTCAATCGCTTTGTTGATGATTTCCGATATGTTGAAATGAGAAACCAAAGTGTCAAATTTTATGGCTTGGTCGGGTTGCTTCAGTCTTTGTTGGTATTCCAGATTGGCGATATTATCCTCAAAAATATGACCATTAAAAAGAATAAGCTTCAGATAACTTGGATTTGCGGCCGGAACAAATTTTCCTTTTTCAGCCACAATCGATTGTTGGTCTTCAAATGAATTCGCCATGCGATGAATAAAAACGCCCTCCAAATTCTCACCGTTTTCTCCTGAAATTTTATCGAATTTCACACTGTATCCCGGAATCTGCTGAATGAACTGTCCCGGCGTGAAATTCAGTGCGGGTCGGCTTGCGGCAATGTTGTAGAGCATGTTTTTCGCCTTCCGCTGAAAATCGGGAATGATATTGTTGGAAAAGAAAAAGAGAAAAATTGAGAATAGCACTGTCACGGTAAAAAGCGGCATCATGATTCTGGTCAATGAAATTCCCGCTGCCTTCATCGCGGCAAGTTCATATCTTTCCCCAAAATCGCCGAAAGTCATGATCGCTGAAAGCAAAATTGTGAGTGGTAGCACAAACTGAACCACGATGGCCGATAGATAGGAGAGTAGCTTAAGAATTTCCCAGTAACTCAAACCTTTTCCGGTGAATTGCGCCAAACGGATCCAGATAATGTTCACCACGAAGATGAAAAACAGCACGCTGAAAATAAAAAGGAACGGACCGAAAAAAGTCTTGATGACGTATCCGTCGAGTTTTTTTATCATTGGGCAAATTTAACAAAAAAGTCGCAAAGAGATTTCTTTCGCGACTTTATAATAAATGTAATTTCATGTCACAGTTCCGTGACGATATAATTTTGGTAATCCGCTTTCTTAAAGGTAAACAGATTGCTGTTCAAAGTCTGGTTTTCCTTGTAATCACTTATTGCAATCACCGAAATGGTGTTATCTGTAGAGAATTGCTCCAGTTTCAGCAATTGTTTTTTCGCAGAATTCACAAATAGTTTCACTTCTTTGATTCCATTATTTTTTGTCGGGGTTAATCGGATGTAATCGGTATTCACGCCGTTCACCTTCATTTTTCCCATATAACTCACATTGTAGCCTTTCTTGTATTCCTCTATGTAGCTCAAAGGTGAAAACATTTGCTCGTTGCCGGTCGGTTTAGAAATCGTGACTTCCTGATCTTCACCAGAGATATTGTACACTTTATTTCCGTCGAAAATCTGTTCAGTGCCCATGATTTTCAACTTGTATTTGTCTTTGGCGGAATAAAAAATGCCCGGTTCGGTCTTGGTCACTTTATTTCCGGTTCCGGTTCCATACACAAATTTGAAGTAAACATTGTCCTTCGCTTTATAATTTGCGGAAACCTGATCCAAAATAGTTTTTGCTTTTGCATCCACTTTTTGGGCAGAAAAACTGCTCGTGGTGACGACTGCAAATATGGCGAATGTAAATTTTTTCAATAGACTTTTCATTTTTTTCTTTTGTTTTTGATCAATAATGGCCAAAGAAGTTAAACCTTTGTTTAAATTCCTGGTTTACTTTCGCAATTCTTCCAAAAACTGTTCCAAAGAATTCAGGTCACTGATCATGACTTCGCGCGCTTTTGCACCGTTGAAACCGCCCACAATTCCGCTTGCTTCGAGCTGGTCCATAATTCTTCCGGCGCGGTTGTATCCCAATTTCAACTGTCTTTGCAGCATCGAAGTGGAACCTTGCTGAGTGGAAACGATAATTCTGGCGGCATCTTCAAAGAGGGCGTCTTTTTCATTGGGGTCAAAAGTTCCGGCACTTGATGATGTTTCTTCGCTGCTGTACTCGGGAAGCATGAATGCTGTAGCGTAACCTTTTTGTTCGCCGATGAATTCTGCGATTTTTTCCACTTCCGGAGTATCTACGAAAGCGCATTGAAGTCTTAGGATTTCATTCCCGTTAAAATAGAGCATATCTCCTTTTCCAATGAGCTGATCCGCTCCGGTCGCATCCAGAATTGTCCTGGAATCTACGTTTGAAATCACCCGGAAAGCTGCTCTTGCCGGGAAATTCGCTTTAATCATCCCGGTAATTACATTTACTGACGGACGTTGTGTTGCAACTATCAAATGGATTCCCACGGCTCTTGCCAGCTGAGCAAGTCTTGCTATGGGGAGTTCCACTTCTTTCCCGGCAGTCATTATCAAATCTGCAAATTCATCCACCACCAAAACGATGTAAGGCAAATAACGGTGTCCGTTTTCCGGATTCAGTTTTCGCTCGGAGAATTTTTTGTTGTATTCCTTCAAATTCTTGCAAAATGCATTTTTCAGCAAATCATAGCGCGTATCCATTTCCACACAAAGCGAGTTCAGCGTGTTGATTACTTTGTGCGTGTCGGTGATAATGGCGTCATCACCATCCGGAAGTTTCGCGAGGTAGTGTCTTTCGATTTTCGAATAAAGGGAAAGTTCCACCTTTTTCGGATCCACCATCACGAACTTCAGTTCGCTTGGATGTTTTTTATAGAGTAGGGAAGTCAGAATTGCATTGATTCCCACGGATTTTCCTTGTCCGGTTGCACCTGCCATCAATAAGTGCGGCATTTTCGCCAAATCTGCCATAAAGATTTCGTTGGAAATGGTCTTCCCGAAAACTACCGGCAAATCCATGTCAGAATTTTGGAATTTTTGAGATGCGATCACACTTCTCATCGAAACCATAGAAGGGTTTTTTCTTGGAACTTCAATTCCGATGGTCCCTTTTCCCGGCATAGGTGCAATGATTCTGATTCCCAAAGCGGAAAGATTTAATGCGATATCGTCCTGTAATTTTTTGATCGAAGCAACGCGGATTCCTGCTTCAGGAACGATTTCATATAAGGTGACAGTCGGTCCGATAGTCGCCTTGATTTCGGCAATTCCTACATTGAAATTTTTGAGCAGTCCGACGATTTTGTTTTTATTTTCTTCAAGTTCGTCTTTGTTGACGGAGATTTCTTCATTTCCATAATCCTTCAGCAAATCAATGGGCGGCATCTGGAAATTCGCCAAATCCAGTTTGTGGTCATAAAGTCCGTGTTTTTCGACCAATTCCTTTGATTTATTGTCAATATCGTCATCGATGGTTTGAGCTACTTCTACTTTGAAATCAATGCCGTCACTTTTGGTGTCGTTTCCGAATTCAAATGTATTGGTGGGGCTCAAGCTGACGGCACTTCCGCCCACTTCAGAAACTGTGATTTTTTCGGTACTGCCGTCAAAAGAAGTTTGGTTCGGAGTTTTGATGGTTTCAAATTCTTCTTCAAAAACTGTTTTCCGGGTGGACTCGCCTGAATTTTCTTCCGGTTCGCGAGGTTCTGCTTCCATTTCATCATCGGCATCAAAGTTTTCTGACGAATTCGGCATCATGGACTTCACTTTTCCAATAGTGTTTTCGTTCAGTTCGTTCAGTTTTGCTTTCACGTTACTTGCACGCAGATTAAATTCCAGAATGAAATACAGGGAGATACTCGAAACAATCGCCAACCAAAGTCCGGCAGTTCCAATCACCAATTTCAAGAAGTCCATGATCTGGAATCCGTAAACTCCTCCTAAAACGCCTTCACCATTGGTAATCGCTCCCATAAAAATCGGAAGCCAACAGATGAAAAATAAAGAGTGACCAAGCGTTTTCCAAGGTTTGAAATAGTTTTTTTTGAGGATCAAGGTACCGAAAACGAAAAAAAGAAAAGCCACGACGAATGCAGCAATTCCAATGCTTTCAAAAATGAAGATATTTCCCAGCCAGTCGCCCACGCCACCAAAAAGATTAGATGATTTGGTAGTTTTGTCCAACATCGCTCCGGCTCTGCTTTGATCTGCTTTCCAATTCATCAGATAAGAAAGAAAAGAAAAAGTCATTACTACTGAAATAATAACGAACAGGATTCCGAAAAATATGCGTGGTTTTGAAAGGATTTTACTTGATTCCGAGGCGGTTTCCGCAGTTTTTTTAGTATTTTTTTCCATAATATCAATGAGGACAAATTTAATAATAAATCTTCATAAATTTCTGCTTTTCTCAAGTTCATTTGTTTCATATTTTTTAAATTGAATATCTTTAAAGCTTCAAAATTATTTTGAACATTAAACTTTGAATTTTTAACCCAAATGACTTTCCAAGAACAAATCCAACAAGGAATTCCTGCAGAGCTTCCGCAACCAAAACCTTACGAAACCCAAATCAATCACGCTCCAAAACGGAAGGAAATCCTGAATGATCAGGAGAAAAAACTTGCTTTGAAAAACGCTTTGCGATATTTTGAACCAAAATTTCATGCCGAACTTTTACCCGAGTTTAAAAAGGAACTTGAAGATTATGGAAGGATTTATATGTATCGTTTCCGACCGGATTACGAGATGAAAGCGAGGCCAATTTCAGATTATCCGGGAAAATCCGAACAGGCCAAAGCAATTATGCTCATGATTCAGAACAATTTGGATTATGCTGTTGCTCAACATCCACACGAACTGATTACTTACGGCGGAAATGGCGCGGTTTTCCAAAATTGGGCACAGTATCTTTTGACGATGAAATATTTGTCTGAGATGCATGATGAACAGACTTTGGTGATGTATTCCGGACATCCGATGGGATTATTTCCAAGCCATAAAGATGCACCGAGAGTTGTGGTAACAAACGGAATGGTTATTCCAAATTACTCTAAACCAGATGATTGGGAAAAATTCAATGCGTTAGGAGTTTCTCAGTATGGTCAGATGACTGCCGGAAGTTATATGTACATCGGGCCGCAAGGAATTGTGCACGGAACCACGATTACGGTCTTGAATGCCTTCCGAAAAATTAATAAAAATCCTAAAGGCGGCTTGTTTGTCACTTCCGGTTTAGGAGGAATGTCTGGTGCGCAACCAAAAGCTGGAAATATTGCCGGCTGCATAACGGTTTGTGCCGAAGTAAATCCAAAAATCGCCAAAATTCGGCATGAGCAAAAATGGATTGATGAAATTCACGAAAATCTGGATCAACTGTTTGAAAGAGTAAAAAAAGCAAAAGAAAATAACGAGACGGTTTCTCTGGCTTTTCTTGGAAACGTGGTAGAAGTTTGGGAAAAGTTTGCCGAGGAAAACCTGAAAATCGATATCGGTTCAGACCAGACCTCGCTGCACAATCCATGGGCAGGAGGATATTATCCGGTTGGACAGTCTTTCGAAGAATCCAATAAAATGATGGCTGAAAATCCGGAATTATTTAAGGAGAAAGTTCAGGAAAGCTTAAGAAAACACGCCGCTGCAATTAACAGACATACCGCAAAAGGAACTTATTTTTTCGATTACGGAAATGCATTCTTACTTGAAGCGAGTAGAGCAGGAGCGGATGTGATGGCGGAAAATCCGACTTTAGGCAGAGAATTCAAATATCCAAGTTATGTTCAGGACATTATGGGTCCTATGTGTTTTGATTACGGATTTGGCCCATTCAGATGGGTTTGCACAAGCGGAAAACCCGAGGATTTGAAGAAAACCGACGATATCGCCTGTGAAATTTTGGAGGAAATGAAGAAAAATTCACCTGCTGAAATTCAGCAGCAAATGGCAGATAACATTCAATGGATCAAAGGAGCGCAGGAAAACAAACTGGTCGTTGGAAGTCAGGCAAGAATTCTTTACGCAGATGCGGAAGGACGAATGAAAATAGCGGAAGCATTCAACATGGCAATCAAAAAAGGCGAAATCGGTCCTGTTGTTTTGGGTCGAGACCATCATGATGTTTCGGGAACAGATTCGCCTTACCGCGAAACTTCCAATATTTATGACGGTTCCAGATTTACTGCCGATATGGCGATTCACAATGTGATTGGTGACAGTTTCCGGGGTGCAACTTGGGTTTCCATCCACAATGGAGGTGGAGTCGGATGGGGAGAAGTGATCAATGGCGGTTTCGGAATGTTGCTGGATGGTAGTGAAGATGCAGACCGAAGACTAAAATCAATGCTGTTTTGGGATGTGAACAATGGAATTTCCAGAAGAAGCTGGGCGAGAAATGAAGGTGCGATTTTCGCGATAAAGCGGGCGATGGAAGCGGAACCAAATTTGAAAGTGACGCTGCCGAATTTGGTAGACGAGGGTTTGTTTTGAGCCATCGATAGGAAGAATAATGAATGTCATTGAGGGGAAGAAAGACGAAACAATCTGTTGAACTTGTGGCAGTAATCCGATTATAAACCATCCAAAATTCTTTACTTTGATAAAGATTAATCTATTTGTTGCACATGTTTAATAAAAAATATATTATACTATTATTAACGATTGTTTTTAATTTATGTACTGCACAGACATTCAGTAGTGCAGGAGGCATTATTGCTAAAAATGATTATACAATTTTTGATATTACTGTTAGCGGAGTTGGAAATTTGAACTCCAATCACGGCTTAGAAAAAGTTTGTGTTAACATAAATTTTCCACATGATGAGAATTTAAAGTTAGTTTTACGTTCCCCTTTCGGTTCCATGATTCTTCTAAGCGATAATAATGGTGGACAAGGTTCAGATTATATAGGAACATGTTTTGATGGGGTATCAACAAACACAATTGTTTTAGGAGAAGCTCCATTCACAGGAAATTTTTTACCGGAAAGTTCGTTAGGAATCTTAAATAATAATCAACCTGGAGATGGAAAATGGTCTTTAATAATTTGGAACAATTCAACATCATTATCTGGAAATTTGATCAATTGGACTTTAACATTTGGAGACAACCCGGTCATCACACCTCCCGTTCCGCCATATCCAGATTGTACTTTTAATATGCCGACCACATGTACAACTGAAGCTTTTTGTGATTATGGGAAATCATTTTGTGGAGTTTATAATAATGCATATGGCATGCCTGCTGCTAATCCTCAAAAAGGTTATTTAAAATTCAAAGCATCGGGAAAAAATGCTTCTTTTAGAGTTTGGATAAGAAATGGAGGACCAGATAGAGACATAGGCGGTTATTTACCTATCGAGCTTTATGTCAGTTTTTATAAATCTGATTGTATCACTTCGGGATCTCCACCATTGGTATCATATGTTTTAACCTACAATTTAAATACTTTGCCAGATACCAACTATTATGAACTTAAGCTAAATGATATTTTGGAAGAATGCCAATTGTATACCATAAAACTTGAAGGAATTAATAATAAATGCTATTTTGAGTATGCAATTGAGCAAACATCAGGAATTAATACAAAGGAAATTGTTGTAGATCCTCCAACAGCAAAAATATGTGCAGGAGATTCTGTAGATTTAAATGTGATAGAAGGGTGTGGTCCATTTATTTGGAGCCCATCTACAGGATTAAATACTTCAACGGGGAGTCATGTTGTAGCTTCACCTACTGAAACCACAGTATATAAAGTATCATCTACCGGTGCATGTTCTAAAACTAAAGATGTTCTGGTAGAAGTAGTTCCGAAACCTATTGCCAATGCAGGTCCGGATCAAACGAAATGTTCAAATATATTTCAAATGAATGCCAATGTACCCGCATCAGGAGAAAATGGATTTTGGAAGATTATCTCCGGGAATGTTTCGCCCAATGTTTCATCGGATCCAAAACAAATTTTTGTCTTAAATTCTCAAACAGCAACCTTACGCTGGACTGTTTCAAACGGTATTTGTTCTGTTTTTGATGATGTAAAATTAGTTAATACCTTACCATCAAATATAAATCTTAGCTTTAGTTACGAATCTCCTGTTTGTATTAAAAAATATAATTTTTTATCACCGCAATTACCAGTGAATTTTTCTCCAGGCGGTATTTTTTCATCAACGCCCGGGTTAGTAATAAATCCAGTAACGGGAGTGATTAATTTGGCTCAGTCATCGCCAGGAAATTACATAGTAAATTATAATAAATATGTAAATCCAACATGCGGTATTGTTGATTATGGTGCATTTATTGAAATAAAGGCCTACACCAATCCTGTACTTAATTTTAGCTTTCCAAACACAATTTGCAATGATGTGGTGTCTGTTTTGCCTAACTTACCTACTGGTTTTCAATTGGGGGGAACATTTTCTTCTTCGAGCCCGAATTTATCTATTAATACAACAACAGGAATGATAGATGTTGCAAACAGCCAAAATGGGGTGTACACAATTACTTATCATTATCCTGGATCTTTAGTAGACTGTATCGCTCCAAATACTTATTCACAACAAGTATCTGTATTATCAAAGCCACAATACACTCAAAATTTGGATGTTTTCAGTTGTAATATCACTGGAACAGGAATTGGAAGTTTTGATTTATTATCAACTAAAGCATCATTAACGCCGGAAACCAATGCATCTGTAACTTTTTTTGAAACTTTGCAAGATGCAGAAAAGAATCAGAACTCAATTATTAATACAAGTTCTTATCCCAATGAAGTTCCCAATCATGATATAATATTTGCCAGAATTTCCGTTCCCAACAAATGTACGGTATATGCAACATTGGATTTGTATGTTAGAGAAAATGTATATTCAGAGACTTTGGGCGAAGGTCCTTATTATGTTTGCAATGGAACTTTATTAGAATTGGATGCAGGCGCAGGTTTTTCTGCTTATGAATGGTCACCTACAAATGAAACTACCCAAAAAATAAAAGTTAATACTCCTGGCGAATATTGCGTCAAAATTACCTCCACTGAGGGTTGTTCGTCTGTGCAATGTGTTTTAGTTAAAGAAGCAGATTTGCCGGAATTTAATATTGAAATAATTTCCAACAATTTAGTAGTGCATGTAACTTCAGGAAATGCTCCCTTTGAATATTCTTTAGATGGTATTACATGGCAAAATGAAAATCAATTTCCTTATTCAAAGGGGGCTACATACACTATTTTTGTAAGGGAAAAGAGCAAGGCAGGTTGTGTTGCCTCGAAAACAATTCATATCCCCTTCATTCCGAATGTGATAACTCCAAATGGTGATGGAATAAATGATTTTTGGGATTTAAGTACATTAAGTTTTTATTCAGGAACCATCAAAGTGAAACTATTTAGTCAATATGGAAATTTAGTAAAAGAATTAACCATAAATGATGGGAAAAATCTGGCAAATATTGAAATCAAATTACCTACAGGAACATACTGGTATCTTATTGAAATCCCGAATTTTGCTTTACTTAAAGGATGGTTATTGGTTAAAAACAGATGAAATTAATTTAACTTTTTATTCCTCCATTACCGATTCGCAATCTCGATAAACTGGTTGATGAATTGACAAAAGGGAAGAAAATGGAGAAGATTTTGAGAGCTTGAATGTGTTTACCTATGCGCTTTTTTAAAATTTCATCAGTCAATTCGTTTCCGTTTATGATGGCAGAATTTGAAATCATTCCCACTAAAGCAGTCCTGCATTATTCCGGATAACACCGAAACGAGGTTGTAGAAATTAAATTAAAGTAAAATCCAATTCTGTTCGTCATTTCTAAAAAAGCCTATGTCTTTAGAACAAATCCTGCTACATCGCCGCTCGGTTCGGCATTATGATGCATCCAAAGAAATCGATCCAGAATTGGTGAAATCATGTATTCAGTTGGCAACTTTATCGCCAAATTCTTCTAACATGCAGTTGTGGGAATTCTACCACATCACGGATAAAGCAACCTTGAAAGAAATAGCTCACGCCTGTCTTGATCAGGAATCGGCAACTACCGCCAAGCAAATGGTGGTCTTCGTGACAAGGCAGGATTTGCACAGAAAACACGCCAAGAAAATGATGGAGTTGGAAGTACAAAACGTGCTGAAAAATAGTCCAAATGAAAAGCAGGAGAAGCGTTCCAAACGGTGGAAACTTTATTACGGAAAAGTGATGCCGTTTCTCTATACAAGGTTTTTTGGAATAGCGGGATTTCTAAGAAAAATCTTGGCAAATGTGCTGAGTATTTTCCGGCCGATGGTTCTGGAAGTTTCCGAAAATGACTCCAGAGTCGTGGTCCACAAAACCTGTGCTTTGGCTGCGCAGACTTTTATGCTTGCCATGTCTGAAAAAGGTTACGACACCTGTCCGATGGAAGGTTTCGACAGCAGGAGGCTTAAACGGGTGCTAAATCTTCCTATGGGAGCGGAAATCAACATGGTGGTTTCATGCGGAATTCGTCTGGAGAAAGGAGTTTGGGGTGACAGAATGCGGTTGCCTTTTGAAGAGGTTTACCGAAACATTTAGTCCTGGTCAGACTTTTCGGATTGTTCTTTCTTAATTTCCTGCATTACCCAATCCAACTGAACATCTTTCTTTTGAAGGATTTCCGCCAAAGTCGGTACGATTTCTTTATCGGGAATCACACCTTTTTTGGTGTTGGTGAATTTGATGCTTGGCTGAATCAGCATTAAACCGATTGGGAGAGTGAGTCTTGAATTTTTCAGTTTTTGGGTAGAATACCTTCCGGCTACGGTTCCATCATTTGCACCGCCAGTTTCTTCACCCACCAAAAATGCACGTTGGTCGCCTTTTAATTTGGAAGAAATAATAGATGATGCCGAAAAACTGCTGCCATTAATCAAAACAAATATTTTGCCGTCAAAATGGTTCTTTTTTGGATTCTTAATGCCGAAGATTCCATTATTTTTTAAATAGAACTGATCATCTTTTTGTTTCACAGAAAGCATTGTTACCATCGCATAAAGCGGATATCCAATTACAGCAAGCGGTTTGGTAATGGTGGAAAATTCCGATAAATAATCAGCATGGAACATTGATGAACGCGACGTCACTTGAATATCTTCAATGAACTGGAACTTTTCGGAAACCAAATAGGAATACAGGTTATTAATTTCATAAAGTGAGCCTCCCAAATTATCGCGGATATCCAAAACCAGATATTTTGCCGGAGATTTCCTGAGTTTGGCGAAACTTTGCTTGTAAAACCTTCGGGAGTAGGTTCCGGAAAAAGTTTTGATTTTCATGTAGGCAACCGTGGAATCTTTCGTGGGGAACTGCAAATCCCGGTTAAAGCTTTTGGTGATGATATTATAATCCTTGGTTTTTCCGGTTTCGCTTTTGGTCAATTTCTTATTTTCCTGTTCTTCTTTTTTCTTTTCTTCCTTCGTCATTTTTTCGCGATGAAGATAAAAAGTCTTGATTTGATTATTCAGTTTCGTTTCTAATTTCACCGAATCCAAAATGCCATATTCCGCGGTAAAAAAAGCGGGCCATCTTCTGGACATTGAATATTTCTGGAAAGTATTGTTTAATCCATCGCTGTTCACGAAGGGTTTATATTTTTCCAAAAGTTGCTTCACCGGAATATCCTTTATTTTCAGGATTTCGGTTCCCACATCCATATTGGCGATTTTTTCGGCATTGTCCAAAACAAAAATCCGGTCATGGTCAACCACGAAATTAAACCTGCTCAGTAAGCCTTTTTGGTGTTTCAAGAATTTAATTTCCTTTTTGGTCAATCGCTTTTCCATGGGATAAAGCCGAAGGTGACCTTCTTTCACTTTGGCAATAACCGGTGCTAATTTTTGGAAAAACTCGTTGGGTTTTAAAGGACTATTAATGTTTGTCTTTACACTGTCAAATTTGTGATCAAGGGAATCTTTGGATATGTACCAATATAGTGCTGGATGAAGTCGCTGCAATTGATGGTAGGTAAAATCCACATCATTTCGCAATTTTTCAGCAGGAATTGGTTTTTCCCGCCTTTCATTGTGCTTTTTCACAGAAACACAAGAAGTGAGAAAGGAGAGGACCACAAGTAAGATGACTTTCTTCAAAAGGAAAAATTTTGCTAAAATTAAAGATTTTAAAATGAAAAAACTTCCCAATTTTTTGAGAAGTTTTGAAAGGATCATCAAAAGTTATTTATCCTAAAATCGTCACCGTATTCTGCAGCATTTCAAAAATTGCATCCTTAGCATTTTCCGGTTTCACGTTTACAGCGCGGGTTCCGTTGAAATGGAGGCAGGTAACATAACCCAATTTTGCGGCATCCAGACAGGTGTATTTCACACAGTAATCCAGAGCCAAACCCACAATTTCAACCAATTGGATGTCGTGGTATCTTAAGAAATCATCAAGCCCGGTTTTCACAAACTGGTTATTATCCTGAAATCCGCTGTAGCTGTCCACATCGGGGTTTTTCCCTTTTTGCACGATGTGCGTTACTTTCTCGCGGTTCAGATCTTTGTGAAATTCTGCCCCGAAAGTTCCCTGAATACAGTGATCCGGCCACATATACTGCGGCAAACCATTGAGAATAATAGTTTCGCCCACTTTTTTACCGTTGTTGGAAGCAAAACTTTTATGGTTCGCCGGATGCCAATCCTGGGTGAGTACAATTTGGTCATACTGGTTTTCTTCCATCAGAAGATTGATATAGGGAATTATTTCATTTGCATTGGGAACGGCAAGTGTGCCACCTTCGCAGAAATCGTTTTGCACATCGACGATAATCAGGGCTTTTTTCATTGTATTAAATTTTTTTAACCGTGAATGGTTTCAACTTTATTTTTGGTAAATTTACTGAAACTAAAACGCAAAACTGCAGCCAAGCTAAGAATTTGGACAAAAAGTCAACAAACATAAAGATCTAATGGACAACCTTGAACAAAAGAAATATCCCATCGGAAAATTCGCCGCACCCGAAAGGATCTCAGACATCCAAATCGATCAATACCTGAAAGTGCTAAAGGATTTCCCCGGAAAGCTAAAATTGCTGATCGGAGACTGGACAGATGAACAGTTGGATACCCAATACCGGAAAGGCGGTTGGAGAGTGCGCCAACTGGTGAATCATCTTGCAGACAGCCACATGCACAGCTACATTCGCTTCAAACTCGCATTGACGGAAGACAATCCGACCATCAAAACTTATGACGAAGCGAAATGGGCAGAACTGCAAGACAGCTTCACTATTGACATTAAACCCGCTTTACAACTGCTGAAAGGTCTTCATAAACGTTGGGTTTACGAACTGAAATCGTTGACCAATAAAGAGTTTGAAAGCACTTTTTTTCATCCCGAACAAAATCGGAAAATCACATTGCGAGAAAGTCTGGCTTTTTATGCGTGGCATTGCGACCACCACTATGCACATATTGAAAATCTGAAAAAGGAGAAAGGTTGGTAATTTCGCGAAGTTTCTACCAAAAGATTCCGTAAATTTGGCTTTATTAAAAAGTGTTGTAATGAGTTTTTTAGATAAAATTTTCGGCAGTTCCGAAAAAGAAAATAATGTAGTAGAATTTTGGAACAAAATCGAATCAGAGGCAGATCTGGATGAAGTCATCCGGAAGTCGTTCCAGAAGAAGGTAGCCATTTTCAAACATTCCACAAGGTGCTTCATCAGCAAAACCGTGATGAGAAAATTTGAAAAAGAAGTGGAACGATCTGATAAAGATGTCGAATATTATTACCTTGATTTGCTCGCACACCGCGATATTTCCAATAAAATAGCCGATCAACTGGGTGTGGAGCATCAAAGTCCGCAACTCATCGTTTTGGAAAACGGAACCGTGGTGAGAAGTGCTTCTCATCATTCGATTAACTTGGATTTAGTTTGATTTTTAATGGAAGAGCACCTGAATATCAACAATTATCTTTCGGAGGTTTTGGAAATCCCGAAAGAAGCAATTTCTAACTGCAGCAACCATTTCAGCACGAAAAAATTGGCAAAAAATGAATTATTGCTCCGCGAAGGTGAAGTTTGTAACCAGACTTTCTTCGTAGAAAAAGGATTGCTGAGAATGTATTCCATTGATCGAAACGGGAAGGAGCATATCATTCAGTTTGCACCTGAAAACTGGCTGATTTCTGACAGAAGTTCCCTATACTTCAATGAAAAATCTAAATATTATATTGAAGCAGTGGAAGAATCGGAAGTCCTTTTGCTGAAAAACGATTTCTTCACCATCATCAACCAGACTTTTCCAAATACTGCTGAAAATAACGATCTATTGCTGCAGAAACACATCCGGAACCTGCAAAACCGCGTGAATTCTCTGTTGGCAGAAACTGCCGAGGAACGCTACATGGATTTCATCAAAATGTATCCAGATATTCTGCTTCGCGTTCCGCAATGGATGGTGGCGTCGTATCTTGGGATTACTCCCGAAAGTCTGAGCCGCGTAAGAAAGGAGCTTGCTCGTAAGAATTTTCGAACTTCATAAAAAAAGGAATCCACAATGGATTCCTTTTTTAGTTATTTTTACTTTCCGAGGTAAGATTTCAAAATCTTGCTTCTGGTATTGTGCTTCAGTCTTTTGATGGCTTTTTCCTTGATTTGCCGAACCCTTTCTCTGGTCAGATCAAATGTTTCACCAATTTCTTCCAAAGTCATCGGGTGTTTTCCATTGAGCCCGAAATAGAGTCGAACCAAATCGGCTTCTCTAGGCGTCAGTGTTTGCAAAGCTCTTTCAATTTCAATCTGAAGAGACTCCAACATCAAATCTTTATCAGGACTTGGCGATTCGCCGGAACGCAAAACGTCATACAAATTGGAATCTTCACCTTCCACTAAAGGGGCATCCATTGACAAGTGACGACCCGAATTTTTCATCGATTCCTTGATGTCGTCCTCACTCATATCAAGTACTTCCGCCAATTCTTCAGGAGAAGGAGGTCTTTCATTTTCCTGCTCTAGGTGCGCGTAAGCTTTGTTGATCTTGTTGATTGAACCAATTTTGTTCAAAGGCAATCTCACAATTCTGGACTGTTCCGCCAAAGCCTGCAAAATAGATTGGCGGATCCACCAAACCGCATAAGAAATGAATTTAAAACCTCTGGTCTCGTCATATCTTTTCGCCGCTTTCATCAAGCCCAGATTTCCTTCGTTAATCAAATCGGGGAGTGACAAACCCTGATTTTGGTATTGTTTAGAAACAGAAACCACGAAACGCAGATTCGCCTTGATCAGTTTTTCCAGTGCAACTCTGTCTCCGGCACGGATTTTTTGTGCGAGTTCCACCTCTTCATCGGCAGTAATCAGATCCACTTTCCCGATTTCCTGCAAATATTTGTCAAGCGACGCGGTTTCTCTGTTGGTAACCTGTTTTGTAATCTTTAATTGTCTCATTGAATAGTTAACAACCCATTTTTTAAGGCTGCAATTATATATACGACAGGAATGGCGAAAAGGTTACAATATTGTGAAAATAAAGCAAAATAGATTTCTTTGGGCGACTATTTCCGTCTTCCGTTCCCGCTTTTTTTCCTCCGGCGCCGGATTCCCTCGCAAGAAAAAAGAGCTCCACTCAAGCCGGGTCGCATTTTTCGCCACCCCCGAAGAGTCGTCACTAATTCATTGGTTTCGCTTCCCATTTAGCGGCAAAAAAAAACTCATCCCGAATTTCTGGGATGAGTTTACATGAATATAATCGTTCAATTATTTAATAATCAATTTGCTGGAAGACTTTTTGCCTTCGGATTGATAAATCAAAACATAAGTTCCAGGATTTGCTTTCACATTTATGGTATTTTTTCCAAGTTGCACCAAACCTGAATAGATCATTCTTCCACTCATATCCGAAATCATGATGTTTCCTGATTTTTCTGCATCAAAAGTGAAAGTACCATTACTTGGGTTTGGATAAATGGTGCTTTTGGCAATAGCATTTTCCACAGTTGCCAAAGGTTGTGCACACAGATAAGGCGAAAAAGTCACCAATCCCAAAGACGCGTTGTCAACCTGGTGAAAAATCACTTCTTCCACCATGGCGTCATCAGAAAGCTCGTCTTCTCTCCAGCAGTTGTTTTTAGCGCTTACTGCGTTTGGAGTATTGTTATAGAGCGCATAAATCTGGCCGCCGTTTCCATTGTTCTTGAACACGTTTTGGCCAACACTTCCCAAAGTTCCGCCTCCAAGGTCTGCAGTAGTGGTGCTTACCAAAGTAATTCCCCACAAACTTCCACGGATTTGGTTTTTCTCTATTTTAAAGGACCCGTTTCCGTAGAGGTTGATTCCGCTTCCGCCATTTGCAGGAACGGTTTCCACATTGTTATTGGTCAAAATGTTATTTGAAATCGTTCCGGAACAATTATTTCCGGTAATGGTGATTCCATAGCGGTTGTCGGTCACTGTATTTCCGTCAATCAATACCGTATTGGTTACTCCCAAAAGTGAAGAAACTGAAATTCCGCCCACTTTGTCATTAAGTCTGTCACCGATAATGGTATTGTTCAAAATCTTGGTAGTTCCGCCGGTTCCACTTGGTCCCATGTTGATTTGTGGACGGTTCGAGTTGAGTTTGGTGTTTTTGGAAAGGTAGTTATTGGTGAATTCCAGCGCAACTGAAGAATTCGCTCCGGAAGCTACTGCAGGCAAATCGTTTTCAATAAACTGCGAATTTTTGACCACCGGATTTCCTGTAGAAAAATTTACCGCAGCTCCGGTTGACTGGCCGGCTTTGTTGTACCTCACAATGCAGTTGTCCATCATGAAATTTCCGGTCAATGCCTGAATTCCACCACCATATTCAATAGTGGTATTTTTGAAGGTGACATTTGCAGTGGATTCCAGACGCATTCCTTTCCACACGTTTGCCGGATCGGTCGCGGTGATCTTGAAATTGGTGGCTGTGGTGTTGTAGGTTCCAGCGATGGTCAGTAGAATTCCCGAATTAATTTTCAATGTGGTATTTTCATCCATATTCAGGATGTCACCTGCAGAAATTACCACATTTGCCGTCATTGTGTAATCGGTTCCATTATTTACCACCACAGAAGGTGCTGCTGCAGAAAGTGAAGCCAGATTATAGGTTACACCTGTTCCGGGTGAGGTAAACTGTGAAAAAATAACCGTTGAAACTAACGATAAAAGTAATAAAGAAAGTTTTTTCATTGCTTAAAATTTTGCCAAATTTAAAACTATTATGTTAAAAACACTAATTTGCAGCAGTCAAATATTTCGGACTTATTGATTATTTTTGAGAAAAATTAAGCATAATGAAGTTTTCACCAATCATTGTCGGAACCATGAGATGGGGAATTTGGGGTGCGAATCATTCCGAAAGAGAAGTCCAAGGTCTAATTGAAACTTCCATGGATTTAGGACTTTCCACGTTTGACCATGCCGATATTTACGGAGATTATACCACGGAAAAACTTTTCGGTGATGCGTTTTCAAAAATGAAAATCAAGAGGGAAGAAGTTCAGCTGATTTCTAAATGTGGAATTGAAATGCCCTGTGAAAATCGTGATTTCAAATTGAAGTCCTACAATTATTCCAAGGAATATATTTTAAATTCGGTTGATAAAAGCCTTGAAAACTTAAAAACCGATTATCTCGATTTGCTTTTGCTCCATCGTCCCTCACCATTGATAAATCCTGAAGAAATAGGGGAAACCTTCGGTATTTTAAGAGAAAACCATAAGGTCAGACATTTCGGCGTCTCCAATTTTTCCACTTCTCAATTTGATTTGATTAATGATGCTTTTCCTTTAGTCACCAATCAAATTGAAGTATCAGTTAATCAGACCAATGCTTTCTACGATGGAACTTTGGACCAAATGATGCTCAAAAAACTTCAACCTATGGCATGGTCCGTCATGGGAAATTATTTCACTGAAAAATCTATCCAGAATATAAGGATCAAAAAAGTTTTGGAGGAGCTTTGCCCAAAATATCATGCTGAAGAGAACCAAATTCTTTTAACATTCATTTTAAAACATCCGGCAAAAATCCTCCCCATCGTGGGAACCGCGAAAGCTGAAATCCTCCGAAAATTCAGTGATTCCTTGGCTATCAATCTGGAAAGGGAGGACTGGTTTAGACTTTTGGAAGCCTCTGTAGGAGAGGAAGTTAAATAAACTTTATATGAAAAAGTTGCATTTCTGATTTATAGTTGTATCTTGCACCCGTTTTTATAACCGAAATCAATATTTGTTCATCCTTTGTTGAGTTTCATTTATAATTTCAGCATGTATTAATTTTTAATTTTTTTTATGATGAACATTTTTGTTTCAAACATCAACTATGCAACCAAAGAACAGGCGTTGCACGATTTATTTTCAGAATTTGGCGAAGTAACTTCTGCCAAAATCATTACCGACAGAGACACAGGAAGATCCAGAGGATTTGGATTTGTGGAAATGGGCGAAGAAGATGGAAAAGCATCTATCGAGGCACTAAACGGAAGAGAACTTGACGGAAAAGAACTTAACGTTTCTGAAGCAAAACCAAAAGAACAAAAACCAAGAAGAAGTTTCGATAACAACCGTGGTGGTGGTTATGGTGGCGGAAACCGTGGCGGAGGTTACGGCGGTGGAAACAGAGGCGGTTACGACCGAGGATCTTCCAACTGGTAAGATATTACAAATAATAGGGAAAGCGGCTTTTTGAGCCGCTTTTTTTGTGCAAATATTTCTTCGCCGTGCTGATTTGTGAAAAATAAAATTGCAAGAAAATGACTTTCTTATTTTTTTCTGACCAATAGATAGGCATCATTATAAAATACCTGCTCTCTGGCATATTTTTCCAGGATGAGATTGTCGAAAACCAACTTTAAATGGTATTTTCCAAGATCGTTTTCAAAGGAAATCTCGGGCACGGAAATTTGTCCGGACCGGTTTTTAAACTGATTTAGATAATTATGGATCAAAGGCGAAACATCCCAACTTTCCTTGCCGTTTAAAGTAATACTCAGTATTTTTCCTGAAAATTCCTGGCGCGCGAAAGTGAAGGTATCGTCGTCAAATTTAAAATCTCCATTTCTGTAATGAGAAGCTGATACAATGTAATCGTAACCACTGATGGCGTGGAACTTATTTTCTGCCAAGACTTCAAGGCGGTTTTCATCAGAAGCTTTGTGTGTGTTTTCAACCTGGGTGAATTTTTTCCTTATTTCATCTTGAACCAACCCAAATTCTTTTCTTTCGATTGACTTTGCTAAGGTCTTTTGGTCGCCAGAATTCAATAATGTAAACAAGAATTCTTTTTCATTCCTTTTCGCCAGGAAATTGAATTTGCTTGAAATCTCTTCTGCAATAGTGTCTGAAACTTTTTTGTGGAAATCTATGGTTCCTTTGTCAAGCAGATGATATTGAGCAAGAACATTTTTAAGTTCCGTTTTCTGACTTCTTTTAGCCACTGCAAAGGTGTTCAGATAAGGCATTATCAGCGAAAAAAGTCCGAAACAGAACAAACTGACCGGAATAAATTTAATAGTCGTTTTCCTGAAAAAAATAAAATATAAAACCACGGAAGCCAGCCAAATTGCAAGAATCAATACGAAATACCGCGGCTCTGTGTAACCATATTCCAAAATTCTGGTGAAAATCGCAATGAATAAAAGTAGGATGAGCGGAAATAAAGTGTAGTAAAAAATTTTAGAGAAAATTTGAACCCAAGATTTGGTGGATTCCTTTTTTAAAGGATAAACCAGGAGAAAAGCCAAAATTCCAACCACCGAATACGCCAAAATCAGATAAGAAACCCAACCTCTCGGAAGCTCCCATTTGATAAGGATTTTCGCAGAATAGAAATAAAGGATTACCGAATAAATAATGAGTAGCGGAATCAGGATGTATTGCGTGAAAAACTTCAGAATCAGTGGGTAATCATCGCTGCCTTCCAGAAATTTCAAGCCTTTTTCATTGAAAAGTAAAAAAATAAAGCAGCTTCCGAAAATGGCGAAAAACTGGAAAGTGTGGAAATAGTATTTGTCCCTAAAATTGAAGTCGAAAAGTTTGTCGACCGCGAGAATTGCCAGCAAAACACCGCCCGTCAAAACTCCAGTGAAAACGGCGGTCAAGAAAGTATGGATGAACAGATTCTTGTTGTATTGCCAAAAATGAAGCTCCCGTTTTTGTCCAAAAAATGGAATGAACGATACCAAAAGATGCGAAAGAATAAATGCCGGAATCAGCATGAAGGCGTAAACCTCCGTGAAATCCTCTTTTTTTTCAGGAAGAAGAAAATAGAAAAAAACCAAAAAAACGACTCCGATCAACTCTGGAATCAAAGCCTTTCCGGTTCGTTGTGAAAGCATTTTTAGGGCAAACATCAAAGAAATTCCCAAACAAGAAACTAAGGTGAATTTCACAAAAACGAAATTGCCGGGAACGGAATCGAAATTACGTTCAGCAAAGCAGATCAGAGAAACTGCGGCCAGAAAAGCCATCAACAGAACCATGGGATATTCCCTGATCACGTCGTCAGTTTTCCCGAAGATTTGTTTGAATTTCTTGAGCATTTATTGGAGGTTTGAAAAATTACGTTACTTTTTTTTCCATGAAAATGGGCCAAATTCCGAATGGACTTTTTCGATACTTCGATTTCACTTGCACAGCAAAATTCACCACAGGCAATTTATTTGCTTCTCTTGCCTTGTTTTTTATCCTTTTTCTTGCCTTTCTTCTTAATTTTTTTATCAGAAGTGATTTCGTCCACAAACTTACTGATTGGATCATTTTTTGGGGATTCCGAAAATTCATCAACGGGAACCACCGTAGTTTTAATTTCAAAATATTGGTTGAAATCTGAAGTTTTCAAATATTTCTCATCGAGCATCAATTTCACCAGCTCACTTCCGGAACCACTGAAATAATGGTCTAAAAAGTTTCGCAACAGAAATTTTTTGTAATCTTCAAAAGGAACTGCAACGGTATATTTGAAAATCCTGCCTTCTTTTTCGGTGGTCAAGAATTCCTTTTCCACCAAGATTTTCAGAAAGGTGGAAATGGTATTTTGGTGAGGTTTCGGTTCAGGATAATGTTCCACGATTTCACGCATGTAGGCAGAATTCAGTTTCCAAAAGATATTCATCAATTGTTCTTCGGAAGAAGTGAGGTGGTTTATTTTCATAAAAGTCAGCTTATTACTCTTTAGATATTATGCATGAGTCATCAATTGCTCATCAATATGTTTGCATAAAGGTAAATAAAAGAAACGGAAAGTGCGATCACCGCTCCAGAAATCACTTCTTTCACCGTATGCCTTTTCAAAATAATTCTGGTGATTCCCACCAAAACGGCGATTGCGCACCAGATGACTCCCAGTTTTATATTTTGGGCAAAAAAAAGTGCGGCAACATAGACGTTAAACGCTGTATGCATGGAGCTTTTGATGAAATAATTACTCAGCTGCATCAGCAAGAGCAAAACCATTAAAAAAGCGACCACCAAATCGATTTGCTGGAACCTGAAGTATTCATAAACCAAATAAACAGCAATCGCGGCAGCAATAAACGAATACAGGCTTTTTCGCTGATTTCTGTTGGAAACGTCCATATTGGAATAATTCCCCCGCTTCACGTTCCAGAAAATCCAAACGGTAATCGGCAAAATCATGATCAAAATAATAGGAAGGAACTTCTGCAAAGCTTCCTGAGTACTCATTTTCACAGCGCTGAAATAAACCAGATAAAGAACCAGCGAGGTCATTGGATTAAAAAAATTCGAGAAGAATTTGGAAAAAGCGATCAACGTCGGGTTTTTTGTTTTCAGCATAAGATTATTTATCTTTCAAAAATAATGTTTTCGCAGTAATAATATGAAAAAAATCTGGTTTTCCATTATCGGAAAACACGAATATAATTCGTATTTTTGCAACATATTTTCAACAAGCATGAAAGAATTTTCAAAAGAAGTTTACCTTAAATGGTACGAAGAAATGACGATGTGGAGAAGGTTTGAAGACAAATGCCGTTCTCTTTACCTAAAACAAAAAATCAGAGGGTTTTTACATTTATACAATGGTCAGGAAGCAATTCCCGCAGGTTTTGTGCATGCAATGGATATGACGAAAGACAGCATGATCACTGCTTACCGTTGCCATATCCATCCAATGGCGATGGGAGTGGACCCGAAAAGAATCCTTGCTGAACTTTGTGGAAAAGCTACCGGAACCTCTGGAGGAATGGGAGGCTCTATGCACATTTTCAGCAAAGAAAAAAGATTTTATGGTGGTCACGGAATCGTGGGCGGTCAAATTCCTTTGGGAGCTGGAATTGCATTCGCAGATAAATATTTCGAAACAGGTGGAGTAAATATCTGTTTCTTCGGAGATGGCGCTTCGCGGCAAGGTTCGCTTCACGAAACTTTCAACATGGCGATGAACTGGAAACTTCCGGTGGTTTTCGTAGTTGAAAATAACCAGTATGCGATGGGAACTTCTGTGAAAAGAACTGCAAACCACGAAGACATCTATAAATTAGGTCTTGGCTACGAAATGCCGTGTCTTCCTGTGGATGCTATGGATCCTGAAAAAGTTGCCGAGGCTGCTTATGAAGCTATCGAACGAGCAAGAAGAGGTGATGGACCTACCTTCATCGAGGCCAGAACTTACCGATACAGAGGTCACTCTATGTCTGATGCGGAACCATACCGAACAAAAGACGAGGTTTCAGAATATAAGAAAGGTGATCCAATCGAAATCGTGAAAAAAAGAATTCTGGATCATAACTGGGCGACCGAAGAGGAGTTAAACGCCATCGATGAGAAATCAAGAGATTTTGTGGAAGAGTGTGTCGATTTCATGGAAAACTCTCCATTCCCAGATCCTGAGAAAGTTTACGAATATGTATATGCACAGGAAGATTATCCATTCTTGGATAAATTAGAAAATTAAAAATAGTTTAATGTTTGTTATTTGGGCAGTGGAAGGAAATCCGCCTCAAATCTCAAATTTCAAAGTTCAAATCTAGATATCTTATGGCAGAAGTTATTACAATGCCCCGTCTTTCCGATACAATGACGGATGGTAAAGTGTCGAAATGGCACAAAAAAGTGGGAGATTCCGTAAAAGAAGGCGATGTTTTAGCAGAAATAGAAACTGATAAAGCCGTTCAGGACTTCGAATCCGAAGTGAACGGAACCCTTTTGTATATTGGAACCGAAGAAGGAGGATCATCGCCGGTGGATTCTATTCTGGCGATCATCGGCAAAGAAGGCGAAGATATTTCAGCACTATTAGGCGGAAATGCAAATGCAGGGGTCTCCGAAAAAACAGCCGACGTGAAAAACGAAAAGGAAGACAAAACTGAAGGAGAATCCGCTGACCTAGAGCAAACCAATGCAGAAATTCCAGCAGGTGTGGAAGTGATTACCATGCCGAGATTATCTGACACGATGACTGAGGGTAAAGTTGCCAAATGGCACAAAAACATTGGCGACGCTGTGAAAGAAGGAGATATCTTGGCAGAAATTGAAACCGATAAAGCCGTTCAGGATTTTGAAGCCGAAGTAAAAGGAACCCTGCTTTACAGAAGTGTAGAGGAAGGAGGAGCAAGTCCTGTAGATACCATTCTCGCAATCATCGGTCCGGAAGGAACTGACATTTCCGCGATTATTGCGGGAGGCGGTCAAAAACGATCAGCAGCAACCAATCAGCAGTCCGCACCAAAATCCGGGGATCAAAAATCTGCGCAGCCGGAAGCCAAAAGCCAAACATCAGCAGCTGAAAGCCGTTTAGCAATTTCACCTTTGGCCAGAAAAATGGCTGAAGAAAAAGGAATCAATGTCTATGATGTGAAAGGATCCGGCGAAAACGGAAGAATCGTGAAAAAAGATATCGAAGAATTTAAACCAAGTTCAGGACAAGTTGCTGAGAAATCTGCAGCAGCACCGGTGATAGCCACAGTTGCACCGGCAATGAATTTTGTTCAGGGAGAAGATTCCGAAACTCCTAATTCGCAAGTAAGAAACATTATCGCTAAACGACTCGCAGAAAGCAAATTCTCTGCACCGCACTATTATTTAATGGTGGAAATCAACATGGATAAAGCGATCGAGGCAAGAAAAGAAATCAATACTTTGCCGGATACCAAAATTTCTTTCAACGATATGGTGATCAAAGCAACCGCGATGGCTTTGAGAAAGCATCCGCAAGTGAATTCGTCTTGGGCAGGAGATAAGATCATCCACCACGGAAATATCAATGTAGGAGTTGCCGTAGCAATTCCAGACGGATTGGTCGTTCCGGTGCTAAAAAACGCGGATCAGATGAACTACAACCAAATCTCTGCTTCGGTAAAAGACATGGCGGGAAGAGCAAAATCGAAAGGCTTGAAAGCCAATGAAATGGAAGGATCCACATTCTCCGTTTCC
Organism: Chryseobacterium koreense CCUG 49689; assembly: GCF_001045435.1. Classification (GTDB taxonomy): domain Bacteria; phylum Bacteroidota; class Bacteroidia; order Flavobacteriales; family Weeksellaceae; genus Kaistella; species Kaistella koreensis. The sequence continues at coordinate 87,872 of NZ_LFNG01000001.1, read as the reverse complement.
AACCTTGGAATGTTTGGAATTGAAACTTTTACTTCCATTATCAACCAGCCGAACTCGGCAATTCTTTCTGTAGGAGCAATCATTGAAAAACCAATCGTGAAAAACGGACAAATCGTGGTAGGAAATACCATGAAACTTTCATTGGCTTGTGATCATAGAGTTGTTGATGGTGCGACGGGAGCACAATTCCTTCAAACTTTGAGAACTTATTTGGAGCAGCCTTTGACTTTGCTGCTATAATTTAGTGCATTACTAGCGCTTCAATCAGTGAACGCTGTACCTATTCAAACCCTTTCAATATTTCGAATACTGAAAGGGTTTTTTCTTAAAACCCGAACCATTTATGAAATAGTTTCAATCAAAATCACTATTTTTGAAACTTATGATCAGAGCGAAAAATATACACAAATCCTACGGTGATTTGGAAGTCTTAAAAGGGGTGGATATCCATATTTTGGAAGGAGAGGTAGTTTCGATCGTTGGCGAATCCGGTGCGGGAAAATCTACGTTGCTGCAAATTCTGGGTACCCTCGATTCACCGACTGATCCAAAAGCTTTCGGGACTCAGATTGCTTTAGCCGGAAATTCCTTTATTGAAATGAATGACCGCCAACTCTCTAAATTCAGAAATGAAAATATTGGATTCGTTTTTCAGTTTCACCAACTTTTACCGGAGTTTACCGCGTTGGAGAACGTACTTCTTCCCACGAAGATTTCGGGGAAAAACGAAAGGGAATCTTTAGAAAAGGCCTATTCACTATTTGAGGATCTGAATATTGCACACCGGCTTCACCACAAACCTAGCGAAATGTCAGGAGGAGAAGCTCAGCGAACTGCGGTTGCTAGAGCTTTGATCAATTCCCCAAAAATCATTTTTGCTGATGAACCCACGGGAAACTTGGATTCAAAAAACGCCGATGATCTGCACCAGCTTTTCTTCGATTTAAGAGATAAATACAACCAAACCTTCGTTATCGTGACGCATAACACGCACCTCGCGGAAACCACAGATAGGAAGTTGGTGATGAAGGACGGACTAATTATTTAAGTGGTAGAGTAGTTTATTATTTTAGAGTTCCATTAAGAAAATATTCAAGCGAATTGAAATGTCGATAAAATTCCTGGCTGAAGATGACCGACCTAGAGAGAAGTTCCTGCTGAAAGGCAAGAACGCACTTTCTGATGCCGAATTATTGGCAATCATCATCAAAATGGGACATCAGGAGGAATCCGCGGTGGAATTGGCGCGAAGGATTTTGAAATCCGTAGATCATAATTGGCATGAATTAGCGAAATTGTCGGTAAAAGATCTGTCCAAATTCAAAGGAATAGGACCGGTAAAGGCGATAGAAATCCTCACCGCGCTGGAAATTGGAAGTAGAAGAGCGGCGCAAGAAGTCCCAAATAAAATCCAGGTCACCAATAGCGAGGACACCTATCGGATTTTGCACCCTTTCATGGGGGATTTGCAGACCGAGGAGTTTTGGGCAATCTTCTTGAACCAAAGTAATAAGATTTTGCTGAAATCACGATTGACTTCGGGCGGAATCAACCAGTCCGTGGTGGATATAAGGATTTTGTTCAAAACCGCACTCGAAAATTTCGCAACCGGAATCATTGTGGCACATAATCATCCGTCGGGAAATTTGAAACCCAGTCAGGATGATCTGAATATTACGAAGCAGATTTCGCAAGCCGGAAAAGTACTAAACATTAAACTGCTTGATCACCTGATCATCACCCAAAATTCGTGGTTCAGTTTTGCAGAAGAAGGATTATTATGATCAATAAGCTGAAATATCACGAAATAGATTTCCAAAAATATTCCCACTGCATTGAAAATTCTGTTCAGAAAAATTTCCATGCAAGAATGGAAATCCTGGACGAACTTTGCGAAAAATGGGAACTTTTGATTTTTGAAGATTATCGATTCGTGATGCCTGTTCCAATAAAGGAAAAGTTTGGATTCCGCTTTGTGGTGATGCCGCTTTTTTGCCAGCAATTGGGGATATTTGGGCCTGAGAAAAATCCAGTGATTGAACAGAAATTTTTGGATTATCTTCAAAAGCATTTCCGGATTTTGACCTATTCCTTTAATTTTCAAAATTCTTTTGATTCCAAATTAAAAACCAAAAAGAATTACTGGATTCAGCCTACCGAATATCTGCAGTTGAGAAAGCATTATTTCAAAGGTCGAAAATCCACCGTGAAAACCGCACAGTATCTCCATTTCAAAGAATTCCCATTAAGTCAAAATATTGATTTTATTAATAATAACTTTAAGGGGTTGGATAAGAAAAATGATCAGGAAAAATTCCTGAGATTTCTTCACTTTCTGGATGAAAGAAAAATCCTGCGAATATTCGGTTCATGTAAAGATTCCGACTTGACAAATCTCGCGATCGTGATTGAAGAAGAAACCAATTTTTCATTGCTGGGATTGATCAATGACGAACGTTTTCGTGATGATAACGGCGCATCTTTCCTTATCGATCGGATTTTGAAAGAGCATATTTCCGAGAAATCCTTTAGTTTCATGGGTGGAAATATCCGTGGAATAGAGGTTTTCTTCAAAAGTTTCGGGTCTCAGCTGCAGGAATATGCCGTGATCGAAAATTCCGTAAAGGATTTGATGGCCCACTTCTTTAAAAAGTAGCAAATAATTAGTAATTTTGCACCCTCAAACAAAATCTGGATGATTGATTCGCCTTATTTGCCTTATGCATTCGTGCTGCTGATCGCGGTGCCTTTTCTGTTTCTGTTCAGACATTTTGTATTCAACTTTATCTCGTTGAAAAATCAGGAGCTGAAAATGCAGGCAATAAAGGGTTCTTCTGAGCAGAGGATTCATGCCTACGAAAGGTTGACACTCTATCTGGAGCGTCTGAAACCGGCCAATCTGGTCACCAAATTTGATCCGAATTTGGCAGTTCACGAATTTCTTTTTCTCACCGAGAAAACCATTAATGAAGAGTTTGAATACAATGCTTCACAGCAACTTTACCTGTCAAAAATTTCTTGGTCAAATGTAGTGACCAGCAAAAATAATGTGATCCACCTATTGCACAAAACTTATGACAGCATTAGTAATGATGCTACTTTGCAGGAATTTAAAACTGTATTTTTAATGAATTATGTGAATGGCGAGGATTATATTTCGCAAACGCTAGATGATTTAAGAAAAGAAAACCTGATTATTAATTAAAAAGAAGTAATGATACCAAATTTTAAAGCCCATCCATGGCATGGAATCACAGCAGGAGAGGATGTTCCCAATGTGGTAAACGTTTTTATAGAAATCGTTCCGTCAGACACCATTAAATATGAAGTAGATAAGTCCAGCGGATATTTGAAAGTGGACCGACCGCAACAGTTTTCGAACATTATTCCTGCGCTTTATGGATTTATTCCAAGAACTTATTGCCACGATGAAGTGAGAGATCTGGCGATTGAAAGTGGTGCAAACGACGTGACTTCAGGGGATTTGGATCCGCTGGATATCTGCGTGCTGAGTTCGCACAACATCCATTCTGGAGGAATGTTGATGGAAGCTATCCCAATTGGCGGTTTCAAGATGATTGACAAAGGAGAGGCGGATGACAAAATCGTTGCCGTGATGAAGGGAGATCATGCTTTCGGACATTTTCGGGATATTTCCGAGCTCCCGCAAGCAGAAGTGAAGAGATTGATGCACTATTTTCTGACTTATAAAAACTTGCCGGATGAACCCGCAAAGTGCAGAATCCAGGAGGTTTATGGATCTGAAGCAGCCAAGGAAGTGATCATGGCATCGATGAGAGATTACGCAAATAAATTCGGAGGATAATTAACATTCCGCAATTACGATTTTCATAGGCAGATATTATTATCTGCCTATATTTTTTTATTGAATTTCATTGAAAATTTAAAATAATTGTGTATTTTCGGAAAATCTTTTCGTTAACAAAATTTAACATTAAATAATAATCTATGGATCTATTCATTCTAGTACCGATTTTCGGTATTATTGCGCTGATTTACACATTCGTACAGAGTTCTTGGGTGAGTAAGCAAAACCCCGGAAACGAGAGAATGCAGGAAATCAGCGGTCACATCGCAGATGGAGCAATGGCTTTCTTAAAGGCAGAATACAAAATTATGCTGTATTTTGTTGCCATTGTTGCGATTCTCTTAGGTGTTATGGGTGCCTCCAATTCCAATTCGCATTGGTCCATTGGAATAGCATTCGTTTTCGGAGCGGTTCTTTCTGCAACTGCGGGATTTATCGGGATGAAAATCGCCACAAAATCAAATGTTCGAACAGCAGAAGCTGCCAAGACCTCTTTATCAAAGGCATTGAAAGTTTCATTCACCGGAGGTTCTGTGATGGGAATGGGAGTTGCAGGCTTAGCTGTTTTAGGTTTAGGAACTATCTTTATTGTTATCAGACAGATTTTTGCACCGGGATCAGGTGTTGATACCCACGAAATGGAAAAGACCATTGAAATCATTACCGGTTTCTCATTAGGAGCTGAATCCATCGCACTTTTCGCAAGAGTAGGGGGCGGAATCTATACAAAAGCCGCCGATGTGGGCGCCGATTTGGTGGGAAAAGTAGAAGCCGGAATTCCGGAAGATGATCCAAGAAACCCTGCAACTATTGCGGATAATGTGGGAGATAATGTAGGTGATGTTGCCGGAATGGGAGCCGATCTTTTTGGTTCTTATGTAGCGACCGTTTTAGCGACCATGGTTTTAGGTCGAGAAACCTTTTCAAATGACATGTTTGGCGGTTTTGCGCCAATCCTTTTGCCGATGTTGATTGCCGGAACCGGAATCGTGTTCTCCATCATCGGAACTTTATTTGTAAAAATCGGGGAACATACCGAGTTAGATACCGCACCTGTTCAAAACGCTTTGAACTTTGGAAACTGGGGAAGTATCATTCTGACTGCAATTTCATCCTATTTCCTGGTCAATTATCTGATGCCGGAAACCATGACTTTAAGAGGTCACGAATTCACTAAAATGGGAGTTTACGGGGCAATTATCGTTGGTTTGGTAGTAGGAACTTTGATGAGCATCATCACTGAATATTACACTGCAATGGGAAAACGCCCTGTGAAAAGCATTGTCAGACAATCGTCTACAGGACATGCAACCAACATTATCGGTGGACTTTCTGTGGGAATGGAATCCACACTTTTGCCTATTATTGTATTGGCGGGTGGAATCTATGGTTCTTACCTCTGTGCAGGACTTTACGGAGTTGCGATCGCAGCAGCCGGAATGATGGCAACTACAGCCATGCAGCTTGCAATAGACGCGTTTGGCCCAATTGCTGATAATGCAGGAGGAATCGCCGAAATGAGCGAGTTGCCAAAAGAAGTTCGGGAGAAAACGGATATCTTGGATGCCGTTGGAAATACTACCGCAGCAACCGGGAAAGGTTTTGCAATCGCTTCTGCAGCGTTAACTGCTTTGGCACTTTTTGCGGCTTTCGTGGGAATTGCGGGAATCGATGGAATTGATATTTACAGAGCTGATGTTTTGGCCGGATTGTTTATCGGTGGAATGATTCCTTTCATTTTCTCGTCATTGGCGATTACGGCGGTAGGAAAAGCCGCGATGGCAATGGTGGAGGAGGTTCGTCGCCAGTTCCGCGAAATTCCTGGAATTTTGGAAGGGAAAGCCGTCCCGGAATATGAAAAATGTGTGGCAATTTCTACCGATGCATCCATTAAGAAAATGCTTTTGCCGGGAGCGATTGCAATCGTTTCCCCACTTTTGGTTGGATTTATTTTCGGACCAGAAGTTTTGGGAGGTTTCCTCGCTGGAGCAACTGTTTCCGGAGTTTTGATGGGAATGTTCCAAAACAATGCAGGAGGAGCTTGGGATAATGCAAAGAAATCTTTCGAGAAAGGAGTAGATATCAGCGGAAAAACTTATTTCAAAGGTTCTGACCCACATAAAGCTTCCGTAACTGGTGACACAGTGGGAGATCCTTTTAAAGATACTTCTGGACCTTCCATGAACATTTTGATCAAACTGATGTCAATCGTTTCCTTGGTAATTGCACCAACTTTGGCGGTTCTTCACAAAGATCAAATCGACCAAAACCGCAAAGCAAAATTGGAAGCCCTTCAAAAATCAGCAGGAATTTCATCGCATGAAACTTCTGCGACTTCGGAAGATTCGGCAGGGTTCGATTTGGCCAAACCAACCGGGACTTTAAGCGAAAGTGGTGATTTTGTCTATCAAGTAGGAAACCCAACTGCAATCAAACTTCCGAATGGTGATATTTTGAATGTTGGGGAAGCAAGCCAAATTGCATCTTTAGCAAAAGGAATTGATAAAAAAGACCCCACTTTGTTAGACAAAGAAAAATGGTTCACCATTGAAAATCTTTATTTCGAAACAGACAGTGAAAAACTGAATCCAGGTTCTGAGACCCAATTAGATAATATTGCGAAATTGCTTACCGCATATCCAACTTTAAAACTAAAATTGGGAGGTTACACTGACAATACAGGAAATGAAGAAAGCAACAAAACGTTGTCTAATCTCCGTGCGCAAAGTGCGAAACTGTATTTGATGAACTTAGGAATTGCCGCTGATCGCATAGAAGCGGAAGGTTACGGTTCACAATTCCCGGTTTGTGCTGAAAACGATACAGACGAATGTAAAGCTCAAAACAGAAGAATTGCTGTTCGTGTTTTAAGTTGGTAACAAACACCTTTTCCAATAACAAATCCCGGCTGAAGAGTCGGGATTTTTTTGGCGGATTAATAGACTATTTTATTAAAAATAAACTTATGCTTTATCGAAACGGAGTAAATTTTTAATTCTACTTGATATTTTTTTGTAATTTAGATTGATGCGAAAATCATTTGAAATAATTGATTTTTATTGAATTTTCATCTGCAAACTAGTGCATGTTTCAAGTCGATTTTTTGCGGAGACCAACAAAAACGTAATAATTAACTTCAAAAATTAGTAACCATGAAACAAAAAACAGCAACCGAATTGGTACAGGAAGCGAAACAGCAAATCGAAAATCTGACACCGCTGCAAGTGAAAAAAGAATTAGAAAAAGACGGAACGGTACTTATTGACATTAGAGAAAGTGAAGAATTAAAACAGAACGGGAAAATTCCAGGTTCAGTTCATGCTCCAAGAGGAATGATAGAATTTTATGCCGACCCATCACTTCCTTATCACAAACCTGAATTTGACAAAACAAAAAGAATTATCCTGCAGTGCGCATCTGGGGGCAGGTCAGCTTTGGCAAGCCAAACTTTGAAGCAGATGGGATATGAAAATGTAGCGCATCTTGATGGAGGATTAAACGCATGGAAGGATGCAGGATTATTTATAGAAAGAGAATAGCCCGTTTTTCACAAAAAATTCCGACCGAAAAAACAACCTTTTTTTAATGATAAAAAAATTGGTCTATTTGGATTGTGTGATCTGAGCTCAAAAAAAAACATGATCCACCGATCCATACCGCGTCCTTTTTATTGAAATCCAAATTCACGATCGCGTTTGAAGTTCGTCTTAGATTTTTATAAGATGGATGGAATCAGCACGTATTCCACTTTCAGCGAAGCGAAGTTTACAATATTGGAAGAATTCATCCAGAATTATTTCACTCTTGAAAATGGTGCATGCTTCACAATGCGGCGATTCCCAATTAGCCACTGATTAAATCCAAAAATTGCTGTTCGTCCAAAATAGTAACAGTTCCCAGTTCCTGTGCTTTTTTCAGTTTGCTGCCGGCTTTTTCACCGACCACCAAATAGTTTAGATTTTTGGAAACTGCGGAGATGTTTTTACCACCATGTTTTTCAACCATTTCTTCGGCGGATTCTCTTGTGAAAAGTGAGAGTTTTCCGGTGAAAAGGAAAGTTTTGTTTTCCAAGGTGTTACTTAAAACTTCGTTGGTGTTTTCCCCTTTTTCCAACTGAACTCCAAAAGATTTCAGTCTTTCAATCATCAAAATATTTTCGGGATTTTTAAAGAAATCGACAATACTTTCCGCTATTTTTTCGCCGATGTCTTCAACTTGAGTCAGCTCTTCTACAGACGCATTCCTTAAAGCATCGATGGATTCAAAATTCTTCGATAATTTTTTCGCAACCGTTTCCCCTACATGTTTTATTCCGATTCCAAACAGTACTTTTTCATAAGGGATCATTTTGGATTTTTCAATTCCGTCCAAGATATTTTGTGCGGATTTATCCGCCATTCTTTCCAAAGGCAGCAGTTGTTCTTTGGTTAAAGTGTAGAAATCTGCCGGATTTTCTATGAGTTTTTCGCGATGCAGTTGAGCGATGGTTTCCTGTCCCAAACTGTCGATGTTCAGTGCTTTTCTGGAAACGTAGTGAATCATTCTTCCGATCACCTGGGGTGGACAATGCATTTCATTAGGACAAAAATGAATCGCCTGATCTTCAATTTTTACCAGTTCGGTGCCACATTCCGGACAGTTTTTGATGTATTGGATTTCGGGATTTGCGGGATTTCTTTTGTCCAAATTGATGCCCACGATTTTTGGAATAATCTCGCCGCCTTTTTCCACATACACGAAATCATGTTCATGCAAACCGAGTTTTTTGATGATGTCTTCATTGTGCAAACTTGCCCTTTTTACAATGGTTCCCGCCAATAAAACGGGTTTCAGATTGGCGACCGGGGTGATTGCACCGGTTCTTCCGACTTGATAGGTGACTTTTTCCAGCTGGGTTTCTACCTTTTCGGCTTTGAATTTATATGCTATTGCCCAACGAGGGGATTTCGCCGTATAACCTAACTGCTGTTGTTGTTGCAGCGAATTGACTTTCAATACAATGCCATCAATTTCAAATGGCAGTTCGTGTCGTTTTACGTCCCAATAATTAATGAAATCTTTGACTTCATCCAGATTGGAACACAATTTTGCGTTCTCGGAAATCTTAAATCCCCAAGTTTTTGCTTTTTGCAATAGTTCCCAGTGCGTTTGTGCCGGAATTTCATTGGAAATAAATTGGTATAAAACGGCAGAAAGCCCTCGTTTTCTTACTTCGCCAGAATCCTGGATTTTCAAACTTCCGGATGCGGTATTTCTGGGGTTCATAAAAAGGTCGAGTCCCTCTTCTTCACGTCTTGCATTAATTTTGTCGAAATTTTTTCGGGTTAGATAGATTTCTCCACGCATAAAAAATTTTGCCGGGAAGTCGCCTTTCAAAATCAAGGGAATATCTGAGATGGTTCTCACATTTGCGGTGATTTCATCGCCTTGAAAACCATCGCCGCGAGTTACCGCTTCTTCCATTTTTCCGTTTTCATAGAGGATAGAAATGGAAGCTCCATCGAATTTCAATTCCGCGACAAATTCCACGGGATCGCTGATCGTTTTGGTGATGCGGTTCTCCCAATCTTCCAGATCATTGAAGTCGTAGGAATTATCGAGAGAATACATTCTGAACTGATGCTGAACGGTTGGGAAATTCTTGGTGATTTCGCCACCCACACGAAGGGTGGGAGAGTTAGGATCGAAAAATTCAGGATGGGCATTTTCCAACTCCTGAAGTTCTTTTAGTTTGGCATCAAATTCAAAATCCGAAATCGTAGGTTCGTCTAAAACATAATAGGAATAATTGTGCTGATGAAGTTCCTCACGAAGTTGCTCTATTTTTTGCTGGATGTTTTCGGACATTTTTTTGGGAAAGTTTTTTACAAAAATACTATTTCTGCACTGTTTTTTCGATGGATTTCACAAATTCGAAAAAATTCTAAAAATTGAAAATTTATAAAATGGGTGGTTGTGAAACGATTCGAAAACCCTGAATTACAGGAGAAAGACCTTATAGAAAATCTTTGAAATCTAGAGTAATATTACAGCGTAAACATTTCTGCAATTTTCACTTTCAACTTCTCTGCATTGGGCAGCATTTCTTTTTCCAGCGCCAAATTAATTGGAACCGCCGGTAAATTTAGAGCGCCCACCGTTTCCACAGGGAGATCAAGATTTCTGAAACAGTTTTTAGAAATTCGATGTGCAAACGCTTCCGCAAAGGAATTCTGGATTGGTTCCTCAGTTAAGACGACACATTTTCCGTGAAGTTTCACTCTTTCAAAAACGAGTTTTTCATCCAAAGGGATTAAGGTTCGCAAATCAATTATTTCAACTCTTCCATCAAATGATTTTGCCGCTTCTTTCGCCCAGTAAACTCCCATTCCATAAGTCACGATGACCAATGTTCTGCCTTTTTCGATTTCAGTCGGATCAGCATCCAAAATGATGTTCGCTTTTCCGAAAGGCAAGATATAATCTTCATCCGGTTCCAAGGTTTTTGCTTCATCGGTTCCGGGAACTTTGCTCCAGTACAATCCTTTATGTTCAAGCATGACGACAGGATTCGGATCATAATATGCCGCTTTCAATAAACCTTTAAAATCTGCCGCGTTACTTGGATAGGCGATTTTAATTCCCTTGATATTTGCCAAAATACTTTCCACACTTCCGCTGTGATAAGGTCCACCACCGCCATAAGCTCCTGTAGGAACACGGATGATATTGGAAACCGGGAATTTTCCGCCACTTAAATAGGAAGATTTAGAGATTTCCGTAACAAGCTGGTTGATTCCGGGATAGATATAGTCGGCAAACTGCACTTCCACAATGGGTTTTAATCCAACTGCACTCATACCGACTGTGGAACCGATGATGTAGGCCTCTTGAATTGCAGTGTTAAAAACCCTTTTGTTTCCAAACTTTTGACCCAGAGTCACGGTTTCGCGAAAAACTCCGCCGATTCTTTCGCCAACATCCTGCCCGTAAAGCAGCGCTTCCGGATGTTTCCACATCAGTTCCTGGATGGCGTGAATGGCGGCATCCACCATCACGATTTTTTCACCCGCATTTTCGGGAACCCTTTTTCCCACTTCTTCGGTAATTGGAGTAGGCGCAAAGACGAAATCCTCCACCGTTTCCGGTTTTGGATCTTCAGCCTCGATCGCTTTCTGAAAGGATTGTTCCGCTTCTAATCTGGCTTTTTTCTCGATCTGTTTTAAGAGATCTTCGTCAATGCCTGATTCCAAAAGTCTTTTTCTAAGGATATTGCCCGGATCTTTCGCTCTGTGTTTTTCCAAATCCGCCTCATCGCGGTAAAATTCACGTCTCACTCCGGATGTATGATGTCCGATCAGAACTGTTTTAGCACAAACAACTAAAGGTTTTCTCTCATTTCTAACAAAATCTACAGCGTTTTTCATCGCCTCGAAACTTTCCACAAAATCAGTTCCATCCACTCTCATTCTGTTCAGACCGGTGAAACCTGCCACAAAATCGTATGCGTCTGCAGTTCTTGCTTCCTCTTTGGTGACCGAAATTCCCCATTCATTGTCCTGAATCAAGAAAATAATCGGCAACTGATGAAGTGCGGCAAATTGAAACGCTTCCGAAACCTCGCCTTCGGTCACTGAATTATCGCCAAGTGAACAAATAACCACAGGATTGTTCTCAAACTGCTGCAGGTTGAATTCCTGGATGTATTTAATTCCCTGCGCAACTCCCGTGGTGGGAATAGTTTGCATTCCGGTTGCCGAACTTTGATGAATGATTTTCGGCTTGTCTTCTTCACGGCTTGAAGGGTGTGAATAATAGGAACGCCCTCCTGAAAACGGATCGTCAGCTTTTGCCAACAATTGCAGCATCAGCCGGTAGGGTTCAAAACCGATTCCCAAAAGCAAACTTTCATCCCGGTAATAGGGAGAAACCCAATCGTCTTTGGTCAATTGATAGGCGGTTGCCAGCTGAATTGCTTCGTGTCCACGTGAAGTGGAGTGCACGTATTTTGTGGTGTTTCTGTTTTCTTCGTAAATGTCTGCCATTGCTTTGGCGAGCATCATGTGGTTGAAAGCTTTGAGCAAGATTTCTTGTGAGATGTTTTCCTTAGTCAATTCCATATTTAACAAAGATAATGATTTTGGGGAAATTTTTAAGGCTGCTTTTTAGATATAAAAAAACCTTGAAATACATATTTTCAAGGTTTTGATATTTAGATATTTAGCGATTATCCAAAGGCATTAATTCCGGTAATATCCAGTCCTGTGATTAGAAGGTGAATATCGTGAGTCCCTTCATAAGTGATCACGGACTCCAGATTTGCAGCGTGGCGCATCATCGGGAATTCGCCCATGATTCCCATTCCGCCCAGGATTTGCCGGGATTCTCTGGCGATGTCAATTGCCATTTTCACGTTATTTCTTTTTGCCATTGAAATATGTGCCGGAGTTGCTTTGTGGGCATTTTTCAGACTTCCCAATTGAAGGCAAAGTAATTGTGCTTTGGTGATTTCAGTCAAGAACTCGGCCAGTTTTTTCTGTTGCAGCTGGAAAGAAGCAATAGGTTTTCCGAACTGTTTCCTTTCTTTAGAATATTGTACCGCCGTGCAATAACAGTCGATCGCAGCACCGATTACACCCCAGGAAATACCGTAGCGGGCAGAATTTAGGCATGATAAAGGTCCTTTTAAACCAATCACCTTCGGTAATAGATTTTCTTTTGGAACTTTCACATTATGGAAAACAAGTTCGCCTGTTTTTGATGCGCGGAGACTCCATTTATTGACGGTTTCTGGAGTGGTGAAGCCTTCGAAACTTCTTTCTACAATCATTCCCTGAACTTTTCCTTCCGGGTTTTTTGCCCAAACCACAGCAATGTCGCAAAGTGGAGCATTGGTAATCCACATTTTTGCACCATTTAATAAGTAATGGTCACCTTTGTCCTCAAAGTGGGTTTCCATGGAGCCCGGATCTGAACCGTGATTGGGTTCGGTCAAACCGAATGCGCCAATCATTTCGCCCGAAGCTAATTTGGGGAGATATTTCATTTTTTGTTCTTCCGAACCAAACTCGTTGATTGGGAACATCACCAAAGAACTTTGAACGGATGCTGCAGAACGCACCGCAGAATCGCCTCTTTCAAGCTCCTGCATGATGATGCCATAAGAAATCTGATCCAATCCGGAACCGCCGTATTCCACAGGAATATATGGACCGAGGGCTCCAATTTTTCCCAATTCCCGCATCAAGTTCGGAATTTCGTGATGATTTTGTGCGGCTTCGTCAATTTTCGGCATCACAAAACTTTCAACCCAATCGCGTACCGATTGCCGGATTAATTTGTGTTCATCAGTGAGGAGTTCGTCCATTAAATAATAATCCGGAATAGCTGAAAGCGGGTAATATGACATAATTTTTTTATTTGGCTAAAATTAAGATTTTTCGGGAAGATGATGAAATTTTAATTTCTTTAAGAGATTTAATTTTTGATTTTGAAACGGTAGAGATACGGTGCCTTATTTGCAGAACCATCAAAGAATTTTTCCAAACGCTCCAAAGAGTTCATGCCGAGGATTTTTCGCTGGAAATTATTTCTCCTAAACTTTTCGTCGAGCACGGTTTCATAAACGGTTTGCATCTCTTTCATGGTGAATTTTTCCGGAAGAAGGTTGCTCGCAACAATTTGGGTATCAATATTTTTTCGGATGTGTTCCAAACCTTTGGCAATGATTTTTTCGTGGTCGAATGCCATTTTGGGGAGGTTTTTCACTTCAAACCACGCACATTCCTCATTAAATGCACTTGGAAAAGTATCCGCTACCGAAAAATCGATTAAACTGCAGTAGCCCACGGTGATGAAACGCTGAAAAATCCAGTGGTCTTTTGACACCTCGATGCCTTTATTTTTCAACAGTATTCTGTGGACATTATTCTCAGTTCTGTCCAAATCACCGAAAGTGTGAAATTGCGAAAGGAAAATATCCTTCAGCAAAGTCCGCTCATAAAGCACTCTGGTCGCGGCAATATCTAAATCCTCATCATTAAATACGAAACCGCCCGGAAGTGACCACAAATCCAGATCGTGGTATTTCAGGAGCAAAACTTTTAGAATTCCTTCTGAAAATCCAAAAATGGCGCAATCGACCGAGACATGTTCCAAAAAATCTTTGGTGTCGATCAAATCCTGTAAACTCTGTTTGTTCTTCGAATCGTCAATCATCATAGGAAACAAAAATAGCAATTATTTTCTTTTTTTGAGACATCAAAAAATATCCGAATAATTCATAAAAAAAGAAGAGCAAAATCTCCTGAAACTCTTCACATCTTCTAAAATATTCGGCTATTTTTCCTTTATTTTTTTATCTAAAACATTACAGTCTTCCTGTTTCAAAACCTGACCTTCATATCTTATTTTCGAATAATTTGCGTAAACTTCCTTATTTCCGGTGGTTTTGTGGTCACCAATTCCCTCGATCAAATTTCCATCTTTTTTCAGGTAGAAGATTTCGCGCTCAGAAGTCATGCCTTCGGATTGGAAAGTGTAGTTTAATTTCAGGGTGTCGCCGTTTTGATTTCCCACGATATCACCGAATGAGCTGTCTTTTTCGAAATTTTTGTAACGCAACTTTCCGGTGAAAGTTCCAAGATTATCGTCCAGCGTCATAAAAATTGAATCTTTTTCGGTATTTCCCATGAAACAGGTTTGAAGGGTAGAAGACTGAACCGGTTCATTCGTTTCCGGCACAGTGACAGAGTCGGATGGAGTAGTGGCCAATTGGGTTTCAGTGGATTTCTTTTCACAGCTTATCGCGAAAAGCACTGTAAATACTGACAAAATCAGGTTTTTCATAATCAATAAATAACGTTTAAAACAAGGCTTGAAGATACGAAAATTTAGGAAAAGCTAGATTTTTAATATTATGTTAAATAGAAATGGCTTTCGATCCATTTCGGTTAACACGATACTTATGCCTTTTTGAATCGCCTTAAAAGCTTTTGGAATTGATGATTCTGGATATTTCAATGAACTCTATATATCATTGTAGGAAGAAAGATTTCGTTTTGAAAAAACTAATGTTCAAAAATGAATCTGGCAATAAGGAAAAAAGGGTTTATAAGATTTAGGATCAATAAGAATTTGTAGCGAACCAGCTCGTTTTGTTATTTCCACCAGGAAAATTCCCTGAAATACTTCCATTGTTTTTTTTTAATGAAAAGCGGAATCCATTGCTGACTACTTGCAGACAGGTATCGGTTTGTATTTGACTCTAATCGACGAGAATCGGCTGTAGCATTTTTTATTGGGGATGATTCGTAATTTTTCTTGGATAAAAATTCTGTAAATGTGCATTTTCACAGGGTGATCGGAAATTTAATATTGTAGTAGATAGGATCGGCGTTTAGGAAAAAGGAAATTTCACGCAAGATTGAATGAAATGAGCAATTTGTTTATTTTTTAAAAAGTCC
The DNA here is from genome assembly GCF_001045435.1 of Chryseobacterium koreense CCUG 49689. Lineage (GTDB taxonomy): Bacteria > Bacteroidota > Bacteroidia > Flavobacteriales > Weeksellaceae > Kaistella > Kaistella koreensis. The sequence goes on along the minus strand of NZ_LFNG01000001.1, from coordinate 72,599 downwards.
TATAATTAATATTATGTTAAATTAACTTTTTATCAACGCCCCGATAAAGCACATTTGCCGTATGAAAGAAATTGCCCACGAAGCCTGCTCTTCTAAAGCGTTTATCAGATCAACAAAACGATAGATTTAAAAATCCCTAGTTCAAATAAATCTGGTATTTGCTTTCCACATTGAAGATTTGCAGCAACTCGCCATTGATGTTCACGTTGCTTTTGAGCGATCGGAGTTCGATATGACTGTTATCTTCAGGATTTTTCACATAAAACTGCAATTTTTGCTCACCTTTGCTTTCATCCATGATATTTTTGAAGAAAGTGATGTCGTCTTTGCGCAGATCTTGGATATTGACCACCACCGATATACTTTTCGCAAATTTGTCAAAAGCCTCTTTCAAATCGATGACTTCCGCAACATTCACAAACACTCTGCCGTCTTTTGATTGGGAAAACTTGATCTTGAAAATGACGAAACGCTGCACATCGATTTTATCGCGCAACCTCATATAATCTCTGTCTCCAAGTCGGAAACCGTAACTTCCGCTGTAATCTTCCAGTGTTATGAATGCCACTTTTTCGCCGCTGTTTTTGCCGTCTCGCACGGTGTATTCTGTCACCATTCCTGCGACCATGTATTCTGGTGCATTATTTCTGAGGGCTTGTTTTTCTTTCCAGGTCAACTTTTCATCAGAAAATAAATCCGGTTGCTTGCCAAATACGGTGTCTTTGAAAGCTTCTACCTCATTAAGGTTCAGGAAATTGAAGCTTCCTTTTGGTTCAATATTTTTTATAGGTTCTTCAATGATTGCCTCATCTTCATCAGCTATTTCAAGCGGAACATCTATCAAATCCTGATCAATATCGCTCTGTTCAGTAGCATCAACCGCTAAAATCACTTTTTCCAAAACATCCAAATCATCCTTCTTACCTTCCAAAATTTCTTTCTTCGCCAAAGCGCCCTGAATGAATTGATATTGGAATTTGTATTCATCAAGCGGATGCGCCGAAAGATAAAACCCGATAATTTCCTTTTCCTTGTTGAGTTTGTTTAGATTCTGCCATTCAGGAGCCGGATTGATTTTTGGTTGCTCGATTTGCACTTCATCCGCAAAATCAGCAAACAATGAATTTTCAATTTCATTTTTACCTTCCTGAAAACTTTGCCCATACTTCAAAAGCCTTTCTATATTGGTTTTTCCGGAATTATCGATGTCGAAATACTGTGCGCGGTGATATTTGTCCACTTCGTCAAAAGCACCTGCGAAAACTAAACTTTCCGCTACCCTTTTGTTGATTTGAGAACTTGGAACTTTTTCAAAGAAATCGTAGATGTTTTTGAACCGCTCATTCTTTCTCGCTTCCACGATCGCTTCACTTGGACCTTCACCAATTCCTTTGATCGCGCCCAAACCAAAACGGATTTGCCCTTTTTCGTTTACCGCAAATTCATATTGGGATTCATTCACATCGGGGCCTAAAACATCCACCCCCATATTTTGGCAATCTTCCATGAACAAAGTGATTTGAGACGTATTATTAATGTTGTTACTCATCACACTCGCCATATATTCCGCCGGATAATTTGCTTTTAGATAAGCAGTTTGGTAAGCAATCAACGCATAACAGGTGGAGTGCGATTTATTGAACGCATATTCGGCAAACGCTTCCCAATCTTTCCAGATTTTGTTGAGTTTTTCTTCATCCAGATTATTGCTTTTTCCCCCTTCGATAAATTTCGGGTACATTTTGTCCAAAACCGCTTTCTGCTTTTTACCCATCGCTTTTCTCAAGGTGTCTGCTTCACCTTTGGTAAAGTTGGCTAGTTTTTGCGAAAGCAACATCACCTGTTCCTGATAAACCGTGATTCCATAGGTTTCTTTCAGATACTCTTCGGTTTCTTTCAAGTCGTAAACAACTTCTTCCAAACCATGTTTTCGGTTAATGAAATTTGGAATATATTTGATCGGTCCCGGTCTGTAAAGTGCGTTCATTGCAATCAAATCCGAAAAATCAGTCGGTTTGAGTTCCCGCATGTACTTCTGCATTCCCGGACTTTCATACTGGAATATTCCAATGGTTCTCCCCTCTTTGAACAGCTGATAGGTTTTGGCATCGGTGAGTGGAATTTTGTCGATGTCGATTTCAATACCATGTTTTTGCTTAATGAGGCGAACGGCGTGTTTAATGATGGTCAAAGTCCTTAAACCCAAGAAATCCATCTTCAAAAGTCCGGCACTTTCCGCTACGGAGTTGTCGAACTGCGAAACCAAAATATCAGCGTCTTTCGAAGCGATCGTAATGGGAACCAGATTCGAAATATCTTCAGGTGTAATGATGACTCCACATGCATGAATTCCGGTATTTCGAATGCACCCCTCCATTTTTTGGGCGGCAGAAAGTACTTTGAACCGTTCATCGTCCGGATCTGGATGTTCCAGAATATCTTTCATTTCCTGAACCAGGGTTTTATCTTCAGGACTTAATTTCTCAAATTTTGATAATGCTTTCGCAATGTTCATTCCCGGAGTTGATGGGATTAATTTTGCGATATTGTTGGTTTCTGGAATGGAAACATCCAGCACCCTTCCCGCATCCTTAATTGCAGATTTCCCACCGAGTACTGAATACGTAATGATTTGAGCCACATTGCTTTTTCCGTATTTATCTACTACCCATTTGATGATTTTGTCCCGTCCTTCATCATCAAAATCAATATCGATATCGGGCATGGAAATCCTTTCCGGATTTAGGAATCGCTCAAAAAGGAGGTCATATTTTATCGGATCCACATTGGTAATTCCAATGCAGTAAGCAACCGCGGAACCTGCTGCAGAACCACGACCTGGACCAACCCAGACTCCCATTTCTCTTGCCTGTTTGCAAAAATCCTGCACAATGAGAAAATAACCAGGGTATCCGGTGTTCGCAATCACCTCTAATTCAAAATCTAATCTTTCCCTGATGGCATCGCTAATCTCGCCATATCTTTTTTTCGCACCTTCGTAAGTCAAATCCCTCAAATAGGCATTTTCTCCCCTTTTTCCGTGGTCGATTTGATCCTCTTCCGAACGGAATTTTTCAGGAATATCAAACTCGGGAAGCAGCACATCACGTTTCAAACGATAAGGTTCAAACTTCGCCAAAAACTCTGTGTATGCTTCGAACGCATCTGGAAAAGCACGGAAAGTTTGTTTTAGTTCCGCTTCATCCTTCATGTAAAATTCGGTGGTGGGAAGTCCTCTCCTCTTTCCAAAACCTTTTCCAATAGGGGATGAAAGTTTTTCGCCATCTTTGATGCAGTAAAGGATATCTTGAATATGGGCATCTTCTTTTTCGGTGTAGAAGGTTTCATTTTGGGCGAGGATTTTCACCTGGTATTTATCTGCAAATTCCAGTAAAACCTCGTTCAAATGGTCTTCTTCGTCCACTTCATGGTTTTGAATCTGGACATAAAAATCTTCGCCAAAAGTTACTTTCCACCATTTGAAAACTTCCTCCCCTTTCTGTTCACCATATTCCAGGATCGTGTCCGGTACGTCGCCGTTGGTTCCCGCGGTCAAAGCGATCAGGTCTTCTTTGTACTCGGCAATCATCGCTTTTGAAATTCTGGGAACGCCAAAATAGAAACCATTTACATAGCCTAAACTCGACAGTTTGGTAAGGTTTTTATAGCCATTGAAATTTTTTGCCAGCAGCACCACATTGGTTCTTCGGTCCGGATCGTCTTTGGTAAACTGTTTTTGTTCCGGTCGGTCGGAAATGTAGAATTCTGATCCCACGATCGGAATGAAATCATATTTCTGACCTAAAAATTTGGCTTTATTTTTTTGAAAGTAGCTCTCCTCTTCTTCGCTTCGCTCCTTGTCTTTTTCAGTTTCGTAGGTTTCATTGAACTTTTTGCACTCAGCATTCCAGTTCTCCACTTCAGAAATAAATTTAAAAGCACCCATCATATTTCCCAAATCCACAATTCCAATAGCGGGAAAATTATTTTTTTTGGCTTTTTCCAAGAGGTCCGAAATATTGGTCGAAGCTTGCAATGAGGAATAAATGCTGTGGTTGTGAAAATTGAAATAATCACCCAAATCCACTTCATCGGTATCGCCGAAATCTACGGTTTTTTTCTTTTTCGAAGCTGCAACTTGCCTTCGAATAATGATTGGAAACGGCTTGAACGGATTTGGATGAGATTTAATGAAATGTTGTAATTCATCCTCAGAAATTTTCAGGTTGGATGCCGGAAAAAGTCCAATCCTCATCATTTCGAAGAAAATCTGCGCGGTTGCGTTCACGTCTGCTGCAGCGTTGTGCGCTTCATCAAATTCCTCTTTGAATAATATTTTGAAGAGTTCCTGCAGTTTCGGAGATTTGAATTTTCCGCCTTTTCCACCTGGAAGTTGGCAAAATTCGGTACTCATTTGCATGGTGTCTGCCGCAGGAATTTTGGCCAAAGTATTTTCCAAATCTTTCCTAAAAAATTCGGCTCCCACGATTTTGTAGTCGAAATCGATATTGTGTCCCGCAACAATTTCAGCCTTCTTTAAAACTTCCTGAAATTCCTCCAGAACCACCTTTAAATCATGACCTTCCTCATTGGCTAATTTGGTGGAAATTCCATGAATTCGAGAGGCTTTGAAAGGAATGTCGAATCCTTCGGGTTTGATGATATAATCCTGATTTTCCAGGAGATTTCCATCTTTATCATGAAGTTGCCAAGCAATCTGCACCATTCTGGGCCAATTCTCGGAATCGGTTAACGGAGCATTGAAATTTTTAGGTAAACCGGTGGTTTCGGTGTCGAATATTAAATACATAATTGATGAGCCAAAAAGCTGGTAAAAAGCATCAGATCAAGGTTTTAATCAACTGAGATAAAACCTGTTCGAATCCTTCAAAAGTTGTCTATTAATTGGTAAAAATAGCTGAAAAAAGGATTAAAAAAAAATCGGGTTTTCCACATTTCGATTAGAAATCCAGGTTAAAAATTGGAAAGTCAATTGCTTAACCATTCCATCTTTGTTTTTCATTCTCAACAAAATTTTCATGGGGATCAAGTATTTTCAATATCACATTTTTCACCGATTCCATGGGAGTTTCCAGAATGGTTTTGGTGATTTGGGATTCCCCGAAAACCGTCAGATTCTGAACGCCTTTGCTCACTTCCGCAAAACTCCAGATTCCGCACTGAACAGAATGATCAAGCATTTTTTCATTATTCAAAACAGAATAGGCATAAATCGAAAGCTGCATCGCCTGTTTGTAATCCTCCCGCAGAAAAAGCTGCCGCAATTTCTCGTCCTCATCTTCATTTTTCGGCGATTTGATCGAAAGGTTTTTTGTTTTTGCAGTTTTAAAATCGATGATTCGCAAATTTCCATTCACGCGGTCGATTCGGTCTATGAATCCATAGAATTTCACGGCATCCGATTTTTGATCATCCAGATAAAATTGAATTTGGTCAAAATTTCCTTCCACATCGATGATTTCCAAAGTATTTCCAGATTCTATCAGTTTTTTGTCAAAATCCAATATGTTTCTCACTACCCTTTCCGCAATGGATTTGTGGATGTAATTCATTCCCCTTTCGTAAAACTCAGGTTGGTGTTTCAGTTCCAAAATCGCTTTTTCCATAGCTTCATTAATCGCTTCGGTTGAAAGCTCTAAATCATTAGCAGACAATTTTTTACCAATAAATTCTTTATAAATAAATTGCAGGGTAAAATGCACCAAACTTCCATAATTTCTTTGTGAAAGTTCTTCTTCAATTTCTACACTTTCTTTGGTTTGCAGAATTTTGGTCAAATAGAAATCAATCGGATTATAGATGAAGGAATTCAAATGAGACGCTGAAACCCTTGATTTCCAATCCTGTAATTTTTCCAGTACTGCAGCGGTTTTTTCAATGGTCATCGGCTGCTGGTTAATCGGTTCAGAAGTATTTTCAATCACCACTTTTTTGAGGTCATGAAAATGATCTTCGATTTCCAATTGGGTAATGAACCGGCTTTGTTCGCCTATGTTTACACCGGAACTCAATGCGTTATAAAGCAGAAACACTTTTTTGGAATCCTGAATCAACCGGTAAAAATGATAGGCATAAATGCTGTCGTTTTCCAAGAAAGTATGCAGGCCAAAATGTTGTCGTACATCAAAAGGAATATAGGTGTTTTGCGAGTTCCCAAGCGGGAGTTTTCCCTCATTGACCGAAAGCAAAATGATGTTTTCAAAATTCAAAAGCCGGGATTCCAAAAGTCCCATCACCTGCAAACCACGAAGCGGTTCACCCTTAAAATCAATGGTTTCGGCATTCACCAACTGATTGATTAAAACCTCCAATGTCTCCATTTTGATGGCGAATGAATAAGGTCGGATTTGGTTTTTGATGATTTTAAAACTCTTTTCGAAATGAGCAATATTTTCGTACAAAATGTCGTCTATTTCCCGGAATTTCAATTGGTTGCAAAACGCAATTATCTGATTCAAAAATGCATCAGAAGATGTTGGCTTAATCAAAAGATTAAAATAAGAAACCTCGGAAAGCAGCTCGCCAAACTGATTTTTCGAAATATAGACGATGTTTCTCTCTTCAATGACCGATTTGAACTTAGCAATAATTGCAGCATCGATTTCATCATTCGGGATTTCCTCCAAAATGGCGAGAACATCTTTGTAATAATAGGATGAATCCTTTTTCTCCAGCTGTTTTTGAAGGTAAAACAGATTTTTCATGGCATTGCTGAAACTTAAGTTCTTCAGCGGAAAACCCATGGTGATATTCAAATGTGGAACGGTGCTCAATGCGTCTAAACTTGCAGGTAAAAGGTTTTCATCCAGAAGGATCACCGCGGTTTTGGAAAGATCATGGTCAGATAACTGTTCGAAGATTTTGGGCAGTACTTTTGTTTGGGTAATATTTCCGGAAACTTCGTAGATTTTGATGTCTTTCGGTTGGCTAAAGTCATTTTCAATCCAATGGAAATGTCTGCTGTCATTGAATTCCTTCCAGGTTTTGATTTCCCTCAGAAATTTTCCGGCTTCTTGTCTTTCGTCATTGACATAATATTCATCAGCTTGGAAAAAACAGTGAGCTTTGTTTTGCTGAAGCAGGTTTCGGACCAGCTTTTCTTCTACGGGAGTAAAGGCATTGAATCCACAAAAAACAAATTTTCGATGCGTTTCATTTGCGAAATGCTCAATCTTGCTCTTTGCAGATTCGTGTATCATTCCCGATGTGGCTAGATTTTCTTCCTGTAATTTTGACTTTAATAAAGGCAGAAACAAATTCATTTTCTGCCAAAAATTGAGGAACCTCTTTCTTGCGGAATCTTCAGAATCTCCCAGATTTTCAGACCAGTTTTTGATTCTTTCTTCATCAAACATGTATTCCAAAACGGCTTTGTCACTTTCTGAAAATTTCAGCATGTCATCCCAATCTTTAGCGATCGTGGGAAACCATTTCAAAAAACCGGCAAAATCTTCTGATGGCTGGATTTCCCGATAGATTTCGAAAGCGAACAGCCACAATCCGATTCCCTGGAAATGCTGCTTTCCGGAGATTTCCTTAATCAAATCTTCAATGGTGAAAAAGTTTGGCAGAAATCCTTGATATTTCTTTTCTTTCAGAATTTCTTTGATAAAGACGATTGGTCTTTTCCCGGGAAGAACGAAATCGAAAGTCGATAAATCCTTATTTTGGTGCAGGAGTTCGGTGATAATCTTGCTGAGAAATTTCATAGTTATTTTAAAACTGAAAAATACGGAATTTAACGCAAAAAAACATCAGGAATAAAATTTTCCTAATGCCTTGCAAAATAATATTTTGAATGAATGATCTAGTAAACTTTGATATTTTTCTGAATCCAAACGTTTTGTCCGCCGGAATCTTTTCCGTTCCAGAATTTAAAGGTGTAGTTTCCCACTTTTTGCGGTTGGAATCTAATTTCCTGATAACGGGTGACTTGGTCGCCACATTGCGCGTCGGTTTTGAATTTGTAGGAAGTTACATTTCGGGTAAACTCATCCACATGGATGTAGTCATAGCCATAAAAACCTTCACATTTTGACTGCAAATTGGAATAAGTCCAAATCTTCATAGTGGAAGTTACCGCCATAGAATCTTTCGGAATGTTCACGCTGTCTATTTTTACGGGGTCGATGCTTTTTACTTCGTCTCCCATCCGGTCATCCTTGCAGCTGCTAAGAAAAAGTGCCGCGAGAAGAGGAATAGCAAATAAAGTGGTCTTTTTCATTGGTTCAAATTTTTATTAAAACGAAAAAAAATATGGAGTTATTGTAAAAAATTATGAATTGAAATTCCCTTTTGATAAATATACGACTTTCTTGGTTTCAAAAAATTCGCCTTCAAAAATATTTTTCAGATTGAAGATTTCTGCTTTCAGTCCCGCCAATTCTTCCGCCAAATCGCCGCCTTTCAAATAAAGGACTCCGTTGTGCTTTGGATTAAACTGTTCTTTTTCGAATTTTCCCTTTAGCCACCGAAGGAAAACCGGCATCTGAGTTACTGCGCGACTGACGACGAAATGAAATTTCTCTTTCAGGCTTTCAGCCCTTCCATGAATTGCGATGACATTTTTTAGACCTAATTCTTCCGCAACCGATTTTACGACGGTGATTTTCTTTCCAATGGAATCGATCAGCGTAAACTGTACTTCGGGAAAAAGAATGGCCAATGGAATTCCGGGAAAACCTCCGCCGGTACCAATATCCAATACTTTTGTTCCGGGTGCGAATTCCATCAATTTTGCGATCCCGAGGGAATGTAGCACGTGTTTTTCATAGAGGGAATCCATGTCTTTTCTGGAAATGACATTTATTTTTTCATTCCATTCCGAGTACAATTTTCCTAATTTTTGAAACTGGATTTTTTGTTCTTCGGAAAGCTCGGGGAAATATTTTTCGATGAGTTGTGCGGACATTTCTGTGGATTTGCGGCAAAATTAAATAAATGAAACTATATTTCATGGTTTTGAAAACTTAAAAAAAGAAATTACCTTTGAGAACATTTAAAATAACTTATGGAAAAATATTCAGAGCGGTTGCAGAGGATGAGTTTTTCACAAACTTTCGTGATGAGCAACAAAGTTCGAGAGATGAAGGCAAAAGGAATCAATGTGATCAGTTTGACTTTGGGGGAACCCGATTTCGATGTTCCGGAAAACATTAAAAAGGCCGCTTTTGACGCCATTGACAATAATTTCAGCCACTACTCCCCTGTTCCGGGATTTTTGGATTTAAGGGAGGCGGTTTGTGAAAAATTGAAACGAGATCATAACCTGGAATACCTTCCGAAACAAATCTGTGTTTCAAACGGTGCCAAACAATCGATTCTGAATGTTTTGGCTTCCATCATTAATGACGGCGACGAGGTGATTCTTCCCGCTCCGTACTGGGTGAGTTACGACGAAATGGTGAAAATGATGGGCGGAACATCTGTTTTTGTGGAAACCTCCATCGAAACGGATTTTAAGATGACCGCGGAACAGTTGGAAAATGCGATCACGCCGAAGACAAAGGCACTCCTCTATTCTTCTCCGTGCAATCCTTCCGGAAGTTTCTACACGCATGAAGAGCTTGAAAAAATAGCGAATGTGATTGCAAGATATCCACATATCACCATTATTTCCGACGAAATTTATGAAAGAATCAATTATGAGGGAAAGCATACTTCGATCGCAGAATTTCCGCAGGTTTATGAGCAAACTGCGGTGATCAACGGAATGTCCAAGGCTTTTGCGATGACCGGTTGGAGAATCGGTTATTCAGCCTGCCCGAATTGGTTGGCCGAAGCTTGCGAAAAAATCCAGGGACAGATGACTTCAGGACCGAACACGGTGGCTCAAAAAGCTTCTGTACCCGCATTAAGAACCAATCCTTCTGAATACGACTACATGATTAAGGAATTTGGAAAACGCAGGGAAATCGTTTATGATTTGCTGAAAGAGGTTCCCCATTTCAAGGTCAATTATCCCAAAGCGGCTTTTTACTTTTTCCCGGATATCTCCTATTATTGCGGCAAAACGCTGAATGGAACTTTCATCAAAGATGCTGATGATTTTGCGATGTTCCTTTTGGATGAAGCGCATGTGGGAACAGTGGGCGGAGTTTCGTTTGGGAATCCGCACTGTATCCGTTTTTCCTATGCCACTTCGGAGGAAAATCTTCGGGAGGCGATGAGACGATTGAAGGAATGTCTGGAAAATGTGAGGATTGGGTAAATTATTTAGCGTTGTTAGCGCTATAAGCGCTAACAAAGCTATTCCTCATCAAACAAACTTCCGATCGTGCCCTCTTCCGGGAAATCCTCGTCTTTCTCGCCGGAATCAATGGATGAAATAGATCCTTCAGTGGATTCCGCCTCATCATACCCGGGATTGATTTCCTCTTCAGGTTCCGGAATGGAGATGTTGATTGCCTTTACCTTTTCCTTAACAAATTGGTTTCCAATCGCCTTGATTCCTTTCACGCCGATGAATTCGTCAATATTGATGATTTCTGGTTCTTTCTCTTTTCCTTTGTCTTTGGCAAAAATAATTTCCGCGGTGGAATTATTCGCCACAATCACATTTTCAATGAACGATTTGGGATGTTCGGAAGGCATGAAGTTTTGAACATTGGTGTTGTTTTCCAACAAAAATCGCTTGATGAAATAGATTCCTTTTTCGCCGTCGAAATAAATACAGGTAATGGGTTGTTCGGGATTCCACTTTTCCAGGATGAGATATTCGTCATCAAATCGGTTGCTCAAATCGAATGTGACCAATTTGGCTTCGCCTTGTGAATTGATGGTCAGGATTTTATCGTCGCCCTTGAAAGTTCCGAGCAAAGTTCCCCGGGAATCGGCATTCAATCTTCGCACCGTATCGTCAAACCAGATTTTTCTTGGCGCCAAAGTAGAGAGTCCCTCTTCTTTTAGATCCACCTTTTTCACCGCATATTTGGTCACCAGATTTCCTTTGGAATCTCGGCCCTTAATCGCCAATTCACTGAAATCGATATCGATTTTGTTCTTTCTGATTCTGGCATTGGGTTTCAGGAGGACGGTTACCAATTCTGCTTCACCATTTGGATTTGCAGAGAAATACAGCATTTCAGAACCTTTTTTGTCTGAAGCCAATTTGTAGTCCGTATTTCTGGTCACACCGGTTACCGAAAAACGCTTCATGTAATAAGGTCCGTCTCTTCCTTCGCGATAAATCATGTTATAAACAGTGCGTTTATCATTTTTCTTCCACACCGCGACATGCTCGATATTTTTTCCGATAAAGGTTTTTGCTTCCACTTTTACCACTTTCATGGTTCCATCTTTTTGGAAGGTGATGATGTCGTCAATATCTGAACAGTCGAAAAGGTATTCGTCTTTTTTCAGAGAAGTTCCGATGAAGCCTTCTTCCCGGTTCACGTAGAATTTTTCGTTTGCCACCGCAACTTTCGTAGCATCGATGGTGTCAAAAATTCTCAATTCTGTTTTTCGTTCTTTACCTTTTCCGTATTTCTTTAAAATATTGGTGTAATAATCAATGGCATAAGCTATTAAATTGGCAAGATGATGTTTTACCTGCTCTATTTTTCCTTCCAGTGCCAGAATATTTTCTTTGAATTTGTCCAGATCAAAACGGGAAATTCGCTTGATGCGGATTTCGGTCAATCGGGTAATGTCTTCTTCGGTAACCGCTCTCAAAAGATGCTTTGTGTGCGGTTTCAATCCGTTGTCGATGGTTTTGATTACCTCTTCCCAAGATTTTACTTCCTCGATATCGTGATAAATTCTGTTCTCGATAAAGATCCGTTCCAATGAAGAAAAATGCCAGTTTTCCTGGAGTTCATGAAGCTCGATTTCAAGCTCTTTTTTAAGCAAAGAAACGGTGTGGTCGGTATTTCGTCTTAAAATCTCTGAAACGGAAAGGAATTCCGGTTTGTCGCCCACAATTACGCATGCATTCGGTGAGATCGGGATTTCGCAATCCGTAAACGCATAAAGTGCATCAATCGTTTTATCCGGCGACACGTCGTTGTTCAGCAGGATGTTGATTTCCACCTGGTCAGAGGTGTTGTCCTCGATTTTCTTGATTTTGATCTTTCCTTTTTCATTGGCTTTAATGATGGAATCGATCAAATCACCGGTATTTTTCCCGAAAGGAAGCTCGTTAATGCAAAGTGTGTGTTTGTCCTTTTGGATGATTCTGGCTCTTGCACGGATTTTGCCGCCCCGTTCTCCGTCGTTGTAGTTGGAAACATCCAGCATTCCACCTGTTTGAAAATCCGGGAACAGTTCAAACTTTTTGCCCTTCAGATATAAAATCGAAGCATTGACCAGCTCGATGAAGTTGTGGGGCATAATTTTCGTGGAAAGTCCTACGCCAATTCCTTCAACTCCCTGTGCTAAAAGCAGCGGAAATTTTACTGGAAGGTCGATCGGCTCATTATTTCTGCCATCATAGGATTTTACCCACGCCGTTGTCTTTGGATTGAAAACCACCTCCATAGCGAAAGGGGTTAGTCTTGCTTCGATGTATCTCGCAGCGGCGGCGGAATCCCCGGTGTAGATATTTCCCCAGTTTCCCTGGGTATCGATCAAAAGTTCTTTTTGACCAATCTGCACCATGGCGTCGGTAATGGAAGCATCTCCGTGTGGATGGTACTTCATGGTATTCCCGACAATATTCGCTACTTTGTTGTATCGGCCATCTTCCAATTCGCGCATGGAATGCATAATTCTGCGCTGTACCGGTTTGAAACCGTCATAAATGGAGGGAATCGCACGATCCAAAATTACGTACGATGCATAATCCAAAAACCAGTCCCTGTATAGGCCTGAAACTTTTTTCAGTGATTCTCCTTGCGGATTTTCTTGTTCTTCCATCAACTATTTTTCTCTCTTTCTTGATTAGCTTTAATGACTTTACTTAATGAAAATTTCAAATCCTTTAATTCTTTGCCGGTAAGATAAGAAACATCATATTTGAGTATGATTAAATTGTTTTTTTTGCTTGAAATGGTAATGTATAACCGTTTAAATATTAATATATTAACAAACTCATATTGTAAAAGTTTATATTTCGGGAATTCGTCCCGAACCGGTTTATTGAAGAAGGTCAACACATTTCTATTTCTGAAGTTCAAAGCTTCGCCATCGCTATCATATTCAAATATCTGTCTTCCACTGAAAATGAAAATCAGGGCAAGTAAGGCAGGAATTATGATAAGCAATACGCTTTTCCACCCTAAAATATAAAAACGATATTGTTCTAAAACAAAAAATGCGGCACCCAGAAACAAGGTCATCAAAATCAATGAACTTAAGAAATAAAAAAATTTTGCCTTCTTGCTGTTGTTTAGCCTCATTTCTCGGTCTGTTTCTAAGCTTCTTCCAGTGTTTTCTTTTTATCGATATCTGGATCTTCAACGACCAGGTTTTCCAGGATAAAAGTTTGTCTGTCGGGCGTATTTTTTCCCATGTAGAACTCTAATAGCTGGTCAATGGTTTGATCTTTACCCAAAACTACCGGTTCCAGACGGATGTCTTTTCCGATAAATACTTTAAATTCTCCGGGGTCAATTTCTCCCAAACCTTTGAATCGAGTAATTTCCGGATTTTTCCCAAGTTCCTCCAGTGCAAGTAACCTTTCGGCTTCATTATAGCAATATCTGGTTTCTTTTTTATTCCTCACCCTAAACAGCGGTGTTTGCAGGATGTAAAGATGCCCGTTTCTGATCACATCTGGAAAAAACTGAAGGAAAAAAGTAATCATCAAGAGCCGGATATGCATTCCGTCCACATCTGCATCGGTCGCTATGATGACGTGGTTATAGCGCAAATCCTCTAATGAATCTTCAATATTTAATGCGGCTTGCAACAGGTTGAATTCATCATTTTCATAGACTACCCTTTTTGTCAAGCCATAACAATTCAGTGGTTTACCTTTCAGCGAAAAGACTGCCTGTGTTTCCACATCGCGGGTTTTGGTGATGGACCCAGAAGCGGAATCCCCTTCCGTAATGAAAATCATGGTTTCAGATTTTCTGTCGGCTTTCTGGTCGTTGTAATGTTGTCTGCAATCGCGCAGTTTTTTGTTGTGCAGCGATACTTTCTTAGCTTTTTCTCTTGCCAGTTTCTGAATTCCCGATAGTTCTTTTCTTTCCCGTTCGGAAATGATGATTTTTTTGAGGATGGCTTCCGCAATCTCCGGATTTTTATGGAGGAAATTATCTAGTTTATTTTTAAGGAAATTGGTTGTGAAAGCTCTTACCGTTTCCTTTCCGGGCTCCATTTCGTTGGAACCCAATTTTGTTTTGGTCTGCGATTCGAAAACAGGTTCGATCACTTTCACCGCTACCGCAGCGATGATGGATTTCCGAATATCTGCCGCTTCAAAATTTTTGTTGAAGAATTCCCGGATCGTTTTCACATAAGCTTCACGAAAAGCATTGAGGTGAGTACCGCCTTGGGTAGTATATTGGCCATTAACAAATGAAAAATACGTCTCAGACTGCGATTTATCTGAATGGGTGATGGCAACCTCAATGTCTTCATCGGTTAAATGAATGATCGGATACAGGATTTCGCCCTCAAGCTCTTCTTCCAATAAATCCTTTAAACCATTTTCAGAAAAGTAGGTTTCGCCATTAAAAACTATTTTCAGACCCGGATTCAGGTAACAATAGTTTTTCAGCATTTTTTCGATGTACTCCTTTCTGAATTTGAAATGGGTGAAAATCGTGGAATCAGGGATAAAGGTGATTTCAGTACCGTTTCGGTCGGTAGATTCCGTTTCTTGGTAATCTTTGGTAATGATTCCTTTCGAGAATTCTGCCATTTTCATTTTTCCGTCTCGCACAGATTTTACCTTGAAATAATCTGAAAGTGCGTTCACAGCTTTGGTTCCGACTCCATTCAAACCGACCGATTTCTTGAAAGCCTTGGAATCGTATTTTCCGCCGGTATTCATTTTTGAAACTGCGTCTACGACTTTGCCGAGGGGAATTCCCCGCCCGAAATCACGGATCGTTGCCTTGCCTTCATCGATTTTGATTTCGATTCTTTTTCCGGCTTTCATCACGAATTCATCTATGGAATTGTCAATGATTTCTTTAAGCAAGATATAGATACCATCGTCAGCAGATGATCCATCCCCTAGTTTCCCGATATACATTCCGGGGCGAAGACGGATGTGCTCCTGCCAATCAAGGGTCCTAATGTTGTCGTCAGTATAGTTTACAGTATTGTTTTCACTCATATTGGTGTAGTCCGGTTAATGGGGAATCTCCTTTTTTATTCAATAACCCACAAAAATAGCGAAAGGAAAATTATATTTAAAATATTGTGGAAAAGTTTTGTGAAAATCAAAAAGAAAAGCCGCACTTCCTTTGGAAGCCGGTTCTTCTGCTGCAAAATGTCCAAATCCATTTGCGGCACTAGTGATAATCACTGTCTTATTTTTCTTATTTCCCTAAAGCTTATACTGCCAAATATCCACCATCAACAGGATAGTATGAACCGGTAATAAATGAAGCATCATCGGAAGCCAGGAACAGAATCAGATTGGCAACTTCCCGCGCTTCACCAAGTCTTCCGAAAGCATGTTTTGTTTCTAAGTAATTAAGGGCTTCTTTACCCATCGATTCCTCGTTGACCAAACCCGTATAAATAAATCCGGGACCAACAGCATTTACGCGCACCTTATCAGTAGCATATTCCCAAGCTGCGGATTTGGTAAGTCCCACCACACCATGTTTGGCGGCTACATAACCTGCAGAATTTGCAAAACCGACTTGACCAAGAATGGATGCGATATTGATGATGCTGCCACTGCCATTTTTCACCATTTCAGGTGCTTGATATTTTACGCCATAAAAAACTCCGGACAGGTTGATATCAATGACTTTTTTCCAACCTTCTACCGACATGTCTCCTACTTTGTTGCTTTCACCTCCAATTCCGGCATTATTCACAGCTACATCCAGTTTTCCGAATGCTTTTACTGTTTCTTCCACAAGTTTCTTGTGATCTTCAGGATTTGAAGAATCCGCTTTTATGAAAAGTGCTTCTCCGCCATTATTTTTTATTTCATCCACCACAGCGTTTCCATGCGATTCATTGATGTCGGTCACCACTACTTTTGCGCCTTCTTTGGCGAACAACAATGCGGTTTCTTTTCCTATTCCTGAACCAGCACCCGTAATAATGGCGACTTTGTTTTCTAACTTTTTCATATGATTAATTTATTTAAATTTTCATCGAAGAATTTATTCCAATAAGCAGTAAATAACTATTTGTAAAGTTAGCGACTTAAATTCCGGCAGAGGTTGATGTCTGTCAATTTAACGTCTTTTTATCATTTGATTAAGAAAAAATTGGCACCAAAAAAAGCGAACATTTCTGTTCGCTTGATATTATAAGATCTTACAAAAAAATTCAGAAGAGGGATATCTCCGAACTATCTTGTTGATTACACGTTAAACCTAAAATGCATTACATCGCCGTCTTGAACGATGTATTCTTTTCCTTCGACACCCATTTTTCCAGCTTCTTTCACTTTTGCCTCGGTTCCATATTTCGCGAAATCATCATATTTAATGACTTCCGCACGGATAAATCCTTTTTCGAAATCGGTGTGTATGACTCCCGCTGCTTGCGGTGCTGTCCAGCCTTTTCCGATGGTCCATGCACGAACTTCCTTCACTCCCGCTGTAAAATAAGTCTGCAGCTGGAGCAAATCATATGCTTTTCGGATGAGTCGGTTTACTCCGGGCTCTTCCAGCCCAAGTTCCTCCAGAAACATCTGTCTTTCCTCGAAAGTTTCCAGTTCGTTGATATCGGCTTCAATTTGTGCGGCGAGAACAACCACTTCTGCGCCCTCGTTTTTTGCCATTTCTTCAATCTTTGGAATCCATTCATTTCCGTTTTTGATGGAATTCTCGTCCACATTACAGACATAGAGCACCGGTTTTTTGGTCAGCAAATGTACTTCGTCTATCACGGATTGCGCGAAATCATCTGCCGGAAATTCCCTGGCGTTTTTACCGTCTTCCACAAACTTCTGCAGATTCAGCAAGGTTTCATAAGTTAAAACGTCTTCTTTCTTCCCCGATTTGATGAACTTCTTGGCTTTGTCAACCGCCTTTCCTAAAGTTTCCAAATCCTTTAGCTGAAGTTCAATATCGATAATTTCCTTATCGCGAATCGGATCTACCGACCCTTCCACGTGGATAATATTCCCGTTGTCAAAACATCTCAAAACATGGATGATGGCTTCGCATTCTCGGATATTTGCCAGGAACTGATTTCCCAGACCTTCGCCTTTTGAAGCGCCTTTCACCAAACCTGCAATATCCACGATTTCCACAACCGCCGGCAAAACCCGTTCCGGATTTACCAGTTTTTCAAGTTCAAAAAGTCGCGGATCCGGAACGGAAACGGTTCCCAAATTGGGCTCAATCGTGCAAAAGGGATAGTTTGCAGATTGCGCTTTGGCATTGCTTAAACAGTTAAAAAGGGTTGATTTTCCTACATTCGGAAGACCTACGATTCCACACTTCATATTGGTGATTGCATTTGGCAGTTGCTACCGAAAATTATCGGAATGGTTTCTGCGGTTAAAATTAAAGTGTGCAAAGATAGTGTTTTAGGCGCAGTTTTTAAAAACAAAAATCTGCTTTTCGCAGCAGATTTATTTGGATTAAATTGGGATTCAGGGATTTTCGGCAGTGGCATTTCTTGCATCTTCTGCATCATCTGGTGCACTTTGCAAGGTTTTGTCGAGGTTGAAAAGTGATTCATCTGATGCTTTTTCGCCGCCCGCAATTTGAAGCTGGTCGATCAGGTTCATTGCCAAAGTTTCTTCCTCAATCTGCTCTTTCACGAACCATTGAAGGAAATTCCAGGTGGCCCAATCTTTTTCGTCAAATGCCAAATCCACCAATTTGTAGATTGCGGTGGTATTATCAACTTCGTGCTTAAAGACTTTGTTGAAACAGTCGGTCAGATTTTTCGGGTCTGCTCCCGGTTTGGGAATGGCGCCGATTGAAGGTTTTCCGCCTCGGTCCAAAATGTAGCGCATGAATTTGATCGCGTGATTACGTTCTTCCTGAGCATGCCGGAAAAGAAAACTTCCGATTCCCTGATAACCTTTGTCTGTAGCCCAAATTCCATAAGAAAGATAAACATGGGATTGCAGATCTTCCACATTCATTTGGTCACTCAGTGCTTTTTCCATTGCCGGAGATAGTCTTTTGGTATTCATAATGATATTTTTTGTGATTCGATTTAGAGCTGCAATAATGATTCCTTTATAAAAAATATGGGCAATTTTAGCAGTTTTTTAACAATTGAATTGACTATTCTGAAAGGGCAAGAATTAATTTTTAATATTGATAATCAGTGTTTTAAAAATAATTTTACTTTATACCTAAAAAAATAGTTGTAAATACAGAATTAATTTCTACATTTGTATCACTAATTAAATAGTTATATGAAAATTCCACAACTGACCAAAGCAGAAGAACAGGTGATGCAATATCTTTGGGATTTGGAAAAAGCATTCCTAAAGGACCTCTTGGACAAATTTCCGGAACCAAAACCACACACAAACACGGTTTCTACCATTTTAAAGGTATTAAAAGATAAGAATTTCGTGGATTACAAAATTTTTGGGCGACAACACGAATATTTTCCGTTGGTCTCCAAGGAAAAATACAGTGGCAAGTCCATGAAAAGCCTGGTGAAAAACTACTTTGAAGGATCCTACAAAAACGCAGTTTCGTTCCTTGTGGAGAAGAACGAAATGAGCGTAGAAGATTTGGAAATGCTGCTGAATGAACTTAAAAATAAAGACTAATGGAAACCCTGCTCTATTTCGGGAAAGTTATTTTATGTTCCGGTGTAATGTTTTTGTACTATCGGTTGTTTCTTAAAGACAAGACTTTCCACCACTACAACCGGTTTTACCTGTTGTCTGTTTTATGGGTGAGTTTGCTTTTGCCATTACTTAAAGTGAGTTATTTTACACTTGAAGTAAATAATGATATTTATTTGTTATTCAATAAGTTACAAAATTTTAATTCCAACTATAATTCAGACCATGATTTCATTTATCTTAAAATTACTGCTTTCATTTTTGGACTGGTTTCTGTCTTTTTTCTAGCCAGACTGATTTTTGGTTTAATTAAAATTCAACTGCTCAAAAAACAATTTTCCAAAGAGCGGTTTGAGGGAATCAGCTTTTATGAAACAGATTTGCAGGAAGCTCCGTTTTCATTTTTCAAAAATTTATTTTGGAAGAAAAGCATTCTCCTTCAATCCGATTTGGGAAAGCAGATCCTGAAGCATGAGATGGTCCACATCGAGCAGAAACATTCCTGGGACAAAATTTTCATGGAATTGGCCACTTCCCTATTTTGGTTCAACCCGTTTTTCCACCTGATCAAAAAAGAAATTACCCTTGTCCACGAATATCTCGCAGACAAGAAAGCCATAAAAAATTCGGACACAAAGGCATTTGCGCAGATGCTTTTAGCAAGTCACTTTTCCGGAAAACAGTTTCCTGCAACGAGTCCGTTTTTCAATTCCAATCTTAAAAGAAGATTAATAATGCTAAAAAAATCAAAAACAAAATTCAGTTATGCGCGAAAGATTTTTGCGTTGCCACTGCTATTCGCCATTGGGTTCATCTACCTTGTGAATGCGAAAAACAGGGAAATCAGGAAAACCAATCTCGAAATCGAACAACTGATTTCCGAACTCCAAACAGACACTTTAAAACCTAAAACCAATTCAACGGAAGAGGTCATCGCCCCTCAGAAAATGGTTAAAAAAGATTCTTTACCTAGTCCTGAAAATCCACCTAGAAGTGAAATTGCTTTGGGAACAGACGGAACAAAAATTCACCAGCAACATCCTGAACTATTTTTAGACGGAGGTGAGAGAGCGGAAAAAATTCGAAAAGAAATCGAAGCGAAACGCGTAGAAATTGAGCCCTTGCGAATTGCTCTTGAATCAAGAAATTCAGAAGCCAGAAAATTTGGTGAAGAATTAAGAAATAAAGGTGAAGAATACCGAAAAATGGCAGAAAAGATGAATTGGGACGATCCAAAATTCAAAAAGCTGCAAAAAGAAATGGACGAATTAAATTTGAAAATGGATGGTATTTTTAATTCGCCCGATTTTAAAACGAAAATGGAAGCCATGAATTTCAAGTTTGGTGAATTGGATAAACTGTTTGCCGATTTGGACAAATTCTACCAAAGCGATGATTTTAAAAAACAGATAGAAATCTCTACGGAAAGTGCCATCAAAGCTCAGGATTTTGTCAATTCAAAGGAATTTAAGAATATGATGAGAAATGCTGAAAATCAGGCAAGAGTCGCAGAAAAAGCAGCGAAAAATGCGGAGAAGCTCGTGAATTCAGTAGAGTTTAAGCAAAATTTGGAGAACGCGAAAAAAGCAGCCCAAATCGGAAAATCCAATGTCATCGTCATCAACGGCGTGGGAAAAACACTTGCAACCGACGACGAAACCAAAATCTTCCTGGATGGAAAACCGATTACCAAATCTGAAATGGAAAAATTTCCTGCGGACAAAATTGAAAAAATGGAAGTCAACAAAAAAGGTTATGAGGGGAAAACAAATTCAGAGATCCGCATCTACACCAAAAAATAAACTTCATGCTTTGCCAATCCCGAAACTTTGGGATTGGCAAAGTTTTTTTCTGTACCTTCACAAAAAAATCGATGACACACAAAATCCTTCCTTTCCTAATTCTCCTATTCGTGATTGGAAATGCGCAAAACCAGCGTTTTATCTACGAATACAAATTCATTATCGACTCAACCGACCGTGAAAATTTGGAAAAAGAATTAGTGGTTTTACAAGTGAACTCCAAAGGTTCGGAGTTTTACAGCTACCAGAAATTTAAGATGGATTCCCTTGCTTCCATCGACGTTGATAAGCAAATACACAATGATTCCGAAATCATCAATCCCAAACACATTTACCGCGGGAAAATTAATTACACTGTTTCCAAAATGTACCCATCGTTTGAAACGTATTTTAAAACCTTTATGGGAGCCAACGAATACAAAGTTTCCGATGATAGAAAGCCCAATTGGAAAATTCTACCGGAAAAAGAAAAAGTGGGGGAATTCAGCACCCAGAAAGCGGAAACGAAAATGTATGGGAGAACATGGACCGCTTGGTTTTGTACAGAAATCCCAATTCAAGACGGTCCCTACAAATTTCATGGTTTACCCGGATTAATATTAAAACTGTCTGACAAAAGCAGCAGTCATATTTTTGAACTGAAAGGGATTTCAAAAAACTCCGGAAGAGAGCCGTTCAAAGTCGATCCGCGAATTATTGCACCTGCAGAAGTCGCCATTAACCAGAAACAATATCAGAAGTTATTTCTTGAACTTAGAAATGATCCCGGAAAAACGCTGCGTGAACTGATGAACCGAAATGACGTAATAAAGGTAATTGGTGAAGACGGAAAAGAAGTTGATCTGGCAGAAATGCTCAGAAAAGGAGAACAGCAGGGAAAAGAGCAAAGGGCAAAAAACAACAACCTTCTGGAGCTGGATTTAATAAAGTAGTTTTCTCTGACTTTTTTCATATTGATTCCAAAACCAATTTTTCCTACCTTTATTCCATTAAACCAACAAATTTTTAGGTCATGGAAAATCATACTTTAACCCACGAATTTCCGGAATATGAAGTGAAAATCAGAAATCTGAAAGCAGCCGATGAAAGTTTCAAAAAACTGTATGTAAATTATGAAGAAGTGAATGCACTCATCGCCCATTACGAAGATGGCGGCGAAAACCATACTACAGACGAACATTTGACGGATTTGCGGAGAAAGCGGGTACACTTGAAAGATGACATCTATGCGTTTTTAAATCAGCATTAAAATATTTTCTAAACACAACAAAAGCGGCTGAAAAGTCGTTTTTTTTGTTTCCTCCCTCTCTTTTCCAGAGTCATTATTTAGTCATTCTGATTATGCGAAACTAGCTTTGATTTAACTTTCTTTAATTTTTAACATTAAATATTATTAATTCTTTACGCATTAATGTGTAATCCGTCAAAAAACATTACTTTTGCACCGTCAAAAAATGATTATGCAAAACATTAGAAATATTGCGATTATCGCACACGTTGACCACGGAAAAACTACTCTGGTCGACAAAATCATCCACGCTACACACATTTTCAGAGATAATCAGGAATCTGGAGATTTAATCATGGACAATAATGATCTGGAGCGTGAAAGAGGAATTACCATTCTCTCAAAAAACATTTCGGTGACCTATAAAGACACCAAAATTAATGTGATCGATACTCCGGGTCACGCCGATTTCGGTGGTGAAGTGGAAAGGGTTTTGAAAATGGCAGATGGGGTAATCCTTTTGGTGGACGCTTTCGAAGGACCAATGCCGCAAACAAGATTCGTTTTGCATAAAGCATTGGAATTAGGCTTGAAACCAATTGTGGTCATCAATAAAGTGGACAAACCAAACTGCAGACCGGAAGAAGTTCATGACCAGGTTTTCGATTTGTTCTTCAATCTGGATGCGACTGAAGAGCAATTGGACTTCCCTACTTTTTACGGTTCCTCAAAACAAGGCTGGTTCAATACCAGTTTAGAACCGGCAGATTCTATTTTGCCTTTGTTGGACGGTATTCTGAAATATGTTCCGGAACCGAAAACCGAGGAAGGAAATCTTCAAATGCAGATTACCTCTTTGGATTTTTCCTCATTTTTAGGTCGAATCGCGATCGGGAAAGTAGCAAGAGGTACGGTGAAAGAATCCCAGTGGATCGGTTTGGCGCAGGAAGGTGGCAAAATCGTGAAAGGAAAAGTAAAGGAATTATATGTTTTCGAAGGACTCGGAAAGAAAAAAGTTCAGGAAGTTCATGCCGGAGATATTTGTGCAATCGTAGGTTTCGACGCTTTCCAGATCGGTGATACTTTCGTGGATATGGAAAATCCGGAACCATTGCCGAGAATCGCGATTGACGAACCGACTTTGAACATGACCTTTTCCATCAACAACTCCCCTTTCTTCGGGAAAGACGGAAAATATGTGACTTCCAACCACCTGAAAGAAAGATTGGAAAAAGAGCTGGAGAAAAACCTTGCTTTAAGAGTGGAACAAACCGATGATGCCAATACATTTTTGGTTTTCGGACGTGGAATTCTGCACCTTTCGGTTTTGATTGAAACCATGAGAAGAGAAGGTTACGAAATGACGATCGGTCAGCCGCAAGTTATTTTAAGAGAAATTGACGGTGAAAAATGCGAACCTTATGAATCAATGGTAGTGGATGTTCCGGAAGAGTTTGCTTCCAGAGTAATTGATTTGGCGACCCAAAGAAAAGGTGATTTGTATATCATGGAAACCAAAGGCGAAATGCAGCATTTGGAATTCGAAATTCCTTCCAGAGGATTGATCGGACTGCGTTCGCAAATGTTGACCGCGACCGCCGGAGAGGCGATTATGGCACACCGTTTCGTAGATTACAAACCTTTCAAAGGGGCCATTCCGGGAAGAAGCAATGGGGTTTTGGTATCGAAAATCCAAGGTCCTTGTACCGCTTATTCCATCGAAAAACTGCAGGACAGAGGTAGGTTCTTCGTGGATCCGGGTGAGGAAGTTTATGCAGGTATGATCGTGGGAGAACAAAACAAACCGGGAGATTTGGTAGTAAACATCGTGGAAGGAAAACAGCTGAACAACATGCGTGCTTCAGGAAAAGACAAAGACGGAAGCATAGCCCCTAAAATGCAGTTCTCCTTGGAAGAATGCATGGAATACATCCAGGGCGACGAAGCGATTGAGGTAACCCCGAATTTCATCAGAATGAGAAAGAAAATCCTGTCTGAGGAAGAGAGAAAACGTGCAGAAAGGGTATCGAAAGCTGAGTAATTCAGGAAAAAACAAAAAGATATATGTAAAGACGCTGATTGGCGTCTTTTTTTATATTTTTGCCTCCATGAACATCCCAAAATTAAAATATACCGCACTCGTTATCTTAAGTTTATTAGTTGCTTCCTGCTCTACCCAGAAACCGAAAAAAACGAGTCAAAGCACTAAACCTCTTACCACAAAACCGGTTGTTCCGGCAAAAACAAAGACCGAAGTTCCTGCAACCAAAAAAATCGACTTACCTGAAGTCAAAAGAGAATTCCGGGCTGCATGGATTGCAACAGTAGCGAATATCAACTGGCCTTCAAAAAACAACCTCTCCGTGGACGAACAAAAAAGGGAGGCAATCCGGTTGCTCGATTTATTGAAAGACGCCAATTTCAATGCGGTGATTTTCCAGGCACGACCTTCAGCGGATGCTTTGTACAAAAGTGATTTGGAACCTTGGTCGTATTTCTTGACCGGTCAGATCGGGAAAGCACCTTCCCCATTTTATGATCCGCTGGAATTTTGGATTGACGAAGCTCACCAACGCGGAATGGAACTCCACGTTTGGCTGAATCCATACCGTGCTCATCACACCACGGGCGGAAATGTGACCTCTGAAAGTTTGGCTTCGAAAATGTCCGAACAGACTTACAAACTCCGAAACGGAATGTACTGGATGGATCCTTCTGATGAAAAAGTGCAAAACCACGTCTCAAAAGTCATCAATGATTTAGTAAAACGGTACGATATTGATGCAATTCACATTGACGATTATTTTTATCCCTATAAAGAATACAACGGCGGAAGAGATTTCCCGGACGACAAAAACTGGAACAGGTACAAAAATTCCGGCGGAACCCTTTCCAGAGCAGACTGGCGAAGAGCCAACGTCAACAAAATCATCAAAAACATCCACGATGAAATCAAAAAGGAGAAACCATACGTGAAATTTGGAATCTCGCCTTTTGGAATCTGGAAACCTGGTTTCCCGGCAGGAATTACGGGATCTTCACAATATGACGAACTTTACGCCGATGCAAAACTTTGGCTCAATGAAGGTTGGTGCGATTATTACGCGCCACAACTTTATTGGAAAGAAGGCGGACCTCAGAGTTTTTCCGCACTTTTGAAATGGTGGAAAGATGAAAACATTAAGAACATCCATTTGTGGCCAGGATTAAATACGGTGGGAGTAAAAGCTGCGGACAGACCTTCGGAAATCATTGGTCAAATGAACACGATCCGAAGAATAATGCCGAAAAATACCGCAGGTGAAATCCATTACAGTACGGACGGACTCACAAAAAATCCCGCCATGCTTAATATGGTTAAAAACCATTACAAAGAAAAGGCATTGACGCCTTTATCGCCGTGGATTAAGACAGAGCCAGTTTTGAAACCCGAACTTAACGCGAGAAAAAATGGAAATGATGCAGAAATCCACTGGTTGTCGAGAAATCCGCAACAGGCGAAACATTTCATCCTTTATGCCAAATATGGCAACCAATGGGAAACGGAAATCCTGAACGGAGACGAACACACGAAAATTCTTCCGATGGTAAAATCCGGTATTCACTTGACCGATCTGGCTTTGAAAGCTGTGGACAGATTAGGAAATGAAAGCGATTATGTGGCGGTGGAAATCCATTAAACTTCTTTAGTCAAAACAGCCAAATATTGGTCACTTCGATCTTCGAGGGCGATTTTCACCTTCCATCCCGATTTGTTGGCGAGATCCCTCATCGTTTGGCGGTCCAGATAAAGCCAGTGAAACCAGTCTGTGAAATTACCATCATATTCGTAGCGGCATTTTATCTGCCCATAATATTGATCAGGTTTTTGCAGGTTTTCATACATATACGAAACGTCGCACGAGTCAAAGATGATCTGTCCGTTTTCAGTCAGTAAATCTTCTGCTTTTTCTAAAAATTTCAAGAATCCATCTAGTGTTGACGAAATCCCGATTCCATTCATCATCAACAATAAAGTATCGTATTTTTCACCTTTAAATTTAAAGAAATCCTCACAAATGATTTTCTGCACTCCACGGTCTTTCATGACTTCACAAGCGGAAGGAGAGAT
Source organism: Chryseobacterium koreense CCUG 49689 (assembly GCF_001045435.1). Lineage (GTDB taxonomy): Bacteria > Bacteroidota > Bacteroidia > Flavobacteriales > Weeksellaceae > Kaistella > Kaistella koreensis. The sequence continues at coordinate 46,590 of NZ_LFNG01000001.1, read as the reverse complement.
TTCAAGGGCAGTAACGTCCAAACCATTCTTTTGAAGATGCAATGCGTGTGATCCAGCTGCAGCACCAATATCCAATACTTTTCCCCTGCAAAGACCAATTGCTTTCCGCTCCAGTTCGGGCATTAACTCGATTTTTCTGAAATAATACGAAACCGGCATTTCCACTTTCGGCCCGAATGTGTCGCGTACAAAAAGTTTAGTTTTATTTTGCAAAAAATGGAAATCATGGATCGCTTTTCCGGGCAGGTCGCTCATTTTGTTTTGAATATTTAAAGTTTTAGTTTTCAAGTTCTTTCAGAATTTTGTTCACATCTTCTTCGGTAGTGGTCAACTTTTTCTTGCAAACCTTGATCAGTTCTGCAGCACGCTTTACTTTTTCCGAAAGTTGATCTACGGAAATGCTTCCGTCTTCGATTTCTTCCACGATTTGCTGCAATTCTTCGAAAGCGTCGGTGTATTTGAGTTCTTGTTCCGGCATTATTTTTTTGAATTTATGTTAGCGTTAATTTTTCCTTTAAACAAAGTGATTTCCAGATCATCACCAATAGAAACGGTGTCCGAATCGGTGATTGCAGTTTCATTAAACCGAGTGATGCTGAAACCCCGTTTCAAGGTGTTGATGGGATCCATTATATTGATGTTTTTTTGAAACTGACTGATTTTCGTCTGCTGATCGACCAGAAATCTTTTCGCAGAATTGTTAACTTTCTCTGAAAAATCTGTTGTCTTCCATTTGTTTCGGGATAAAATCGAATTTGAAACGGACTGAATATCTTTCGTTGTTGCACTTAAATCATTCCGTTTCTGGGTCAGATTTGAGGTTATTTGGTGCGAAATCTTTTGGGAAATGGATTTGATTTCACCTTGGTTTCGATTCACCAACTTTTCGGTTCCACTCTTCAGGAATTTTGCCGAAAGCTGAAGCTTTTCCTTTTGGTCATTCAGTGAATTTCTCGTGCAGCTGACTATTGAAGTTTGAGCTTCGGAAATGACCTGGTCAAAATCCCGGAATTTCTGCAGCAGGAATTCTCCGGTTTTGGTAGGCGTAATCGCGTTATAATGAGCGACCAACTCCGCTACGGTTTCATTGGTGGAATGTCCGATCCCGGTAATGACGGCGATAGGAAAATTGGCAATCGCGCTGGATATTTCGTAATGGTTAAAAGTCGTCAAACCCACATCACCACCGCCACCGCGAATGATGGCCACCACATCAAAATGATGGATTACTTTTCGGATTCTTTGCAGCTGCTCTACAATAGAGGTCACCGCTTTTTCTCCCTGCAGATATGCCGGAAAAAGCATATGGAAAAAACGGTAATTCAAAGGATTTTCATCAATGATTTTAAGGAAGTCTCCTAAACCTTTGCTCGTGCTTGCGGAAATAATTGCAATTCTTTGGGGCAAAAGTGGCAGTTCCTTCCGATGGTTTAAGTCGAAAATCTGTTCGGACTTTAATTTTTCGATCGTTTCGTTTTTTTCTCTTTGCAGGTCGCCTAAAGTGTAACTAGGATCAATATCCACGATCTGCAGCTGAACTCCGGAAGTAGGGTGAAACGTGATTTTGGCAAGAAACAAAATCTTCAACCCGTCTGAAAGCGGCATTTTCAAAACTTCCCGAAATCGGTCATTGATTCGGTCGAAATTTCCCTTCCACAAAACCGAGCGCATTTCAGCAACCACTTTGCCATCTTTTTTTTCCAGCAATTCCGGGTAGCAATGACCGGAATGGCTGTAATAATTCAGCTTGTTCATCTCCGCAGTGATCCAATACTCGGAATGGTATCTCGCCTCCAAAGTTTTCTTGATACTCGCCGCGACTTGGGAAAGCGTGAAAGTTTTTCGGGGTTCAGCTATTGAAGGCATCTGTGATTAATTTAAAACCAAATTAAATTTGACTTAAAAGTAGAAAATTTTTCGGGATTTACACATTAGAAATAAAAATCCTCTGTTAACAATCGTTACAGAGGATTTTTTGGTACCCAGGACCGGAATCGAACCGGTACATCTTGCGATACTAGAGTTTGAGTCTAGCGCGTCTACCAATTCCGCCACCTGGGCTGCTAAATTGGTGTGCAAATATAGAATTATTTTTTATTTTGAGAAAATAAATTTTTAATTTTTTTGTGGTTAAAAATCCAGTTTCAATCCGTCAAAAGCAAGGCGCACATTATCAGGAAGTTCAGAATTGGTCACCTCATGAAGTCCCATATAATGCGAGATATGCGTCAAAAAAAGTTTTTTGGGCTGCAATTCTTCATTCAGTTTCAAGATATCTGGCAAAATGAAATGGGCCGGATGCGGATTTTCTTTCCGGATACAGTTGAGAATCAGGTAATCCAAACCTTTTAGCTTTTCTTTTTCTTCTTCGCTGATCGCGCTTGCATCGGTGATGTAGGCCAATTTTTTAAACTTATAGCCAAAAATAGGAATCTTGAAATGCATCACTTCAATGGGAATAATTTCGGTGTCGAATAAATGTATGCTTTTGTTTTCAATTTCGTGAAGTTCAAACGAAGGCGCTCCGGGATATTTCACATTGGCAAAAGCATAGGGAAACCGGCTCATAATTTCAGCTCCTACCCTTTTGTTGGAATAAATGGGCATATCTCCTTTCCGCTTGAAAATCAATGGCCGCAAATCGTCCAAACCAATTACATGATCGTTGTGTTCATGAGTGATCAGCACCGCATCAACTTCTGTTTCGTGGTTCTGGAGCATCTGCATCCGGAAATCCGGTCCACAATCTATCAGGATTTTCTTCCCCGAATCGGTGGTAACCATCACCGACGAACGGAAGCGCCTGTCTTTTGGATTTTTTGAAATGCAGACTTCGCAATTGCAGCCAATCACTGGAACGCCTTGAGAAGTACCGGTTCCTAAAAATTTTAACTTCATTTTTTGAGTCGAAATAATGCTATTGCAAATTTAAGGATGATTTTCTCAGTCTTTCTTCGTCAGATCCAAATCCTCGAAATCGAATGAGAAATCGGTGACATCAGAAATCGGTTTCATTTTTGCGGAAACGGCTTTTCCGTTTTCATCCATGTTAAAGTTGATGAAAGCATCCGCATCATAGCTTCTGTCGTCCCATTTCGCAATCATCACGTTGGGTGAAAAAGGAAGCAGTTCGCCTTTCAGTCTTGGAGAATTTTTACAGAATATTCTGAAAGTTTTTCCATCACTGGAAATCACCACATCTCCAAACCACGGATCGTTGTAGGTTCCCACGATTTGTTCCGCTTTGATTTGGTTGTTTTTATCTTTTTTAAAGGTTTCAGATTTCGCAAAAATCTCCTTTTTGCCTTTTTCATAATCTGCGTTTACTTTCGTCATTCGTTCACCGTAAGTTTTCAGCCAGTTTCGGTCAGCAATTCCCAAATAAGAATCTTTCACGGTATTGGTAATGGTGCTGAAAGCCGCTCCGCTTTGCTGGTTGGTCAAAACCACGATTCCCAGTTTCAGATCCGGAATCAGGGTAAACTGAGTCACGGTTCCGATTAATCCGCCGGTGTGATAAACTTGCTTGTGGCCTTTCACATCCGTCAAAAACCAACCCAGTCCGTAACCGCCGAAATTGGAGTCGTAAGGGTTTTTCAAGGCGACCGGTGTGGAAATCTGCAAATTCCACAACTGCTGAATTTGTTTGTCGGAAACGAGTTTTTTTCCATCTTTCGTGGTGAAACCGTTCATCAGAAATTCCGCCCAAATCGTCATGTCTTTGACGTTGCTGATGATTCCGCCTGCTGCATTTGCGGTCTCGTTCCAATCGTGTGGAACCGGAACCGCTTTTCCGTCAACCGGAGCATGAGCTTCTATGATATTGGAAACATTGGCCGCTTTTGCCCGATTATAACTTCCAAAACTGGAATTCATTCCTACCGGTTTCATGATTTTTTGTTCAATGAAATCTGCCCAGGAAAGCCCGGAAACTCTATGAATCACTTCTCCTGCCACGATGAACATGACATTGTTATAATCCAAAGTGCTTCTGAAGGAATTTTTCGGTTTCAAATATCTCACGTTGTGCACGATATCGTTTACAGAGCTACTTCCGCCCTCCGGAAAAAACATCAAATCTCCCTGTCCCAAACCCAGTCCGGCTCTATGTGTGCTCAAATCTTTAATGGTCACTTGTTGGGAAACGTACGGATCATACATTTGAAATTCCGGGATATATTGGGTGACTTTGTCATCGAACTTCAATTTTCCTTCGTCGGCCAAAATCGCTAAAGCCACTGCGGTAAATCCTTTGGAATTGGAGGCAATTCCGACCAAAGTGTTGTCGTCCATCGCTTGTTTGGTATTCATCGAACGGACACCGAATCCCTTTGAATAGATACTTTTACCATCTTTGATGATTCCAACCGAAATTCCAGGAACATCAAAAGTTTTCAAGGTGTTTTGAATGAGTTCATCAAGTTTCTTTTCCTCGATTTGAGAGAAACAGATGATAGACAAAAAAACAAGGAGCATGGACAGGTTTCGTTTCATAATGGAATTTTTGATTTCCCAAAGATAATTATAATTGACACAAAAACTGTTAAACTTCCGGCTTGCGTTTTTGGTCTTCCTACTTTTCTATTAACTTTGTAGAAAGTAAAAATGAAAAATAAACTGTGAATGGATACTAAAAAAGAATTTTTCCTGGAGTGCTACAAACTCGGCATCATCAAATTTGGACGGTTTACCTTGAAAAGCGGTATTGAAAGTCCTTTTTATGTGGATTTAAGGCCGCTTGCTTCCGATCCGAAAATTTTGAAAGATCTTGCCAATTATCTTTTGGAAATGCTTCCGCTTGATAATTTCGATTTAATTTGTGGAGTTCCTTATGCGGCACTTCCGATGGCAACGGCGATGTCCCTTGAAAGTTATATCCCGCTGATCATGAAGCGGAAAGAAGCCAAATCCCACGGCACTAAAAAACTGATCGAGGGAATTTTTTCAAAAGGTCAGAACTGTCTTTTGGTGGAAGATGTGATCACGTCAGGAAAATCGCTTTTGGAAACCATTCCAGAAATTGAAAATGAAGGAATTTCGGTTTCAGATATCGTGGTGGTTTTGGACAGACAGCAAGGTGGAAAAGAAATGTTGCAGAGCAAAGGATATAATGTCCATACCCTTTTTACGATTTCAGAAGTCTGCGATATATTGAAGGATGAAGGTCTTTTGATGGACGAAGAGGTGGAAAGAATCAATGATTTCTTACGTGGAAACGTAGTGAAATTCAAGGAAGAAAAACGGATTTCTTATGAGGATAAACTGAAAATCTGCGAACATTCCGTTGCCCAAAAATTGCTGCATATCGCCATCCAAAAAAAATCGAACCTGATTGTCTCCGCTGATGTCACCACCACTGCGGAATTGCTGAAGCTTGTGGAATTGGTCGGTCCGCACATCGTGGCTCTGAAAACCCACATCGACATTATTTCCGATTTTGATTCTGACCAAACGATTTTGCCACTGAAAGATTTGGCGGCAAAATACAACTTCCTTTTGATGGAAGACAGAAAGTTTGCGGATATCGGAAACACTCAGGAATTGCAATTTTCAATGGGCGTTTTCAAGATTTCAAACTGGGCAGATTTGGTCACCGCGCAAGTTATTGCAGGTTATGATTCCCTGGATTGTTTTAGGAATGTAGGTGTGGTCGCGATTCTCAGCATGTCTTCCACCGGAACTTTGACCGATATGGAATACCGGGAACAGGCGGTGAAAATTGCGGTTTCTCATCCGAACGTTTTCGGTGGTGTTGCCCAAAACAAGATTCCAAACGAACTTTTACTCTTTACTCCAGGTGTGAATCTTGCCGATTCCGGTGACGGAAAAGGACAGCAATACAACACGCCGGAATATGTCTTCAAAAAACTGGAAACCGACTTCATCATCGTGGGACGCGGAATCTACAAATCCGATGATGTGGAAAAAGCGGCACTGAATTACAAAATCGCAGGTTGGAATGCCTATGAGAATTCTCTTTGATGGACTAAAAAAGCCGATGATCGCTGCTAAATGAGCAACCTTATTCTTCTATTCCTCTGTCTTTTTCTCGGGGTTTTTCTGAGAAAAGCAAAGCTTTTTCCTGAAAACGGACATCTGGCTTTGAATTCTTTCGTGGTAAATATCTCGCTGTCATCGTTGTCATTATATTATATTCCGAAGATTGCGATGAATGTTCAGGTGCTTTTCCCAGTAGCAGTGCAATGGCTGAACATTTTGCTTGCGATTCCGTTTTTCATATTGATCGGTCGAAAATTAAAATGGAGCAAAGGAATGATTGGCGCGGTGATTATGGGGGCCGGTTTGGGAAATTCTTCCTTCATCGGAATTCCTGTGATTCACGCGCTTTATGGGGAAAGTGGAATGAAAACGGTGATGCTGGTAGATCAACCCGGTGGATTTGTCGCGCTGTTTACCGTGGGAATAGCGGTTGCGAATTATTTTTCCGGAGGCAAAAGCACTGCAAGCGAAACGATTTTGAAAATCATCAAATATCCGCCTTTCATCGCGTTTAGCATTGCGGTTTTGCTGAATGTTTTTTCACTCCAAATCCCTACCGATTTGGACCAGGTTTTCGAAAAACTGGGCGCCACCACAGTTCCGCTCGCTTTGGTTTCTGTGGGAAGCCAATTGAGGTGGCAGAAATTTAATTCTGAAACCAGGCCGCTTCTTTTGGCGCTTTCCTTTAAACTGCTTTTATTTCCGCTGATTATTTTTGTGCTCTACTTCTTCGTTTTCAACCAAAGAGGCGAAATGATTGAAATCTCATTTCTGGAAGCAGGAATGGCACCTATGATTACCGCCGGAATCATCGCAAATACCCACCATCTTTATCCAAAATTAACCAACCTGATTATTGGGATTGGGATTCCGATTTCCTTTGTGACACTTGCGTTTTGGTATTTCGTGATGCATTATTTTATTTAATGAGATTCGCAATTTTGATCGATTACCAAAACATTCAAAAAAGGAAATCCCCTTTCTTAACCTAGGTCAATGTTCACCGCATTTCAACAAGGTATATTTGTAGAATCAAAAAATTGAGTTATGAAAAAAATGAAAGTAGATATTTGGAGCGACATCCGTTGTCCCTTCTGTTTTGTAGGTAAAAGGAAATTCGAGAAAGCATTGGAGAAGTTCCCGAATTCAAAAGATATCCAGATCAATTGGCACAGTTTCCAGCTGGATCCAGATTTGCAGACCCAACCGGAAAGAGATCCGTTTGAGTTTTTCAGCGAGGCGAAAAGAATTCCGGTTTCTCAGGCGAAAATGATGCACGACCATGCGAGAAATGCGGGCAAAGAAGCGGGAATCGACTTTAATTTCGAAAACCAGAAAATAGCCAACTCTTTCCGCGGACATCTTTTGATTCAGTTGGCGAAAACGAAAAATCTTGCCAACGAAATTGAAGAAGCACTCTTCGCTGCGCAGTTTATCGATGCAAAAAACATAGATGATGAAGAAACTTTAGTCGAAATCGGGAAATCAATCGGTTTGGAAGAAAATGAAATCAGAAACGCTTTGGCTTCGGATGATTTCGGCTATAAAGTCAATGAAGATTTGCAGATGGCGAGACATTTGGGAATCAATGCGGTTCCGTTTTTCGTTTTTAATGACAAATATGGGGTTTCCGGAGCACAACAACCGGAACTTTTTCTGGAAGTTCTGGAAAAATCATTCGGTGAGTTTTCTCAGGGCGACCAAGGTTTGCAGATCATCAACTCCGGTGAAAGCTGCGATGTGGACGGGAACTGCGATTGAGAGGTGAAATATGGGTTTCGAGTTTTAAGTCATAAATTCAGGAGCAATTAAATCTGATATCTGCGACAAAACGAGATTCCCAGTGAAACCAGTTCACCCGAATAAATTGAATTATGGAGGAAACTTAACTTTCTTATCCTACATCAATGTCGGTAATTTTTAAACCAAATACCTTTGCCAAATAAAATTTAAAACAAAACAAAAAGTAAAATCTTATGAAAAAATTATTTTCAATTTTAACTGCGTTGGTCTTTTCAGTGACCGTTTATGGACAACTTGTGTTGAAGAGCGATCCGGCTCACTCCAGAATTCAGTTTGAAGTCATTCACCTTGGGATCAACGATATCACCGGAAACTTCGACAAAGCAAACCTTACCATCAATGCAGACGAGAAAAGTTTCGCAAACTCCAAACTGACTTTCTCGGTGGATGTGAACTCGATCAACACGCACATTGAGGCGAGAGACAACCACTTGAAAAGTGCTGATTTCTTTGAAGTAGCAAAATATCCGACCATGGATTTTGTGAGCACCTCTCTTACAAAAACTGCAAATAATTATTATATGCTAAACGGAAATCTGACCATGCACGGAGTGACCAAACCGGTATCTCTGACTTTGGTTTACCGAGGTTCAACCGTGAATGCGATGAACAAGAAAACGACTTACGGTTACCAAGTTTCCGGAACACTGAACCGATCTGATTTCGGGATTGGACCAAAATTCCCGATTCCTATGATCAGCGACCTGATCAGAATCAAAGGCGATTTTGAATTGACTGCAGAATAAAAAATTGTGTTTTCATAGTGGAAGGCGGAAGTTTGGGAAACCAGCTTCCGCTTTTTTTTGTAAACTACTTTCCGGAATCAGGTTGCATATTTCTACCAGTTAACAGGGGTGCATTGCCATTTCGCACCGACTTGGGATCTTGAAAATTTTGTATTTTTAGCAAAAATTTACAGCGTGGTACGGTTCTTTGCTGAACGAGCAAAAAGTGACCGCAGATAACTGCTTAACAAAAAAAGTAAATCTGCTTTGAAATGGAGGAATCCAGATTTAAAAAAAAAGGAATGAATGATAAAACGCCCGTCCATATTTTATTAGGACTCTTGTTTGTGGTGGTCCTATTCCATATCGGTGTCATCTTTAAAGCAATTCCAAACGAGATAGTTTGGGGTGGGCGACTTACGAATGATTCAGAAATGCGTACGTTTGAAGCCATCTCCATTTTGGTCAATTTGTTTTTAGGACTATTATTATCAATGAAGGCGGACTGGATAAAATTTAAGTTTAAGGAAAAAACAATTAACATAATACTATGGATTTTTCTTGTCTTATTTGTTCTTAATACTTTCGGCAACCTTTTCGCAAACAGCAACTTTGAGAAATTATTCGCCGTTTTGACTTCTGTTTTCGCGTTTCTAATTTGGAAAATTTTGAAACAGAAAAACTTTAACGACCGGAAATAAATTATGGACAACTAAGTTGCTATCGCGGATAGCTTTAGTTCAGACTTCATTATTAAGTAATTTTTTTCAGTTTCTACCTACTCCAATTTCACTTTATCCCGTAAAATCTCTTGATCGAAGTTGGTCTGAAAATATATTTCGCCGTTACGGTTTCCGCGGAATTCACGTCTAATTCGTACCAAGGGGAAATACTGGAATTGGTGGGATTCCTTAAAATATGGATATCCTGTGCAGGCATAAAGCTTTCTGCCAGCAAATACAGGTACTTTCCTGCAGGATTCCGCACTCTTGCCACCACAATCACGCAATGACCGGGGCTTCCCGGAACAATCACAAAATCACCCGGTTTGATGTCTGAATTGTTTTTCACAGGAACTCCTTCCTTATCCAAAGAAATGGTTCCCGCATATTGAAAAACCAGTCTGAGGTATTTCCTGAAATTGGCATAGGAATCGTCAAATGAGCCCCTGCTCACAAACCGGACCGAGCGACCGGTCTCAATTGTGCGGATTCCGTCACGGAAATCATTCCACGAAAGAAACTGCCCGCTTGTGAAATGGAAGCCAATCTCGCCAAATCGCTTTTGCGACCAAAGATATTCGGAATAAAGCCTAATCCAGGCATCTGCGCATTGCTGCAAATCCTTGTGGTCCACATCAATTTTTAAAACTGCTACATGGTGGGACTGCTTTTCGATCGGCACTTGCTGGAAATCACGAATCGGAAAGCTGGGCGGATAAAGTGGGAAACTGACCAAATATTCGCTGAAACTCCCCCGCTCTTCCCTTTCCCAAACGTAACCTTTCGGCGGCAGAAATCTGGTTCGAATCGCCGATTTGCTTTCATCAATATTCATAGGAACAGTGGTTTCCACGACTTGGCAAGAAATAGGATGAAAACAGAAAATGAGCATGAAAAATACAAGAAAATATTTTTTGGCCATTATCAAAGTTTAACCAAATTTAATGATTATTTGGAATATGCTTAAATCGGTTCTTGTTTTAAAAAACATCATTATATTTGGATATTGTTTTAAGATGAAAAGATTTCTTTGCGGTTTGGTTTTTTTCCTTGGTTTTGTTGTTGGTCATGCGCAGCAAAATCAAATATTTATCCAGGCCAAAATCACCGAAAACAATCCTAATGTGAAGGTTTCCCAGGAAATCGATTTCAGCAATTCTACCGACCGACCTTTAAATCAAATCAAACTTCTCAACTGGATTGCCGCGTACCAATCAAGGAACACCGCACTTTTGGGCAGAAAATTAGAGGACCGGAAAAGTGACCTGTACTTTGCAAAACCCCACGAACTGGGCAGTCTAGAAAATTTAGAGATCAGGATTGGCGACCAGCTTTTCGATAAAAACCATTCTTCAGAACAAAATATTTTTCTGCCTTTGGAAAAAAGTTTGCAACCCGGAGAAGTATTGAAAATTACCTTAAATTACACTTTAAGGATTCCTTCCGCAAAGTTTACCGATTATGGTACAGAGGGTAATCGTTTTTACTTAAAGTATTTCTTCATCGTTCCGGATGCCCCTGAAAATAACGGAAATAGAGAGTTTTTGGATATCGACGAAAATGAAAGTCCGGGAAATAATTGGACCGTCATTTTGGATGTCCCCGCAAACTGGAATGTGAAGAGTAACCTCAAAGAATTGCAACCCAACTATTTTCAGGGAATTTTGAACAACGATCCGGAATTTCTGATTTCGGAAAAACGATTCGACCAAATTTATGCAAGTGTTGATGGAAAGGTGACTCTCATTGATTTTGGTTATTCATTAACCAGCGAGGAAAAACAGCATTTGGAATTCTATCTCCCTCTTCAACTTTCATTCATCAAGAATAAAATAGGGCGTTTGCCGGACAAAGTCTTTATTACCGAAAAATTCAAAAAAGACCAAAATTTCACCGGACTTGAAGATCTGAAATTCTGGAAACTCCGCTATCCTCTTTTTCCGCAACGGATCAGGACAGATTTGAATTATTTCAGCGCAATTTCCAAAAACATCATTCAGCAATCTGTGATTTTCGACAAAAATGAGGATCACTGGCTCATCAACGGATTGAAAACTTATCTGGAAATCCAGTATCTCGACCGCTATTACCGGGATGAAAAACTTTTGGGCGCATTGCCGGAAAACTTGAAGCTTTTTGGTCTGAAGCCTTTGAAGATTTTTCATGCATCCGAACTTAAACTTTCTGAGCGGTACGGATTGGCTTATCAGTATATCATGAATCAGAATCTGGATCAGCGAATTGCTGAACCTTTTTACCAACTCAGCAATTTCAATGGTTCCGCAATCAGCCATTTCGAGATGGGAAGTCTGTTTTCTTTCCTCGCAGAGAAAATGGGAAATGAAAAATTTGACGATTTCATCACAGATTATCTGAAACAAAATGCCCATAATAAAGTGGACCAGAAAGATTTTCTGGATCGCCTGACTTTGGCTACAGGATATTCTTCAGAGTTTTTGGAGCAATTCCTCCAAAGGAAAAACCGGGTAAATTTTGACCTTAAAAAATTTAAAAAAATTGGCGACGAATTTCAGGTGAAGATTTCAAAAAATACCGACCAACAAATTCCTTTCAAGCTGGAAACCATCAATAAGGAAGGGGAAAAATCAGAATTTTGGTTTGATACCGATCATTCCCGGAAAGCCATTACCTACAACATTCCACAAGCCAATGCGGAAAAAATCGTGGTCAATAGCGAATATATCTTCCCTGAAAATAATTTCCGGGACAATTACCTTTACACCAAAGGAATCTATGCCAACACAAAAAAGGTGAAGCTCAAATTGTTCAAGGACATTCCGAATCCTGAATTTAATGAGATTTATCTGAATCCCAGATTGAGCTTTAATGCTTATGATAATATTTTGTTGGGTTTAAATTTCAGGAACATTTCTCTTTTTGAACAAAAATTCAATTACACTTTCACACCCTATTTTAGTTCGGGAACTGGAACAATGACCGGTTCGGGTGGAATCTCCTACTCTTTCCAGCCTGCTGAAAGCTTTTACCGGAGTTTGGATTTTGGGATTACTGGTTCCTACTTTCATTATGATTTCGATTTGAGCTACCGAAAATTAACGCTATTTGGAAACTTGAGTTTCAGCAAAAACCCCAGAAGCGCCATCGGAAGAAGTCTGGGCATTTCCTACAATTTTTTCGACAGAGATCTGAACCCGAAAAAGATGGATCAAAATGAATATTCGCGGTACAACCTTTGGAGCGTAGGTTATGCCTATTCCGACCGGCGAATGATCCATGAAAAATATTTTAGTGGGAATTTCCTTTTTATGGAGGATTTTCAGAGAATTTCAGCGGAAGCATTTTACCGCTGGGAATTCCGGCAAAATAAAAAGATCAGTTTCCGGTTTTTTGGCGGACTGTTTTTGAACAACCACACCCGAAACAACCTTTTTGATTACGGTATTTCCAAGGTTTCGAATTTTGCCTTTTCCTATGGACTTTTGGGTCAAAGCGCTACTTCCGGGATTTTTTCGCAACAGCTCATCATTGCCGATGGCGGTTTTAAATCCTATTTCGGACAAACTGCAAATCAATGGATTACCGCGGTGAACGTGGATGGACATCTTTGGAAAATGTTCAACCTTTATGCCGATGCCGGACTTTACAAGAACCATCATTTCAACCCGAAATTCATTTGGGATTCCGGGGTGAAACTGAAGGTGGTTCCCGATTTTCTGGAGGTTTATTTTCCGGTTCAGAGTTCGCTGGGTTTTGAACCTTCTTTCAAAGATTATGGAACTCGGATCCGATTTACTTTGACCGTAAATTTCTCGGCAATCACCAATTACTTCAGGCGGGGCTGGTTTTGATCCATTTAGGAACACATTTTGATTCAAACGGTATGTTTTAACCGAATCTTAAAAATGAAGAAACTCTTCTTTTCCATCCTGATCGGAATTGCGCTCATTTCCTGCGACAAATCCTCCATTCAGCAAACCACCGACCAAATCAAAAAGGCTGATTCCCTGTTCAACAAAGCGAATGCGGGAATTAAGACGCTCGATTCCATTTCCAAAAAGATCAACAGCAAAGACGGAATTGCCAGAAAAGTAATCATTCCCGAAATCGAAAAACAAAAAAAGGCGATCGATTCCACGATAAAAGCCGGAAGTTGGCAAATTGACTCGATCAATAAACAGATTCAGGACATCACCAAAAACGTGAAGTCCGGAACAGACCTGGCGAAAACCTTGGATTCCGCCAATTCCGCGCTGAAAAAAGGAGCGCATCCTCTGGATGTTTTGTCGAAGACTGCCGACAAAATCCTGAAACAGACAAAAACACAAAAGGAAAACGTTCAAACGCCATCCAAATCTGAAGTCCAAAGTGAGAATTCGCCATCAACAGTTCCCTTAATTGTTGAAAAAAATCCATTGGTGAAAACCGCCCAACTTCAAATTCAGGTGGAAAACCTCACAGAAGCGAAAGCGCTTTTGAAACAGAAATTCCGGGACCATCATGCCGATTTGGTCGCCGAGAATTTTTCACAAACTGAGGGCATTTCGAAAGAATCTTTTTCGGCAAAAGTTCCGCTATCCTACTTTGACCAATTGGTGGAATCCGCTTCAACTTTAGGCGAAATCCGGATGAAGTCAACTGTTTCCCAAGGAATGGATTATGATTCGAAACAGCTTTGCGACGTGGAAATTTCACTTTTCCAAAATGAAAATTCGGCGAATATTAGTGCTAATAAAGACACTGATTCCCTTAAAACTGGTACTTTCGGCGACAAATCCTCGAACGCGTTGTTGCAGGGATCGAAAATATTAGGAGAAATACTGCTTTTTCTGCTTCCGTTTTGGCCGATTCTGCTGATCGGGATTTTGGTTTGGTATATCGTCGCCAGAAACAAAAAGAGAAAAGCCAGACAAGAATTTGAAAGACAACAATCTTTAAATCAACAAAAAATCCGGTATCCTGAAGAAAATCAGACTTCAACTGAGCCAGTTTCTGAACCGGAAAATCAAGAGGAAAAAGACAGCGGAGGACATCCCGATTATTCAAAATATATGCCGAAGAAATGATCAATGATTGAGGAAACTGGAGTTTCTTAAACTGCAAAGATTTATTTTGTGGACGTCATTGCGAAAAAATATAACTCATTTTCCCCGGCGTTTTATTTCTTGTTCAAAGCATAATCAAAAAAACTTACCAACTAATGATTACTACTGTAATTCACTTTAAATAAAAGTCGTAATGCACTCGCCAAAAAGCTACTGAAATTTTTTGTGAACCGTTTTTTAAGATGATTATTTTCCTGATTGTTTTCGAAACGCCATAAAGAGCGGTAATTCTTACTTTGACAAAAAAAAGAAATCCCCTCAACCAAAATTGAAGGGATTAAAACTCTTTTCTAAATACTATTTCATGTTGATCACCTGATCTACCACGTAATTGGTATTTCCTCTCCAAGGCAGGATTCCGTGGTATTCCTTGTAGTGTAGATCGAAGGTTTTCCCGCTGTTCATTTCAAGCTGTTTATAAACCGCTTCGTTTTCAATCGAAAACTCAAATTCATAGCTGGTCAGTGACCAAGGAAATCCAAACGTATTTCATGATTTTAGAATTTTAATTTACTTGGAAATAGAGCGTGAAATGACAATTTTTTGGATCTCGGAAGTTCCCTCATAAATCTGGGTAATTTTGGCGTCACGCATCATTCTTTCCACGTGATATTCCTTCACATAACCATATCCACCGTGGATTTGAACAGCCTCAATGGTGGTGTCCATCGCAACTTGGGAGGCGTAAAGTTTCGCCATCGCACCGCTTTCTGAGATGTCTTTTCCTTCATCTTTTTCAGCTGCGGCTTTATAGCAAAGCATTCTTGCCGCCGTGATCTGGGTCGCCATATCCGCCAATTTGAAAGCGATTGCTTGGTGATTGATGATTTCGGTTTTAAAAGCTTTTCTGGTTTTAGCATATTTCAATGCCAATTCATAAGCACCGGAAGCGATTCCCAAAGCTTGGGAAGCAATGCCGATTCTTCCGCCGTTTAAAACAGCCATGGCGAAATTAAATCCGAAACCGTCTTCCCCGATTCTGTTTTCTTTAGGGATTTTCACATTATTAAAAATGAGGGAATGGGTATCACTTCCTCGGATTCCGAGTTTGTCTTCTTTTGGTCCGATTTCGAAGCCTTCCCAACCTCTTTCCACGATGAACGCGTTGATTCCCTTATGTTTTTTCTCCGGATCAGTTTGTGCAATCACGATGTAGTAAGCCGCGTTTCCACCATTAGTAATCCAGTTTTTGATTCCGTTCAAGAGGTAGTGATCTCCTTTATCTTCGGCAGTAGTTTTTTGGGAGGTTGCGTCAGAACCAGCTTCCGGCTCAGAAAGCGCAAATGCCCCGATTACTTCACCACTTGCGAGCGGTTTCAGGTATTTCATTTTTTGCTCCTCATTGCAGAATTTTTCTAATCCTGCACAAACCAGTGAATTGTTCACAGACATGACCACCGCTGCAGAAGCGTCTATTTTGGCAATTTCTTCCATTGCCAAGACATAGGAAACGCTGTCCATTCCGGCACCACCATATTTCGGATCCACCATCATTCCGAGGAAGCCCAGTTCTCCCATTTTCTTTACCTGCTCGTGTGGAAATTTCTGCAGATTATCTCTCTCGATTACTCCGGGCAAAAGCTCAGTCTGCGCAAAATCTCTCGCCGCTTGCTGAATCATCAACTGCTCTTCTGTTAAATTAAAATTCATAAAGTTTACTGTTTATTTGAGGGTAAATTTACAACTTTTCCAAAAAGGAAAAAATTTAATTGGAATCAGGCAGTTATTAGGTTTTGCAGGTTAAAATAAAAATGATATTTTTACATTAACTCAATTTTAAGAAATCGGAGTTTTAATTTAGGAATAAATAATAATTAAGTTATGACAATAAAAAGGATTTTTGATTTTGCTCACAATGCATTGGAGAAATATGCGAGAGAGGACATGTTCGTGACAAAATATCATGGAGAATGGGAGAAAACCTCTACCCAGGAATACATCAATATGGGCAATCAAATTTCCCGTGGATTGTTGAAACTGGGAATCAAACCCGGTGACAAAATTTCACTGATCACCACTGCAACCCGCACGGAATGGGCGGTCATGGATATGGGGATTTCTCAGATCGGTGCGGTTTCGGTTCCGGTTTATCCATCTATATCTCCGGAGGATTATGATTTTATTTTTAACAATGCCGAGGTGAAATACTGTTTCGTTTCCGATCGGGAGCTTTTAGACAAAGTGATGCAGATCAAGCCTAATGTTGGCTCACTGCAGGGAATTTTCACTTTTGATCAGATTGACGGTGCCGCGAATTGGAGAGAAATTCTGGACTTAGGTAAAGATGAAGCTACACAAACCGAAGTTGAAGATATTTCAAATAGCATTACTGCCAATGATTTGGCAACCATCATCTACACTTCCGGAACCACCGGAAAACCAAAAGGAGTAATGCTCACGCACGAAAACATCGTGTCAAATGTTTTGGCCTCCGATCCAAGGATTCCAAGAGTTAAAGGCTTGGATTACAAAGAAATAAAGGTGCTCAGCTTTTTGCCGATCTGCCATATTTTCGAAAGAATGTTGTTTTATCTGTATCAATACAACGGCTACTCCATCTATTTCGCGGAAAGCATTGAAAAAATGGGTGACAACATTAAGGAAGTGAAACCACATCTGATGTCGGTAGTTCCACGTTTGATCGAAAAAGTTTATGACAAAATTTATGACAAAGGAACTTCAGCGGGCGGTCTGAAATCGAAAATTTTCCTTTGGGCATTAGGAGTGAACAAGGCGAAACAGGGAATCGGCAAACCTTCCGGACTGAAGGAAATCATTGCCGACAAATTGGTTTTCTCCAAATGGAGAGAAGGTTTGGGTGGAAATATCATCACTTTGGTTTCAGGTTCTGCGGCATTATCGGCTAGACTGAATAAAATGTTCCAAAACGCCGGAATCCCAATTTTGGAAGGTTATGGTTTAACCGAAACATCCCCGGTAATTTCAGTGAACAGTTTCGGAAAAATCAAGATTGGAACAGTGGGCCATGTCTTAGAAAATCTGGATGTGAAAATCCAGGAAGATGGCGAAATTACGGTGAAAGGACCTTCCGTTTTTGTGGGTTACTTCAAAAATGAGGAAATGACCAAAGAAGCGTTTACAGAAGACGGGTATTTTAAAACCGGAGATATCGGTCATATTGACGACGAAGGATATCTGCACATTACCGACCGGAAAAAGGAAATGTTCAAGACTTCCGGTGGAAAATATGTGGCTCCGCAAGTGATTGAAAACCTGGCTAAAGCATCCAAATTCATCGAGCAAATCATGGTCGTGGGCGAAGGTGAAAAAATGCCGTGTGCTTTAGTCCAGCCGGATTTCAATTTCGTTAAGAACTGGGCAGATAGAAAAGGATATCAACTGGGCGACAAGCCTGAAGAACTGGTAAAAAGCCCAGAATTGATCGCCAGAATCGGAAAAGAAATTGATTACCTGAACACCAAACTCGGAAGCTGGGAGCAGATCAAGAAATTTGAGCTCACTCCGAATATCTGGTCCATTGAATCCGGGGAATTGACACCCACCCTAAAATTAAAGAGAAAAGCGGTGAAGGAAAAATACATTAAACTGTACAATAAAATGTACGGTCATGAAGAATAATTTCAACCATAAGATTTTCAGAAAAATATCCGCTTGCAAGCGGATATTTTCTTTATATTTGATGGAAGACAAATCCAATCATTTTGAAAATAGAAAAAGTTCACACGATTTTATATGTGGAAAATCAGGAGCAGAGCACCAAATTCTATGAAAGAATATTGGGGAGAAATGCAGATTTGAACGTATCTGGAATGTCTGAATTCCGGATTTCAAATGACTTTGTTTTGGGTTTGATGCCCAATTCAGGAATTGAAAAAATATTGCGAAACGAAACTCCTAATCCATCTACTGGAACGGGAATTCCGCGGTGTGAACTGTACCTCTATGTCGATGATTTAATTAAAGTTTATAGCGAAATAAAAGCATTGAACATTAAAATAATCAGTCCATTGGAAGAACGGAATTGGGGAGATTGCTGTTTTTATTTTTCCGATCCGGATGGACATATCATCGCATTTGCCAAAAAAATCTAACACCATGAGCAACTGTCTGGAATGTGGCGACAAAATCATCGGCAGAAGTGACAAGAAATTCTGTAACGATGGCTGCAGAAACGCCTTCAACAACAAACACAACAAGGATTCCACCAATCTGATGCGCAACATCAACAACAAATTGCGCAAAAACCACCGAATTCTCGCTGAACAGAATTATGTGGATGGAAAGGCAAAAACCACTAGAAACAAACTCACTTCAGAAGGGTTCAACTTTGACTATTTCACCAACTTGCGGGTTTATAAAAACGGTGCGGAATACCGATTTGTTTACGATATCGGCTATAAATTTCTGGAGGATGACTGGATTCTGCTGGTGAGGAAAGAATGAGTTTCCTAAGTGGGATGAAATTATTAATTTTGCAGCAATTTCGGGATGTAGCGCAGCTTGGTAGCGTACTTGCATGGGGTGCAAGGGGTCGCTGGTTCGAATCCAGTCATCCCGACTCATTAAAAGTTCTCTTTTGAAGAACTTTTTTTATTGATAATCAAAACGTTTTCAAGATTAGTTCTTGAAACCGCAAGTACTATTTAGATTAGAGCAACCTGATTTTATCCTCCAAAATCTCAATCTTTTTGTCCTTATAAAGTCCGCCGATTGCTTTTTTGAAGTTCTTCTTGCTCATCTGGAGTTCGTCTTTGATCTCTTCCGGCGAGGATTTATCGGAAAGGTAAAGCAAACCGTAATTTTCATTCAGTTTTTCCAGAATGATTTTTTGGAACTCGTCAATGTGTGCAAAACCTTCCGGCTGCAAAGTCACATCAATTTTACCATCTTCACGAATGGTTTTGATGTAGCCGGTTTCTTGAGACAATGGATAAAGTTTCTTGTAAACATCACTTGCGTAAATAAGTCCGATGTATTCTTTGTTGATGACGACATTCCATCCGAGCTCACTTTCGCCCATCAAAATCAGGTCCACTTGATCTCCATTTTTGAAGGGTAAATCCGTGTATTGTGGATTCCGCTTGAATTTGGTGGTTCCGGTGATCAGTCCCGTTTTTTCGTCAACATAAATATAAACCAGATATCGTCTTCCTTCCTGGATTTTCAATTTTTGCTGGGTGTAGGGAATAAACAAATCCTTGATGATTCCCCAATCCATAAACGCGCCGCTCGGCAAGGTTTGCACACAATTCATTACCGCAAACTCCCCTACTTCTGCATAGGGTTTTTCAGTGGTTGCTTTTAATTTGTCATCGTCCTGAAAGACGAAAACTTCAATTTCATCGCCAATCAATGAGTTTTCGGGGGCGAAAATTTTGGGCAGGAATGCCTTCTCTTCATTTTCGTCAACCAGTATAAAACCTGAGGAATTGTGCTCATAAATCTTTAGAGTCTGGGTTTTGCCAATATTCATGCTGCAAAAATACACTAAATGAATGGAATGAAATTTGTAAAAAGAAAAATATGCCTTCAAATGTCATCAAAAAATTCTCCTACAATACCGAACAGATGATTCTCACCATCATGTTTGTTTCGGGAAAAGTTTACGACTATTTCCAGGTCCCTTTTTCAATTTTCGAAGGGTTTAGAAGTTCGTTTTCAAAAGGCGGATTCCTGAACAGGAACATTAAAGGAAAATTCACTTGTAAGCAACGAGTCGTTATTTGACTGAATTCTTCATCTACGTCCAACTCGTTTATGAGCAACTCAGCTCTGTTTCATTCGGCAATCCATACAGAAAATCCGCCGCGAAATGGGCTCCGTTTTTCCAAACCAAATTCCCGTCTTCAATTTTAAAATCTTTGAATATTTCTTGGTTTTTTAATCCGGAAAACTCTGGTTTTTCAATGAATCGTTGAAGATTGACGGTCATTTTTTCATTGGTGCTAAATTCCAGATTAACAGTGTATTCAGAAACATAGCTGGCTTTTGTGAGTTTAATATTATTCATGAGTTTTACTTTTGATATAATCAAAGTTAGCTATAAAATAATGGAATTCCGGGAAATAAAAAGAGAAGCCGAAACTTCTCTTTATTTATAAAATCAATTCTTTATCAGGTTTTAACGAATATAAAAATTCTGGGGAAAAGTCTGCTCCGTTTTCCCACTCTACCGTCCAGGAATTGAGCTTGAAATTTCTAAAGTAATCCTTTTTTTTCAATTTCAAAAAAATACCATCATCCAGATATTGTTCCAAATTTACAATTACCTCTTCCCCTGTATTAAAGGTAAAATTAATCTTGTAGTCTGAAACATATTCTGCTTTTGTAACCCAAATTAAAGTCATCATAATTATTTTAGAGGTTCTATAGCTTTTGGTAACTCTCCTTTTTGGGTAAGTTCCCAATTTTCCATTAGTTCATCTTTATGAAGCTCCATCCATTCAAAAACCAATTTCAATGCCTTCGAAGTCATATTTCCTTCCACAATTGCGTTTTCAATCGTTATCACTGCCCGATATTCTCCATATGTTATATGGAAATGCGGCGGATGATGATCTTTGAAAAACATCTGAATAATGATTCCGTAAAAACGACTTATTTCCGGCACGCTCATATATTTATGCTAAGTTAATGATTTTGAAATAAAAAGAGAAGCCGAAACTTCTCTTTATTTATAAAATCGATAAGGAATGATATCTTAAAAGTGAAGCGCAATCTTAGCCGTTGCGTCCAAAGCTGCTTCTTTCACTGCTTCCGCATAGGTTGGATGCGCGTGAGACATTCTCGCGAGATCTTCCGCACTTGCTCTGTATTCCATTGCCACCACTGCTTCTGCGATTAAATCCGCCGCTCTCGCTCCGATCATGTGCATTCCGAGGATCTCGTCAGTTTTTTCGTCTGCGATAATTTTGATGAATCCATCCAGATCACCTGAAGCACGGCTTCTTCCCAATGCCCTCATCGGGAAATTTCCAACTTTTATGGCAACACCTTCTGCTTTCAGTTGCTCCTCAGTTTTGCCTACTCCCGCCACTTCCGGCCAAGTGTAAACCACTCCCGGAATCAGGTTGTAATTGATGTGCGGTTTTTGTCCTGCCAATTGTTCTGCGACCAAAACGCCTTCTTCAGACGCTTTGTGAGCTAGCATCGCTCCCTGGATTACATCTCCGATTGCATAAATATTGGAAACATTCGTTTGCAGGTGGTCGTTTACTTTCACTCTTCCTCTTTCATCCATATCCACTCCGGCCTTTTCGAGTGCAAGTCCGTCGGTGTATGGTTTTCTACCTACCGAAACCAAACAGTAATCCCCTTCGAAAGTCACCTCTTCTCCTTTTTTGTTTTTTGCGGTCACTTTCACAGAATCACCACTTCTTTCCACCGCCGAAACCGCCGTAGAAAGTTCGAATTTCATTCCCTGTTTTTTCAGGACTTTCTGCAATTCTTTAGACAAAGCACCATCCATTCCGGGGATGATTTTGTCCATGAATTCTATCACCGTCACTTCTGCACCTAATCTCAAATAAACTGAACCCAATTCAAGCCCGATGACTCCACCTCCAATTACCAAAAGCTTTTTTGGGATTTCCTTTAAGTTCAACGCTTCTGTGGAAGTGATGACTCTTTCTTTATCTAAAGTGATGAAAGGTAAATTGGATGGTTTTGAACCTGTCGCAATGATGATGTATTTGGAATCCAGAATTTCGGAGGAACCGTCATTCTTTGTTACTTTTACTTGCGTTGGAGATTCGAAACTTCCCACTCCTTCGAAAACGGTAATCTTGTTTTTGTCCATCAGGAACTTGATTCCTTTGGTGGTTTGGTCCACGACTTCGTTTTTTCTTTCCACCATTCTGCCCAGATCTGCTTTGGGTTCGCTGATGATGATTCCGTGGTTGGCGAAATTATGTTTGGCGTTTTCGAAATGCTCGGAGCTATCCAAAAGCGCTTTTGAAGGGATACAGCCCACATTCAGGCAGGTTCCTCCCATCGTGGGATATTTCTCGATAATGGCAGTTTTGAAACCCAACTGCGCTGCACGGATTGCCGCCACATAACCACCTGGACCGGAACCGATTACGGTAACATCGAATTGACTCATCTTTATCTTTTTATGATTTAATTAAAAGTAGCGCAAATTTACAAAATATTTTCCCTTCCAATCCTATGGATTTAAAGAGATTTTTGGTGTTTGTCGTTGCTGGGAATGTGTCATGAATGACGATGCAATCTGCTGGATACAATACCTTGTCATACAGTTAAATTATTTGTGAATTCTCGGCAACTTTAATGCGTTTGATCTGGGATTTTAGCCTGAATTTATCCCAGTAATTTATCTTTTCGCCACTTCTTTCTGCAATCCCCACGCAACCCGTAGAAAGTATTTTCCTATTTTCTTTTATACGCTCTTGTGCCCTTTGTACAATTGTATTACTGGTAAAACAACGAAAATAACACTGCGTTTTTCGCAAAAAACTGTGCAAAAAATTACCATATTTATTTAGTTTATCAGTTTTAATTCTTAAATTTGAAACAGTTAATAAATCGATTAACTTTTAAAAGCAGTAAATCCAATAAGATCTTTTAAGATAAAAAAGGAGTGAAGAGACACCTATTTTATGGTAAGCCATTGCAGTTTTAGCTATTCTTAAATAAAAAAGAGCCTATAAAAAATGAAATCAATGTGGAGACCAGAAACCACTTATAAAAACGGGGCAAATTCCGAAAAGCCAAATAATTTGGAAAAAACAAAAAAACTAAATGTCATGAAAAGAATCAATTTTACAGTTTGGG
Organism: Chryseobacterium koreense CCUG 49689; assembly: GCF_001045435.1. Taxonomy (GTDB): domain Bacteria; phylum Bacteroidota; class Bacteroidia; order Flavobacteriales; family Weeksellaceae; genus Kaistella; species Kaistella koreensis. The sequence continues at coordinate 23,478 of NZ_LFNG01000001.1, read as the reverse complement.
CATTAATCGTAACAAGCTTTGCGATTTTTTATAATGCATCATGCTCCAATGTTAAACAAGATTCGAGTGAAGAACATTCGAAGTTAATTAAACCTGAAGATATTGTCAAACGAGGCAATTATCTGGTTACAACGATGGGATGCCACGATTGCCATTCCCCCAAAAAAATGGGCGCAAACGGACCCGAAATTATCCCGGAATTAATGTTATCGGGATTCCCTTCGGACCGGCCAATTGCGAAATTTACAGAACCGATGATTAAACAGGGATTTGCGGTATTCTATCCGGATCTCACAGCTTCCGCCGGACCATGGGGTGTTTCTTTTTCCGCCAATTTAACCCCTGATGAAACCGGTCTGGGAAACTGGACCGAAGAACAATTCAAAAAAGCAATCACGGAAGGCAAGTATAAAGGGATGGACGGCGAGCGGATGCTTTTGCCTCCGATGCCATGGAATAACTTAACGCAAATGACCGATGAAGATATCCATGCTATTTTTATGTACTTGAAAAGCATTAAACCCGTTAAAAACTTAGTCCCTGCGCCGATCTCACCAGACAAAATGTAATGGGCATTCATTATTTGTCACAAAAAAGACGCAATTTTGCGTCTTTTCATTTTTATAAAACATCGTTTTATTCAAACTTAATATTCCCAAAATTCGTCCAAGTGAGGCAAAGTTCCTGAAAAAGCACTTGGTCAGAGCCGCAATTAGAAAATTTTCTACCAGCTTCGACGCCATCGCGGATATAGCGTTTCAAAGCTCGCTCTACTAACGCTGTCAAATGGTTGACGGATTGAGCGTTTTCTCACCAAGATGATTTTGAACTGAAATTCAAAACCAGATTTTTCTACTGCGGGAAACCTAATTTTCAAAACAAAACCATTTTCAGCATAACTGGAGATCTACTTCAGACTTCCATTTTCTGACTTCGGTTTTTAGCCACACTTCGAGCTTCCGCAATTTTTGCAGGTCAGGCAGCCTTCCTGATACATTACCTGATCAGAACCGCAACTTGAACATTTCCCTGCAGCGTGCGTTCCATCGGCGATATAGCGTTTCAATGCACGAGCTACTCCGGCTTTCCAGTTGTTGATGGATTCTAAATTCAGCTCCATTCTGTTAATCAGTTCCACCACATTTTCCAGCGGCATTCCATGTCTCAAAGTTCCGGAAATCAGTTTCGCATAATTCCAGAATTCGGGATTGAATTTATGTGAAAGTCCTTCGATAGTTGTTTTATAGCCACGCAGATTTTTGAACTGGAAATCATAACGGGATTTTCCGTCTTCGTCACGGTTTTTGATGATCACTCCGTCATTCACCCATCGTGGAAGCAGTATTCCTTCTTCATCATCTGCTAAACCGGTAAAAATTTCGTAGGGTTTTCCGTCAATCAGCCCAACAAAGGCAATCCATTTGTCCTTATTATTTTGGAAACGCACCACATCGGCCTCCAGAATTTGCGGACGTTTTTTTGGGAACACGGTTTTCGGGGCTTCAGCGCCTTCCTCTTTTTTGTCTTCCGCAGAAATCAAAACGCCGGAACGCGAACCGTCTCTGTAAACAGTAACTCCTTTGCAGCCGACTTCCCACGCTTTGATGTAAAGCTGGTTTACCAGTTCTTCGGTAGCCTCGTTCGGAATATTGATGGTTACGGAAATCGAGTGATCTACCCATTTTTGGATCGCGCCCTGCATTTCTACTTTGCTCAGCCAGTCCACATCGTTGGAAGTGGCTTTGTAGTAAGGAGAAACCTCGATGATTTTGTTGATTTCTTCCTGGGTGTATTTTTTATCGGTATCTATATCATTCGCCTCCATCCATTGCTTGAAACGGTGGTGGAAAACCATGTATTCTTCCCAGGAATCGCCGACTTCATCCACAAAATCTACGCGGACATCCTTGTCATTTGGATTTACCTTTCTCCTCCTTTTATACACCGGCAAGAAAACCGGCTCGATTCCGGAAGTGGTTTGCGACATCAGAGATGTACTTCCTGTAGGCGCTATCGTGAGCAGAGCGATGTTTCTTCGTCCGTATTTTTGCAAATCCTTGTAGAGTTTCGGATCCGCTTCCTTAATTCTTAAAATGAATGGATTTTTCGTTTCCCTCTTTGAATCATAAATCGCGAAAGCTCCTCTTTCCTTAGCCATTTCCACAGAAGAACGGTAAGCGGCTAAAGCCAAAGTCTTATGCACCAAAGTAGAAAACTCATTTCCTTCTTTGCTTCCGTAGCGGATTCCCAAAGCTGCGAGCATATCGCCTTCCGCAGTGATTCCAACTCCGGTTCTTCTTCCTTCGATCGTTTTTTTGCGGATCTTGATCCAAAGATTTTTTTCGGTAGATTTGATTTCCTCACTTTCCGGATCTGCCTCAATTTTTGCAAGAATGGCGTCAATTTTCTCGATTTCCAGATCGATAATGTCGTCCATCATTCTTTGAGCGTAGCCCACATGTTCTTTAAATAGGTCGAAATTGAATTTCGCCTTTTTGGTAAATGGATTTTCGACATAAGAAAAAAGATTCACCGCTAAAAGTCGGCAGGAATCATAAGGACAAAGTGGGATTTCTCCGCATGGATTTGTGGAAACCGTTTCGTAGCCGAGATCTGCATAACAATCCGGAAGAGATTCCCGGATAATGGTGTCCCAGAAAAGTACGCCCGGTTCTGCAGATTTCCAGGCGTTGTGGATAATTTTCTTCCACAAGTCGGTCGCTTTGATTTCTTTTTGGAATTTCGGGTGATCGCTGAAAATCGGATATTTTTGGATGTAACCTTTATTTTTCACCACCGCTTTCATAAACTCGTCGTCGATTCTGACGGAAATATTAGCGCCGGTAATTTTTCCCTGCTCCATTTTTGCATCCACGAAATCCTCAGAATCAGGATGATTGATGGAAACCGAAAGCATTAAAGCACCGCGTCTTCCGTCCTGCGCAACTTCCCGTGTGGAGTTGGAATATCGCTCCATGAACGGAACCAAACCGGTGGAAGTAAGTGCGGAATTCTTTACCGCAGAACCTTTCGGTCGGATGTTTGACAAATCATGGCCGACTCCTCCTCTCCGCTTCATCAGCTGAACCTGTTCCTCGTCAATTTTCATGATGGAGCCGTAGGAATCGCCATCGGTGATGTTTCCAATCACAAAGCAGTTTGAAAGCGATGCAATCTGGAAATGGTTTCCAATTCCGGTCATCGGACTGCCTTGCGGAATGATGTATTTGAAGTTCTTGATCAAATCGAAAACCTTCTGCTCAGAAAGCGGATTCGGATATTTTGCTTCGATTCTGGAAATCTCGGATGAGATTCTTCGGTGCATATCATCAGGAGTTTGTTCGTATATATTTCCTTCCGAATCCTTCAGCGCATATTTGCTTACCCAAACTTTTGCTGCCAAATCGTCACCTTCGAAATATTCCAAAGTTGCGCGGTAGGCATCATCATAAGTAAAAATCGTTTTCTTTTTTGTGGCAGTTTTCATCTCCAAAATTTTAGATATTTGTCGAATTAAAACTACAAAAGAAAATTGACTTTACAAAAAGTTTGCAAATTTTTGTACATAAAAACCTGATAATTAAATAAATAAAGTATTTAATTTAATGAAAAGTTAACAAGTTTATGTAACAAGAATATGATTTTAATCATATTCATAAACAAAAAAATCTGCTTTAAGTTGAGCAGATTGTTAATAAAATTCAGAATGAAAACTTTATCTTTTGATAATTTTTTCAGTTTTTCCATTTACGTGAATAAGATAAAGACCCTTTGACAATTTTGAAAAATCTATCTTATTTTCACCTTCGACGAGCTTGCCAGATCTTATTAATTGACCATTTGCATTAAATAATTTGAATTCTTGAGTAATCGGAACCTTCACAAACAGAAATTCAGAAACCGGATTTGGATAAGCGACAAAATCCCGTTTTACTTTTTCGTTGGTTGCTAAAGGATTACAGCTTGGATCGTAGGTATCACCATTAATTACCCAACCCTTCATCAACAAAAAGTTCCTTGCAGTAACTGCTTGTGGACTGGAATACTTGATGCCGGAAACATTGCCCAAATCTAAGAAGTTTGGTGTTTCAGTATTTTGCGCCCAACCTTGCAGTGTATTGTCATAATTAATGCAACTTAATGCGGTATTGGTGAAAAGATTTAATAATGAGACATTTTGTGGACCGTTATTTAGCATTTTCAGATTCCAATTTGCCAAACTTTGATTAAAGGAGGTAGCACCTTCGAACATCCGCTCCATACTGGAGACATTGGAGGTGTTCCATGATGACAAATCCTGGTTAAAACTCGTTGCACCCTGAAACATAAGAGCCATCGAGGTTGCCGCAGAAGTATTCCAAGTTGAAATATTTTGATTAAAGGATGATGCATTATAAAATGTTCCAGCAAAAAACATTACATTTTGTGTGTTCCAGTTCCCAATGTCTTGATTAAAAGAAATTGCTTCTGAAAAAGTACCCAGCAGATTATTAACACCTGAGACATCCCAGTTACCAATATTCTGGTTAAAAGATGACGCACCAGAAAAAAGGTAAGACATATCCGCAACATTTGACACATTCCATGAACCGATATTGGCATTGAAGGATACCGCGTCCATAAACATTCCGATCATTGATGTGAGTGAAGACGTATTCCAATTGCCAATATTCTGATTAAAATTACCTGCGCCCGCAAACATTCTGTTCGTTTGGGTAACTTTTGAGACATCCCAACTTGAGATATTTCCATTAAAAGCAAATGCGTAATTAAACATTTCAAACATATTGGTTACTTTAGAGGTATTCCAATTGTTTAAATTTTGATTAAACAAAAATGCTCCCTTAAACATTAAGCCCATTGAGGTAACATTTGAGGTATTCCAGTTCCCTATATTCTGGTTAAATTTAGATGCACCATTGAACATACTGTGCATATTTGTCACTTGAGCAGTATCCCAATTCCCAATATTAGAATTGAAATTCTTCGCCTTTCCAAACATATCCGACATATCTGTAATAGTGGAGGTTTGCCAATTTTCTATATTTGCAATTGACAAATCAGTATTGTTAAACATTGCTTTTAAAGAACTTACTCCGACTAAATTGGGGTAATCAGTAGCAGTAATATTGAGGTGGATACAATTAGTGAAAGCACTTGCAAGGTCGGTCCAGACGGATGTTCCCCACTGTGAAACTTCTAATAATTTCATGGCGGACTGGCTGTTTACAAGGAAGTTGATGGTTTGCACATTTCCCGAAATTTTCACTTTATAGATAGCTTCAGCGAAACCACCTGGATTTAGCGGTACTCCAAAATCTATCGATGTAGAAGTTGTAGTTCCATTATGTGAAGGATAACCAACTTCTTCCCAGCTAATGGCCAAAGACGTTCCTGTTACCGGAATCACAATGGAACTAGTATTAGAGGTTGTTCCATCCCAATTTAGAGCCGGCTTCCAAACAGTGATGAATTCATTCTGTGCATAAAATATACCCGCACAAAAAAATAGAAGTGTAAAAAATAAAATTCGTTTCATAATCTAAGATAATAGTTTCCAAATATAAGAAAGAAAGAATGAGAATTTTTGAAATATTGATAAATCAAAAAATATCGAAGACTTATTGAAGTATATTTGAAAACAAATCCTCGTACTTCCCAAGAATAATCTCCTTTGAAAATCTGGACTTCACTGAATTTTTGATGGTGTAAGAATCATGATTTTGGGATAATACATCAACAATTTTTCTCGCAAATTCAGCGTGATTCTCAATATCCGAAATCTCACCGTTGATTCCTGGCTGGATGATTTCCGAAATTCCTCCGGGACAATGGTTTGCCAAGGAATAAGTTCCGCATGCTCCTGCTTCCAGCAAAACATTCGGGAAACCTTCATAGCGCGAGGAAAGAATGAACAGATCGGCAAACTTCAAGAATTGATAAGGATTTTTCTGCTGTCCGTGGAAGATTACGTTCTCGAGTTCCAGATCATTTTTCATTTGATGAAGCTGTTCACGGTCTTTTCCGTCACCTAAGATGTGAAGCAGAATTTTTTCATCTTTTAGATAGGTGAAAATTTTCAGTAGATTATCAAAACCTTTTCTGGCAGAGAGGTTTCCGATCGCTACGACATTTTTGAAACCGCTTTCAAAAATTTCCGGCTTAATGGATTCCTCCAATTGGCCATCGATAAAATCAAAATCAACCGGATTGTTGATTTTAACGATTTTGTCCTTTTTAATATTAAAGTTCTCAACCAAATCCTCCTGCATATCGTCGCTTTGACAGATGATTTTATGAAAATTATTGTAGAATTTGTAGAAAAAGCGGATGTCTTTCCGGGTGACGTGTTTAGACACCACGTTGGTTTCCCTGGCGATGAATTTCGTTTTCGGAAACATTTTGATGAAAAAGGAAATATACGCGTTCACCTCGCCGAAACCGCAGAAAACGATCTCAGGTTTTCTTTTCCTGATTTCATTTAAAATTGGCAAAAGTGAATTCCGGATTCGCCGCACATTCATATCGACAACTTCCACATCATCCTTAAGGATTTCCAGATAAGCACCTTCTTTTCTGAGCAAAAGGATTTTAGGCTCGAATCTTTCCCGCGGCAGATGGTTCGCAATGGTGGTGACAATTCTTTCAGCGCCGCCTGCTTCCAAATCCGGCAGGATGAAAAGGATGGTTTTTTGTGGGTGGTTCATCAAAAAGCTTGTGCAATTCCAAATTTATAATAATTCCGAGAAGTCTTTTGAGTGGTTGTTAATAAGGTGGTTAATCAGAAATCAGTGATCTTTTCTGTCAAAGAAAATGTACCATGTAGTGTTTTCATTGGTGTAAAAAATTGCTATTTCCCCCACCACTCACGAATTTTCCGTTTTGATTCCGACCTCGATTGCTCTGAATTCGTTCCACTTGCCCATCTTTCTTCGAAATCATCCTTCACTTCCATTTTTGTTTGGGTTCGGAAACCAAATTCAGTTTCTCAATCCGCAACTTCAAATCAAGCAGTTCGCGGATGATTCGTTCATCTTCTAAACCGCGGACTCATTGCAGGATTTCGATTTTTTGTATTTAAAATCTTCTCGTCCATTACCAATTGCGTTTTACTTATGCTAATTTGCTACATCCGAAATAAATTTGATCCTCAACATCCGCACTTCCTCATCCGTCAAATCGTCGCCAAATTCCTTCAGCAAAATCTTCATGCTGTCACTCTCGCTTTCCCGCATGAATTCCATGAATTCTTCCACGATGTCTTCATCAAAGTTTTCGTCTATATAATAATCAATATTAAGTTTTGTTCCTTGATACACGATCTGCTCCATTTCCTTCAGCAGTTCCTGGATGGAGAGGTTTTTGGCCTTGGCGATGTCTTCCAGATCGATTTTTTTGTCTGTGCTTTGAATGATGAAAACCTTGTGGCTGGATTTGTTCGCAACACCTTTCAGCACCATATCCTGAGTTCGTTCAATATCGTTTTCCTCCACATACTTTTTGATGAACTCGGCAAATTCTTTTCCGTATTTTTTTGCTTTTCCTTCACCTACCCCGTAAACTTTCCCAATTTCTTCCACGGTGATCGGATATTGCACCGTCATATCTTCCAAACTGGGATCCATAAAAACGGTGTACGGCGGAATTCCGTGTTTTTTGGCAACCGTTTTCCTTAAATCTTTCAATTGGTTGAAAAGGTTTTGGTCTAAACCACCGCTTTGTTGCACCTGGATTTTCTCGGAATCGGCTTTCTGCTGTTCCAGGTTATATTCCCGGTCTTCTGCGATCAGGAAAGCGTTTTTGTCTTTTCCGTCAATGACTTTCTGACCTTTTTCGGTTATTTTCAACACCCCGTAAGTTTCAATGTCTTTAGCCAAAAAATTCTGCACCGTCGCTTGCCGGATAATCGATTTCCAGAAATTTTCGGACTCATTTTTCCCGATTCCGAAATGTTTCGTGGATTCCAGTTTATAGGATTTCGTCACCGGATTTTCTTTGCCAACGATAACTGCAATAAGATCTTTCGTCTTAAATTTTTCCTCTAAATCTTTGACCAAAGTCAACACCAATTTCAATTCTTTGGTCACCTCTTTCAGTTTTGGCGGATTTACGGAATTGTCGCACATCTTCGCTCCATCGCCATTTACAGGGTCAAATTGTTCTCCGAAATAATAGAGGATATACTGCCTTCTGCTCATGGAAGTTTCTACGTAACCTACTACTTCATTCAGCAATTGCAAACCAATTTCCCTTTCGGAAACCGGCTTTTGGGCTAGAAACTTTTCCAGTTTTTCGATATCTTTCGGATCGTAGAAAGCGAGGCAATGTCCTTCACCGCCGTCTCTTCCGGCCCTTCCCGTTTCCTGGTAATAACTTTCGAGCGATTTTGGAATATCGTAGTGGATCACAAACCGCACATCCGGCTTGTCGATTCCCATTCCGAAAGCTATAGTGGCTACAATCACGTCACATTCCTCCATCAAGAATTTGTCCTGATTGGCGACTCTGGTTTTTTGGTCTAAACCGGCGTGGTAAGGAAGCGCGTTAATTCCATTCACCTGAAGAAGTTGCGCGAATTCCTCCACTTTTCTTCGGCTCAGGCAATAGACGATTCCGGATTTCCCCTTATTCTTGTTGATGAATTTCACGATTTCTTTGTCCACGTTGATTTTCGGGCGAATCTCGTAGAACAGATTCGGTCTGTTGAAACTTTCCTTGAACACCACTGCATTCGTCATTCCCAAAGTTTTTTGGATATCGTCCTGAACCTTTGGAGTTGCAGTGGCGGTCAACGCGATTACAGGTACATCCGCAATCTTGTCGATGATGAGTTTCAGGTTCCTGTATTCCGGGCGGAAATCGTGTCCCCATTCAGAAATGCAGTGCGCCTCGTCGATTGCCACGAACGAGATTTTCACCTCCTTCAAAAACTCAAGATATTCTTCCTTGATCAGTGATTCTGGAGCAACATACAAAAGTTTGGTTTTTCCAGATTTGATGTCGTCGAAAACCTGTTTGGTCTGGGTTTTATTTAAGGATGAATTCAAAACGTGGGCAACTCCTTCCGCTTCGGAAAGTCCATTGACCGCATCCACCTGGTTTTTCATCAGTGCGATTAATGGCGAAACCACGATGGCGGTTCCTTCAGAAATGAGTGCTGGCAACTGATAACAAAGCGATTTTCCTCCTCCGGTCGGCATTAAAACGAAAACATCCTTTCCATCGAGCAGCGTTTGTATGATTTCTTCCTGTTGTCCTTTAAATGTAGAGAAGCCGAATAACTTCTTCAATTCCTTCGATAATTCGGCGATTTTTGTCTTCATTGAATATTGTTTGCTAAATTTGCATTTTACCCAAAGTTAGAAAATAAAAATCAGATTAGAAAAAAATGAAACTTTTCTTTGCTTAAATTTTTGTTAAAAGTGAGGAATCAGCCGATGAAAAACCTGGGTCGCTTTCACCTAAATTACTAGGGATCAATAGTCTAAAACCTGAAATTCGAAAATGAATAACGAAAATATCCTAAAAATCGCGAAAGAATCTATTTCCATAGAAATCTCAGAACTCGAAAACCTTAAAAACCGACTTGACGAGAATTTTCTGAAAGCCGTAGAAATCATCAATTCTGCAAAAGGAAAGCTCATCATTGTAGGAATCGGGAAATCGGCTCATGTGGGAAACAAAATCGTTGCAACGCTGAATTCCACCGGAACACCGTCTCAGTTTCTTCATGCCTCGGAAGCGATTCACGGCGATTTGGGCGTGATCCAAAAAACAGACGTGGTCTTATGCATTTCCAATTCAGGCAATTCACCTGAAATAGTGAATCTCGCACCTTTTTTGAAGGAATATTCTTCCGCGCTGATCGGCATGACTGGAAATCTCAACTCCAAACTCGCAGAGTTCTCAGATATCGTTTTGAACAGCCACGTGGAGAAAGAAGCTTGCCCGATTAAACTGGCACCCACAAGTTCAACCACGGTTCAGATGGCGTTGGGAGACGCTTTGGCGGTTTGTCTGATGGAGATCAATGATTTCCAGCAAAAAGATTTCGCCAAATTCCATCCGGGCGGAAGTCTGGGAAAAAACCTCACCGCAAAAGTTGAGCAATTTCTCTCTTCCCAAAAACCACTAGTTTCTGAAGACGCCGAAATCCGCGAGATCATCATTTCCATCAGTGGTTCCACGCATGGAATCACCGTAGTTACCAACGGCGAAGAAATTACCGGCGTCATCACAGACGGCGATTTGCGCCGAATGTTGATGAGCGAACAGGACCTCTCAAAAATTTCCGCTAAAGACATCATGTCCCAAAACCCCAAAAGCATAGAAAAAGACCGTCTCGCGAAAGAAGCCATGTCGATTTTGAAAGAGAAAAACATCGGTCAACTGATCGTCACAGAAAACGGAAAATACTTTGGAATTATTGATATTCACAGACTTTTGGACGAGGGGATTAATTAAAGTGAATTCGCTTCGAGATCCATTTCTTCGAATGAATTTGCTGCATCGAGAATTTCGCGAAATATAGGACTAAACAGCAAGTGCAGCCTGCACCAACTGCAACCATTTTTTCGTAATTTCGCAACTTCAATTATTAAATAAAATATTTCGTGAACCAGGGAAAAGAAATGTCATTTTGGGGACACATCGGCGAACTGCGCGGACATCTGATCCGCTCTATCATCGCAATTGTAGTGGGCGCATTTATTGTCGGATTTAATATCAACTGGATTATGGACCATGTTTTCTTTGGACCTACCAGAAACAATTTCCCCACTTTCCGCATCGTAAACCACTTTTCCAATATGGTTCTCGGTCACGACAGCATCAAACTTCCCCACGATTTTCCGGTCCGGGTACAGAAACTTTACCAGCAATTCAACGTAATGATGGCGGTTTCCATGTTCGGAGGAATGGTTTTGGCGTTTCCATACATCATCTGGGAACTGTGGCGGTTCATCAGTCCCGCTTTGCATCCCAAAGAACGAAAAAACTCGGTTTTCCTGATCAATTTTGTTTGGATTCTTTTTCTCGCCGGAATTCTATGTGGCTATTTTCTGATCTTGCCTTTCGCGATCAATTTCGGAGTCATCTTCAAAATCTCAGACATCATCGTGCCGCTCTACGATTTGAGCGATTACACCACCTTATTTTTGCAGGTCGTTTTGGGAATGGGCGTGATCTTCCTTTTCCCCGTCATCGTGTATTTCCTCACCAATATCGGAATTCTCACACCAACTTTCATGAAAACCTACCGTCGTCACGCCATAGTATTGATCATGGTAGTCGCAGCAATCGTAACTCCCGCAGATGTTTTGAGCATGCTCATGGCCGCATTCCCACTATTGTTGCTCTATGAATTCAGCATCATCATGAGCTCCTACACCTTCAGAAAAGTGCAGAAAAGAAACGAATTGGAAGCAAAAGCAAAGTAACTGATTAGGAGCAACAAGACTGGGATTTTTCCGAAGAGCAGTCCCGCTCTCCACTATATCTTTTTTGTTTTGCCCATGCGTCATCCATCGCGAAAAACAAAAAAGGATGCCGTTGCGATCGGGGCTAATAACCAGACCAGTCGCTTTTGCGCAGGTATTTTCCTCAGATATTTTTCGCCGTAATCGAAATATCCTTCCCTTCCAGAACCTGACTCGAATATCCTTTCTGGGCCACATTCGCCATCGAGTTTGCAACTTCTTCTACCGTTCCGAAATAATTCGGGAACAGCGGTTTGAAAATCGCATCCATCCAGGAAAAATAGGCATACCATCGATTCACAAAATCCTGTCCGGCAACCGGCTTCATGAAAGCGGGACGAAAATTATAGGCATTGTTTCCCAAAAGCTTGATCAAATCATTTTCAGTCTTTCCTTTCACCGCTGCCCAACCGGAACCTTTTTCATTGGAATCCGTTCCGGCTCCCGAAATGTAGCAGAATCTTCCCTCGGGATTTTCCTTTTTGAAGGTTTCCGCAAAATGCATCGTCAAAGTGTGGGTAATCTGAAAGTATCGATCCTTAGAAATTCCCACCGATGAAATTCCCAAGCAAAACAAAACAGCGTCATAACCCTTCATTTCATGCGCAATCGCCGACAAATCACAGAAATCCTCATGCAAGATTTCCTTCAGTTTTGGGTTAGAAATCCCACTCGGTCTTCTGCTGATTGAAAGGACTTCCTGGATATCATCTCTTTTCAGCAATATCCGCAACACACCATTTCCAACCATTCCGGTCGCTCCGGTTAATATTATTTTCATACGGCCTTTTGTTGTATTATTAAAACTTGCGATGTATGAATTAAACCACCATATTTCTCGGTAAAAGCGGCGAATCCTTCACACAAAATTTACTGGTCATTCACGCTTAGAAATTTCACTGCGCAAAAAATTCTCTTTCAAAGGAAATTCAATGCGCGGCGAAATCCAAAATGCTACGGAGTGCATCCATATCCTTCATTTCCCCATCGGAAACCGGTCCCGAATCAAATTCAAATGAATTCCAAATTCTAGCCATGCTTTGCAACCCGCCATCACCAGATTAAAACCACCTGTGGAATCCCGGATTTGACTTTTCAATTCCTCGGCATTTCCTTTAAACAGGTCATTGACCACCTGAACAAAAGTTTCGTTCTCCGCAATTTTCTTGAAAGTAAAAACCACTCTGTTCATCTCATTATAGTTCCCCCATTCCACTTCAATCAGTTCGTTGGGAACAATCTGCGCTACTTTTACCGGAACGTGGAGGTCATACATTTCCCACGTCCAGATAACCTCCTCTCCTTCTTCCAACTTTCCGGTGGACTTGGTGAACCAGAAATTGGTGGTTACTTCCGGATTGACAAATGCGTTGAAAACCTCTGCAACCGGCTTTCTGATCAACATTCCTGCTTCTGCAAAATTTTGGTTTTCCATCATATCTTGTACGAGTATTTATTTTGGTTCAATGTATTTTTTAATATTAGTAAAGTTACGATGTTTAGAAATATCATCACGCCGATTAGGGAACTTCTATCAATCGTTTTTCATCTGTCAGCGAAATTAATCTTGAACAATCATTCTCATTTTTGAATAAATTTCGTATCAAACATAATTTTACCATTACTGATTCCACTTGAAAACGGGACCGACTTCATCACTTTTGTAGGATAAAGTTAAAAAAAAAGCGGGCTTCAAAAAAACCCGCTCTGATAAAAATATGTCGTCAATTTTCCACGAACTCTTTTAGGCTCTTGCCCACGATTCCGTTCCATCCTTGCTCGAAACTCTGTTTTTCGAAATCTTTGCCCAAATGTTCAAAGTTCTCAAGTCCCTTATGCGTTAAAGTTACCATGGTTCCGTCTCCGTCCGGTTCCAGTTCCCACCTTACGATGGTTTTTTCCTTAGAAAATTCTGGATAAGTCCAGGTGTGCTTCAATTTCACGTTAGGTATTACTTCCAGGATTTCTGCGTGATGATGGAATTTCTTCTCGTTTCCGGGTTCGTAAAAATTGAACTGTTTGTGGATGCCAATTTCAAAATCAGGAATATCGAAATACCATTTCTTCATTTGCGCTTTGTCGGTGATCGCGCTCCAAACTTTGTCTACAGGTGCGTTAACTCTTTGTTTAACGACTACATTCTCGTGCATAGCTGTAAATTTTTAAGGTTGATTAAAATTAAATAAAATAAGCGAGAGAAAAAATTATTTATTTAAAATTAACTTCAAAAATGATTTTTATCAATCTGAATGCGGATTAGCCAATTCCAGCTATAAATTTTAAGGTAATTTAGCCGGTCCATCCGTCTTTGCAAAAAATGAAAATCCTGAAGCAAATCGCACGATCACTTTTAATACTTGTGGGAATCCTGTCGGTTTCCGCCTATATCATTATGAAACAAAAAAAATTTGGAAAACTTCCTTCTGGAGCTCGTTTAGAAAGAATCCTAAAATCTCCAAATTATAAAGACGGGAAATTTCAGAATCTGAGTTACACGCCTCAACTGGCGGAAGGAACTTCAATGCCTGAAGCAATGTTTCGGTTCATTTTCGGGAAAACCCCGAATAGATTTCCTCCAAAAGCTTTTCATTTCGAGAAAAGCGACTTGAAAAATATAGACCCTCATGAAAATGTTTACGTTTGGATGGGGCATTCCTCCTACTTCTTGCAAACTGACGGCGTGAAAATTCTGGTGGATCCCGTATTTAGCGGTTATGCATCACCTTTTTCGTTTACCGCGAAAGCTTTTAAAGGCAGTGACATCTACAAACCGGAAGACATTCCTGAACTCGATTTCCTCGTGATCACCCACGACCATTGGGATCACCTCGATTATGGAACCGTGACCAAAATTTTCCCACGAATCAAGAAAATAATTACCGGATTGGGAACCGCCGAACATTTGGAATTTTGGGGATTTGACCCGAAAAACATCATCGAGCTTGATTGGCAGGAAAGTTCTGATTTAGGAGATGGCTTCAAGGTTACTGCAGAGCCGGCGCGGCATTTTTCAGGACGCGGATTGAAGGCCAACCAATCGCTTTGGTCAAGTTTTGTTTTGGAAACACCGAACCAGCGAATCTACATTGGTGGAGACAGCGGTTACGGTGACCATTTCAAGCAGATTGGCGAAAAATACGGCAGGATCGATTTAGCCATCCTGGAAAACGGGCAATATAATAAAGACTGGAAATACATCCACTTTCTTCCAGGGCAAAATATCCAGGCGATGAAGGATTTGAACGCAAAGCGCATGATTCCCGTTCACAATTCCAAATTTTCTTTGGCACCTCATCCCTGGTTTGAACCACTGCAAAAAATGGCGGAGCTGAATACCGATGACTTGAGGATTCTGTATCCGAAAATTGGCGAAAAAGTAGACTGGATGGATGATGTGAAGGTTTATGAGAAATGGTGGCAGGACTTTTGAGTACAGATTTAGCAGTTTTTCGATTTATGGGCGGGAAACTTACTTTTACCGAATTGATGGCGAGAACAACTTTAGAGGAAATCCGCTCAAAAACTTCCACGAAATTTAATGAAGATCTGGCTTAAAACTTTATCATTAAAATAACAAAGGTTATTTTTGCAGGAGAAAACATTCATCAAATGGATAAATCTGCGACTATTTCAGGATTTCGGGGATTCATTTTCTCGCCACTCTTCATCTATATCTGTAGGTCGTTGATCGGTTTCAGCATCGGTTATGTGCTGATGAAGTCCATCCCACAATACGATTTGTTTTGGGCGCTGATTTCGGTTTTGCTGGTGATTTCCCCCGAAGCGAAAGACAGCTGGAAACTCTCTATTGACCGGGTAAAAGCCAATTTCATTGGTGCGCTGTCTGGTTTTGCGGTAGTATTTTTTCCCATCGACACTTATTTGAAGGTAATGATCGGAATCATTCTCGGAGCCGTAATATGCAAAACTTTCAATCTGCTTAATGTGGTAAGGACCGCCATCGTGGCGATGATTATCATTTTAATAGAAAAGCCAGACGAAGGCTATATCGCGCCAATAGAAAGGTTCATTTCGGTTTTGATCGGATGTTTGATCGGACTTTTGGTAGTTTTCATTACAGCTTATCCGATCAAGTATTTTCACAAGAAAACGCTTCAGATTGAACATAAGTTGAGGGATTGACATTTTTCTGATCAAAGAAAAAAACTATTTTTAAAACAAATTAAAAAAATGAGTAAAAACGCGTACATCATCGCCGGGACCAGATCCGCAATCGGCAACTTCAAAGGTCAACTCGCACCAGTGAGAACAGACGATTTGATGGCCTCAGTGATCAAAAGTTTAGTGGCCAAAAATCCGGAATTGCCTTTAGACAAAATAGATGACGTAATTATCGGATGTGCCAACCAAGCCGGAGAAGACAACCGGAATGTGGCGAGAATGGCGTTATTGCTTGCTGGATTGCCCGTTACCATTCCGGGAGAAACCGTGAACCGACTTTGTGCATCGGGAATGAGCGCTATTGTGCAGGCCTCTAGAGCCATCAAATCCAACGAAGGAGATCTGTTCATCGCGGGTGGTGTGGAAGGAATGTCCAGAGGGCCTTATGTACTTTCAAAATCTGAAAACGCTTTTGATACAACGCAAAAAATGTATGATTCCTCTTTCGGATGGCGCTTCATCAATCCAGAAATGGAGAAAATGTACGGAACTGAAGCGATGGGAAAAACTGCAGAAAACCTAGCCGAAATCTATAAAATCTCAAGAGAGGAACAGGATGAATTCGCCTTAAAATCCCAGCAAAAAGCTACAAAAGCGCAGCAAAGCGGAAGATTAGCCGAGGAAATTTCAGATGTCGTCATTCCTCAAAGAAAAGGAGATCCCATCATCATCAACAAAGATGAATTCATCAAACCAAACAGTTCTATGGAAGTTTTGGGAAAACTTAGAGCCGCCTTCGTGAAAGAAAACGGAACCGTCACTGCAGGAAACGCTTCCGGCCTGAATGATGGTGCCGCCGCAGTGATTATCGCTTCCGATGAAGCCATCGAAAAGTACGGCTTAAAACCTTTAGCGAAAATAGTGAGTTCCGGCGTTACCGGAACCGAACCCAGAATTATGGGAATCGGCCCGGTTGAAGCCACTAAACTTGCCTTAAAAAGAGCAAATCTTTCTTTAGACCAAATCGACCTCATTGAATTGAATGAAGCTTTTGCCGCACAAAGCATTGCGGTTTTAAAAGAACTGGGAATTGCGAATGACGATCCGCGAATCAATGTCAATGGCGGTGCAATTGCGCTTGGCCATCCTCTGGGAATGAGCGGGACCAGAATCACTTACTCTGCCGCAGTGGAGTTGCAGAAAACGGGAAAGAGATATGCTTTAGCGACGATGTGTATTGGGGTCGGACAAGGATATGCCGTTGTTTTGGAGAATGCCGCACTATGATTTGGGCATACTTTCAATAGAAATCTTGAATTCGTTCGTTTGGTCATAAAATTATGTTATTTTTGTTGAATAGACGTTTAACAAATAATTTTAGGGAGAACGGATCAATACACAAGAAATGAAAAATGCTAAACAATTTCGCTCCACTTGTCCATTGGCAAGAGGCCTGGATATCTTGGGAGATAAATGGACCTTGTTGATACTTCGGGATATCCATGCATTCGGAAAAACCACTTACAAGGAGCTGTCTCAGATGCCAGAAAAAATCGCAACGAACACATTGGCAGACCGACTTGAAAAACTGACCTCCATTGGATTGCTAACCAAAACAAGAAGCACCAAAAATAAACTGGTCTTCCACTACCACTGTACCGAGAAAGCCGAAGATCTTGTTCCCATGATCGAGAGTTTCAGCAAGTGGTCGTTGAAATACCTCTGCGAAGAGTCAGAGCATGCCGATTTTGAGCAGGTGATGGAACCGGTCAATCAGCACTAAAACCGAATTGATTTTCGGTTTTTTTTGTCTCAATTTCCGAGCAGTTTCAGTCAGTGAATCTCTAGTTAATTCCTGCAGTACTGCCAATTCTAGATCCGCAAGTTTCTTAAAAAAATTGCAGGCCGCCTTGCCCATTTTCATCTTCCGCAGTTTTGTAAACGGTTCATTTTCCATATCGTCTCCGCACAGAATGAGCTAGACTGAGAATGCGGATTTCCGCGGTGAGAAACCTTTTCTGGACAGATCAAAAGCAAGTTCGGATATTTAATCAGTGTCGAAATGAGAAGCGATGAAAAGAAAACGGAGTTTAAGCCTATTTCTAAAAGAGGGATTATTGAAAGAACGTTTTCTTGGCTTGATAAGGACCGAAGATTGTGCGGAAATTATGAGCTTCTAATGCGAAGTGGAGCAAATATGGCCAAATTATCCGGCATCAACTATTGTTGAATAAAATTTAATCAGGCTCCAAAACATAAAAAAAGATTCCACAATTTGTAGAATCTTTTTATAGTGGCCCAGCTTGGGCTCGAACCAAGGACTTGCTGATTATGAGATGAGGGCGGAAGCATTTCATTAGGTTTCATCTACATTCAAAGTATCTGATTCTCTTGCAGTTATATAAAGGTTCACTTATTTTTGGTTTCATCGAAGTTCACAAAAAAGTACAATATGTTGTACTCATGTTGAACTTAAAATCTGAAGTAATGAATACCAGTCTTAGAATTATCTGCAAAAAGAATTCCCTAAAAAATGGTCTGTACCCTATTTATTTACGCGTCACTATTAATCGAAGATCCAAATTCTACTCTACTCCTTTCACATGCAAATTAACAGAATGGGATGAGAAGCAGGGGGAATTTAAGTCCAAATTTACGAACGCTTTTGTATTTAACAAAACTTTGCGCAAAATGAAAGATTATGCATCTGATATAATCAGCATCCTCGAAATGGAATATGAAAGTTATAATTTGGTTTTGTTTGACAAATACTATTCCCGCAAGACAAATGAAGGGATTACTTTCGTTCAGTTTTTCCTAAAAGAAATAGAAGCTCTAAAGAGTAATTCTCAGGTCAGTTATGCCAGATCAATGGAAGACACTTTGGTTGCTTTAAGAAAATTTGAGAAAAAACTCGATGCTTATAAGTTTGAGAATATTGATTATCAATTCTTAACCAATTTCGAAAATTCTCTACGTAAAAAAGGTGCCAATGACGGAGGAATAGGCGTATATATGAGGAACATTCGAAGAATTTACAATACCGCAATCAATTATAAGCTAGTACAGCAACAATACTATCCTTTCCGCGACTTTAAATTATCTAAATATAAAAAGCGAAATGTCCGTAAAGCTCTTTCCGAGTCAGAATTCAAGAAACTGCTCGATTTTGACAATGAAAAAATTCCCTCTTCAAAGAATGCGCGGTACGCCTATATCTTCAGCTATTATGCAAGGGGAATGAACTTCACTGATATGGCTGAACTTAAGTGGTCTGATCTGGAAAATAACTACTTCAACTATCACAGGAATAAAACAGATGCATTGCTAAAGATAAAGCTGCCGAATCTACCTATCATTAATGAAATACTGGAATTCTACAAAATGTACAGGCCATTCGACACACCGTATATTTTTCCCATCTTGAAGAAAAACTTAAAAGACTATGAAGATTCAGAATTGAGAGCAAGGAAACACAATGTAATCTCTTTTTACAACAAACAATTAAAAAAGATTATGGAATCTTGTAATATCGAAAAAAACATTTCTTTTTATACCGCAAGACACACTTTTGCTACAAGTGCGCTACGAAATAATGTAAACATCAATATTATCAAGCAGTCATTGGGGCACAAACGATTGAGCACAACTGAGAGTTACCTGGATGATTTTCATGACTCTGAAGTTGACAATGTGATTAATAATATTTTCTAAGACTGCTGTAAGTATTTCAGTAACTATGTCAATTGAATCGTTATTTTAAAAATAGCGATAACCGCTAAATAATTAAACCGGCAATTGACTGGTTGTGATATGGTGAAATAGAAATTTGGAAGTTTCTGGTGAAGAGCTAAAATCTCTGAGTTATATTATGCCATTTCTTCAGATTGACTGATTTTGAATGTTTAATTATTTCATACTCGCCATACTTACTCCAAAATCTTTAGAGAAACTGAATAAAGCAGAGATCTTTTCTACAAGACTATGAAACGGCGAAGCTTAAACATCCTTTGCAACCTATAATTCTAAAAAATGGTAATCTTGCACAAACCAAGAAAAATCTAAAGTATTCTTTAAGGCAATAATTCCACCGGATATCGATGATTATATCAAAGATGTTATCACACCGTACGTTAATAACGCTCGAAAGATTCGCCTAATAGGGTTTCCAAAAATGGTCTACAGCCATGAGCAACAAATGCAAGGCGATACCTCTCCGTTTTGATACCACCTATAAGCACCCAACCATCTACAAAAAATCGCAGTTTTTTAATTTAGTTATTATCTGTGATTACCTTACTAATATTGAATAAGAACTTTTCTTCCTACACAGATTGAAAATTTTGATTAAGTGCTAATATCATGTTAGTAAATTATTTCATTTTTAATAGAAAAAAACTCTATATTTGAAATGCATGACATTGAATTGTCAGTTCAAATTGTTTGGAAGCCATATTCTTCGTCCGGTAGTGGTTTTCTTCCTTAGAATACAAAGGCAATAATAAACCGGAATGCTCTTTTTTTCTTAAAAAACTCTTCATAATAGTTTCTTAAAGCAGATTTTAGAGTTTTTTATTCGGATGTTACTAGCGCCTGAAGTCATAGTTGCTGTTAGAGGTTAATTCACATCCTACTTAAATTCCACACTTTCCGAAATATTAAACAATCATATTATGAAAGGACCACAGAAACAGTACACAGACGAAATGAAACGTAAGTTTGGCTACATGGCGACTTGGTTGCCGGGTGTTCCATTGAAAATGGGTGATATCGGAGTAATCCGAGATAATGCGTTTACAAGAATTGCAGGCTTGGAAGATTTCAATATCGGTTTTGATATTCGGGAAGATGAAACGCCAGAAGATTTAGAATACTCCTCAAAAGGATCTGTATCCGTTACAACAAAATTATCTGGAACAATAACGCCTCCAGGAAGTAGTCTTGGCAATCTAGATGCAGGATTTATTGTAGAGTTTTCAGGAGCTAATTCCATCTTGTTTAAAGCGAATAAAACAAAAACCAACCTTATTAAGAACACGATCAAATTGGGAGATGAAGTTATAAAACTTTACAAGGAAGGCAAATGGAATAAGAAATGGGTCGTTATTACAGAATTAGTCGAGGCGGAAACCGCAACCATCCTTATTTCCAATACTGAAAATGCAAAAATCGAACTAAAAGCCAATGCAAACATCACATTAACCAAACTTGATATTGCAGATGCCAGCTTAGATTTGGGTTACACCCATTATAAAGGATTGGATACTAAAGTAATTGCTCAATCCGGGCTTACACCGCTCTTTAAGGTGAAGGGTATCCATACCAATATCTTTGTTCCACCTGTTTTTAAAGAAAAGGGAATTACTGCATTTGATTTTGTGACTCCTGCTACAGCGGCTGATGAATTTAAGGACGACCTATTCTTTGATTATGTTTCGTCTGATGATTGGGAATAAAAACACTTTAATTACGGACCTTGCAACAAAATCAATAGTCTCTTTATAGCAAAATGAAAGTTCTATATATCGAAATAGACTTTGATGTAGCTAAAAAATTCAGGGCAATTTTTCAAATTTTGTTAAAGAATAGAAAAAGTCGATGGATACGAAACGTTGCATAATTAATTGGATAAAATAAGTACGGATGAGAAAATATACACCAATTCACATTTTTTACTGAATTGTCAAATTTAGCCGATGCCGCAGGCACAGATGGTTTTGGTCCTGTGGTCGGTTCTTTATCAACAAAGTTCAGGGTTACGTCAAAGGTGAAATCCAATACCTCGAAACCTGTAAAACTTTTTGCTGTATGTGATGGAAGAATTCCAGTATTTGTGCATATTTTTCACAAAAATCTGTTTTATACAGGTTTGGAAAATACCAAGTGTTATTTTATGCAGGTCAGCGATACAACCTTGTATTATTTTTCGCAGGTAAATAAAATGAGTAGTATCTGTTTTACTCAAGTTGTGGGATTGGAATGTATAGTTTTCACTCTTTTAACATCTAAGCCACATCAATTATATAGACCGAAATCAAACAAAAATATACACTACGAAAACCACCATCAATAAACAAAATTTAAAAAAGTAACAAAAATTATCACTCAATATTTGAATTTTGTATTTTTTTCTTACTATCTTTTAAATCACAAAAACTAAGATATGCCAACCACCAATTCCAACCAATCCACCACTTCGGAAAACGGGAGAAATATCCGTGCAGAGCTTCACGCAGATTCTTATTTCTTTTTGGAAAAAAGTAAAGCATTTACACAAACTGTGGGTCAGAAATTCGGAGTTGTTGGGAGTGGCGGGAATTCGGTATTTCGTACTACTGCAAAGATTAGTTTTGCCGGAGAAGCAAAAATTTTTGCCATTTGTCAGGGGCAGATTTTTCTACAGCCCAATTCTTCCGATGACGGAAAAATCAATCTCATCCTAAAACCTTTTCGGCAGCCGATAAACGGTTTGGCAATCCGCTATATTGTTTACCGCGGACTTCGGAAAAGTGATTTTATGAATGAAAATGAGGAAATACTTCCATATTCTGAAAATTCAACAGAATATGTAAAGCATGTAAGAGAAGAATTTAAAAAGTTTTTTGAATTTTTAGAAGTAACTGAGCCGAAATTTATGGCAGAATATATAGGTTTTCCGAGTGCAAATTTTTCTCAAAGTAATGCAGACTTAATAGATTCCTATTTTTTCAAAGTTTCTGAAATTAATGAAGAAAACGGACAAACCACAGAATCCCATCCTTTTGATTTCCCCATCATTCCTGCCGGAACATATCTTGGAAATGCAGTGGGAGAATTGGGAATCGACATTGTTTTAAACGAAGGCGATTACACGGTGGAAAACAATCCGAATCCTTTTAAATTAAACCTTTCTTATGCAAGAGCATCGGAATATGAGCTGAATACTGCTAATTTTTCGGGGATGCAAAAAAAGCTGATACAGGAATCTGCTACGCAATTTATTGATATAGCAGCGTTTTACGGTTTACACGCTTACGGAAACGGAAAAATACGTTTTGGCGGAGATAGTGAAATTTTACAAAATGAAACAGAAATTTATAACCTGATCCAGTATTTTCACACGAAAAGCACGGTATATCTCTACATTCAGAGCAACCGACAGAGAAGCTATAATTTTTATGGAAATTATTCGGTAGAAAGCGGAAACAATACCGAAGCTGATATTAAATTCAGCATTGACAATACAACTTTTACCGCAGCTACATTTAATGAAAGCTGGCCGGTCTGGGAATTTCCCAATCCGCCGAAGTTTGCCGTAAAATTAGTAACGGACAGCTATTCCGGAGCAGGATTGTATGTAAAGCAAGGACTTCTCAACAGTTCCGTTACACAAAACGAGGATTATTTTATCAGAAATAATAACCTTTTGCAGGACAGCGGTTCCGAAGAAACCGATTACACCAAACCTGTTGCATTTGATTTTCTAAAGTCTGATAATAAAACGGTTTCCTCTTTCATTCAACTAATTTACGAAGGAAAACAAATAGCAATAACGAAAGAATCTTCCGATCCTGAAGTTCCGGCTCGAACTTATTATATGAAGGATATAGATGATGTTTTCGGTCTGATAGAAGCCACTTCGTTGATTCAGCCGCAAAACGATCATCAGATGGCTTATGTTACCGATCTGGATCTTCTACTGATTAATTTTGAGAATAAAACAGGTGGACAAGACATTGCCACCGTTACCACCAAACGTGTGGAAGATGAAGTAATGAAAAACGACACGGAAAGTCTGCCAAGAGTAACCTACGAAACGCTGCTGAACAACATCCGGCAGAATACAGGTTCATTTTTTCAAAGCAGATCGGCATATCTGGACAACAGCAACAGCGGACTG